>NZ_JAENKO010000104.1 GCF_016599145.1 Tomitella cavernea
CGCCGTGCGCCACCCGGTAGCCGGCGAGCGCCCGCGCCGTCGCGGCCGCCTCCGCCGCACCGGCCGAGTCCACCGTGCCGAAGTCCTCCACGCCGGCCGCGCTGTGCCCGGCGATGCGCCCTCCGGACACCTCGCAGCGCAGGCCGCGGCGCACCGCGAGCTGCTCGAGCGCGCCCGTCAGGTCGAGCACGGTCACCCCGTCCACGCCGGCGGTGCACAGCCGTTCGTCGCCCAGAACGTGGCCGCCGTCGAGCACGACGACGATGTGCGCCTGCCCGGGAACGGGATCGGACAGGCGAGAGAAACGGCCCCGGCCTGCCAGCTCGCCGTCGAGCGTGTCCTCCAGGTCATGCAGCGAACGGAACACCAGCGCACCGCGCCCCGGAGCCGCCTCCCCCGGCGGGCGCCCGTGCGGCAGCCATTTGACCCACCCCCAGTCGCGGCCGTCGGGATCGGGGGAGACCAGGCACACCCGCACGTGATCCGGGCCGTGGAACACGCACAGCTGCAGCAGCATCGCGCGCACGGCCGAGCGCGCCTGCCGCCGGTCCCCGCCCAGGACGATAGCCGCGAATCCGCGCAGCGACACCGCGGTGGGCAGTCGCGGCACTACGGAATGCGTGTGGACGAACCGGCGCATCGCCACCGCCGCGATGGGCTCGAGGTCCTCCAGCGGGCCCAATGCGGGAACCGCGAGCGTGGTGGCCAGACGCTGGTCCCCCAGGCCGATGCGCAGATGGCAGAAGTCCGGCTGCTCCGGCAGCCGTTCCCACATGCGGCGCCCGCCGACGAGCCCGCGCAGCGCACCCGGCTCCGGATGATGCCACCGCAGCCCCGCGCGCTGCGTGCGCACGGTCTCGGTCACCTCGTCGCGCACGCCCGCCAGGTAGCGGAAGTAGTCCTTGCGCTCCTCGTCGAGCTCCGCGGGCCGCTTGGACCGGGAACCCCCGGCGCCGCCAAGCATTCCGACCATGGAGAAGACCATCATCAACGGGAACAGCAGGGTCATCGGGTTGTTCATACCGCCGGACGCCACCATGAGCGCCACCATGCCGAGCATCGCCACCACCATGACGACCGGCATCAGACGCTGCAGCAGGCCCCCGGGGACGGGCCGCGGCACCGACGGCGGCGGTTGCAGCTCGATCTCCCCGCCGGGCACCTGCGGCGCGGGCAAGCGTGGGCGCCTGATGAAGTCGCGCGTAGTCATGGGATCCCCCCTTGGCTCGGCCGGCCCTCGCCGCGCGGGTGTGCGGCGCCCCTGACCGGATCCGTGACCGCCCTCCCCGGCGATCGAAGGCATCGTATGCGAGTCCGCCGACGGATTCGGCCGCCGGGCGCGGTGCTGTACGGTGGCCACCGCACGGGGGAAGGGCGCCGCCGCAGGCGCCGGGGGACATCGCGCGGCCGCGTCCGCGCATCGGATCATCGCCGGGGGGCTTCGCGTGGGATCATCGCTCGTCGCAGGGGAAACGGCGGCGCCGCCGGGCGCAGCGGGCGTCGGCCCCGCCCCGTCGCCGCAATCGTGCTCGCTCTCGTTGATCGCGCCGGGCACGCAGGTGGACGTCACCGTCCCGGCCGCCGTGCCGGTCGCAGCCCTGATCCCGGAGCTCGTGGGGTTGACGGCGGCGCACCGGCCCACGATTGCCCCGTCGCACTCGCACGACGAAGCGGACTCCGCCTGGGTGCTCGCACCGGTCGGGGCCGCGCCGCTGTCACCCGAGGGCACCCTCGCGGATCAGGGCGTCGTCGACGGGACGCTGCTGCACCTGCAACGGTCCGCCACCGCCGCACCGGAGCCTCTTTTCGACGACGTCGTCGATGCCGTGTCCGTCGCCGGGGCGCAGCGGTTCGCGCAGTGGGGCCCGGCGGCGGCCCGGCGCCTGGCCTTCGCCGTCGCCATGGCGGCAGCGGCCGCCGGGGCATGGATGCTCCTGGCGCCTTCGCTGCCGGATCTTCCGCTGCTGCCGCGCGCTGCGTGGACCGCGGGCGTTCCCGGCGCCGTGCCGGGCGCGGCGGCCCATGCCGCTCGCGTGGCCGTCGCGGCCGCGTGCGCAGCGCTGGCCGCGATCGCGTGCCCGATGCTCTCGCGCGTCTACGGTGACGCCGGGGCCGGCATGGTGCTCGGCTTCTGCGCCCTCCCGTTCGCGTTCACCGCCGGGGCGCTGCTGCCGCAGCCGATGGTGGGGCCGGCAGGGCTGCTCGCCGGCTGCGCCTTCGCCGGGGCGTGCTCCGTGGCCTGCGTCCGCATCGGGGGCGCAGGGATTCCGGTGCACACGGCGACGGCCACCGCCTGCCTGACCATCGGTGCCGCCGCGGCCGCCGCGACCCTCGCGCATCCGGACACGCAGGCACTGGGGGCAGGGCTACTCGTCGCTGCGGTCGTGGTGCCGGCGCTCGCCCCGCGGCTTACCGTGCTGCTCGTACGCCTGCCGATGCCGCCGGTGCCGTCGCGCGACATCCGCGCCGACCTCGCCGACGACTCCACCGTGTCCCCCCGCCTCGTGTCACACCTGGTCGACGGCACGGCGACGGCGGGCCGCTGCCTCTCCGGGCTCGCCGCAGGCGCGTCGGCGACCGCAGCGGCGGGCGCACTCACGGTGACGCTGGCACCCGGGCCACCGTCGTGGCCGGGCATCGCTCTTGCCGCAGTGGTATGCACGGTCCTCATGCTCCGGGGGCGCGCGCACGCGGACGCCGCGCCCGCGACCATCCTGGTGTCCGGCGGCGCGTTCACGGCGATCATCACCACCGCGGCCGCGGCCGTCGGCGCGGCGCGCCCGCCGACCGGCGCCGCCATCGGAGCCGCCCTGG
>NZ_JAENKO010000105.1 GCF_016599145.1 Tomitella cavernea
CACCGGCGCGGTCGCCGGCCCCGCCTCGCCGGGCGACCGCAGCAGGACACAATCGCGGATCCAGGCGGACCACGACGACGGTGTCGCGGCGGACCGCGGTGGGCAGCCTGCCCACGAGGCGCGTGTGCGCCGCGGCCGCGGCCGCCGGACCGGCCGTCCGCACACTGCGGGTGTGGATGTCGATACCGGACAGACGGATATCGAACTGGTCCAGGAGGGGTGCGAGCAGTCCCGGAGACACCGCGGCGGCCGTGCCTCCGCGGCGCTGCGCGGCGCGGCCCGACGCGATCATCGTGACGGCGCCGACGGGGTCGGATACCTGCATGGCGCAGATGAGTTCATCTGCATCCCAACGGAATCCGGTCGCAGGTGGAACGGCGAGGGCGCGGGCACCGTCCGGGCCGAGCGGGACGTCCTCGCGTACTTTCGCGCCGCCCCTCGTCCGCCGGCCGGCGCCCCGTCCGCCCGAGGCGCCGTCGCACCCGTCCGACCGCAAGGCCGGACCGGGCGGCGCGGTCGCGAGGTGCCCGCGGTATTGCAGCAGGTGCCGTGAACGGAGCGCCGCGCCGCCCACGAGCGAGCGGCCGCGGACCGGCGCGACCGCCCCGAGCGCCGCCAGCAATCCGGCCGCCACCGCGATCGGAACGACCGAGCCCACCGCGGAGAGTGCGAGCGCCGCTGTGACGCCGACGATCTCGGCGACCATGATGATCGTGACCGGCCGTGCCCCCACCTTGATCCTCCCCCTTGGATCCGCTGTCCGGCCCCCACACCGGACGGGGACTACGGTAGTGTCCGCCGCGGGGGAGCGCGAGAACGGGGGGTGCCATGCCCGCGCCTTTGACGACCAGGCCGCAGGTGAACGGCTACAGGTTCATCATCCGCCGCATGGAGCACGCACTGGTGCGGCGCGACGTGCGCATGCTGCACGAGCCGATGCGCAGTGCGTCGCGCTCGCTCACGGTGGGTGCGGTGCTGGGGACGCTGGTGATGGCAGGCTTCGGCATCGCCGCGTGGATCAGCCCGGCGCCGGACACCGACGGCTCCGACATCCTGCTCGCCGAGGACAGCGGCGCGCTGTACGTGCGCGTGGAGGACGAGCGGATCGGGGCCGCGGGGGCGGGGCCCGGCGCCGTCGGGGAGGTGCTGCATCCCGCCCTGAACCTGGCTTCCGCGCGGTTGGTCATCGGATCGCCCGCGCCGCCGCTGGGGGTCCCCGGCGATCACCTTCCGGACATCCGGCGCGGGCCGATGGTCGGCATACCCGGTGCGCCGCAGCTGCTTCCCGCGCGCACGGAGCAGGTCGCCGGGCCGTGGACGGTGTGCGACGGGTTCGAGCGCGGCGCCGTCGCGCAGACCACCGTGCTGGTGGGCCGGGACCAGGCCGTGGCCGCGGCGCTCACCGGGGGCGCGGCGGTGCTGGTGACGGACGGCGAGCGCGAGTACGTGGTGTTCGACGGCGCGCGTTCCGCCGTGGACCTGGGCGATCCCCAGGTGGTGCGCGCGCTCGGGCTGGGCGGGATCACTCCGGTGCGGGCTTCGGCGGGGCTGATGGCCGCGCTGCCGGCGGGCCGGGAGCTGCGCGCCCCGCGCATCGACGGCGCGGGCGAGGCCCCCGGTTTCCCGATGCCGGGTGTGCGGGTGGGCGACGTGGTCCGTGTCGACAGGGGAGCGGGCGCAGATGCGGACGATGACCGGTACGTGGTGCTGCGCGACGGCCTCCAGGAGCTCCCTGCCACCGTCGCGGATCTCATCCTGTATTCCGGCGCACGGCAGGGACTCTTGCAGCGCAGCATCGGGCCGGAGGCGGTGGCCGGTGCACCTGTGACGCGTCATCCGCTGCCACTGGACGGCTACCCGCACGGCAGGTTGCGGCTGCGTGATGTGGCTGACGGGACGCTTTGCGCGACATGGGTTCCCGGGCGGCACGGCGGCGGCTGGACGGTGGGCGCCGGTGATCCGCGTGCGGACCGCGGCGCGGCGGTGCGGCTGGTGGGCGCCGACGGCGCGGGCCCGTCGGTGGACCGGTTCGTGATCCCTCCGGGAGCCGCGGCCCACGTGTCCGCCGTGCGGGGCGCCGGAGGCGGCGTCGGCGCGGGTGGGCCGCGGTTCCTCGTCGCGGAGACCGGCGTCCGCTATGGCATTCCCGACGCGGCGACGTCGAAGGTTCTCGGCCTGGGAGGAGAGACCGACCCGGCGCCGTGGTCGATTCTGGGGCTGCTGCCGGCCGGCCCCGCCCTCACCCGCACCGACGCGCTGGTGGTGCACGACGGCCTGACGCCCGATCCCGCGCCCGCGGCGCTGCTCACCGGGGGCTGAGCCCCGGTGCGCTGCGCGCGCGGACGCGGTGCAGTATCCCGGCGCCGATGCCCGCGGCGCCGAGTACCGCGGCGGCCGCCGCCGCCGCGAAGAATGCACGGTCGCGGGCCGTGGTGTCCGGCGGCTCCGGGGCC
>NZ_JAENKO010000106.1 GCF_016599145.1 Tomitella cavernea
GGACTTGTTTGGACCGGCCGGTGATCATGTCCAGCAGGCGTGCGGGGCCGGTGCCGTCCACGACCGGAGTCAGATCGATCAGAACCGTCACCCAACTCGAATCACCCTGTCCACGAACGTGTTTCCAGTAGGGTCGGCCCGGGGCGCGGTGGTGGCATTGCTGCCACTCCGTTTCCCCGAGCCGCCCACCGAACCCGCCGTGCGATTCTCACCGCAACGGGCTCTCCATGGATCGGCTGCTGCCTATCGCGCGGGGACAGTCGATGGTGTCCACGGGGTCGGGATCCGGTAGCCGCGATAGCGGTACCGGGTGACCGTGACGGTGGCTGCGCCACGGAATCGTTCCCCGTCATGGGCCAAACGCCAGGTGCCGGGCAGGCAGAACCTGCGCCGCAACTCTGGCCAACCGATCCGGTGCTTCTTCCGCAGCCAGTTCGCGATCCGCTCCCACGCGTAGGAGTCGACCGCGTTGAACACCGCCTTGGAGACACCGTGTCGGAAATAGTTCGCCCAGCCGCGCAACACACGCCCGAGATAACCCATAAGGTATCCCGGGTCGTGGTGCAGAGTTGCTCTGTAGGTCGCGGTCCGCACCCGGTCCTTGATCGAAGCGACCGCTTTCGCTGAGGGTCGGGTGTAGACGAATCGTTTCCGGCTCCCTCGCTTGACCATCCGGCGGATGGTGAATCCGAGGAAGTCGAATCCTTCGTCGATATGGACCACGCTGGTCTTCTCCGGCGACAGCCGCAGCCCCATGGGGACCAAGACGGTTGCCACGTGCGCGCGCAACTGCTCGGCGTGTTCGCGCCGCCCCGTTACCAGGACGACGAAATCGTCGGCATATCGGACCAGGCGAAAGTTCGCCTGGCCGAGTCGCTTGCGCCGCTGCCGCTGGCCCTCGGTCGCCATCTGCTGATCCCACGCGGTGATGAAGTCATCATCGAGCGTGGACAGGGCGATGTTGGCCAGCAGTGGCGAGAGAATCCCACCCTGCGGGGTGCCGGTGATCGTCCCCTCCACGCTGCCGACGGTGGTCAACACCCCGGCCTTGAGGAAGGACTTGACCAACGTCAGGACGTGCTTGTCCCCGATCCTGCGCCGGAGCCGGTCCATCAAGGCAGTGTGATCGATGTTGTCGAAACACGCCTCGATGTCAGCTTCGAGCACCCACTCGTACGACTTGCTCGTGAAATGGTGGATCTCGGCAATCGCGTCCTGAGCACGCCGGTTCGGGCGGAACCCGTACGAGCACGACTGGAAGTCGGCCTCGAAGACGGGCTCTAAAACCAGCTTCAGCGCTGCTTGCACCACCCGGTCGGTGACCGTCGGGATGCCCAAGGACCGCAGTTTCCCGCTGGCCTTGGGAATCATCACCTGCCGCACCGGCACCGGTGTGAAAGTCCGCGCCTTCAATGTGGCGCGCACCTGGTGCAAGAAC
The DNA here is from genome assembly GCF_016599145.1 of Tomitella cavernea. Classification (GTDB taxonomy): domain Bacteria; phylum Actinomycetota; class Actinomycetes; order Mycobacteriales; family Mycobacteriaceae; genus Tomitella; species Tomitella cavernae. The sequence continues at coordinate 1,439 of NZ_JAENKO010000106.1, forward strand.
TCCTGCACCCCGTGCTGGGATGCGATCGCGGACACGGTGGCCCGGTCGATCCCAGCCGTGCGCGACCCCTTGTTACCGGCCACGCGCTTCCACGCAATGGTCAGCACCGACGGATCGTGCACCCAGTTATACAGGTCATCGAAACAACGGTCCGGATTCTCGACCGCCCAGCAGTGCAGCTTGTCCTGAATCTTCCGTACTGCCCCGTACGCCAGCTCTTCGCTTGGCCACACGGCAGCGCTGGTATTCACCGGCGCGACTTCGGATGTGACAGTCACGTACTGCTCCTTTCCACTGCCGCCCTTCCCCATGTGGCCGGCTTTCCCGGCCTCGGAGTACTACGACGGCTCCGCCCCACCGGCACCCTTCGGCCGGCAACGCGCCTATCCCCGCTCTGCGGGGAGCGGCGTGCCGGTGGTTCCCACGTTCACTGCCTTCCGGTTGATGGGCGAGGTGTCCGGCTTTGCCCCTGCGGCCTCGTCGTGGCTACGCCGTAGACCTTCACCACGACCTGCCGGACCCGGCACAATAACCGTCCCGACAGTTCCCCGGGCAGCTATGCCGCCTGGACAGCGGCCGCCACCCGGAAACGCACCGCACTCCCGCCCGTATCCACCGGGTTTGAGCGGGTCGACGATTAAGAGGCGTTACGACACCGGTTCCTTGCGTACACCGTCCCATCTCGCTCACCAGGCACGACCCATCCAGCAGTACCGGGCCGCCCTGACTTCATCGCGGCTGCTCCCACCCTCCCCAGCGTTCCCTGGATCAGGCTGCCGCCAGCTTCACCCAGCCACTACGACGACCGGGCGATCAAGGTCTTTCACCTCCATCCGGAAAAAAGCAGCGCCTCGTGGCGCACCTTGTGCTCATCGACCCCGAGGTGCCGTACGCCGTCGAGATGGCCGCCGTCGTAGACCATGTTCCGGGCGGCGCCGACCGCGATCTGGTTGACGGTCTTCCAGGCGATGCCCAGGTTGGCGGCGACC
>NZ_JAENKO010000107.1 GCF_016599145.1 Tomitella cavernea
GCTCGTTGAAATTCCCCAGTTGTGCTCACCGAAATTCCCCAGTCTGGGTCGCTCCGTCGCATGAGGCGGGCCTCCCTGGATGCTGGTGGTCTCTGACCACACACCAGCCTTCCAGGGAGGCCCTACGATCATGCTCTCAGAGAGGAGCAGCGTGGACATCCACGCTCTACATCGGCGGGGAATCACGATCAGTGAGATCGCCCGTCGTACCGGCCATGACCGCAAGACCATCCGTTCCTACCTCCGCGGCGACCGCGAGCCCGGAGTCCGAAAGCGTGCCGCCCCGGACGCGTTCGAGCCGTTCATCGACTACGTCACCGCCCGGCTGATCGAGGACCCGCACCTGTGGGCCGTGACTTTGCTGGACGAGCTGCAGCCACTGGGATTCGAAGGCTCCTACCAGTCGCTGACCCGGCATATTCGTGACCGTTCGTTGCGGCCGGCCTGCCAGGCCTGCGCCCACGTCACCCAGCGGCCGAACGCGGTGATCGAGCACCCTGCTGGGGAGGAGACCCAGTTCGACTGGCTCGAGCTGCCCGACGCACCTGAGCACTGGGGCTACCCGACGAAGCGGGCGTTCGTACTGGTCGGGTCACTCGCGCACTCCGGTGTCTGGCGGGCAGCGATCGCCCCCTCGATGGACCTGCCCCATCTGCTCGCCGCGATGACAACCGTCCTTTCCCTGCTGGGCGGGCTGACGCGGGTATGGCGGTTTGATCGGATGCGGACCGTGCTGGACCCCGCCACCGGGGACCTGACCTCGATGTTCTCCGCGTTCGCGAAGCATCACGGGGTCCAGGCCGTCGCTTGCCGACCCCGCTCGGGGAACCGCAAGGGCGTGGTCGAGAAGAACAATCACACCGCTGCCCAGCGCTGGTGGCGGACCCTGCCCGACGAGATCACCGCGGAGCAGGCCCAGTCCTCCCTCGAAGCCTTTGCGGCTCGGCAGGACGACAGACGCCGTGAGAGCGCGACCGGGACCACGACCGCGGCACAGATGCGCGCTGCTGAACGGCTACGGCCCCTTCCGGCGATGGCGTTCCCGGTGGTGGTGACCGAGCAGCGGACCGTTTCGCGGCAGGCGCTGATCCACTGGCGCGGCAACCGCTACTCCGTCCCTCCCGAGCTCGCCATGGCCACGGTGAGCGTCCATCAGCATCTCGGCGCGGCCGACATCGAGATCACCACCACTTCCGGCACGATGCTCGCCCGTCACCGTCTGGCCGAGGCGGGTCTGGGCATCACGCAGCGGACCGACCAGCACGTCACCGCGCTGGAGATGATCGCGTTGGCCTCCGCGCCACCCGGACGGCCCCACCGCCGCAAGGAACGCATCCCACCGGGCACCGCCGCGCTGGCCGCCGCACAGGCCCTGACCAGTCCCTCCGCCCCGACTGCCACCGTGATCGACCTTGCCGCTTATGAGCAGGCCGCGAAGAACAGGAACACCCTGACATGACCACTATCAAGACCACCCAGAGCGTCTATCAGCAGCTCCGCGGCCACCTCACCGAGCTCAAGCTCGCCGACGCCGCCGAAGCCTTGCCCGGCATCCTCGACCAGGCCCAGGCCGAGGACTGGACCCTCACCCACGCCCTGGAACGGCTGCTGGCTATTGAGGTCACCGCAACCGAAAAGCGCCGCCTTGCGGGCCGTTTCCGCTTCGCGAACCTCCCCACCGGCGCGACCCTGGAGAACTTCGACCACGATGCCGCCTCGGGTATCGACCCTCACCTCCTGGCAGAGCTGGGGACCTGCCGGTTTCTCGAGAACGCGACGAACGTGCTGCTGATCGGGCCGCCCGGAGTGGGCAAGACCCACATCGCCACCGGCCTCGGTCACGCCGCGATCAACGCCGGCTATCGGGTCTATTTCACCTCCGCCGCTGACCTCGCCGCCCGCTGCCACCGCGCCGCGATCGAGGGCAAGTGGTCCACCATGATGCGGTTCTTCGCCGGCCCCACCCTGCTGATCATCGACGAGCTCGGCTACCTCCCCCTGCCCGCTGAAGCCGCATCAGCGCTGTTCCAAGTCATCAACCAGCGCTACCTGAAGACCTCGATCGTGATCACCACGAACAGACCCGTCGGCGCCTGGGGCGAGATCCTCGGCGACACCACCGTCGCCGCGGCCATGCTCGACCGCCTCCTCCACCGCTCCGTCGT
>NZ_JAENKO010000108.1 GCF_016599145.1 Tomitella cavernea
TGATATGTAGTTGGTTTTGTCAACAGCGCAGGAGGAAGCGCCGCCATGGCTGGTTGCCGTGGCGGCGCTTCCGTTTCCGGGCGGCCTGCCTGCGTGGCGCTTTGAGCGTGTCTTGCGACGCACGTGGTCGAGACTGATATGCGCGGGTTGGTTACCGCATGACGGCAATCCGGTGGGGGCGTCCCGCTGCGATCTGAGGTCGAGCGTGACGGCCGTGGCCGTTGCTCACAGTCGAAACGCGGATGGTGCCCCTCACGTGGCCCTCGGCGGCGCAGGCGCGGCGCGTCCGGATGATTGTGGTGGCAGGTCAGTCCGGCAGCGTCGCCAGCGACCAGCACCAGCCGGCGAGTTCGCGGGCGATCGCGGTAGTAGCAATCGTGTGCTTTTTGTGCCGATGCCCGAACGTCTCCCACCGGTGGTGCAGCCGCTGATTGCCGGCGTGGCCGCGTGCCCGCGCCGCTTCAGGGGCCTGTTCCCAGCGTGCCCGTAGTACGGCGCCGACGGTGTAGCGGGCCTTGTGGTGCCAGGCCGCCTCGACGAGTAGCCGCCGGGCGTGGGTGTTGCCGGCCTTGGTGATGCCTCCTTGGCGTCGTGATCCGCCGCTGGAGTGTTCGGTGGGTACCAGGCCGAGGTAGGCGCCGATACTCGCCCCGGTGAAGCGGGACCAGTCGCCGATCTCGACGGCCAGGCCGAATCCGGTCAGGGTCGACACTCCGCGCAGGCAGCACAGGTTGCGCACGATGGGAGTGAATTCGCTGGCTGCGGCCATCTCGGCGATGGCGGCGTCGAGTCGGTCGCGGCGGGCGAGGGCGAAATCGACGGCTTCGAGTTCGGCATCGTAAGCGGCCGCGGTGCCGGGCTGGTCGAACCGGATCCGGTGCAGCCACTGGTGGTGGGCGCCGGTCCATGCGCGGCCGCCGTAGTAGACGTGGCCGTGGCGTAGGAGCAGTTTCGAGACGCGGTGGCGGGCGCGCATCAGGTCGGTGCGCACGTCTTCGCGCCCGCGCACCAGATCGCGTGCGGATTCCTCGGTCACCGTGGGCACGCGTACTGGTGTGATCTGTCCGAGTAGCAGCAGTTGCGCGAGCAGTCTGGCGTCGTTCTTGTCGGTCTTGACTCGGTTGCCGGGGGGCCGGTGCAGTTTCGAGGGTGCCGCGACGACACAGTCGATGCCGGCGGCAGTCAGTGCCCGGTGCAGGCCGAAGCCGGTGGGCCCGGCTTCGTAGACGACCTGGATCTGGCCGGGCAAGGTGCGGATCCAGGCGGAGATTTCGTCGTGGTCGGGGGTGAGTGTGGTTTCGGTGATCGCGCCGGTTTCGGAGTTCAACGCGGTCGCGGATACGGATCGTGCGTGCACGTCCAGTCCGACGCTCGTACGCTCGTACATCGCCGGGGCCTCCTACGACTGTGGATAGGCCGGGCAGGCGGCTCCTGCCTGGTAACCCACGAGGATTCGTCAGGCTGGCCCCGGCCCGCAACCGCTCACGCGAGCGGCCACCTCATACCGTCTGA
>NZ_JAENKO010000109.1 GCF_016599145.1 Tomitella cavernea
TCGCGTTGGTCATCGGGTTCGTGGCGGTGACGGTGTTGCAGTACAACAAGGCGTTCTCGACGTATACGAGTATTTATCTGGTCACCGATAGTGCGGGAAATGCCCTGCCTGAGCGTGCGGATGTGAAGGCGCGGGGGGTGATCATGGGCACGGTCGGGTCGGCGCAGGCGCACGGGGACAAGGTGGTGCTGCGGTTGGATCTGGATCCGGCGTTGGCGGAGCAGGTGCCGCCGTCGGCGACGGCGCGACTGTTGCCGAAGACGTTGTTCGGTGAGCGGTATGTGGCGTTGCAGATTCCGAAGGGCGCGTCGGGGCATGTGTCGGAGGGGGACACGATCTATCAGGATGCGTCGGGCAATGCGGTGGAGATCGGGCACATGCTCGATACGGTGTTGCCGATTCTGCGGGCGGTGCCGCCGCAGGATCTGTCGGTGACGTTGACGGCGATCAATCACATGCTCGAGGGGCAGGGGGATGCGATCGGCCGGGGGATCGAGCAGCTCGATGAGATCACCGATCAGGTGGTGGACCGGTTGCCGGATGTGAAGGCGGATATCCGGGGGGTCGCGGAGTTCGCGCGGACGTATCAGTCGGCGGCGCCGGATCTGGTGGATGCGCTCGATAATCTGCGGACGACGAACAAGACCGTGGTGCAGATGCAGGATCGGATTCATGATCTGTTGCTGGCGGGTGCGGATACGGCGCGGGCGTCGTCGGATCTGATCGATCGCACGCGGGGGGATTTCGTGGCGGTGTCGGCGCAGTCGGTGCGGCCGTTGGAGGTGTTCGCGGACGCGTCGCCGGCGTTCGGCTGCACCTTCGAGTCGTTCGCCGAGATCCATGAGCGCGGCAAGAAGATCGTCGGCTACAACGAGCCCAACCCGGGTATCCGGGTGACGCTCGAGCTGGTGAACCCGCGGGGCCGATACCTGCCGAACCAGGATGAACCGCGCCTGTTCGACACGCGCAAGGCGCGGTGCTACCCCAAGGCGGTGCCCGGGCAGAACTACCCGATCCCGGACGGCACCCTCAACGACGGGTCGTATCAGCCGCCGGTGATCAACACGGGCGGGGCGCCCACGTTGTATCCGCCGGATCCGATGTATGCGGCCGAGCCGGAGTCGCAGTACCGCGGCTCGCAGTCCGAGCAGGAGGCGCTGGCGCAGGTGTATGCGGCGGCCTCGGGTGCGGATGCGGCGTCGATTCCGGGGTGGACGACGGTGCTCGGGGCGCCGTCGCTGCGCGGCAACGAGGTGGTGTTC
>NZ_JAENKO010000110.1 GCF_016599145.1 Tomitella cavernea
CCGAGTACCGCGGCGGCCGCCGCCGCCGCGAAGAATGCACGGTCGCGGGCCGTGGTGTCCGGCGGCTCCGGGGCCGGCGCCGTCGCCAACGTGGCGGTCCGGCCACTGGGCCCGCCGTCCGGCCCCGTGCCGCCGGACCGCAGTGCCCGAAGCGCGGCCGGCGTTGTGGTGAGGGCGGCGAGCGGGTCGATCACGCCGTACCCGACAGTGGGCTCCCACCCGTGCGGGCCGGGGATGGCGGTCGCGACGATCCGCTCGACCACTTCGGGCGCGGTCAGTGCGGGAAAACGCGAGCGGATGTCCGCCGCCAGGCCGGCGACGAGCGGCGCGGCGAAGCTCGTGCCTTCGACCGCAGTGACGCCGCGCTCGGTGCGCACCCGATCGGCCAGGCCGCCGTCCGCGCTGTTGGCGAGGGATACGACGCCGGTACCGGGCGCGGCCACGGTCACCCACGGTCCCGCCACGCTGAACTCCGAGGGCGATCCGTCCGGGTCCACCGACGCGACGGTGAGCACGTGGTCCGTGTAGTGCGCCGGCGCGACATCGGTGAACGCGGAGTCCCACCCGCGTGAATCCGGCCGCAGCGGGTCGCGCTCGGTGGGGTTCTGCCGGCATGCGCCGTTGTCGCCGCGGGTGTTCCCGGCGGCCGCGACGATCACGATGTCGCGCCGCGCCGCGTAGGCCACCGCGTCCGCGAGCGTGCTGGTGCGCAGTGCGCCGACGCCCCGTCCGCACGCGACCTCGGAGATGTTGATGACGGTGGCGCCCTGGTCGGCCGCCATGCGTATCGCCCGGGCCAGCGTGCCGATGGTGCCGCTGCCCCCGCCGGCCCCACCGTCCGTGCCGTTGCCCGGGGCGGCGGCCGAGTCGGTGAATTTGGCCGACGACTGGCGGATCGACAGGATGCGCGCATCGGGTGCGACTCCGGCGAAGCCGTCCCGTGACGACGGGGCGGCCGCGATGATGCCGGCCACGATCGTGCCGTGGGCGTCGCAGTCCTTCAGGCCCGGGCCCGATCCTCGGCCGCCGGCCGCCACAAGGTCTCCGCCGGGGACGAGGTTGCGCAGCCGCGGATGCGGGGCGACCCCGGTGTCGATGACGGCGACAGTCTGGCCTCGGCCGGTGCCGAAGCGCCATAGGTCGGCGACGTGCAGAAGGGCCTGCGCGGGTGGGACCCCCACCGGCGGCGCCCCGGGCGCCCGGTCGGCGACGGCGCAGGGCGCCGTCTGGCGCACGTCCGCGGCGGCCGG
>NZ_JAENKO010000111.1 GCF_016599145.1 Tomitella cavernea
CGCCGACCGCGGCGCCCGCGAAGTGATCCTCGCGGTGCGAGACACCGCGCGGGCGACCGGGGCCGCCGCGTGTGCCCGGCGCGCGGGGCTCGTGCCGCACGTGGTGGTCCTCGGGACGGCGCGCTTCGCCGAGGCCTGTGCGCAGGCCCCCGCCGTGATCAGCACGCTGCCCGGCGACGCGGCCGCCGCACAGGCGGATGCACTGGCCGCAGCCCGACGGTTCCTCGACGTCGCCTACCACCCGTGGCCGACGTCGGCCGCCCGCGCCGTCCTGGACGGCGGGGGCGTCGTGGTGGGCGGGCTGACGATGCTTCTCGGGCAGGCGTACGGCCAGGTGGAGCAGTTCACCGGCCGGCCCGCCCCGCGCGCGGCTATGGCGGCGGCGCTGGACTGATACCGGGCACCGGCCAAACCGGCAGCGCCGGACGTGCGGCGGGCTGTGGACACGTTCCGGCTGTCCACAGGTTTGTGCATATCCCCGGTTCGGCCGGACGCCGGCACCCGGTCGGCGGCGCACGGCCGGGGCACGATGGCGTCCATGGGGGAATGCGAGCGGCACATGGGGGAATGCGAGCGGCACATGGGGGAATGCGAGCTGCCCACGAGGGCATGCGGAGAGCGCCGCAGCGGCGGAATACGGATCGTGCATCCCGGTGCGCGGGGAGCGGTCGGGTATGCGGCGGCGGTATGCCTCGTCGGCGTCATAACGGCCTGCCGTTGCGCGGGTGCCGACCGGGCGCCCGCGGCGCTCGGGGCGCTGGCGCTCACCGGGTGGTGCGCGGTCCTCGGCGTCATCGACCTGCGGACCATGCGATTGCCGGACGTACTCACCCTCCCGGGCGCGGCGACGATCCTCGCGGTCGCCGCCGCCAGCGGGCATGCGGCGGCCGCACTGTGGGGCGGGGGACTGCTGGCGGGGGCGTACCTGTGCCTGCACCTGCTGCGGCCCGCGGCGATGGGCGCGGGCGATGTGAAACTCGCGGCGGGACTGGGGGCGGCCACCGCGCTCGGCGGCGGCGGGGCCTGGCTCGGCGCC
>NZ_JAENKO010000112.1 GCF_016599145.1 Tomitella cavernea
TGGGTTTCCCCTCGTATCGTGGAGGTATCGCCTTTGAGGAGATGAACGGCGATGACGAGGAAGTATCGGAAATTCGACGAGGACTTCAAGCAGGGCGCGGTCCAGCTGGTGGTCGAGACGGGGAAGCCGATCGCGCAGGTCGCCAGGGACCTCGGCGTGAACGAGGGCACGCTGGGCAACTGGTGTGCCAAGGCCCGTGCCGCGCGAGATGGCGGCAACACGGGGCTCAGCGAGGACGAACGTGCCGAGCTGGTGCGGCTGCGCCGGGAGAATGTGGAGCTGCGTATGCAGCGTGATGTCCTCAAACGATCGACCGCCCTGTGGGTGCACGAAGCGATGGGCCGGTAGCCGTGGCCGGGTTCATCGCCGCCAGCAGGGCCGAATACGGAATCCCGCATGCCACCGCGTGCCGGGCGCTGGGAGTGTCCGAAGCCTGGTTCTACAAGTGGCGCCATGGTGATGCGTCGCCCCGGCATGCCCGCCGCGAGCAGCTGAAGATCGCGATCGGCCGGCTGTACGCGGCGCATCGGGGCACCTACGGGTCGCCGCGGATCACAGCGGACCTGCGCGGGGAGGGCTGGCGGGTCTCGGAGAACACCGTCGCCGCGCTGATGGCGGAACTGGGCCTGGCCGCGCGGCGCCCGCGGCGGCGCAAGCAGACCACCCGGCGGGGCCGGGGCCGGTGGCGGGCACCGGATATGATCGGGCGCAGGTTCGGTACCGATCGGCTGAACCGCAAGTGGTACGGCGACGGCACCGAGATCGTCACCGACGAGGGAAAATTGTATCTGGACAGTGTGCTGGACATGGGGTCGCGGCGGATCGTCGGGTTCACCCTGGGCGAGCACCACGACGAAGAGCTGGCAGAGTCGGCGCTGTGCATGGCGATCGCGGTGCGTGGCG
>NZ_JAENKO010000113.1 GCF_016599145.1 Tomitella cavernea
GGCTCTTCAGCTCTTAGAGTGCGTTGATGCGTGCGGCGAGTTGGCCGGAGTGCAGTAGTGATCGCAAGATGTAGTGGTCGAGGTTGCGGAAGCCTTGAGCGATGCCGCGTAGGTGTTCCAGGCGGCCGTTGATGGCCTCGACGGGCCCGTTGGAGACGCCTGTGTCGAAGTACGCCAGGATCTCCTTGCGCCGGGCCCACAGGCTGCGGCCGAGCTGGGCGAGTTCATCGAGGCCGGCGGGCAGGCCCTTGCAGATGCGTTTGAGGACTTTGAACATCAGTATCTTGCCCTCGCGGCGGTCCGGATGCTCGTAAGCGGCGATCATCTGCTGATACACCTGGTGGGTGATCTCGACTGCCACATGGTCGTCATGGCTGTTCAACGACTCGACCAGCAGGTTCTTCTGCGTGTCGGTGAGAAACTCGACGCGGGTGTGCAGGATCCGGCGGATCTTGTAGAGAGGATCGTTCTTGCGGCCGCGGTGCCCGCACGTGGCCTGCTGGATGCGGGTACGGCATCGATCGAGCTTCTCGCCGGCCAATTGCACGACGTGGAACGGGTCCATCACGATCCGCGCCCGGGGCAGTTCCTCGCCGGTGGCGGTGCGGTAGCCGGCGAAGCCGTCCATCGCCACCACCGTGATCCGATCACGGAACCTCTGGCCGCGGCTGTTCATCCAGTCCTTGAGGACTTGTTTGGACCGGCCGGTGATCATGTCCAGCAGGCGTGCGGGGCCGGTGCCGTCCACGACCGGAGTCAGATCGATCAGAACCGTCACCCAACTCGAATCACCCTGTCCACGAACGTGTTTCCA
>NZ_JAENKO010000010.1 GCF_016599145.1 Tomitella cavernea
AGCATCGGTGACCTGGTCACGGGTAGCACGGGGTCGTCCGGCTCTGATGCCGGCACGGGCAGTGAGGCCGGGTTGGAGCTGGGGCTGCAGTTCATCTTGGGCAGTGCGGCGCTTCCGTTCGCGAGTCTGGCGGGCAGTGTCGATGGTGGGAGTCTGCCGGGGGCCGGGAGCAGCGGTTCCGAGTCCAGCGGCAGCAGCGAGTCGACGGGCAGCTTGGGGGACATCCCGGGCAGCCTCACGGAACTGTTCACCGGGTCCAGCGACAGCCTCGGAGACGGAAGCCTCGACACCATCACGTCGAGCCTCGGGCAGCTGACCACCGGGTCCGGCGACAGCCTCGAGGGCAGCCTCGACCCGGGAAGCCTGGATGCCGGTAGCGCCGCGGAGATCGTCGGCCAGATCACCGCCGGTTCGAGCGACAGCCTCGAAGGCAGCCTGGACCCGGGAAGCCTCGACACCGGAAGCGCGACCGAGAGCCTGGGGCAGATCACTGCGGGCTCCAGCGGCAGTCTTGAAGGCAGCCTGGACCCGGGAAGCCTCGACCCGTCGAGCGTGAGTGGCAGCGTCAGCGAGAGCCTCGGGCAGGTGACGGCGGGTTCGTCGGCGAGCGTGGAGCAGGTGACCGGCAGTCTGCAGCCACCCGAGGCGCAAGGGGGCAGCATGTTCGAGGTCACCGGAAGCCTCGGCAACACCGTCGGTGGCGGTACGGGCGGCGGAGTCGGCCCGTTCGGCAGCATCGGCGGTGCCGGCCTCCAGCTTCCCGGCAGCTGACCGGCGGAAGACGCCAGATCAGCGACACCCCGCGGCAGCGATGCGCCGCGGGGTGTCGCTGCGTGCGCATCAGACCCTTAAATGAATCCAGGGCCGACACCGGCCGGCCCGTGATCGAACAGACGGTAACCTGCGGCTGTGACAACGAGTCGACACTCTGCGCCCGACCCACTCGCCTCGCTGGCCGAGCTCCCCGGCGTCGCAGACGCCGCGGACCGTGCGCGTGCGGCCCTTGAAGAGGCACACCGGCACAAGGCCAACCGTCGCGGCTGGCCGACATCCGCCACGGAGGCCTCGCTCCGCGCCGCCCGCAACTCGGCGGCCATCGACGGTGCATCCACCGCGTTGCCCGAAGACGGGGACATCACCGATCCGCTCCTTGCAGGTGCCCTTCGGGTGTCCGCCATGCTCGACGGGGACGCGCTCACCAACTCTCTGGGCACGTGGGAGCGGGCGCCCTTGCAAGTGATCGCCCGCCTCCACACTGTTGCGGCAGCCGGCGTCGTCGACGATTCCGACGAACTGGGACGTCCACGTGACGCGCCGGGGATCAGTGAACGCCTCGACGCGCTGGCCGAGCTCGCCACCGGCGGCACGAGTGTCGCCGCGCCGTTGCTGGCGGCCGTCGTCCACGGTGAACTGCTCACGCTTCGGCCCTTCGGAACCGCGGACGGCATCGTCGCACGCGCGGCGTCGCGGCTCACGTGCACGGCGACCGGACTTGACCCGCACAACTTGGGCGTGCCGGAGACCTACTGGCTCAAGCGGCGCAACGCATATCGGCAAGCCGCCGACGGGTACGCCGCGGGGACTGCGGAGGGCGTTGCAGGATGGATCATCACCTGCTGCGCGGCATTGGAAACGGGCGGGCACGAAGCAGTGAAAATCGCCGAAGCGCATTCAGGATAAATGACTGCCCGGTGCGGACATGAAGCGAGCGACGGCATCACCCAACTATTGAGTGCCGTCGCCCGCTAACACAGACTGCCAGTTGCCATGCGTGCATCAATGGGTTGTGTGGGTGGCCTCGGCGCATTGGTACCAGTTGCGTGGGGACCCCTACCCAAAGAGGCCAGCGTCCCAGCAAATCCGGAACAATTACGCAGGCCCACAACGCTTCTGCCTCCTGCGGCGTGCTCTGCGTGGTGAGTCTGGTTGTCCATGTTGGGAAACATCAGCCGGGAGGGCGATCCTTCTCTTCTGGGTCGACCTTGGCCTGCTGTGCTTCCGTGACTTCTTTCTACCCCCTATGTGCCGCCGTTGCAAGAGGTTCCAGAGAAGATCGTTGTGGTGGCAAAATGCACTCTCATCAGTGATAATGCATTCCTCGATCGTGTGTTGAGCTGATTGATCAAATACGTTTTCCGTCGTCGGCCGTCAGCGTTTTCGCCGCAGGAGCCTCAGGGCGACGGCCCCCGCTGTCACAGCACCCAGGCCGGCGGCGGCTCCGGCCACAACAGACGCCGACCCTTGCCGTCTGCGTCCTCTCCGGATCGCGACGGCATCGACGAACGTCAGGACCGGCCACCCCCGCTCGGCAGCGGCCTTCCGCAGCTTCCGATCCGGATTGACGGCGGTGGGGTTGCCGACGCATTCGAGCATCGGCAGGTCGGTGCTCGAATCGGAGTACGCGTGGGAACGGGACAGGTCGTATCCGTGCTGTTCGGCGAGCCGGTGGATCGCCTCCACCTTGCCAGTGCCGAAGCAATAGAAGTCGACTTCGCCGGTGTACTTCCCCTCGCTGACCTTCATGCGGGTGGCCACGCTGTGGTCGGCGCCCAGCGCGGCGGCGATCGGCGCTACGACCTCCTCGCCGGAAGCGGATACGACGACCACGTCATGGCCCGACGCCGTGTGGTAGGCGATGAGCTCGGCCGCCTCGGCGAACACGAGCGGGGTGACGATGTCGTCGAGGGTCTCGTCGACGATGGAACGGATCTGCTCGACGTCCCACCCCGCGCACATCGCCGTGATGTGCCGGCGCATGCGGTCGATCTGGTCGGCGTCGGCGCCGGAGAGCAGGAACAGGAACTGCGCGTAACTGCTCTTGAGCACGGCGCGGCGATTCAGCAGACCCTCATCGAAGAACGGGCGGCTGAACGCGAGCGTGCTCGATTTGGCGATCAGGGTCTTGTCCAGATCGAAGAAGGCGGCGACCCGCCGCGGCGGTGATGCTGCCGCTGAAGGTACAGGTTGGACGGACACACTTTCAGGATAGGGCCGATGACACGGTGAAGTCGCTCATGGAATTTCTAGCCGTCGTCGCGTCACACGGGTGTAGCATGAAATCACTCGGCCAAGCCGAGTGCATTCAGCCCAACCCCCCGGGGCTGGACGCAACGGCCCCCACCCACTCCCCCCTGGTGGGGGCCGTTCCATGTCGCGTCCCGGTTCTGCGGCGCGATCCCGTCGGAGCCCTCGTAGCCTCCGGCGTTGTCCACAGGCCCGGACTTTCCACAGGTTTTTGCATATCGCCAGGTCGCGGGATCCTCATCGGAGCCGGCAATGGGCGCGATGCGGCAACGTCGTCCTCGACGCGGAAGCAGACGGCAGGGGGCGTGATGGTGGCAGTAGCAGCGACGCACGCGGTCGGGGTGTGGGTGGCGAGCGCAGAGCTGCGAGTGGAGGTGGAGCGGGCCGTCGCGGCCTCGGGCGTGGGGCTGTCCCGGCCCGGTCCGCAGGACGGCGGCCGGGCGGCTTCGGACGAGGAGACAGGCGTGCCGCCTACAGAATGCGAGTGGGGGCGCTGCCCGATCGTGGTCCTCGACAGCGATGCGGCCGCGGCGTGTGAGAGTGCCGGGTTTCCACGTCGCCGGGCGGTGTTGGTCGTGGCAGACTCGGGCGCCGTCGATGCGCGCCTTTGGCAGCGCGCGGTGCGGATCGGGGCGGAGGACGTCCTCGAACTGCCGGCCGACGGGCACGCCTTGTTGACGGCGCTCAACCTGCACGCAGGAGACGGGCGGCCCGGCGACGGCGGCGTCATCACCGTCGTATCAGGGCACGGCGGCGCCGGCGCATCGGTCCTCGCCTCCGCGCTCGCGCTCACCGTCGAAACACCGACACTGCTGGTAGACCTCGATCCGTCCGGGCCGGGCCTGGATCTTCTGCTGGGGCTCGAACGGGACGAGGGGCTGCGCTGGCCGGAGCTGCGGGTGCAGGATGGCCGCGTCGACCCGGAAGCGTTGCACCGTGCGCTGCCTCGACGCGAATCGACGACAGTACTGTCGTCATCGCCACCGGCGGCCTCCGCGGACGTTCCGTGGGAAGCGCCGCGGGCCGGTGCCGTGCGGTCTGTGCTCCGCTCCGGGCACGACGGCGGGATGACGGTGGTCTGCGATGCTTCGCACCAGCGGTCCGAAGCCACCGAGGCGGCGATCGAGACGGCCGATCTGACAGTCCTCATCGTTGCGGCGGACGTTCCGGCCTGCGCATCGGCGGTACGGTGCTCCGCGTGGGTCCGCCGGCACACCGACGACATCGCGCTGGTGGTACGGGGTCCATCGCCCGGCGGTCTGCGCGGCGGCGACGTGGAGGCGGCGTTGGGGCTGCCGCTGCTGGCGTCCATGCGCCCGGAGCCACGGCTCGCCAAGGCGCTCGAACGCGGGGGGCTGACGTTCTCGCGCAGGTCGCCGTTGGCGGACACTGCGCGCGCGGTCCACCGCCTCCATGCGCGGCGCCCGCAGGCGGGTGCGGCATGACGGGCGAACCGTCGGCTGCCGCAGTGGTGGACGGGCCGTTGCTTGCGCGCGTGCGCGAACGTCTCGCCGGGTCGGCCGGAGTGCCGGCGCCGGCGGCGGTGGCGGCAGCTGTCCGCGCGGAGGCGCACGGAGTCATCGGTGACGCGGACATGCTGCGGGCGCTGCGCGAACTGGAGACCGAACTGGTGGGCGGCGGACCGCTCGCCCCGCTGCTCGCCGCCCCGGACGTGTCCGATGTGTTGGTCAACGCCCCAGGCGAAGTGTGGGTGGACAGGGGAGGCGGGCTGCAACGGACAGGAGTGCGGTTCGCGGACGAGGCCGCGGTGCGCAGGCTCGCCCAGCGGCTCGCGCTGGCGGCGGGCCGGCGGCTCGACGACGCGCAACCCTGGGTCGACGCACACTTGGACGCGGTCGACGGAGGTGCCCACACGGTTCGCGTGCACGCCGTGCTGTCGCCGGTGGCGCGCCACGGCACCGCTCTGTCGCTGCGGGTGCTGCGGCCTGCCGCGCAGAGCCTCGACGCGCTCGCGGCGGGCGGCTCGATAGCGCCCGAAGCCCTGCACCTGCTGCGGCGGATCGTCGGAGCGCGACTGTCCTTCCTCGTCGCGGGCGGTACCGGGTGCGGAAAGACGACGATGACGTCGGCGCTGCTCGGCGAGGTGGATCCGGCCCAGCGGATCGTGTGCGTCGAGGACGCTCCGGAGCTCGCGCCGTGTCACCCGCACGTGGTGAACCTGGTCGCGCGCCCGGCCAATGCAGAGGGTGCCGGAGCCATCACCCTGCGCGACCTGGTGCGCCAGGCGCTGCGGATGCGGCCAGACAGGATCGTCGTCGGCGAGGTGCGTGGAGCGGAGGTGCTCGACATGCTGGCCGCGCTGAACACGGGGCACGAGGGCGGTGCATGCACCGTGCACGCCAACTCCCCGCGTGAAGTGCCGGCGCGGATCGAGGCACTCGCGGCCACCGCTGGAGACGGTGCCCATGCCGGCAGCCACGGCCTGCACCGTCAGCTGTACGCGGCGGTCCAGGTGGTGCTGCATGTCCGGCGCGCGGCGGACGGCCGCCGCGAGCTGGCTGAGATCGCTGTGCTCCGGTACGACACCGGCGGCTGTGAGGTGGTGCCCGCGTGGAGCGCGGTGGGGCTGGGAGAGGGCATCGACCGGTTGCAGGAACTGCTGGGCGGGAAGGCCACATCATGAATGCCGAGCTGCACGGGGGTGCGTGAGGTGGGCGCAGGTGCTGCGGTGACGGCGCTGTTGGGCCTCGCCTTGTGGATTGTGCCGGGGACGCCGTCGCTGCTGCGGGTGCGAGAGTGGGACCGGAACGCCCGGCCCGCCGCGGGCGGCCGGCGCATCGTCGTCGCTTGTGCCGTGGGCGCCGCCGTCGTCTCGGCCGCACTATGGGGTGCGGCTTCCGCGGTGTGCGTCGTGGTGGGAACAGTCACCATCATGCATCTGCGGTCGCGTCGGGCGGCCGCGGCACGGGGCCGTGCTGCGGCCGCTGAACTGGCCTCGGCACTCGAGATCGTCGTCGCCGAGCTTCGCGTGGGCGCGCATCCCGGCCGGGCATGTGCGGTGGCCGCGCTGCATGCGCGGAAGGGTGCGGTGTCCGGGTGCCTCGCCAGAGCATCCGCGCAGGCGCAGCTCGGCGGATCGATCTCGCGCGTGCTGGCCGACCGCGCCGGGGCGACGACCGCCGCACGGCGGACCGGCCCGTCCTGGCCGGCGGGTGGTCGGAGCGCGGAGGCCTGCGGTCCGGAGTCCGACTGGCGGCGGATCGCCGCGGTGTGGGCGGTGGCGGAACGCCGCGGCATCGCGCTGGGCGGCCTCCTCGATGCGGCGCGCGCGGATCTGGCCGTGCGGGTGTCCTTTCGGCGACGCGCCGAATCCGGGCTGGCGGGCGCCCGGTCCACCGCGACGATCCTGGCGGCGTTGCCGGTGGTGGGGATCGGTTTCGGCCACCTGATGGGCGCGGCCCCGTTGACGGTGCTCACCGGGGGCGGCGCCGGGGGGCTTCTACTCGTCGCGGGTGTGCTGCTCGATTGCGCCGGGCTGGTGTGGGCGGAGTGGATCATGTCGGGGCCCGCCCAGTGAGCCCGTGGGTGCCGCTGTTGTTGTTGGGCGTGCTCGCCGCGCTCCCTGGCAATGCGGGCCGTCTGCGGGCGGTCGTGCCCCGTCCGGATCCGGCGGCCGGCGTCGCGGAGCGCGGAGTACTACGGGCGCTCGCGGCCGTGTGCGTGGCGAGGCTGCGGCGTGAGGATCTACTCGCGCTCGCCGGCGGTGTGGCGGTCGCGGCGGTGTCGGGCGGGGCCCTCGGCGTATGCGTCGGCGTGGTGCTCACCGCGACAGGAATGTGGGGCATACGGCGATGGGCGGGGCGCGCGG
Source organism: Tomitella cavernea (assembly GCF_016599145.1). Taxonomy (GTDB): domain Bacteria; phylum Actinomycetota; class Actinomycetes; order Mycobacteriales; family Mycobacteriaceae; genus Tomitella; species Tomitella cavernae. The sequence goes on from NZ_JAENKO010000010.1 coordinate 6,854, forward strand.
TCCCCGACGACCCGCTAGCGGTGGCGGCGGCTCTCGACCTGCTGGCCGCATGCTTGCAGGCTGGACTAGCGGTGCCGGACGCCGCCGTCGCCGCTGCACAGGTGTGCGACCTGGACCCGCCGCACGGCGCCGACGGGGATCGCCGCGCCGTCGCGCCCGCCCGCCCGGCCGGGGAGGCGCCGCGGTTGGGGGCCGCGCTGCGCCGGGTTGCTGACCTGCTCGCGCTGGGCGGCGACCCCAGCGGCGCGTGGGAGGTGCTCGCCGCGGAACCGGGCTTGGAACCGATGGCCAGGCTGGCGCGGCGGAGCGCGGACTCGGGCTCCTCCCTCGCAAGCGAGGCCGGGCGTCTGGCGGAGGCGTTCCGTGCGCGCGCCGCCGACGCCGCGGTGGCATCGGCGGAGAAGGCGGGCGTCGCGATCGCGGGGCCGTTGGGCGTCTGCTTCCTGCCGGCGTTCGTGTGTCTCGGCATCGCGCCGGTGATCGTCGGGCTCGCCGGCGGCATCCTCGGCGGGGGGCCGGGTGCGGGGTGAGCGTCCGGGCGACAGCGCTCGACGCGGCTGCGCGCGGACCGCGGCGCGGCTACGACTTCCGCCGGATGCGCTGCGCCGGCGGGAAACAGGGAGCAGACAACCACGGGAGGGGAGATCGATGGCAGTGACGACCGGAGTGGTGATCGACGAAATGCCCGAGGAGGGGGTTCCGCAGGGGGACCAGGTTCACGACGAGGAGGCTCAGTGCGGCTGCGTCGGCCCCGTCAGCGGCGACGAGCGCTCGGTGCGCGGGCTGGTACGCACCGCGGTGGTCAAGGCGCGCGATGTGAGCGACGAGGTGCGGCTGCGACTGATGCTCGCGGCGGCCGGGGATGACGGGATGAGTACCGTCGAATATGCGATCGGCACGATCGCCGCCGCCGCCTTCGGCGCGGTGCTCTACCAGGTGGTGACCGGCGACGACATCGTTTCCGCGCTGACCGGGATCATCGACGACGCGCTCGCCACCAGCGTGTGAGAGGCGTCGTCCGGCGGGGAGGCGCATCGACGGCGGCGCGCCTCCCCGCCCGTAGGCGGGGCCCCGATCGGCGCAGCCGGACCGGGTCCCTCGGCCCGGGCGGCGAGAGCGGAATGGCCACCGTGGAGGCCGCGATCGCGCTGGCCGCGCTCGTGCTGGTCGTCGCGGCCTGCGTGGCTGCGGTGATGACGGTGGTCACGCAGGTGCACTGCGTGGACGCGGCCCGCGAAGTGGCGCGGCTCGCCGCGCGGGAAGACGGGCGCGCGGTAGACGTGGGGCACAGGATGCTCCCCGATGCGCGGATCGACGTGACGACGTCCGAGGGGATGGTCGTCGCCGTCGTGTCCGTGGACGCGCCGGTGCTGCCGATATCGCTGTCCGCAACGTCGGCGGCCGCGGTCGAACCAGGGAGCGCCGCCGGGTGACCGGTGGGCATCGTGCGCCGGCCCCGCGGCCGGCCAGTGTGCCCGGGGATGCCGGGTCGGCCACGGTGTTCGCGGCGCTCGGCATGCTGGCCCTGCTCACGTTCGCTGTGCTGTGCGTACAGGTGGGAGGAGCCGTGGTGGCGCGGCACCGGGCGCAGGCGGCGGCCGACCTGGCCGCGCTCGCCGCGGCGGGGGCCCTGGTGGACGGCAGCGGCGCATGCGCGTCCGCCCACACGGTGGCCGAGCGCAACGGTGCCCGGGTCTCCGCGTGCACGGTAGAGGGCCGGACTGTGCTGGTGCACGCGACGGCGCCGCTGCCGCTACGCGGACTGCCGGGCCCGGGGGAGGCCGAGGCGGTGGCGCGCGGCGGCTGGAGCGTCGACCGGCCACCCGGCAAGGGTGCGCGGTGACCCGTCTGCGTCTGCGTCCGTGTTCGTGCCGGCTCCGGCGCCCACCCCTCCCGACCTATCGCTGTCCGCGGCCCAGTTCACTCAGCACGGCCCGCAGCAGCGCGACGGCCCCGGCCTTGGACAGCGGCTCGTTGCCGTTGCCGCACTTGGGCGACTGGATGCACGACGGGCAGCCGGAGGCGCACTCGCAGGCCGCGACCGCGTCGTGCGTGGCGCGCAGCCAGCGGGTCAGCTCGGCGTGCCCTCTGTCTGCGAACCCGGCACCGCCCGGGTGCCCGTCGTAGACGAACACCGTCGGCAATCCGGTGTCGGCGTGCAGCGCCGTCGACACCCCGCCGATGTCCCACCGGTCGCAGGTGGCCACGAGCGGCAGCAACCCGATCGCGGCGTGCTCGGCGGCGTGCAGAGCGCCGGGGAAGTCGGCATCCGCCAAGCCGGCGTCGGTCAGCAGCTCCGGCGTCACGGTGTACATGACCGCGCGGGTGGGGAGCACACCCGGCGGCATGTCGAGGTCCACCTGATCGAGCACCTCCCCGCTGCGCAGGGTGCGCAGGAACCCCACCACCTGGTGGGTCACCTCCACGGAAACCGAGGCCACCGTCACTGCACCGAAGGATTCCCGTGCGTGCACCTCGGTGATCTCGATGGAGGTGTCCTCGCGTGCATGGGTGGTCCAGTCCGGCTCCTCTGCATGCACCAGGGCGACTCCGTCGTCCAGGTCCAGCTCGTCGACGACGAAGGACTCGCCCTGGTGGATGTGCACGGCCCCGGGATGAATCGTCGCAGGCGCGCGCCCGGAGTCCACCGTGCCGAGCAGCCTGCCGGTCTCCGCGTCGACGATCGCGACCTCGCGCCCGCCGGATCCGCGGATGTCGACCTCGCCGTGGGGCCGGACGTCCGCGGTGGGGTACCAGCCGTCGCGGCGGCGGCGCAGCAGGCCGTCGTCGACCAGGGCCGCGACCACCCCGTCCGCCCCCAGCTCGGCGACCTCCGCCGCGGTCAGCGGCGATTCCACCGCCGCGCACAGCAACTGCGGGCCCAGCACGTACGGGTTCGCCGGGTCGGTGACGGTGGCCTCGACCGGCCGCTCGAGCAGCGCCCTGGGGTGGTGCACCAAGTAGGTGTCCAGCGGATCTCCCCGGGCCACCAGCACCACAAGGGAGCCTTGCCCGCGGCGGCCCGCCCTGCCCGCCTGCTGCCAGAACGACGCGACGGTCCCCGGGTACCCGGCCACGACGACCGCGTCGAGTCCCGCGATGTCGACTCCGAGTTCCAGCGCGTTCGTCGTCGCCACGCCGAGAAGCGCGCCGTCGGCCAGCGCGGCTTCCAGCGCACGCCTGTCGTCGGCGAGGTAACCGGCGCGGTAGGCGGCGATGCTGTCGGCGAGCTCGGGGACCGCCTCGCCGGCGAGGCCGGCGGCGGTCAGAGCGGTGATCTCGGCGCCGCGCCGCGACCGGACGAAGGTGAGCGTGCGCGCGCCCTCCACCACGAGGTCGGCCATGATGCGCGCCGCCTCCGCGCCCGCCGACCGACGGACCGGCGCCCCGTTCTCGCCGGTGACCTCCGGCAGCAGCGGCGGCTCCCACAGCGCGACGGTCCGCGGACCGCGCGGAGAGGCGTCGTCGGTGACCTCGACGACGTCGGCGCCCACCAGCCGCGACGCCGCCGCGCCCGATTGCGAGGTGGTGGCGCTGGCGAGCACGAACACCGGCGCCGCCCCGAACCGTGCGCACAGGCGCCGGAGCCTCCGCACGATGAGCGCGACATTCGATCCGAACACGCCGCGGTAGGAGTGGCACTCGTCGATGACGACGAAGCGGAGACGGCGGAAGAACCGGCTCCACTTGGCGTGCCCGCCGAGCAGGCCGAGGTGCAGCATGTCCGGGTTGGTGAACACCCACCGCGAATGCACGCGCACCCACTCGCGGACCTCGCGGGGGGTGTCGCCGTCGTACGAGGCGGGGTTGACGGACGCAACAGGGGAATCGTGAGATGCGGGTGAAGCGGCGGGTACAGCACCGGTGCCCGTCGACTCGATCTCCCTGCACAAGGCGCTCACCGCCCGCAACTGGTCGGCGCCGAGAGCCTTGGTGGGGGAGAGGTACAGCGCGGTCGCCCGCGGGTCGGTATACAGCGCGCTGAGGACGGGCAGGTGATACCCCAGCGACTTTCCCGACGCCGTTCCCGTGGACACCACCACGTGCCTGCCCGCGTACGCGTGCTCGGCCACCGCGGCCTGATGCAGCCACGGCCGCGGAATGCCGGTGGACTGCAGCGCTGCGACGACGTCGAGGTGCGCCCACTGCGGCCACGAGGCATGACGGGCCTCGCGCCCGGGGAGGTCGACCGCGTGCGTGAGCACCTCCGGCGCCGCGGCACCCGCGAGCACATGGTCGAGTAGTTCGCGCCCGAAGCTCGTCGCCGTCACCGGCCTGCTCTCCTCGTCACCGTTCCGCTCTCCTCGTCACCGCCGATCACTTCGACGCAGTGCGTCCCGGCACTGTGGGCGCGTGTTCCTGCAAGTCCGGTCGCCGCAGAATATTCCGGTTCGTTGACTATGCGATCAGCGCCTCTGTACTGCTCATTTTGAGTTATCAGTCACATTGGCAACATCAACCACATCAGTCACGCGTTCCGCGTCGTCGGGACGTCGCTTCCATGGAGGTCCCCACGAGTATCACCCGCACTCGCGGCGCCGTCGCAGGCGGCTTCGCGCTCGCCGCCGCGGCGGCGCTGGCGCTGCCCACGGTGGCTTCGGCGCCGCCGCAGAACAACAGCCCGCTCGGCAGCATCCTGGACGCGGGGTCGTCGCAGTCGGCGATGCCGGACCTGGGCTCGCTGCAGTCGTCGCTGGGCAGCGTCGTCGTGACGGCTCATGAACCTGTTCACCGGGATGTCCTGACCGGGACCGGCACGGCACCTCGGCGCGCGACGCTACTATTCGCGGGTGCAGCAGCTGTCCCTCTTCGCGGCCGAGTCCGAGGAGCCCGCCCCGACGGATCTCGCCGGGCTGCTCGCCGCGGGCGGGCACGCGGTGGCGACCGGCGCGGGCGCCCGCGTCTCCATCATCGTCGGCGCCCCGTGGCGTGCCCGCGCCGTCCTGCAGATGATGCAGCAGGCGCTGCGGGCAGGACGCCCGCCGGCCGCCGAGACCCCCGAAACAGCCGAGATCCTCGAAACGGACGAGCGGCGCCCGCTTGTGCGCACGGATCCCGCACCGGAACTGGTGCCGGTCGCCAGGGCGTGGCAGCGCGGCGCGATCAAACGCGTCCCCGACGGCTGGGTTCCCTCGGCGAGGGCGCTGCGGGCGTGGTCCCTCGCCGCAGGACGGGCAGTGGAAGGGCATTATCTCCTGGGCCTCGATCCGCACGCCGAGCAGACGCACCAGCCGCTGGCTGCGGCGCTTGCGCGCGCCGGGATCGCCGTCACGGTGATCGGCCCGCGCGGCGGCGGGCCCGCCATGCGCGTGACGGGCCGGCGCCGACTCTCGCGGCTCCGCGAGAACATCGGCGAGCCGCCGGCGGACGGACCGGCCGACGCGTGGCCGCCGGGGTGATCGGAACCGACGGTGAGACACGCCCGGGCCGGGTGTGCAAGTCTGGTGGCGGTGACGGACAGGCGCATCGGCGGTCGGCCTTGCACACGGCCGACGGTCGCTGAGTATGGTCGTGTTCCGGTAGCGGCGGCTTCGGTGCGCCGACTCGGGCGGCGCGACTCGGAAAGGGTTTGGTCAGCAGGTGGCAAGCACGAAGCAGGGCTCCGGTGCGAAGAGCGGATCGGGAGACGCGGTCACGCGCCGGCTCGTGATCGTCGAGTCCCCGGCCAAGGCCCGGACCATCGCCAACTACTTGGGTGCCGGTTACGTTGTCGAATCGTCACGCGGCCACATCCGCGATCTTCCGCGCGGCGCCGCCGACGTCCCCGCCAAGTACAAGGGGGAGAAGTGGGCGCGCCTCGGCGTCAACGTCGACCAGGACTTCGAGCCGCTCTACGTGGTGAGCCCGGACAAGAAGTCCACCGTCACCGAGCTGAAGTCTCTGCTCAAGGGCGTCGACGAGCTCTACCTCGCCACGGACGGCGACCGCGAGGGCGAGGCGATCGCGTGGCACCTGCTCGAGGCGCTCAAGCCCAAGGTGCCCGTCAAGCGCATGGTGTTCCACGAGATCACCAAGCCCGCCATCCTCGCGGCGGCCGAGAACCCTCGCGACCTGGACCAGGATCTGGTCGACGCGCAGGAGACGCGGCGGATCCTCGACCGTCTGTACGGCTACGAGGTCTCCCCGGTGCTGTGGAAGAAGGTGATGCCCAAGCTCTCCGCCGGCCGCGTGCAGTCGGTGGCCACGCGCATCATCGTCCAGCGTGAACGCGAGCGGATGGCGTTCACCGCCGCCGACTATTGGGACATCGCCGCCACGCTCGATGCGGGCGCCGATGCCGCGCCACGGTCTTTCGGCGCCAAGCTGCAGTCGATCGACGGCAAGCGGGTGGCCACGGGACGCGACTTCGGCCAGGACGGACGGCTCAAGGCGGCCAAATCCGGCGCCGTCGAGGTCACCCTGGTCGACGAGGCCCGCGCCCACGCGCTCACCGAGTCGCTGCGGGGCGCCGACCTGACCGTCTCCTCGGCGGAGGAGAAGCCCTACACCCGTCGCCCCTACGCACCGTTCATGACCTCCACCCTGCAGCAGGAGGCCGGGCGCAAGCTGCGGTTCTCGGCCGAGCGCACCATGCGCGTGGCGCAGAAGCTGTACGAGAACGGCCACATCACCTACATGCGTACCGACTCGACCACGCTCAGCGAGTCGGCGATCCGCGCCGCGCGGGAGCAGGCAGGCGAGCTGTACGGGCCGGAGTACGTGCACTCCAGCCCGCGGCAGTACACCCGCAAGGTCAAGAACGCGCAGGAGGCGCACGAGGCCATCCGCCCCGCGGGCGACCAGTTCAAGACGCCGGGAGAGCTGCACGGCCGGCTCGACGGCGACGAGTTCCGGCTCTACGAACTCATCTGGCAGCGCACGGTGGCGTCGCAGATGTCCGACGCCCGCGGCGTCACGCTGAGCCTGAAGATCGCCGGCACCGCGCGCACCGGCGAGCAGTGCGTGTTCTCCGCATCCGGGCGTACCATCACCTTCCCCGGTTTCCTCAAGGCGTACGTGGAGACAGTGGACGCTCTCGAGGGCGGCGAGGCCGACGACGCCGAGCGTCGGCTGCCGTACCTGTCGGAGGGTCAGGGGGTGACCGCCACCGAGCTCCGGCCGGACGGGCACTCCACCACGCCGCCGTCCCGATACACCGAGGCCAGCCTGGTCAAGGCGCTCGAGGACCTCGGCATCGGCCGTCCGTCCACCTACGCGTCGATCATCAAGACCATCCAGGACCGCGGGTACGTCTACAAACGGGGCAGCGCGTTGGTGCCCGCGTGGGTCGCGTTCGCGGTCATCGGGCTGCTCGAAGCGCACTTCGGGCGGCTGGTGGACTTCGACTTCACCGCGTCCATGGAGAACGAGCTGGACGAGATCGCCGCCGGAACGCAAAGCCGGATCGACTGGCTCACAGATTTCTACTTCGGCAACGCATCGGACCCGGCGGGCACGCTGTCCGGCTCGGGCGGGCTCAAGCAGCTGGTGGGCGGCAACCTCGAGGACATCGACGCGCGTGAGGTCAACTCGATCCGCGTGTTCGACGACTCGGAGGGGCGGCCGGTGTTCGTGCGCGTCGGGCGGTATGGGCCGTACCTGGAGCGCACCGTCGCCGGCGACGACGGCGAGCCGACGTCGCAGCGTGCCAACCTCACCGACTCGATCTCGCCGGACGAGCTCACCGTCGAGGTGGCCGAGAAGCTCTTCGCCACACCGCAGGAGGGGCGCGAACTCGGGGTGGATCCCGCCACCGGCCACCGCATCCTGGCCAAGGAGGGCAGGTTCGGTCCGTATGTGACGGAGGTGCTGCCCGAGCCGAAGCCGGATGCCGACGCGGCGGACGCCGGGGCTGCGGAGCCGGAGGGCACGGAGCCGGCCTCGAAGACGCCCGCCAAGACCGCGGCGAAGAAGGCGCCTGCGAAGAAGACGGCGAAGAAGACGGCGAAGAAGGCGGCAGGGCCCAAGCCTCGCACCGCATCGCTGTTCAAATCGATGGAGTTGTCGTCGATCACTCTCGACGACGCCCTCACGCTGCTGTCGCTGCCGCGCGTGGTGGGCGTCGATCCAGAATCCGGGGAGGAGATCACCAGCCAGAACGGCCGGTACGGCCCCTACATGAAGAAGGGCACCGATTCCCGGTCGTTGGCGACGGAGGACCAGATCTTCTCGATCACCCTCGACGAGGCCCTCAAGATCTACGCCGAGCCCAAGCGTCGGGGCCGGCAGGCCGCAAAGCCGCCCCTGCGCGAGCTGGGCGACGACCCGTCCACCGGCAAGGCGATGGTGATCAAGGACGGGCGGTTCGGCCCGTACGTCACGGACGGCGAAGTGAACGCGAGCCTGCGCAAGGGTGATGAGGTCGCGGAGGTCACCGTGGACCGGGCTTCCGAGCTGCTCGCGGACAGGCGCGCGAAGGCGCCGGCGAAGAAGACCGCCAAGAAGACAGCCGCCAAGAAGTCTCCTGCGAAGAAGACGGCGGCGAAGAAGACGGCGGCGAAGAAGTCTCCTGCGAAGAAGACGGCCGCCAAGAAGACCACAGCGAAGAAGACGGCGGACTGACCCCCGGGATCACGTGCGCGGGCCGGTGGCCACGGGCGGCAGCTGCTGCCAGTGGGCGAGGACGGCCGGGTCCTGCATCTCCATCCATGCGATCACGTCGGAGTACGTCGCGCAGATCGTTTCGGGGTCGTCGCAGACTTCGCGCATGAAATCGGCGGTGGCCGGGTTGAAGGCGTTGCCGTTCCAGTCGTTGAAGTGGTTGGCGATCACGAGCGGTGCGCGGTTTCCGCCCTTCGCCTGCTCGTACATGTACATGTAGGTGTCTTTGACGATCCGCCGCACTTCGGGGGCGGTATCCGGCTCGTCGCGTGCGCGGTTGAACGTGTACCAGAAGTTGTAGTCGAGGGCGGTCTGGGTCTTTCCGAGCGGCGGCGAGTAGACGTTGGGGATGGGGAACTCCCAGATGCCGTCCACTTTGTACGGCCAGGAGATGCCGGTGGTGGGCGAGGGCATGGACGAGTCCCACGTCATCCCGTGCGCCGTCCACGCGGGGATCAGCTGGTCGAGCCGGCCTTCCAGGCATTGGGTGCGGCCGCCGCGGACCTCCTCGGGGCCGAAGAGCAGCTCCTCGGGGGCGTTCTCGAGCCCATTGTTCCGCTTCCAGCCTTCCATGAGCGTGAAGAACTCATCCAGCTCGACATTCCAGTCGGCCGTGGTCCAGCGGTCGCCGTTGTATCCGCCGCCCGCGCAGAAATGGCCGACGTAGTGGGTGCCCATCTCGTGGCCGCCCAACCACGTTCTGTTGAGGTAGCGGATCTGCTCGCGGACCTCGCCGCGGGTGCCGCCGAAGGCCACGGCCGCCTGACCGGGCGCGTGTCCGGGGCCCTGGTAGTGGTAGGCGTTCTCGTCGGTGAGGAAGTACAGGCCGGTCATCAGGGCGGTGAAGCGGGCGCTTGTCGCGCGGGCGGCGTCGAGGAACATGTCCCAGTTTGGCGTGACCCCGACGCCGTCGAAGGAGAACAGCACGAACTGCGGCGGCTTCGCTCCGGGGTCGAGCCGCGTCATCGGGACATTGGTAGGGGGCGGGGCAAGAGGCGCAGTAGGGGGTGCCGGTGTCTCGGTGGGTTCCGTGGCGACCTGTCCCGGGTGCTGAAAGCCTTCGCCATCCGCGGCGTTGCTGTTTCCGGTGCTCTGCCACTGGAGGAGGCCGATCATCGCGGTCACCACGACGAAAACGGTGGCGACGGCCGCGTATTCGGTCAGACCGGGCCGCCTGCGCACGAGGGCGCGGCGAAAGCGGGCGCGTACTGCACGGCCGATCCGGCGGGGGCGGTGGTGGCGTCCCGTCATAGATGAAGCGACGCGGTGGCAGGCGGGCATGCCGGGATGGGCCGCGGGAGTTCCACCCCGCTCCGGCCGGTGGATTCGGTGCGAGTGATGGTGGGCCGCACAGTGCTTCGGAATCCACGGACAGGACGGACATGGAGTGTGTCGACGGTCACGAATCGGACTATAACAACGGCGGAGTCCCGTGGCGCACAGGCGATCCGCCGCGTGTTCTCCGCGGGCGCGCTGCGTGAGCCGGGAACCGCGCGGGGCGTGCGGTCGTCACTGCGCGGGGCGCATCAGCCGCGTGGTCGCGGTGCGCCCGCGGAGGAGCACCGCGTCGCCCGCACTCCACCGTGCCCGCTCGTCGGCCGATGCGGCATCCCATACTGTGGACGACGCCAACGTCCGCGTCGGCTCGTTCTTCGCGAGCTCCGTGAGCCGCGCGGCCTCGTTCACCGGCGTTCCGATCACGGTGTACTCCATGCGGTCCGCCCCGCCGACGTGGCCGGCCACCGCCGTGCCCGCGGACACGCCGATGCCCATTCCGGTCCGGCCCACGATGTCCGTGAGGATGGGGCGCAGTTCGCGGGCCGCGGCGAGCGCGGCCGTGCACGAGTCACCGTGGTCGATGGGCGCGCCGAACACCGCGAGCGTCGCGTCGCCCTGGAACTTGTTGACGAACGCGCCGTGCGCGTCGACGACCCTGATGACGGCGTCGAAAAAAGCGTTGAGCATCCGGACGACCTCCCTGGGGCCGGACCGGTCGGTGATCGTGGTCGACCCGACGAGGTCCACGAACAGCACGGCCACCTCGTGTTCCTCGCCGCCCAGGTCGGTGCCGCGCTCGATGGCCTGTCGCGCCACGTCCTCGCCGACGAACCTGCCGAACAACTCGCGCAGCCGGCGCCGCTCTGCGAGGCCCGCGACCATGCCGTTGAAGCCCATCTGCAGTTCGCCCAGTTCGGTCGTGTCGTATACGGTGACCTGCGCGGTGAGGTCGCCGCGCCGCACCTGCTGCATACCGTGCTGCAGCGCGCGGATCGGATCGCCGACGGCACCGGCGGCCAGCCATGTCGTGAACGCGCCCAGGACCAGGCCCGCGACGCTCAACGTGATGACGGCGGGACGGATGTCGGCGGGCCGTCCGACGTCGTCCGCCAGGCCGACGTCGGCGGCGACCATGAGTACCCCCAGGACGGGCAGTCCGGTGCCCAGCAGCCAGGCGGTGAGGATGCGCTGTCGCACGCCGGGCGTGAAGACCTGCGCGAGGATCGTGCCGTCGAGAAGCGCGGTGGTGGCCGGCCGCAGGAAGCGTTCCGCCTCGAAGTAGGTGAGCGCGGCGCCGGCGACCCCGCCGAGGAGGACGGCGAGCGTGACGACACTGCCCATGCCGGCGGAGATGTTCGCTCCCTGCCAGACGACCGGCACCCCGCACACCACCCACAGCGCGCCCACCAGCATCGCCTGTGCAATGGGGATGCGGATGACCCTGCGGCGCACACCGGGTTGCGCGGGGCGGCCGGTTGAGCCTGCACCGGGGGCGGCGCGTTGCCATCGGATCACCGGCCATGCGATCCACAGCGTGCCGGCGATCAGCAGGACCACGGACACCGTGATCACCCCGAGGAACTGGGGAAGGTGGCCGGCGGCGAAATCGTTCACGGCAGGCGACAGGGCGTACCGCATGAGCAGGTACAGGAAGACGGCACCAGCGAGGTTCGATGCCGTGGTGCCGACGATGAGCGCGGGCAGCACCGCGCGCGTGCGCGTCGACGGGGCGAGGACCATGGGGTCAACCTAACGTTCCGGCCGGCCGGACGCGGGGTGCTCGCGCAGCGCCTGATCACGCAGGCGAGTCCAAGGGCTCGTAGGCGGTGCGGGGGCGGCTGAGGCGCGTCTCGGCCCGCCGGCCCCGGAGCAGGACCGATTCCCCCGGCACCCAGCGTCGCATCTCGTCGGACGCGGCGGCGGCGACGGTGGTGGCGGACGCCAGCACCGCGCACTGCTCGTACTTGGCGAGCTCGGTGAGCCGGGCCGCCTCGTTGACCGGGTCGCCGATCACGGTGAACTCGAACCGCGCGGCCGCGCCCACGTGCCCGGCGATGGCGATGCCCGCAGAGACGCCGATGCCGAACTCCCCTTCGCCGACGACGATGTCGAGGCGTTCGCGGAGCTCGCGGGCGGCCGCGAGAGCGCCGCCCGCCGGATCGGGGTGCTCCAGCGGCGCGCCGAACACCGCGAGCGCCGCGTCGCCCTGGAACTTGTTGACGAATCCGCCGTGGTGCCCGACCGCGTCGACGATCTCGCGGAAGAACTCGTTGAGGAGCACCACGACCACCTCTGCGCCGACCGTCGCCGCGAGCCGTGTGGACCCGACCAGGTCGACGAACAGCACCGCGACGTAGCGTTCCGCCCCGCCCAGCTCGGTGCCGCGCTCGAGTGCCCGGCGTGCGACGTCCTCGCCGACGTACCGGCCGAAGAGGTCGCGCAGACGCTGACGTTCTTCGAGGCCGCGCACGAGGTCGTTGAACCCGGCCTGCAGCAGCCCGATGTCGCTGCCGTCGTACACCTCCACCGTGGCGGTCAGGTCCCCGGCCTGGACCCGGTGTTGTGCCGCGCGCAGCTGCGCGATGGGATCCCCGATGGCGCTGCCGACCAGGAAGAACGCGAGGACTCCGACGACGAGGGTGATCAGCGAGACGATGAGGACCACGTCGAGCACCCGGCCCGCGTCGGACGGCAACACGCCGAGCTTGAGGCCACCCACGGTGAGGGTGATGCCGACGACGGGAATGCCGGTGCTCACCGCCCACGCCAGCATGATGCGGTGGGACACGCCGGGGGCGTTGGTCTGCGTCATCACGCCGTAGCTGAGGGCCTCCGCGGCGAGGGGGCGCAAGATGCGCTCGGCCTGCAGATATCCGAGGGCGCTCGTGGTGACTGCACCAAGCCCGCCGGCGACGGCGATGGACAGCACGCCGCCGCCGAGCGTCGTGACGTTGATGAGCGTCAGCAGCAGCACCCCGCCGGCCCACATGCACATGTGCAGGATCGCGTGGTAGAGGGGAACCCGCATGGCCCGCCGGCGCACCTTGAGGGTGTCCTCGATGCTGTCTCGCTGCCACCGCAGGACTGGGAGCACGAGCATGATGCCGCCGATGCCGCCGACGACGAGCGCGATGGCGAGGTAGCCGAAGAACAGCGCGGCCGAGGCGGGCGTGAACGCGGATGGGGTGGTGATGGGGCTGTCCGGGATGAGAATCTTCATGCACAGGAACACCAGCAGCGCACCGACGACGTTGGCGCTGAGCATCGTCATGGCATACACCGGCCACGGCGTCCTCACCAGCCAGCGGGCCAGTCGCCATAAGCGTCGCACGCCTGTCACCGTAGTCGCAGCGTGTCGGCGAGGGAGACTAATGTCGGGCCCCATGGCGGTGAGTGCGGGGAGCGTGTTCGATCGACTGGTGGGGCAGCATCGGGCTGTGGCGACGCTGGCGTCCGCGGCGGACGCCGCGAGGAGCGCCGCATCGGGGATGACGCATTCGTGGCTGTTCACGGGTCCCCCCGGGTCGGGGAGATCCATCGCCGCGCTCGCGTTCGCGGCCGCGCTGCAGTGCACGTCGGAGGGGGTGCCCGGCTGCGGCGAATGCGCGGCGTGCCGCACCGCGCTCGCGGGCACCCATGGCGATGTGCGTCGCGTGGTGCCGGAGGGGCTGAGCATCCCCGTCAAGGAGATGCGCGCCATCGTGCAAGTGGCCAACCGACGCCCCAGCGTGGGGCGCTGGCTCATCGTGGTGGTCGAGGATGCGGACCGGCTCACCGAGGGCGCATCGAACGCCCTGCTCAAGGTGGTGGAGGAGCCGCCGGAGCGCACCGTTTTCCTACTGTGCGCGCCGTCCACCGACCAGGAGGACGTGTCAGTGACGATCCGTTCCCGTTGCCGGCACGTGGGGCTGGTGCAGCCGCCCACGGGGGCGGTGGCGCAGGTGCTCCGTGAGCGTGACGGATTGGACGAGGCGCAGGCGCTGTGGGCGGCGTCGGTGAGCGGCGGGCACGTCGGCAGGGCCCGCCGGCTGGCGCGCGACGAAGCGGCCCGGACCCGGCGGCAGCAGGCTCTGCGGCTGCCCGCGGCGGTGCTGCGTCCCGCAGGCGGCTACCTGTTGGGCAAGCAGCTGGTAGACGCGGCCGAAGCGGAGGCCAAAGACGCCAACGCGGAGCGTGACGCGCGTGAACTGGACGAGCTGCGCACGGCGTTGGGTGCAGGCGGAACGGGCAAGGGCACCGCGGGCACCATGCGCGGCACCGCCGGGCTGATCAAAGACCTGGAGAAGCAGCAGAAGACCCGGCGCACGCGGTCGCAGCGCGACGCTCTCGACCGCGCACTGATGGACGTGGTGGGCCTGTACCGGGACGCACTGGCGGTGAGCATGGGCTCGTCCGTGCCGGCGCTGCACCCCGACCTCGCCGACGACGCGCGCACCGTCGCACGCGAGGCGCCGCAGGCGGGGCTACTGCAGGCGGTCGAGTCGGTGCTCCAATGCCGCGAGGCACTGTCGGCGAACGTCAAGCCGCAGGTGGCGATGGACGCGATGGTCGCGGGCCTGGAGGCGGCCACCAGGCGCTGACGACGACGGCGGCACCCCGATTTTTGTTCCGGCCCGCTGTGCCGCTAGACTTCAATCCGCTCGGGCACCCCGGGCGGCTCGTCCGGGCGTGCCCGGAAGACGCCACCTTAGCTCAGTCGGTAGAGCGATTCACTCGTAATGAATAGGTCGCCGGTTCGATTCCGGCAGGTGGCTCCAGCGCGCGGACCCCACTCCCGGCAGGAGTGGGGTCCGGTCATTTCGGTATGGGCCGCGGGGTGCGTGTACCGGTGTTGCGCTGGGGAAACGAGCGTTCGCCCGGTGGCTTGGCGCACGCTGGGCCGGCGACTTGGCACCCAGTGCGCGGTGCTGTTAGCCTATGTATTAGCGGCGGTTCGCGCCTACCCCCCCTGGCGCACCCCGCTCTCGATTCCTTCCACCACCTCCCCCCCGGTGGAAGGAATCCCGGCCCGCCCCGCCTCCACCCCCCGGATGGCGGGGCGGGCCCCTTACTGTCTCGGTCCTCTACACGCGTGGCGATCCCGTCACTTGCCCAGGGAGCCCAACGAGCCGAACAGCGCACCCAGGTCGAAGGATCCGTTGGCCGCGCCATTGCCGCCGTCGCCAGGTGTGCCGCCGTCGCCAGGGTTCGGACTATCGGGGATGTTGACGGTCACCGTGATGGCCGCATTGGAAGCCAACGTGTCGCCGATGCCGGAGAACGCCGCGCTGATCGCGTGGTCGCCGCCGGCCGTAGGCGTCCAGTCTTCCAGCGTCGCCGCACCGTTCACGACGTCGACTGTGCCGATGACGTCGTCGCCGTCGCGGAAGGTGACGGTCCCATTGGTCGCCCCCTCGGAGGTGACGGTGGCCGTGAGGGTGGCGCTGCCGCCGAGGTCAAACGGGGCGACGGGGGCGAGCGAAGTGGTGGACGTGACGGACTCGGCCGGCTGGGGCGTCACGCTCACAGTCTGCTGTGCTCCGCTGCCGTTCACACCGTCGCGGCCGGAGAAGACGGCCTTGATCGTGTGCGAACCGTCGCTGTCGGGGATCCAGTTCACGCCCACCTTGCCGTCCTGGCCGGTGACCGGGACGGTGGCGAAGTCGATCTCGTTGTCCTTGAACGTCACGGTCCCGCCGACCCCGGGCGGCGCGACCGTGGCGGTGATGGCAGTGGCGGAACCGACCACCGCGCCGGGCGCCACGGTCAGCGAGGTCTCCGAGTCGACAGTCTGCCGCGCCACGGAGACGGTGCGCGGGTCGGAGGTGGAGCCGTCGGTGTTGAGATTGCCGAGGAACACCGCGGTGACGGACGTGTTCCCGGCGTCCGCCGGGGTCCAGCCGGTCTGCGCGACACCCGTCGCGGGGTCCACGGCGACGGGTGCGCCGATATCGACGCCGTCCGCCTTGAACTGCACGTCGCCGCCGTTCTGGGGCACCGTGCCGCCCGCGACCTTGGCGGCGATGGTGACGGGCTGTCCGGCCTTCGCGCCGTACACCGGCTGGACCTGTGTCTGTGAGGCGGCGAACTCGACGGTGACCGTCGGCCCCTTGTCCTGATAGGTCCCGGCGCCCAAGGATCCGTCGTAGTGCAGCGACGTCATCAAGTCGGAGCCCGCCCGGCAGTCGGTGCCGACTGTGTACGAGAAGGAGAAGGTCTGGCTCTTCGGGCCGAGGACAGGGCGGACAGGCCATTCGGTAGATCCGCCGTTCACGGCGGTGAAGGCAGGGTCGGTTTCGGCGCCGCCGATCGCGTTACCGTCCACCTGCGCGGACCCCGGCACGTATACGAAGCACTCGGGGTGGAGGTCCTTGACGCGGTAGATGTATTCGTCGACGCCCCCGCTCCTGGTGAACTTGGTCGAGGTGGTGATGGTGTCGCCCACGGCGGGGGCCGCGTCGCTGACCGTGCGCTGGAAGTGCGAGCTACCGTCACTCCAGCTCACACTGGACGGCTCCGCCCCTGCGGCGCCCACTCCGATCGTCGTTGCAAGCGAGGCGGCCAGGGCCCCCGCACTCACGCCGGCGGCGAGCCGCCGCACTGTCATCCTGCTCATCTGGTTCCTCCATGGCTGGTGCGCAGCCCGGAAGGCGGGCGGCGGGTCTATCCGGTCGTCCGTCATGGACGGTCGACCGAGTGATTGTCGACACAATAGCTAACACGATCGTGGGTTTCAAGCGGTTGGGCAGGTGCGGCTCCGTGGCGGTCGTGATCGCCCCCGGCCGCGCACCCGTGCGGGCACGTCGGGCAGACTGTGGGTTTGTGCGTTCGCAGGGCGCGCGGCGCACGCCGCGGTCGACAGCCGGGCGCAGCACCGCAGCACAGCCGGAAGGGAACACTCCACGATGCGCGCACTCGTCACCGGCGGGGCCGGCTTCATCGGCTCCACCCTGGTCGACAGGCTCCTCGACGACGGGCACGAGGTCACTGTCGTCGACAACCTCAGTCGCGGCCGGGCCGGCAACCTGGGCCGGGCCCGCGAGAACGAGAACTACAAGTTCGTGCACGGAGACCTCGTCACGGCGGACCTCGGCGAGATCGTCGCCGAGCGCCGGCCCGAGGTGATCTTCCACCTGGCGGCGCAGATCGACGTGCGGCAGAGCGTGCAGAACCCGGCTGCCGACGCCTCCGTCAACGTGCTGGGCACGGTACGGCTCGCCGAGGCCGCGCGCCGGGCGGAAGTCCGCAAGATCGTGTTCACCTCGTCGGGCGGCTCCATCTACGGTTCGCCGGAGACGTTCCCCGTCACCGAGTCGATTCCGGTCGATCCGCAGTCGCCCTACGCGGCCGGGAAAGTCTCCGGCGAGATTTACCTCAACACCTTCCGGAACCTCTACGGGCTGGACTGCACGCACATTGCGCCCGCCAACGTCTACGGCCCCCGCCAGGATCCGCACGGCGAGGCCGGGGTGGTGGCGATCTTCTCGCAGGCGCTTCTGCACGGGAGCGAGACGAAGATCTTCGGCGACGGCGGGAACACCCGCGATTACGTCTTCGTCGACGACGTGGTCGAGGCGTTCATGCTGGCCTCGGGTACCGCGGGCGGCGGGCAGCGCTTCAACATCGGCACCGGTGCGGAAACGTCGGACCGTGAGCTGCACAGCATGGTTGCCCGCGCCGCGGACGCCCCGGACGCCCCCGCGCTGCTGGCGGCCCGCCTCGGTGACGTCCGGCGGTCCGTTCTCGATCCGACGCTGGCCGGCCGGGTGCTCGGCTGGCAGCCGAAGGTCGACGTCGAAGAGGGCATCCGGCGGACCGTCGAGTACTTCCGCAGCTGAGATGGCCGCAACGGCAGAGCGCATCCTGGTCACGGGCGGGGCCGGGTTCATCGGCTCGGGATTCGTGCACTACACGGCGCGCACCAGGCCGGACGTGCAGGTCATCGTGCTGGACAAGCTCACCTATGCGGGCAGTCGTGCGGTGCTCGAGGGCACGGGCGCGCGCCTGGTCGTCGGCGACGTGGCCGACGCTTACACCGTCGATTCCCTGATCGGCGAGCTCGACCCGGACACGGACGCCGTGGTGCACTTCGCCGCCGAGTCGCACAACGACAACTCGCTGGACGACCCGTCCCCGTTCGTGCACACGAATCTCGTCGGCACCTTCACGCTGCTGGAGGCGGTGCGCCGCCGCGGCGTGCGGCTGCACCACGTCTCCACCGACGAGGTCTACGGCGACCTGCCGCTGGACGGCTCGGCCCGGTTCACCGAGCACACGGCCTACAACCCGTCCAGCCCGTACTCGGCGTCCAAGGCGGGCTCGGACATGCTGGTGCGGGCGTGGGTGCGCTCGTTCGGCATCACCGCGACGCTGTCCAACTGCTCCAACAACTATGGGCCGCGCCAGCACATCGAAAAGTTCATCCCCCGCCAGATCACGAACATCCTCACCGGCCGCCGCCCCAAGCTGTACGGCGCGGGCCGCAACGTGCGCGACTGGATCCACGTCGACGACCACAACGCCGCGGTGTGGCGGATCCTCGAGGCCGGCGAGAACGGCCGCACCTACCTGATCGGCGCCGACGGCGAGCGGTCCAACCTGCAGGTGCTCCAGTCGATCCTGCGCCTCATGGGCCGCGCACCCGACGAGTTCGACCACGTCGCCGACCGGCCCGGGCACGACCTGCGCTACGCCATCGACGCGGGCCCGCTGCGCAGCGAGCTGGGGTGGGAGCCGCACTATGTCGACATGGATGCGGGCCTGGCGGACACCGTCGACTGGTACCGCGACAACCGCGGCTGGTGGGACGGCGCGAAGGACGTCGTCGAGGACCGTTACGACACGCTGGGGTGGGGGTAGCGGTGCCGGGTATGACGTTCGATGCGCTCGCCGTTCCCGGCGCCTGGGTGTTCACCCCACGTCAGCACCGTGATGGGCGCGGGGTGTTTCTGGAGGCGTTCACGGCGGACGCGCTGCACGAGGCGACGGGCCGCAGGCCGGCGCTCGAGCAGACGAACTGTTCGGTCTCGCGCGCCGGGGTGCTGCGCGGCATCCACTTCTCCGATGTCCCCCCGGGCCAGGCCAAGTACATCTCCTGCGTGCGCGGCGCGATCATGGACGTGGTGGTGGACGTGCGGGCAGGATCGCCGACCTTCGGCGTCGTCGACGCAGTGCGCCTCGACGACGCGGAACGGCGGGCGGTCTTCGTCTCCGAGGGGCTGGGGCACGGGTTCGTCGCACTCACCGACGATGCGACGGTGATGTACCAATGCTCCACCGGTTACGCGCCGGGCCGCGAGCACGGCGTGCACCCGCTGAGCGTGGACGTCGACTGGGGGCCGGACCCCGACGCCCTCGTGCTCTCGGCGAAGGACTCCGCCGCGCCGACGCTGAGCGAAGCCGCCGAGCAGGGGATTCTGCCGCGCTACGATGCCGTGATGGAGTGGATCGCGCTGCAGGAGGCCCGGGGGTGAAGGGGATCATCCTCGCGGGCGGCTCCGGAACACGCCTGCATCCCATCACCCGCGGTGTCAGCAAACAGCTGGTGCCGGTGTACGACAAGCCGATGGTCTACTACCCGCTGAGCACCCTCATGCTGGCGGGCATCCGCGACATCCTCGTCATCACCACCCCGGAGGACCGGGGCCTGTTCGAGCGGCTCCTCGGCGACGGGACACAGTTCGGAGTGTCGCTCACCTACGGCGTGCAGGACCGCCCCGAGGGGCTCGCGCAGGCCTTTGTCCTGGGCGCGGAGCACATCGGGGCCGATCCGGTGGCGCTCATCCTGGGCGACAACATCTTCTACGGTCCGGGCCTGGGCACGCAACTGCGGCGGTTCAACCGCATCGACGGCGGCGCGGTGTTCGCATACCGGGTGGCCGACCCGTCCGCCTACGGCGTCGTCGAGTTCTCCGACGACGGCCGCGCTTTGTCGCTCGAGGAGAAGCCGACGGTGCCGCGGTCGCACTATGCGGTGCCGGGGCTGTACTTCTTCGACAACGACGTGGTGGAGATCGCCCGCAGCCTGTCGCCCTCGGCCCGGGGGGAGTACGAAATCACCGACATCAACCGCGCCTACCTCGAGGCCGGGCGGCTGCACGTCGAGGTGCTGCCACGCGGTACCGCCTGGCTGGACACCGGCACGGTCGACTCGCTGCTGGAGGCCGGCAATTTCGTGCGCACCATCGAACAGCGCCAGGGCCTCAAGATCGGCGCCCCCGAGGAGGTCGCGTGGCGCCAGGGCTACATCGGGGACGCGCATCTCGACGGACTCGCCCGTGCCCAGGTGAAATCCGGGTATGGGAAGTATCTTCTCGAGATGCTCGCCCGAGAGAGGCAGTAGGGGCGATTCCGGTGCCCACGCAAACCGTCATCGTGGGCCTCTTGCAGAATGCAAATGTCGCCCGCCAGCCTCGGCGGCTGCAACGGAAGAGTGCCGGCTGTCATCTGGTCGGATGACAGCCGGGTCGAGTATATTTCCGCCGCGATCCGGTGTTCTCAACATCCGCCTGGACTTTCCGTGACGCACACCATACAGTCGGCTCATGCTTTTGAACGAACGACTGGATCCCCTGGTGAGAGGTGCCGCGCGCGTCGCCGTGGCCGGGTGTGCGGCTGCCGCGTTGGCAGGAACGGCCGTCGGTGTGGCCGCGGCCGCGCCGGGGGAGAACCTTCCCGAAGACTGCCTGCAATTCTCCGCAGACGGCGAAACGTGGGGCGGCGATGAGGTCATCGACTGGGTTCCCATCGTGCCGGTTCCCGGCGGCGTCGAAAAGCATGCGGAGTTCCAGGTGCGGAACCATTGTGACACCCCCGGCAAGGTGCAGGTCTACGCCGGGAAATGGGAGGTGACGAAGGGCGCGAGCGCCGTCCTGCGCGCCGACCTCGACGGGGTGGAGGGGACGACTGTCACGCTCGGCCCGGCGAACGAAGGCGACTACGGGATCCTCGTAGGCGAGACGTCGACGCTCGTCACGGACGATGCGTTGGACGTTGCGCTCTACGTGGGCATTCCCGCCGACGAAACCGTCCAGGACTTCGACATCACCCCGGGGTGGTCGCTGGCGCTCGAGGAGACCGCGCCGGTCGACGGGGGCGACGGCGGTGACGGTGGCGCAGATTCGGCCACCGGCAGCCTCGGCTCCCTGTTCGGGTCGTTGGGGATCGACGGGGCGTTCGGGTCGTCGAGCAACAGCGGCACCGGCATCGGATTCGGGAGCAGCGACCTGCTGGGGAGCCTCGGCAGCCTGACCGGGCTGGACTCCCCGGTCGTCAACGTCGGCTCGTTGGCCTCGTAAGAACGGCCACAGCCTTTGCGATCCCGCGGCGGGTCGGGAATTCCAGCCCGCCGCGGGTTCCACAGACGCTGGTCACCGCGCTTGCACCGCGGTGACCGGGCGCCGGCCGCTGTCGTGGCCGGCACGCACGGCCACGACAGCGGCCGTACTCCACCCAGGCATCAGGGTACGCCTCGCATGCCGTGATAAAAGGAACCACAGATGCAGAAAACGACGAAGGCTGCCGCAGCGGCAGGTGCCGCTGCGCTCCTGCTCGCCGGAGGCGCGGGGACCATGGCCGTGTGGAACGACAGTGCCACGCTCGGTGGCGGTCAGGGGATCCAGACCGGTGAGCTGAGCATCACGGAGAACGCCACCGCCGACTCCGGCTGGTACTGGGGCACGTCCGCCGTCGCGGGCCAGGAGATCACCGACATCTCCACCGTCCGCCTCGCCCCCGGCGACTCGGTCACTTACAAGGGCAGCTACGACCTAGTCGTCAACGGCGACAACCTCGCGGCCAAGGTGGATGTGGACGGCGGGGCGATCGACAACGACCTGGGCGGAAAGCTGACCGTATCGCCGATCGGCCAGGGAAGCCTGACCGACATCACCGCGGACCAGACCGTCGAGGCGGGCGCCACGATCACCTTCGATCCGTCCGCGACCGCCGGGATGAACGAGACGATCAATCTGACCGGAATCACGGTCACGCTCGAGCAGACCGTTCCGGCAGCCAACCCCGCCCCGTAAGGATCGACAGTGAAATCCCCGTACAAGTGGGGTCTTGCAGGTGCGTTGGTGCTGCTGTTGGGGTTCGTCTCCATTCAGCAGACCGGCGCCCTGTGGAGCGACTCCGAGGCGTTGCCGGGCGCCGTGATCACCACCGGCACGCTGGACATCTCCGCCGGTGCCGAGGGGCAGGCGGCCTTCGACCTCTCCGATTTCGCCAAGCCGGACATGGCACCCGGGGACGCGGCGACGAAGCCGCTGAAGATCTTCAACTCGGGCGACGTGGGCATGCAATACCGGCTGGCGGACGTCGCCTTGACCGGCCAGGGCGCAGTCGGGGTCCCGCCGCTCGATCTGACGATCGTGCAGGTCGGCTCGGATGCCGACTGCACGGCTGGGGCCCCTGCGGGCGAACAGCTCTACGCCGGCGGTATGGCCGATGCGACGACCCTGTTGCGCACCCTTGCGCCGGGTGCGGACGAAGTGCTCTGCCTTACCGCCACCCTGGGGAGCGACCCGCAGACCGGACAGAGCGCCACCGCCGAGTTCACCTTCGACGCACAGCAGGTGTAGCCGTGTCCTCGACGACGACGCGCACCGGTGCGCGCCACGCCGCGCCGCGCGGTGCCGCCCGCAGGGCGGCGTCGTCCGCGGAGCCGGCGCGATCGGACAAGACGACTCTGGGCTGGTGGATGCGTGCCATCGCATCCTGGCTGCTGCTGTTCGCTGCAGTGGCGGTATTGCTGGCGTTGGTCGTGGTGCCACGGGTCACGGGATCGACGGCCTACACGGTCCTCACAGGCTCGATGCGGCCGGGACTGCCGCCGGGCACCCTCATCGTGTCGGAGCCGACGCCCCCGGCGGACCTGAAGGCGGGTGACGTCATCACCTTCCAGCCGTACTCGGGAAACCCGGAAGTGGTCACCCACCGCATCGACGGCATCTTCTACGACGCCGAGGGGCGGATGCGGATCTACACCAAGGGCGACGACAACAACGCGCGCGATTCTTGGGTGCTCCAGCCGGAACAGGTACGTGGTCGACTGCTGTATTCCGTGCCGCACCTGGGGCACCTGAACAACCTGCTCGGGCAGACCAGCCGCTCCACGCTCATCTACGTGATCGGCGGCGGGCTGTTGATCTACGCGGCCTGGACGGGCACGGCCGGCCTGCGTGACCGTGCACGACGCCGCAACAGCGACGGGGTTGCACATTTCGACCATGAACGCGCCGGACCGGCGCATACCGAGGATGAAGGACGAAGTGATGCTGCTGAGTAGGGTGATGCGCCGCCGGTCGCACGGCGCTGGCTGGACACGCACGCGGGCCGTGCTCTCGCTGGGCATGGTGCTGGGCCTCGGGGCCGTGGGCACCATGGCCTCCTGGACCGACAGCGCCAGCGCGACCACTGGATCGTTCACCGTCGCAACCTCTGACGTGCTCGAGATGAAGGTCGACGGTCAGCACCCGGCGTACGACTTCGCGGCGCTGACCGCGTCGGGCCTGATGCCGGGGGATACGACGGCCGCCGCCCTGCAGGTGCAGAACACGGGCGATCTGGACTTCCGATTCACCGCGGAGGCGTCTGCGACGGGAGACGCCGGCATCGCGGGATTCCTGGCGGTGACCGCCTACGACGGCGCTGTCTCCGGCGACACGTGCACCGGGACGCCGATCGGGACGGCGACCGGTCTGTCCGGTTCTGCGCAGCCGCTGATCACGACGGCGCAAGCGGTGGCCTTCGGCGCGATGCAGACCGTGTGCCTGCAGGTGACGCTGGCCGACGCCGTCACCAAGGCTGTCTCGGGGCAATCCGCCCGGGTGGTCGTCGAGTTCGGCGCGATCGAGGACTGATGCCGGGGACAGGCGGCGGAGGCCGGCGGGCGCGCGAGGTCGCGCTGAATCTCGGTGCGGCACTCGGCGTGCTGTGCATCGCGGCGACGGTCGCGTCGGTGGTGCTCGGTGTGACCCCGCTGGTGTTCCGATCGGGCTCGATGTCGCCCGCCATCGACACCGGGTCGCTGGCGTTGGCCCGGCAGATTCCGGCGGGCGACGTGCGTGAGGGCGACATCATCACCGTCGACGGCCCGGGCGGCACGCCGGTGACGCACCGCGTGGTGTCCGTGGACATGCGCGGGGACGGCAGCGCGCGGGTGCGACTGAAGGGTGACGCAAACACGGTGCTGGATCCGATGCCGTACGCGATCACCGAGACCAAGCGCGTGATCACCCACGTGCCCTACCTGGGCTACGCCGTGTCGTGGGCGTCAAGCACCGCGATGGTCTTCGCCGCCGGCGTGTTGGCGGGGGTGCTGCTGGCGGTGGCGTTCCGACCCGGGCGGGGGACCACGAGTAATGAATCGACGGCCGAAGATACGACCGAGGACACTTCGCGGACAGAGGAGCCCAGCAATGTTTGACAAGCTCAGGCGGGTGCGGCTGCGCCCGCTGCTGGCGGGCGGCGCAGCAGTGCTCACCGCGTTTGGCGTGGCCCAGGCGGTCGACACCAGTGCTGCTGCCACGGACGCCGTGACGGCGACCTCCGGGAACATCACGGCGGCAGGGGATCTGCTGCCAGCAGTGGCGCCGGCTGATTACGGCTGCTGGAATGACAGCTACGGCTTGGAACAGGGCGGCGCCGTGATCTGGTTCAGGCCCGTCGAGCCGTACAACTCCAACTTCACTTACCGACTGACCGTCACGCAGTTGAACGGCACGGTCGTGGAGACACGGGATCTCACTCCCGGACCGGGCGATACGCTGGATATCTGGGTGGACAAGAACATGGTCGGTGGTCATACCGGCTGGGACTACATCGTCCGGCTGTACACAGTGAATCCGGCTGGTGAGCTCTCCACGGAGTACCGCGGAACCAAGGTGCATCAGAAGTACGACAACTACACCTACTGCGATGGCGACGCATCGGGCGCGAATCTGCAATATGCCGCGCTCGCGCGCGCGCCGCAGAAATCGACCGCGACCTCGGCGCCGACCTCGACTGCGCCCGTTACGACTGCGCCCGTCACGACTGCGCCGACCTCGTCTGCGCCCGTCACGACTGCGCCGACCACTGCGGCGGAGCCCACTGCGACGAGGACCGGGACACCCTCCGCGACTGCACCCGAATCGACCACGAGGTCGCAGCCCACGACTACGACGGCGGCCACCCGAGTGATCAGTGGACCGTTCGCTCTCGGCGGGGACTCCGGCCTCGCGGCGCAGATCGTCAGTGATGGGGGGACCCGGCGGGTCGTGGTCCTCGACAGCGGCGCCGAGGTGTGCAGAACGGTGCCCGCGATACGTGCCTCCGAGAGGATCCTGGACACAGGGAACGGGACGTTGCTGATCTCCGGGGCGGGAGCCGTACGCCAGGTGGACACCGCCACCTGTGCGATCTCGTCGCATTGACCGTGCCGACGCGGTGGACATCGGTCCGGGAGTCCGTCCGATGTCCACCGTTGTCGCGGGGGGCTGTCGGCATGGCCGACCGCTGAACAGTCCCCACGGCCTTTGCGTCGCGCATTCTGTGTGTAGCCTTACCTCATGTTCCGTGTTCGTGGTGTGACCCGCGTCTTCCCGTCGCGGCCGGCGCCGGTGCACGCACTCCGCGGGGGCGATCTGGATGTGCGCAGGGGCGAGCTCACGGCGGTGTTCGGCGCGTCGGGTTGCGGCAAGACCACCCTGCTGCGTGCGCTCGCGGGTTTCGACCGTCCCGACGCGGGCACCATCCACTTGGGCGACACGCTCGTCGTCGGCCCGGGCGCCTTCGTGCGACCCGAAAACCGGAATGTGGGGATCGTGGCGCAGGAGGGGGCGCTGTTCCCGCACCTCAGCGTCGCCCAGAACGTCGCTTAGGGCCTGCCCGACGGTTTTCTGTCGGCTTTCAACCTTGTCGCACGCCGCCGCCGGCGGGCGCGCGTCGACGAGATACTTGAGCTCGTCGGTCTTCCCGGCTACGGCGACCGCCGGCCGGACGAGCTCCCCGGCGGCCAACAGCGGCGCGTCGCATTGGCGCGTGCGCTGGCCCCCGCTCCCTCGGTGATCCTGCTGGAAGAGCCGTTCTCCGCGCTCGATGCGGCGCTGCGCGTGGAGCTGTGCGAGGAGGTCCGTCACCTGCTGCGCGATGTGCAGGCCACCGCCGTGCTCGTCACGCACGACCAGCCCGAGGCGCTCTCCCTCGCCGACCACGTCGCATTGATGCGCGACGGGCGGGTGGTGCAATCCGGGACCCCGCGGACGTGTACGCGCGCCCGGTCGATCCCGCCGCGGCGGCGTTCCTCGGCGAATCGGTCGAAATCCCGTGCCGCGTGCACGGCGGGGACGGTGACCTGGTGGAGGTTGATTGCCCGCTCGGACGCCTGCGAGTGCTGTCCTCGGCGCTGTTCGACGGTCTCGGCACCGGGGCCACCGATGACCGGACGCTGGTGCTGCGCCCCGAGCAGTTGGCCATCGTCGACGACGGCACGCCCGCCACGGTGTGCGCGACGAGCTTCTTCGGACACGACGGCCTGGTACGGCTCCGCGTGGTCGACGGGACCCCGCTGCTGGTGCGACTCGAAGGCAGGGACATACCTCCGGTGGGATCCGCCGTCCACGTGCTCGCGATCACCGGCGCGGCAGAGGCCGGTGGCCGCGTGCGCGCCGCGCCCCCGCTGTTCGCGGAGCGGACCCGCTCGTCGGCGTAATCATTGCGAGTCATGGTGTAGTCGCCTGCGGATATGGTGAGCGCAGAAGAGCGAAGCGGGCACCTTACAGCGCGCTCGCGTGGCGGCAGCGATAGCCTGCCCGGTGAAAGGACCGATGACGTTGACCAAGCGGTGCGCCATGGCTTTTGCGGCCGGAATAGCAGGGATCGCGTTGTTCGCGACGGGCTGCAGTAGTGCCCAGACGTCCGACTCGGTCAGCACCGCGTCGCCGCTGCCGTCAGATGCGTACGCCCCGCTCACCGACTATCCCGATCAAGTGATCGTCTACCGCCCGGGGATGCTGGACACGAGCCTCACGGTCGATGACGTGCCCCAGTGGCCTGGGCCCGACCCATCCGAGTTCCTCGAAAACCCTCGTGCCGGCGACATCACCTCCGGTGAGAGCGGGTGGCTTTCCGGGCAAGAGGCGCACACCGTGTACGACGCGGCACTTGAGCACGACGCGCTGCTTCAAGAAGGACAAGAACCTGACGAGCTCACCGGAGCCTTATGGGCTGCCGAAGGCGACGTGCAGTGGCTTGTCGTCGAGCCCCAAGGCTGATCCCGCCAAGAAATCACGAGCGATCCGCACCCACCACGTAAACTTCATCGCGAAGAGGCGGTCCGGCGCCAGCGTTTACACCGCCTTCTGGACGCGACCGAGTTCTCGGCGCGGTGCACATGCTCGGCTACTCCACGCTCACCACCGCGATCGTCCAGAGGGCGACGGTGCTGGGCATGCCCGAGTCCGCGCGTGCCCTCGTCGTCGTCCTCGCCGGTGGCCATCGTGCTGCTGTTCGTCGACCGGCTGCTGCGCGGCCGGGCGCGTCCGTTGCGCACCGGGCGGGGCACGCCGCGTCCGCCGATGCGTTGGCGGCTCGGGCGGTCCACCTCGCTGTGGCTGCTGCTGCTGCTGTGCTTCATGGTCGCGGCCGCCGCGCTGGCGATTCCGCTGTGGGGCACGGTGTCCGGGCTGCTGCGGCATCTGGGCGGGGACGCTGGGGCGTTGGATGCGGGCAAGGAGTTGACGACGACACTGCTGCTGCAGCCGACCGGCGAGAAATCGCTGGCCACCGCGCTGCGGTCGACGACCAACGGGGAGGTGCTCGACTTCACCGCCGCCGCGCCGTGCGGCTTCGTGTTGCTGGTGATCGGGGCGGTGCCCGCGATTCTTCTGGCGCGCGCGCCGTTGCGGCGGTGAGAGAACAGTCGGCTGCGGAACCCTCCACACCAAGTAAACCTAGCCTTGCCTAATTGGTGGACTGTCCTTCAGAATAGGACGCATATCAATGTGCTTTATTCGCCGACCAGGAGGCCCGTCATGACCGTGAGCATCCCGCTCCCGCAGCGTCCCATCGAAGACCTTCCAGGGCATTGGTTGCTGGCGCGGCTGGGCAAGCGGGTCCTGCGCCCCGGGGGACGGGAGATGACGGACGCGCTCCTCACGGCGGCGAGGGTCCCGGGAGCGGACGTCGTGGAGCTGGCGCCCGGGCTGGGCAGGACGGCGGCGCTGATCCTCGAGGCCGGCCCCCGCAGCTACACCGGAGTCGACGAGGACCCGGACGCCGTGCTGTCCACGCGGGCGAACATCAGCGGCCGCGGCACCGTGCGCGAGGCGCCGGCGGCGGAGACCGGGCTCGAGGACGCCAGCGCGGACCTGGTGGTGGGCGAGGCGATGCTGACGATGCAGAGTCCGCGTGGCAAGGACGCGATCGTCGCGGAGGCGGCCCGGGTCCTCCGCACGGGCGGCCGCTATGCGGTGCACGAGCTGGCCATCGAGCCCGACACCCTCGACGACGAGCAGAAGACCGAGATCCGCAAGGCCCTGGCCCGTTCCATCAAGGTCAACGCCCGCCCGCTGACGACGCACGAGTGGACCGCGCTGTTCGAGAAGCACGGATTCCGCGTAGAAACGGTCCGGCATACGGACATGGCGCTGTTGGAGGCCAAACGCAACCTCGACGACGAGGGTGTGCGCGGCGTCCTGACGATCGTCATCAACCTGCTGCGCAACCCGGGCGCGCGCAAGCGTGTCCTGGAGATGCGGTCGGTGTTCCGGCGTTACCGCGACAACATGTCGGCGATCGCGCTCGTCGCCGTCAAGCAGTGAGCGGCCGTGCCGGTGACGGCGACGGATTCGGTGACGAAGGGTATTTCATCGCCGCCGACGGCGCGCCGGGGAAGCCGCACGCGCTGCACTGGCCGACGATCCTGGCGTCCGCGGGGGTGGCGGCCGTCGTCGCATCGCTGATCCTCAGCGTCGGGATCGTCGGAATGCGCCGTGATGAGTCCGCTGCCGTTGCGCAGCCCGCCGTAGTGCGCGTGGTCGCGGACCCGGGCGCCGGCGCGGCCGGGCCGGCCGTGGATCCGACGGAGTCCGCCCTGCCGTCGGCTCCGGTGGCGCCGCCGACCCAGGCCGTTCCGCCGGCTCCCGCCGCTGCCTCTACGGGAACGGACACCGCCGGCGGGGACGGCGCCCCGCCCTCCCCGCCGGCCGAACCGGCACACGCCACGCCGGACGCGGAACCGCGAATGCAAGCTGCCCAGCCGCAGAGCCGGGCGGCCGAACCACAGGAGCAGACCGAGGCGACCGCGTGGGCGCCGCCGTCCCCGCTGCCGCCGGACTTCACGGTGCCCGCCGCCGAGCCGACGCTCGCCGACCTCAACAACCTCGTCTACTTCATCACGGCGACCGCCGCATCCGACGAGGCCAAGGCCCGCAACATCGAGGCGGGCATGGGAGGCGTGATCGTGCCGAACACCGTCTACAACCTCGGTCTCTTCCGGGCCCCGCGCGGCTGGAGCCGGGTCACCGGACCGATGCAGCGCCAGGGCGACCGGATCACCGTGCAGCTGCACAGCTTCTCGGCGGGGATGCCGGGCGTGGACATGCCGATCGAGTTCGTCTGGCAGGAAGGCGTCTGGAAACTGGCGTCGTCGTCGCTGTGCGCGGGGGTGCGGACGGTGGGCCTGCCGATCTACTGCAATGGCTGAGCTGACCGGCGTATGCACCGGGAAGCCGCGATCGCACGCCGGAAACTCCCGGACCGACCCCATGATCAGGACCACGCCATGATCGAAGCGCACTCCCTCACCCGCACCTTCGGAGCCCGACGGCGCCCCACGGTGCCGCTTGCCGGGGTGTCGCACCTGTTCGGCGACGGCACGCTGACCTACCTGCTGGGTCTCAACGGAACCGGGAAGTCGACGTTGCTGCGGTGCCTCAGCGGGGTGCTTCGCCCCGATTCGGGAACCGCCCAAGTGGACGGGCGCGAGCTGGGCCGGACCGACGCGCCAGCGCGGCATCTGGGCATGTACTTGGACGCGGACGCCTTCCACCCCGGCCATTCGGGACGTCGGCACCTGCGCTGGCTCGCCGCGCAGACGGGGGTGCCCGCACACGCGGTGGAGGCGCTGCTGCGACGGACCGGTCTCGAGGCGGTGGCGGACCGTCCGGTGCGCGGGTATTCGCTGGGCATGCGTCAGCGCCTCGGGATCGCGTCCACCCTGGTCGGCAACCCGCGCAACGTGATTCTGGACGAGCCGATGAACGGACTGGACGTCGCGGGCGTGCTCTGGCTGCGGGGATTGCTGCGCGCGTGGGCCGACGAGGGCAGGTGCGTGATCGTGGCCTCGCACGATCTCGCCGAGGTCGAGGCCACCGCGGACACGGTCCTCATCCTCGAGGGCGGGGTGATCGTGGCGCGGGGGACGGTCGACGAGGTGCGTGGGCCGCACGCGAACCTGGAGACGGCCTTCCTCGCGCACGTTCCGCGCGCCGCCGGTGCGCTCCGCGTGCGGGGGGCGGCGTGAGCGCGGCCACCGTGCTCGCGCGCTCGGTGCGCGCCGAGGGGATTCGGTTGGGCGGTGGCCGGGGACTTCTGCTGCGCGTGGCCCTTCCGCTGGGGCTGGGCTTGCCGGTGGCCGTCACCCTCGCGGTCGCCGCGGTGTCCGAGAAGCTGCACGGCGCCGACAGCCTGCTGCAAGTACGGCAGGTGCCCACGTCGAACTCCGTCTACTGGCTCGTCTACCTGGGTGTGACGGTGTTCGCGGTGGTCGCCGCCTATGCGCAGGGCACGGCGGTCCGCGGCCCCGCTGCGGAGGTCACGCGCCACGGCGCGCCGCGGCCGTTGACGGGGATGCTCGGCCGGTGGATCCTCGTCGGCGCCGCGTCCGCCCTCGGCATGGTGATGTGCGCGTTCCTGCTGATGGTCGCGCTGCCTGCGCTTTTTCCTGCTGTATACGGGCAGATGGAGGTGGCGTCGGCCGAGGGCATCCGCCTGTTGTGGGCCCTCCCGGCCTATGCTTTCCTCGCCGTCGGGATCGGGGTCGCGGTTGGCGCGCTGGTCCCATGGCCGGCCGCGGCCGTCGCGGTACTGACTCTGTGGGCGCTGTTCATCGAGAACGCCGCCGTGATGCTGCCCGGCGGCGGCGACCTGATCGGCTGGATGCCGTTCCTCAACGGCGTCTACGCCTCGGGGCAGGAAATCGCGCTGAGCCCGTCGTGGGGGAGGGACGGCGCGCTGGCCTACGTCGCCGCGGTGACGGCCGTCCTGCTGGCGGCCGGCTGGGCCAGGTTGCGGGGCGAGCGCGCGCGGTGACCGGGCCGGTTCTGCCAGGCGGACGGCCCGATCGTGGTGCAGCGCACCCTCCCGTAGCCTGCACATGATGCAGTGCGGGCGTGCGCACAGTCTTCGCGGCGCCACCGCCGACCCCCGTTGTCCCAGGAAGGACCCCCATGACCTCTGCCGTCATCGTCGACGCCGTCCGGACCCCCATCGGCAAACGCAAGGGCGCCTACGCCGAGGTCCATCCGGTGGACCTGTCCGCGCACGTGCTGGGCGCGCTCGCCACGCGGACCGGGATCGACCCGGCCCTCGTCGACGACGTGGTGTGGGGGACAGTCATGCAGTACTCGGAGCAGGCGGGGAACGTGGCCCGCAACGCCGTGCTGGCCGCCGGGTGGCCCTCTTCGGTGCCGGGCACCACGATCACCCGCGCGTGCGGATCCAGCCAGCAGGCGCTCAGCTTCGCGGCCGCGACGGTGGCCGCCGGGCAGCAGGACTTCGTCGTGGCGGGCGGCGCGGAGTCGATGACCCGCGTGCCGATGGGCTCGAACACCGGCGGCGATCCCAACCCGCCGAGCGTGCTCGAGCGTTTCGGCGTACGGGGGTTCAACCAGGGCGTGGGCGCCGAGATGGTGGCCGAGAAGTGGGGCTTCGGCCGCGCGCAGCTGGACGAGTACTCGGTGCGCTCGCACGAACTTTCCGCGCGGGCCATCGACGCCGGGGCCTTCGATGCGCAGCTGGCGCCGCTGGCCGGCCTCGAACAGGATGAGGGAGTGCGCCGCGGCAGCACGGTCGAAGGACTGGGCAAGCTGAAGACCGTGTTCAAAGAGGACGGGGTCATCCACGCCGGCAACGCTTCCCAGATCTCCGACGGCGCCGGTGCGCTGCTCGTCGCCACCGAGGAGACGGCCCGGAAACACGGCATGCGGCCGATCGCGCGCGTGCACACGGTCGCGGTGGCCGCCGACGACCCGGTGATCATGCTCACGGCGCCCATCGCCGCCACGGCGAAGGCGCTGAAGAAGTCGGGCCTGTCCATCGGTGACATCGGCGCATTCGAGGTGAACGAGGCCTTCGCCCCGGTGCCGCTGGCGTGGCTCGCGGAGACCGGCGCGGACATGGAGAGGATGAACCCGCTCGGCGGGGCGATCGCCGTGGGACACCCGCTGGGCGGCTCCGGCGCCATCCTCATGACACGCCTGGTGAACCACATGCGTGACAACGGCATCCGCTACGGGTTGCAGACGATGTGCGAGGCCGGCGGGATGGCCAACGCGACGATCGTCGAGCTCGTGGACTGAGAGGCCGATCGCCGTGGCGGTCGTGGCATGAGTCGGGGCCGGGTGCACGCACCCGGCCCCGACTCATGCGGGTCGACTACTCGGCCGAGCCGGTGGTGAGCGAGCCGAGCATGTCCCCGGCCTTGGCGGCGAGCGAGCCCATATCCTCTGAGCCGGCGGCCCCCAGGATGCCGTCGATGGTGCCGAGCGAGCCGAGGATCGCGGCGCTGATCACGTCTCCGATGGAACCCATGTGTTTCTCTGTTCGTCCGGTCCGGCCGTGGTGCCGGATCGCCGGAATTCTATCCGTCCCGCATCAGCGAATGTGACATGAATCAAATATGAAGGAGGTTGACTCGGCATTCACGCAGGTCGGTTGCCCGGGTGAACTACCGCACATTTTTCCCATGGACGGGCGTGGCGGTCGCGGCGCGTGCGGCGCCGATGACCAGCGATCGTGGCACGGCTTGCACAGCGCCCGTAGGTTCGTTCCGGAAAGAGCTGCGACCATCCGAGCGTGCGGCAGACGGCACGCGGTGAGGAACCACTGTGCACCCCGAATCCCTGCAGATCGATGTGCTGCTGCCGTACTACGGCGACGTCGACTACATGAAGGCCGCGGCCTCGAGCGTGCTGAACCAGTCGCATTCCGCCTGGCGACTGATCGTGTTGGACGACGGATACCCCAGCGATGAACCGGCCCGCTGGTTCGGCGAGATCTCCGCCCGCGACGACCGTGTGGTCTACGAGCGCAACGCGGAGAATCTCGGTGCCAACGGCAATTACCGCAAGGCGCTGGCGATGGCCACCGCCCCCGTCGTGGTGGTGATGGGCGCGGACGACATCATGCTGCCCAACTATCTGGCGCACGCCGCCGAGGCTTTCACCGCCCACCCCGACGCGGACGTGTTCGAATGCGGCGTGCAGGTGGTGGACGAGCACGACCGGGCCATCCGGCCGCTCGGCGACGCGATCAAGGGCCGCGTTGCGCCGCGCCCGGAGTCCCGGACGGTGTACGAGGGCGAAGAGCTCGCGGTGGGCCTGATGCGGGGCAATTGGACCTATTTCCCGTCGCTGGCGTGGAAGTCGGAGACGGTGCAGCGGATCGGCTTCCGGGAAGGGCTCGACGTTGTCCAGGACCTGGCGCTGCTGTGCGATGTGGTCGCCGACGGCGGGCGGATGGTCTTCGATCCGCGCCTGGGCTTTCTGTACCGGCGGCATTCGGCGTCGGATTCGTCCGTGCGGGCGCTGGACGGCCGGCGGTTCGACGAGGAGCGCCGCTTCTATGTCGAGCAGGCCGGGCGGTTCGAGGCCCTGGGCTGGCGGCGCGCCGCCCGTGAGGCACGGGGCCACCTCACATCCCGTCTGCACGCGCTCGCGCTGGTTCCCAAGGCCGTGCGCACCAAGGAGGCCCGCGGCGGACTGGGGCCCCTGCTGCGTCACGTCGTGCGCTGATCCTTTCCTCGGCGCCACCTCACAGCCCTGTACTGCCGCGGCGCACTCCGGCGGCGGTAGGGGAATTCAACATGCCTGGCCGCCGACTCGCACCCCCGCCCCTACGACACCGGCATGGCGCGCACGTATGCTTCCCACGGTGTCGTTCGGCCGGTCGGCACCGCCCCTTGCGGGGACACGAACGGGCTCGGCCGCTTCTCCTCGGCCCGTCGGCAGACGTGACGATCGGCGCCCGCCGACGCACCCGCGCGGGGGGACCCGACGCATGGGATGAAGGGAGTCGGCTCGGCCGTGCAGACAGCCTTGCTCGCGATAGTCGGCGCCCTCCTACTTGTGGTGCCAGGGTTCCTCGTCGCGCTCACCGTGCGGCTGCGCTGGACCGTCGCTGCGGCGCTGGCGATTCCGATCACCTTCGGCATGGTGGTGGTGGGCACCATCGTCACCGGCGCATCGGGGCTGCCATGGAACTCGTGGTCGGCGCTGGTGACGCTCGTGATCTTCCTGGCGCTCGGTGCGGTGTACAGCTTCACGCTGGCCCGCCGCGCCTCCGCCGGGCATGCCCCGTCTGATGACTCCGACGGGCCCGTCCCGGCGGACGGCCCCGCCCGGCGCTCTTGGCTCGCTCCGCCCGCCGGTGTCCCGTGGGCGGGCGTGGCCGCCGCCGTCGTCGGCGTGCTGGTGGGTGCGGGCACGATCTTCGGGATCCTCTTCCGCGGACTGTCGAAGGTGCCGGACGGCATCGCGAGCCTGTCGAACGTCTGGGACGAGCAGTGGCACGCCAACGTCATCACGTTCATCGACGACACCGGCATCGCGGGGGCCACCGACCTGGGACGGCTGTTCCAGGTGGAGACCCATGCGGACTTCTACTACCCGGACGCCTGGCATGCGCTCGGCGCCCTGCTGAAGAGCCTCACCGGATCGGACATCCTGCCCGTCATCAACATCTGGACGATGACGTGCCTGGCGCTGGTGATCCCGCTGTCCGCCGCCGCCCTGGCCTGGCGGATCGTGCGCGACCGCTTCTCCCCGGGAGCCGCCGCACTGGCGGCGGGCTGCGCGGGCGCGGTGAGCGGGGTGCTCCCGTCGCTGCCCTACGTGGAGTTCCTCACCACCGCCAACCCCAACGCCGTGGGCGCGGCGATGGCGGGAATGACCGTCGTGCTGGTGATGTCCGTCACCGGGGCGCCGCGCCGGATCCCGCTGGCGGCGCTCGGCCTGATCGGCATCGCGGGCGTGCACCCGTCGGGGGCGGTGTTCTCCGCGCTGCTGCTGGGCTTGTGGTGGGTGTTCGAGGCGCTGTGGCGGCCCCGTCGCGGCCGGCTCCGCGACCTGGCGGCGCTCGCGGGCGTCGCGGTGCTCACCGTCGCGGTGATGCTGCCGCAGATCCGGGGCGTTCTCGGTGAGCAGACGTCGATCGAGTCCTACGATTTCAGCCTCGACCTCTCGCGGTGGACCGCGGTGCACGACGCCTTCACCCTGACCAACCAATGGACCGCCCCGTTCCCCGCCCCGTGGGTGCTGCTGGCGTTCGCCGTCCTGGCGTGCGTGGTGCTACTGGCCCGTTTCAGCGTGTGGATGACGGTGGTGTGGGCGCTGATGCTGTTGGTCGTGTGCGACGCCATCGAGGCGGTCGGCGGCACGGCGACGGACCTGCTCCGAGTGTTCTCGAACGCCTTCTACACCGATCCGCGCCGACTGCAGTACGCGGTGGCCCTCATCGTGGTGGCGCTCGGCGGCGCGGGGATCGCGCTCGCCGTGTGGGGCGTGTATTCGGCGCTGCGCCGGTGGGTCCCGGCCCGGCGCGGACTGGCGGCGGTGGTGCTGGTGCTGCTCACCATCGCGGTCCCGGTGACGTCGGGCGCCGTGGTCTCCACCTACGCCGACCGGATGGGGGCCATGGCCGTGGGCGACCGCTTCGGCCGGATGATCTCTCCGGACGACCGGGCGGCCATGCAGTACCTGGCGACACTGCCCGACGCGCGGACGACGACGATCTTCGTCGACCCGGACCAGGGCATGGGGTGGATGTATGCGCTCGAGGGGCTGCACCCGCTATTCACCCACTTCGCCTTCCCCGATCCGGTCGGGCCGCGCACGTGGGCTCTGTGGGACCGGCTCAACACCGCCGGGATCAACCCGCGGGTGGACGCCGCGCTGCAGCAGCTCGACATCAAGTACGTCGTGATGAGCCCGCCCGTGTACTGGCCGTTCCAGACGGTGCCCCGCGGCCTGCTCGACCTGGACCGCACCCCCGGGCTCAAACGGATCTACGACAACGGTGAGACGAAGATCTACGAGGTGCGCGGCTGGGAGCCGCCGAAGCCCGGCGAGACCCGGTACGGCTGGGCCCCGTTCGCCGACCGCTCCGGCGCCGAGAACTGGGACGCGCCGGCCGAGGTCCTGCCGCCGGGATTCTGACGCGCCGGGCCCGTGCTGCCGTGCCTGCGCTGACGCGTCGGGCCCGGTCAGCGCGCGACGGTCAGCGCGCGCTCTTGTGGAACAGCCCCCGGTAGGCCCGGCGCAGCAGCGGCGCGGGCAGCAGGCGGAAGGCCGTGCGTGCGGCGAGGTTGACCCGCGACTCGACCGGCCCGGCGAGCCCGTAGGCGCGCAGGTTGCGCTGCATCGTCCGCTCGGCCGCGAAGATGCCGGGTGCGCGCCTGCGGCCCAGCATCGCGTCCCCTGCGCGGAAGAGCACCAGCGGCTCGGAGAGATTGCGCATGCGGGCACCGGCGGCCAGCATGCGGGCGAACAGGTCGTAGTCCTCCATGTAGGGGACGTGCCGGTAGCCGCCGACGCTCCGGGCGAGATCGCGTCGATACAGCACCGTCGGATGATTGAGGGGGCTGTTGCGGCGGGCGTAACGCGCCAGTGCCCGGGGCGGACCGGGCAGGCTGCGCAGTCCCACCACGTGGTCGGCCTCCTCGCCCGCGGGCCCGCCGTCGAACTCGAATACCGCCGAGCCCACGCAGTCGAGCGGGAGGCCGTCGCGCTCGGCCTGCGCGATCGCCTCCACCTGCACCGCGAAGCGCGCGGGGAGGTTGACGTCGTCGGCGTCGGCCTTGGCGATCCACCCGAACCGCGCCGCCTCCAGCCCGGCCTGGTTGCCCGCGGCGGCCCCGCGGTTTTCCGGGAGGACGATCCGGCGCAGTGCGGGCTCGCGGTCGGCGAAAGCGTCGAGCACCTCGTGGTGGCCGGGGTGCAGCGGGCCGTCCTCGACGACGATCACCTCGGCCGCCGGATAGGTCTGCGCGTACACGCTCTCGAGCGCACGGTGGAAGTGCGCCGGGTCGGCGCCGGTGTACACCGGCATGACGACGGAGAGCTCGATGGGGGTTCCCGTCATCCTGCGCGCGTGGGTCCGTCGGCCGAGTCCATCGCGGTGGCGTCCTCGCCGGCCGACCCGGCACCGGGGCTTTCCGCACTCCCGGCGGCGGACGCCCGCACGGCCGGCTCGATGGCGGCCTCCTGAATGCGGATTTCCGCGCCTTGCAGCGCGATTGCCCGGACGAGGCGCGTATAGCGCAGTTCCTGCTCGCGGAAGCGCAGGTAGGTGCCCACCGTGGTGAACCCGAACGTCACCACCAGGGCGTAGAGCATGAGGTCGGTGCCGCGGTCCACCCCCATCGCCTGCGCCACCTCAGTGAGGTCGTTCGGGCGGACCACCGTGTAGATCCCGAAGAGGCAGAACGCGAGGAACAGCAGCTTGAACAGCGCCGACGAGCGGGAGCTGCCGCGGGAGCGCAAGTAGTAGATGAAGAAGACGAGTACCGCGACGATGAGAACGATCTGGATGATCACTGCAGTTCACCGCCTGATCCTGCTGCGCAGCAGCCCGTCGAAGAGGATATTGACGCCGTTGAGGAGCGATTGCCCCTTGGCCATGGAGTATTCGGTGTAGAGGATCGTCACAGGCTGCTCCGAGACGCGCCAGTCGTGCTCGTCGATCAGCTGCACGAACTCGGAGGCGTGGCTCATGCCGTTCATCGTGATGTCGAGCTGGTCGGCGACGGTCTTGTCGAACACCCGCAGCCCGTTGTGCGCGTCCGTGAGGCCGAGGCGGCGGGTGCGGGGGCTCAGTGCCACCACCGTACGCAGCACGAACCGCTTGATCAGCGGGACGCTCGACGAGTCCTGCCCGCCGAAGCGGGTGCCGACGACGATGTCCACCGGCTCCGAGCGCAGCCGGCCCACCATGGTCTCGACGTCCTCGGTGCGGTGCTGGCCGTCGGCGTCGAAAGTGACGAAGTACCGGGCGCCGGGACGGCTGCGCGCGAACTCGACGCCGGTCTGGATGGCGGCGCCCTGCCCCAGGTTGACGGGGTGGCGCACCAGGTGGACGCCGGCGGCGAGGATCTCGTCGGCGGAGCCGTCGCGGCTGCCGTCGTCGACGCACACCACGTTGGGGAAGGTCCGGTTGGCGGACTCGGCGACCTCGCGGATCACCGGCGCCTCGTTGTATACGGGGACCACGAGCCAGACATCGGACATGTCCTGCACGGGTGGCCTCTTTCGCGACGATTGCTCGGGTGTCGTGGGGAATACTAGCGGGGGAGTGTGTCCGAAATGTAATCCGGCGCGCGTAACGGAGCGTGGCGGACCGCAGAGAGCGCCGCGGACAGGTGCACGGCGATGCCGACGAGCGGCCCGACCACCAGCGCGGTCACAGTGGCGGTGGTGATGTCCCACGGCAGCGTGAGGATGACGATCGCGGTGCCGGTGGCCGCCCACCAGCCGGCGGCGTACGCGCGGTGCTGGTCCGACGCGAGGGTGGCGCACCCGGTGAGCATGAGCGCCGCAGTGGTGACCGCGCCGCCGACGAGCGCGGCGAGGGGCCTGCCCGCCATGTCGAAGCCCTCGCCGACGAGCCGGATCAGGGGCGGGCCGATCCACCACGCGAGCACGGCGCCCACCGCGCCCACCGCCGCGACGGCGCTGAGCGGCAAGGCGAGCGCGCGCAGCAGGGTCGACCTGCGTTCGACGAAGTAGACGATGATGGCGCTCTGGAACGACGTCAGCGGAACCAGCAGCGGCGCGCGCGTCACGGTGACGGCGAACAGCAGCGAACCCGCGGCGTCGCCCAGTTCGGAGGATTCCGCGCCGGCCAGGAGCACAGGGAACCCGACTATGAGCACGGACGTCGCGGCAGAGGCGGCCATGGCCTGAAGGGTCCTGCGCAGAAAGCTCCGGGGCGCCTCGTGCACCCGGCGGGCGAGGGTGGTGCGTCCGGACGAGGCGGTCAGCAGCAGCAGCCAGGACACCGCGCCCGCCACCGTCGCGAAGACGAAGGCGACGATCCCGTAGCCCGCCGCGACCGCCCACACCGCGACGATGAGGCGCAGCGCCGCGTCGGCGGCCATCCCGCAGGCGTACAGCAACCATCGGCCCCGGCCCGCCGCGAGGCCCCATAGCGCGGCTTGCACCGCGACGGTCCACACGGACACGGCCAGGACGCCGATGCCGAGCACCTCGTGACCCTGGAGTACGCGTGACGCCCAGAGCGGGGACGTGACCACGATGAGCAGCGCCATGACCAGGCCGACGCCGGCGGCGAGCAGCGCGGGGCTCGTGGAACGGCCGGTCGCGGGGCCGCCGTCCGGTGCGGTACCCGCGCGGGTCGCCTCCTCCGCACTCACCGAGCGGGTGGATTCCTGCATGAGCCCGTTGGCGATCCCGACGAAGGTGAAGAACAGTGCCCAGTAGACGGTGAAATCGGCGTAGCCGGCCGCGCCGAGTTGCCGTCCGGCCAGCAGCATGACCACGTATCCGGCGGCCGCGGCGAAGACCGTGGCCGCGAGCACGGCACCCATGCCGTGCCGGGACAGGGTGCTGGTCGCGATGGCGGGGGTGCCGGGATCGGTGACGGGGGCATCGCCGCCCACAGGGTCGCCGTCTTCCGTGGCGCCGTCGGCGGAGTGGGGGGTGGGCACCGCCGCATTGTGCCAGGCCGCGCGTCGAGCCGCCCGGCCGCACGCCGCTGCGTCGGCGACCGCCGACTGCGAGCCGGGTGCGGCGCCTGCTACCGGCGAGTAGGGTGATTCCGGCGACGTCGGCGGGACGACGGCTCAGGCGATGAGGACGGTGCAGGAACCATGGCAGAGGACACGCGGACGCAGGATTCCGGCGCGGATCGGGAGGGGCGGTACGGCCCGTACGAATCGATGACCGTCGAACGCGCCGGGCACGTGGCCGAGGTGACGCTGACCGGCCCCGGCCGCGGCAACGCGATGGGCCCGGCATTCTGGGCGGAATGCCCGCGTGTGTTCGCTGTGCTCGACGCGGACCCGGAAGTCCGCGCCGTCGTGCTCACCGGCGCGGGTAAGCACTTCACCTACGGCTTGGACCTGCCTGCGGTCGCGCCCTCGCTCGGTCCGGTGCTCGCGCCCGGCGCGCAGGCGAAGGAGCGCACCGAGTTCCACGACCTGATCCTGGCCATGCAGGAGGCCGCGAGCGCGGTGGAGCGGTGCCGCAAGCCCGTCGTCGCCGCCGTCGCCGGCTGGTGCATCGGCGGCGGTGTGGACGTGATCACCGCGGCCGATTTCCGCTACGCGTCGGCCGATGCCCGGTTCTCCATCCGCGAGGTCAAGGTGGGGATGGTGGCGGACATGGGCACCCTCGCACGCATCGCTGGGATCGTCGGTGAGGGCCATACCCGCGAGCTGGCCTTGACGGGCCGCGACATCGATGCGGCGCGTGCCGAGCGGATCGGCCTGGTCAACGACGTCTACGAGGACCGGGACGCGCTTTTGGCCGCGGCGCGTGCGGCGGCACAGGAGATCGCGG
The DNA here is from genome assembly GCF_016599145.1 of Tomitella cavernea. Taxonomy (GTDB): domain Bacteria; phylum Actinomycetota; class Actinomycetes; order Mycobacteriales; family Mycobacteriaceae; genus Tomitella; species Tomitella cavernae. Next base: position 47,470 of record NZ_JAENKO010000010.1, read on the forward strand.
CCAATCCGCCGCTGGTGGTGCACGGCATCAAATCGGTTCTCGGTCACACCCGCAGCGCCCGGATCGACGCTAGTCTGCGGTACGTTGCCGCATGGAACGCGGCGTTCCTCCCGTCGAAGGACCTCGGTGAGGCCATGGCAGCGGTCTTCGAGAAGCGCACGCCGGAGTTCACGGGGCACTGACCGAAGCTTCGCGAGGCGGCGGGTTGCGCGCACGGCGTGGCCCGGCGGAAACTTGTATCCTGCACATTCATCGCGCGGAGCGGCCATCGTCGCCGGTGCGTGCGAGCGCCGTCCGGGGAGGATGCGTGTCACCAGATCAGCGTTCCGACGCCCACGGCGCGATGGGTACGGAAGACATTCCCAGCTGCACCGATGAGCTCGGCAACCAGCTCGCCCGGCTGCACCGGATGCGCGAGCGGACGATGACGCAGGTGGGCCGTTTCGGGGCCGACGGGCTGGAGTTGGCGGCCTACCGGTGCGTGTTCGCCGTTCTGCAGCACGGGCCGATGCGGTCCGGCGAGCTGGCGGAGACGATGCTCTCGGATCCATCGACGGTGAGCAGGCACGTGGCGCAACTGGTGGAGCGGGGGCACCTGGAGCGGCAGCCGGACCGCGACGACCGGCGCGCCAGCCTGATCGCGGTCACCGAGTCCGGCCGGCGCGCCGCCGAACGGATGCGGCTGCGGCGCAACCAGCGGCTGGGTGCGGTCGTGGGCGCATGGCCCGAGTCCGAGAGGGTGGAGCTCGCCCGACTGCTGGGCAAGCTTCTCGACGGCTACGAGCTACGCCGCGACGAGATCGTCGCGAGCGATTCCGGTGCCGGACCGCGGCCGGAGAACGGCCCGCGCAGATGACGGACACCACGCGCGACGCCTCCGAGTCGCCCGCCGGGCTCGACCATAAGGCGATCCTCATCATCCTCAGCGGTCTGATGCTGGGGATGTTTCTCGCGGCCCTGGATCAGACGATCGTGTCCACCGCGATCCGCACCATCGCCGACGACCTGGACGGCTACGCTCTGCAGGCGTGGGTGACCACGGCCTACCTCATCACAGCAACGCTGGCGACGCCGTTGTACGGCAAGATCTCCGACATCGTCGGACGCAAACCTCTGTTCATGAGCGCCATCGTGATCTTCGTCGTCGGATCGGCGCTGTGCTCGTCCGCCACGTCGATGTACATGCTCGCGGGGTTCCGCGCGTTGCAGGGGATCGGCGCGGGCGGTCTCATGTCGTTGGCGCTGGCGATCCTCGGGGACATTCTCGCGCCGCGCGAGCGCGCGAAGTATCAGGCTTACTTCCTCGCCGTGTTCGGCACGTCGAGCGTGCTGGGGCCGGTGCTCGGCGGTCTGTTCGCCGACCATGCGAGCATCCTCGGCGTCACCGGCTGGCGGTGGGTGTTCCTGGTCAACGTGCCGGTCGGCCTTGTCGCGTTGGTCGTGGTCTTCCGCAATCTCCGGCTGCCGCGCGTGCGCCGGGACACGCGCGTCGACTGGTGGGGTGCGCTCGTGCTGGCGGTGGGCCTGGTGCCGCTGCTGATCGTCGCCGAACAGGGACGCGAATGGGGATGGGGCAGCGCGACCGCTCTGCTCTGTTACGCGATCGGCGCGGTCGGGGTGATCGCGTTCGTGTTCGTGGAGATCGCCATGGGCGACGCGGCGCTGATCCCCATGCGCTTCTTCCGCAACAGCAACTTCACCCTGGGGGTGGTGATCTCGTTCGTCGTGGGCATGGCGATGTTCGGCGGGATCATGCTGCTTCCGCAGTACCTGCAGGTGGCGAAGGGGTCGACGCCGATGGTGGCCGGTCTGCAGATGCTGCCCCTGGTTTTGGGCATGATGACGGGATCGGTGGTGTCCGGTCAACTGATCTCCCGTACCGGGCACTACCGCATCTACCCGATCATCGGATCCACCATGCTCATGGCCGGCATGTTCCTGTTGCACTTCGTGCACGCGGACACGTCGTTCCCGGTGGTCATGGGATTCATGGCGATCGTCGGATTCGGACTGGGCAACATGATGCAGCCGCTCACGCTCGCCATCCAGAACGCGCTGCCCGCGCGCGACATGGGGGTGTCGACCGCGGCGGCCACGTTCTTCCGGCAGATCGGCGGCACCCTGGGCGTGGCGATCTTCCTGTCGATCCTGTTCGCGCAGATGACGCCGAACATCACCGCACGCCTGGAGACGGCGGCCCACGATCCGCAGTACATCGCCGCGGTCCAGCAGGCGGCGACCGGCGGCGACCAAGTGGACAAGACCTTCGCCCAGGGTCTGCTCGATCATGATTCGGCCGCGGCCGGCAAGGTGCTCGAGGACAGCTCGCTGATCCAGCAGCTCGACCCCGCCCTGGCCGCGCCGCTGGCGGAGGGGTTCTCCGACGCGATGGGTCAGGTGTTCCTGGTCACCACCGGCTTCGCGGCGCTGGCCTGGGTGCTGGTGCTGTTCTGGAAGGAGGTGCCGCTGCGCGCCGCGGGCGGCATCGCAGCGGCACGGGACGAGGAGTAGGCCGCCGTCGCCGGAAACACACAGCGCACGCCCCGTCCGCATCCCCCAGGGGGTGTGGACGGAGGCGGGCGCGGGGCCATCCGTACGAGCGTCGGCGGCCGGCTCTCAGCGCCGGACCCGGACCCCGTCAGTGCCCGCCCTGCTCCTTCTGACGCTTGAACGAGCGCTCGACTTCGGCCTCCGCCTCGGCACGGCCCACCCAGTCGGCGGCCTCGACGTGCTTGCCGGGCTCCAGGTCCTTGTAGTGGACGAAGAAGTGCTTGATGGCTTCCAGCTCGTGCGCGGGCACGTCGGCCAGGTCCTGGATGTGGTCCCAACGGTGATCGCCCGCGGGCACGCACAGAACCTTGGCGTCACCGCCTGCCTCGTCGACCATGTTGAACATCGCGACCGGTCGGGCCTCGACGATTACGCCGGGGAACACCGACTGCGGCAGCAGCACCAGCGCGTCGAGCGGATCGCCGTCCTCGCCCAGCGAATCCTCGATGAAGCCGTAGTCGGCCGGGTACACGGTGGATGTGTACAGGTAGCGGTCCAGTCGGACGCGGCCGGACTCGTGGTCCACCTCGTACTTGTTGCGCTGCCCCTTGGGGATCTCGATGGTGACGTCGAACTCCACGCGTCCTCGCTTTGAGTTGATGATGGCTGGTGGTGGGTGATCGCCGGGCGCCTCTGATGCCGCAAGCGACCACTGCCCGCCGGGCACGGCGTCGACCAGGCGCGCGGCGGAGGCAACCCGGCAAGGATAGCGCCCCTGCGGTTACTGTGGACGTCGACCTGGGGGCGCCAGGCTGTGCGGAGCGCCGTGCAGGCGCCTCCGACGACGCAGAAGCCACCCCCCGCCGCACCCGAGGAGAACGACGATCAGCTCGATGCTCAAGCGTGTCGTCCCCGGCCGCGGCGCCGCCGGCCACCTGCACCGGAGGCGCCGGCGGCTGCGGATCGCGGCCGGCGTGCTCGCAACGCTGCTGGTGGTGGTCGCCGGCGTGCTGGCCTGGCGGGCGGTCGACGACGGATCCGCGGTGGCGACCGCGCAGCCGGCTCCCGCGTTGATCACGCCGTCGCCGCAGATCGTGCCCGTCCCGCCCGACGCTCCCGTGCCCACTGCGGCCGGCCTCGACGCTGCGCTGGCGGGCGCGCTGGCCGATCCTGCGCTGGGCGATCTCACCGGCCAGATCAGCGACGCGGCGACCGGCCGGGTGCTGTGGGCGAAGGATGCTCAGCGCCCGCGGACCCCCGCCTCGGTGACGAAGCTGCTCACCTCCGCGGCGGCGCTGCTGGCGATCCCGCGCGACCATCGGATCACCACCACCGTCGTGCAGGGCGCGGACGGACGCGTCGTCCTGGTGGGCGGCGGCGATCCCACTCTCACCGCACAGCCCGCGGGGACGGAGGGGTACTACCGCGGCGCCGCGCACATCGCGCAGCTCGCCGAGCAGATCCGCGCCTCGGGGACGGCGGTGACGGGGGTGGACGTCGACGTGGACCTCTACCCGGGGCCGACGCTGGCCCAGGGGTGGTTCGACGCCGACATCGCGGGCGGCAACATCATCCCGATGCGGCCGATCGCGCTGGACGGCGGCCGCCTGGACATCCGCAACCCCGACTCGCCGCGGTCGGACACGCCCGCGCTGGACGCGGGGCGGGCGCTGGCCGCCGCGTTGGGCGTGAACGCGGACGACGTGCACCTGGCGTCGGCGCCGCCACAGGCGCAGCAGCTCGCGAGCGTACAGTCGGCGCCGATGGTCGAGCTGATCCGCCAGCTGCTGGTCCACTCCGACAACGTGCTGGCCGACGCGGTGGGGCGGCAGGTGGCGCTGGCCACCGGGCGCCCCGCGGACTTCGACGGCACCGCCGCCGCGGTCGAATCGGTGCTGCGCGGTGCCGGCTTCGACCTGACCGGCGTGGAGCTGCACGACTCGTCCGGGATGTCTGTGGACAACAGGATCCCCGCGCGGCTGCTCGACCAGCTGCTCTCCGCCGCCGCCGGCCCCGGGCATCCGGAGCTGCGGCCGCTGCTGGATTCGTTGCCCGTCGCCGCCGGCACCGGCACGCTGGCGGACAGGTACGAGACCAATGCGCAAGCCGGTGCGGGATGGGTGCGGGCGAAAACGGGCACACTGTCGGGAGTGAGCACGCTAGCCGGTGTGGTCACCGATGTCGACGGCCGGGTGCTGGCGTTCGCGCTGATGTCCGGCGGCACGGCACCGGCAGACGCCCGTCCTGCGCTCGACGCGATCACGGCACAGCTGAGGGGGTGCGGATGTCAGGGCTGAATCCCGAGGCGGGGCACGCGGCCGGCGGAGCGGATGAGGAGGCCGGCGGCCCCGGCGAGGACAGGCAGGGCTTCCCGGGAGACGACGTCGACTGGGCGTTCGCAGGCAGCATCGCCGCGCGTCTGGCGCCGCCCGGACCCACGATGACCGGCTATACCCGCGACCAGGTGTACGCGGAACTCGCCCGGGCGTCGGCCTCCGCGGAACCGCACGTGCGGGACGTCACGGGCCTTGCCGACGGGCTTCCGGTGCCGCCGGCCAGCGTCGTGGACAGGGCCGGATGGGCGCGGGCCGCAACCGCGTCGATGGGGGTGCTCACAGGGCCTGCCACGGGGGCGCCCGGCCCGGAAGCAGAGGCCGGCGGGGCCGGTTCCGGGTCCGGACTGGCGGGCAAGGCGGGCGGGCTGCAGGCGGGCGCGGTGTTCGCGTTCCTTTCCACTGCGATCCTCGGCCAATACGACCCGTTCACCGATGACGGCACGCTTCTGCTGGTGGCGCCGAACGTCGTCGCCGTCGAGCGTGCGCTCAAGGTGCGGCCCGCGGACTTCCGCCTCTGGGTGTGCCTGCACGAGGTGACGCACCGCGTGCAGTTCTCGTCGTCCCCGTGGCTTACCGGATACATGCGCGAGTCGGTCGACCTGTTGGCCACGGAGGCCGACGAGCCGCTCACCGACGTCCTGGGCCGGGTGGCGGAGCAGTTGCGCAAGCGTCGCCGTGGCGAGGAGACACAGGACGAGAAGGGCATGATCGGGCTGGTCTCCGCGGCGGCGTCGGAGCCTCAGCGTCAGGCCATCGACCGCATGCTCATGCTCGGCACCCTCCTGGAGGGGCACGCCGACCACGTCATGGACTCGGTGGGGCCGGAGGTGGTGCCGACGGTGGCCCGCATCCGCGCGGCATTCGACCACCGCCGCGAGCACAATCCCAGCGTGGTCCAGCGGGTCATGCGTGCGCTGCTGGGCGTCGACGCCAAGATGGCGCAGTATGTGCGCGGCAAGGCGTTCGTCGACGCGGTGGTGGAGCGCGTGGGCATGGAGCAGTTCAACACCGTGTGGACGGGGCCGGAGACGCTGCCGCTCAAGGACGAGATCGAGGAGCCGCAGCGGTGGATCGCGCGCGTGCTGGGCTGACGGGCGAGCCGGCACTGCTGCAGATCCGCCGGGCGGTCCGCCGCTGGCTGCCCGCGCACGCGCCGAGCGGCCGCGTGTGCGTCGCGCTGTCGGGCGGAGCCGACTCCCTGGCGCTCGCGGCGGCGGCGGTGCCGGAGTGCGCCGCGCGCGGCGGGGATGTGACCGCGTTGATCGTCGACCATCGGTTGCAGGAGGGGTCCGGGGCCGTGGCGGAGCGCGCGGCCGGCCAAGCGCGCGCTCTGGGGTGCGCGGAGGCGCGCATCGTGGAGGTGGAAGTCGCCGGGCGTGGGGGAATGGAGGCCGCGGCGCGTGCGGCACGGTACGAGGCGCTGGGCGCGGCGTGCGGAGACCGGCCGGTGCTGCTCGCCCACACTCTCGATGACCAGGCCGAGACGGTACTGCTGGGGCTCGGCCGCGGCTCCGGAGCGGGTTCGATCCGCGGCATGCGCGCCTGGTCGGAGCCATGGGGGCGTCCCCTGCTGGACGTGCGGCGGGCGGTGACGCGGTCGGCCTGCGCGGAGTCCGGCATCGCGCCGCACGACGACCCGCACAACAGCGATCCGCGCTTCACCCGCGTGCGCCTGCGGCACGAGGTGCTGCCGCTGCTCGAGGACGTGCTCGGCGGCGGCGCCGCGGAATCCCTGGCCCGCACGGCCGCGCAGCTCAGTGAGGACGACGAAGTGCTGAAGCGGCTGGCCGACGCGCTGCTGGCACGGTCCGCTGCGCGCGGGGACGGCGCCGGTGGTGGGCTGGACGCGCGGGTGCTCGCGTCCGAGGCGGCCGCGGTTCGGCGACGTGCCCTGCGGAGCTGGCTGCTCGGAGAGGGCGCCACCGGACTGACCGATGCTCGGCTGCGCCGGATCGACGCGCTCGTCGGCGACTGGCATGGGCAGGGCGGGGTGGCCGTCGGCGGCGGTGGCCCCGGAGTGCGTGTCGTGGCAATGCGGCAGCATGACAGGCTGACGGTGATGCGCGAGGCGGGTGCGCCGGCAGGCGCGCACCCGAGATGAAGTGGAGTGGAATCGTGTCCGACGGTGACGGCAACAACGGCCTGGTGAGCGGAATCGACGGCGGGGCGCAGGGGGCAGGCGGGTTGTACAGCGGCGACATCGCCTCGGTGCTCATCACCGAGCAGCAAATCCGCGACAAGACCGCCGAGCTCGCCGCCGCCGTCGCGGCGCGCTACCCGGAGGCGGGCGGCGGAGACCCGGACCGTGATCTGCTCCTCATCGGCGTGCTCAAGGGCGCGATGATGTTCCTCACCGACTTCGCCAGAAACATCCAGGTGCCCACCCAGATGGAGTTCATGGCGGTGAGCTCGTACGGTTCGGCAACGTCGTCGTCGGGGGTCGTACGCATCCTCAAGGACCTCGATCGCGACATCGCCGGGCGCGACGTGCTCATCGTCGAGGACATCATCGACTCGGGTCTCACGCTGTCGTGGCTCCAGCGCAACCTCGCCACCCGGAACCCCCGGTCGCTGGAGGTGTGCGCATTGCTGCGCAAGCCCGACGCGGTCCGCTCCGACCTGGAAGTGCGCGACGTGGGCTTCGACATCCCCGACGAGTTCGTGGTGGGCTACGGACTCGACTACGCGGAGCGCTACCGCGATCTGCCGTACGTCGGGTTGCTCGAACCGAAGGTGTACGCGGGCTGAGCGCCGGCTGCGGGCCGGTCTGGGGCCTGCGAGCGGGTATGCGGTTCGAGCTTTGAACCCCGTGCCGCGAGCCGGTCTGCAGTGTGCGGCCTGTTCGCGGGGGCGAATCGGGAAGATCCGCTCGCGCTTTGCGGAATGGCTCGCGGACTATCGGGTGGTCGGCTCGCGGGTGGCGGTTCGGCTCGTGCGCCAGCGGTTGACCCGCCTGCGGACTGCCGGCCGGCTCGCGCACTTCAGGCCCACTCGCGAACCACAGCTTGGCCGGAAGCCGCCACCCGACCCGCCACCACCCGACCCGCCACCCCGGAACCCGTGACGGCCGCCCGCGAACGCGCGCCCGACGCCCGCCGAGCCGATAGCCTCCGAGGTATGAGCGGTGACGATATGAGTCCAGGCGGTACGAGCCCGGATGACGCGAGCCCGGACAGCCCGAGCCCAGACGACGCGCACGACCCCGCGGCGGCCGGCGACCCGGGCGAGACCGCGGTGCAGATAGCGGCGCGCGTGGGCTCGGGCGTCTGCCCGCCGGACGCGGCCGTGGCCCGGACGCTGCGCCGCATCGACGCGCGCGACCATGAGCTGGGCGCCTTTCGCCGCGTACGCGCGGAGGAGGCACTCCGGGAGGCGCGTGGCCTGGCGGACCGCGCCGATCTGGCCCGGCTCCCGCTCGCGGGCGTCCCCGTCGCCGTCAAGGATGTTCTGGCGGTGACGGGCGAGTCGGTGCGCTTCGGTTCGGCGGCCACGTCTGCGGCGCCGGAGGCTGCTGATCACGCGCTCGTCGCTCGCCTGCGCGCCGCGGGCGCCGTGATCGTGGGTCTGACCGCTGTGCCGGAGCTGTGCATCTTCCCCACCACGGATTCGTCGTTCGGGATCACCCGCAATCCTTGGGACCGTTCTCGTACGCCGGGGGGTTCGTCCGGTGGTTCCGGGGCCGCGGTGAGCGCGGGCATGGTGCCGGTGGCGCACGGCACCGACGGCTTGGGCTCGATCCGCATCCCGTCGGCCGATTGCGGGCTGTTCGGCATCAAACCGGGCCGCCATCTGCTTCCGGGAGACGGCGGCGCGGACTCCTGGTACGGCATGTCGGAGTCGGGGCCGATGGCCACGACGGTCGCCGATGCCGCACTCATGCTGTCGGTGCTCGCCGGGGATCCGGGACTTGCGCACCCGGAGCCCGCGGCCGGATTGCGGATCGGCGTCTCGGCGGGGACGCCGAGCCCGGTGACGCGCCTGGCCTCGTCTCTGGCGGACGCCCTGGAACAGGTTGCGGACACCCTGCTGCGCGCCGGGCACCAGGTGGCGCGGGCGCGGGTGCCGTACCCCCGCAATCCGCTGGGGCTGCTCGCACGCTGGACGCGCGGTCCTGCCGGGCAGGCCCGGACGCTGGACCGGCGCATGCTGGCGCCGCGGACCCGCACGCACACGGCGATCGGCGACGCGGTCGAGCGGTGGGGACTGGTCAAGGATTCGTACGCGCAGCGCATCGAGCAGGACATGCGCGCGCTGTTCGCGGACTTCGACATCGTCGCCACACCGACCCTCCTCCGCACAGCGCCGGCCGCCGCCCGCTGGTCGGACCGGCGTTGGCTGCCCAACGCGGTGTCGAGCATCCGGTACGCCTCGTATCCGGGCATCTGGAACGTGCTCGGATGGCCGGCCGCCAGCGTGCCGGCGGGTGTGCACCCGGGGGACGGGATGCCGATCGGCGTCCAGCTCGCCGGTCCGCCCGGAAGCGAGGCGACGATCCTGGCGCTCGCGGCCGAGATCGAGTCGCTGAGGCCGTGGCCGCGCACCGCCCCGGACTACGCCGGCGGCGTGCGCCACTGATCCTGCGCGCCGGGAACCGCGGGGGAGGCGCGTACGTTGTCATTGCAATGGGATGGCGCCCGTGGCCGGAGGCCTGTGGGACGTCGGTGCACGTCCGGGTACCCTGGAGGATCCGGTGACCTGGACGATCCCGCATACACCGGAGTTCAGGTGAACGGGCGCGCCGCGGCCGCGCAGCCGGATATGCCATCGAGATGAACCGTGACCGGAAGGATTTGGCCACCGCGGCCGACGCTGTATGAACCGTAAGACGGTGTTCCGGAACCTGGCGATCGTTGCCGGGATCGTGTTGGCGATCTGGGCGGTGATCCAATTCACCGGGGGGTCGGGCGAGTACAAGCAGGTCGACACTTCCGTCGCTGTCGCCCAGTTGGAGGGCGGCAATGTCGAGTCGGCGAACATGCTCGACAAAGAGCAGCAGCTTCAGCTGACGCTGAAGAATCCGGCGGACGGCACCGACGGCAAGACGAAGATTGTCGCCGAGTATCCGGCCGGCGCCGCGGAGGCGTTGTTCGACCAGGTGCAGAACTCCGGCGCCACCAAATACGACACCACGGTCTCGCAGGAGAGCTGGTTCACCTCACTGCTGGTGTTCATGCTGCCCATGCTGCTGATCCTGGGCCTGTTCCTGTTCCTGATGAACCGGATGCAGGGCGGCGGCCGCGGCGGGATGATGGGCTTCGGCAAGTCCAAGGCCAAGCAGTTGACCAAGGACATGCCCAAGACCACTTTCGACGACGTCGCAGGCGCCGATGAGGCGGTCGAGGAACTCTACGAGATCAAAGATTTCCTGCAGAGCCCCGCGCGCTACCAGGCGTTGGGCGCGAAGATCCCCAAGGGCGTGCTGCTCTACGGCCCGCCCGGCACGGGCAAGACGCTGCTGGCGCGCGCGGTCGCGGGCGAGGCGGGGGTTCCGTTCTTCTCGATTTCCGGCTCGGACTTCGTCGAGATGTTCGTGGGCGTCGGCGCGTCGCGTGTGCGTGATCTGTTCGAGCAGGCCAAGCAGAACAACCCGTGCATCATCTTCGTCGACGAGATCGACGCCGTGGGCCGTCAGCGCGGCGCAGGGCTCGGCGGCGGGCATGACGAGCGCGAGCAGACGCTCAACCAATTGCTCGTGGAGATGGACGGCTTCGGCCCGACGAGCAACATCATCCTGATCGCCGCGACCAACCGGCCGGACATCCTGGACCCCGCGCTGCTGCGCCCCGGGCGTTTCGATCGGCAGATTCCCGTCAGCCCTCCGGATATGGCGGGGCGCCGCGCCGTGCTCAAGGTGCATTCGCAGGGCATGCCCATCGCCCCGGACGCCGATCTGGACGGCCTGGCCAAGCGCACCGTCGGCATGTCCGGTGCGGACCTGGCGAACGTGATCAACGAGGCGGCGCTGCTCACCGCGCGTGAGCACGGCACCGTCATCACGGGCGCATCGCTTGAGGAGTCGGTGGACCGTGTGATCGGCGGGCCGAGGCGCAAGAGCCGCATCATCAGCGAGCAGGAAAAGAAGATCACCGCGTACCACGAGGGCGGGCATGCGCTCGCGGCGTGGGCGATGCCGGACATCGAACCGGTGTACAAGGTGACCATCCTTGCGCGTGGGCGCACCGGCGGCCACGCGCTCACCGTCCCCGAGGACGACAAGGGCTTGATGACCCGCTCGGAGATGATCGCCCGCCTGGTGATGGCGATGGGCGGGCGTGCCGCGGAGGAGCTCGTGTTCCATGAGCCCACCACGGGCGCGTCGTCGGACATCGAGATGGCCACCAAGATCGCGCGCGCGATGGTCACCGAGTACGGCATGAGCGCGAAGCTGGGCGCCGTCAAGTACGGGCAGGAGCAGGGCGACCCGTTCCTGGGCAGGTCGATGGGCCAGCAGCCGGACTACTCGCTCGAGGTGGCGCACGAGATCGACGAGGAGGTGCGCCGGCTGATCGAGGCCGCGCACACCGAGGCCTGGTCGATCCTCGACCAGTACCGGGACGTGCTCGATACTGTCGCCGGCGAGCTGCTCGAGAACGAGACGCTGCACCGCAAGGAGCTCGCGCGCGTGTTCTCCGCGGTGGAGAAGCGCCCGCGGATCACGACGTTCAACGAGTTCGGCCGGCGGGTCCCGTCGGAGAAGCCGCCGATCAAGACACCGGGTGAGCTGGCGATCGAGCGGGGCGAGCCGTGGCCGCCCCCGGCGCCCGTGCCCGCGTTCAAGCGTGACCGGGAGGCCGCCGTGGGCGGCGGCTCCACCGGTCCTGAGGAGACGCAGGACCTGCCGGCGGGGCAACGTCGGTCCGCGCCGCAGCAGCCGGTGCCGGGTCGCCCCGGGAGTTACGCACAGCAGCAGGAGCCCGCGGCCAACGGCAGTGACTACGGTGCGCCGGCCGGGTGGCATGCCCCCGGGTGGCCACCGCGTGGCCGCCGCCGCGGCGGCTTCCGCGATCCCGCGGAGCACGACGGCCCGTCCGCACGGCCGGACGGGCCGGGGGTAGGCAGGCATCCGGGCGAGGATCGTTACTCTGACCAGGAGGGTGCCGCCGACGAGCGGTACGGCGGCCGCGGTGAAGGTGACGACCGCGGCGGTCGCCACGTCAACCCTTCCGACGGCGCGCAGTAGGTCCACCGGGAATCCGGCGGGCCGGTCGGCGCCTTCCGCGACTACCGGAGGAACGAACGAGTGCGGACTGACAGTGTTTCGGGCAGCAACGGGCTTGCCGACGGCGCCCCCGTCCAGGATGGTGCGGCACCCGGCGGCGGTGCCGTGAAGTTCGGTGCCGTCCGGCCGTTCGATGCTGCGCGGGCGGAAGCGGCCGTGCGGGAACTGCTGCTGGCGGTGGGGGAGGATCCCGACCGCGAGGGCCTGCGCGAGACCCCCGCCCGCGTGGCGCGGGCGTACCGCGAGGTGTTCGACGGCCTTTTCAGCGAGCCGGATTCCGTGCTGGACACCGTTTTCGACGAGGGCCACCAGGAGATGATCCTGGTCCGCGACATCCCGGTGTACTCCACGTGCGAGCATCACCTGGTGCCGTTCCACGGGGTGGCCCACGTGGGGTACATCCCCGGGGAGTCCGGCAAGGTCACGGGACTGTCCAAACTGGCGCGCGTGGTCGACCTGTACGCGAAGCGCCCGCAGGTGCAGGAGCGGCTCACCAGCGACATCGCCGACGCGCTGGTGCGCAAACTGCAGCCGCGCGCCGCTATCGTCGTCATCGAGGCCGAACACCTGTGCATGTCGATGCGCGGCATCCGCAAGCCGGGTGCCACCACGACGACCTCCGCGGTCCGGGGCCTGTTCAAGACCTCGGCGGTGTCTCGCGGCGAGGTCCTCGACCTGATCCTGCGCAAGTGACCACCGCAGTGGGCAACCGGAACGGGACGGCCGGCCGCGCGCGCCGCGAGGAGAATCCGGTACGCCGGGCGTCGCGCGAGGACGCACCGCGCGCCGGCCTGCCGCGCCCGGGACGCTGCGCCGTGATGGGCATCCTCAACGTCACCGCCGATTCGTTCTCGGACGGCGGGCGGTACCTCGAGCGCGACCCCGCCGTCGAGCACGGCCTGCAGTTGGCGGCCGCCGGCGCGGACATCGTCGACGTCGGCGGTGAGTCGACCCGCCCCGGAGCCCACCGCGTCTCCGTGGAGGTGGAGCGCTCCCGGGTCGTCCCCGTGATCCGCGGACTGGTCGACAGCGGGATCAGCGTGAGCATCGACACGATGCGCGCGTCGGTGGCGGAGGCCGCAGTGGCGGCGGGGGCGTCCGTGATCAACGACGTCTCCGGCGGCCGGGCCGACGCCGACATGGCCCGCGTGGCGGCGGAGGCCGGTGTGCCCTGGATTCTCATGCATTGGCGGGCGGCCGGGGCGTCCGGCGAGTACGTCAACGCCTCGGGCGTCACCGATTACGGTGATCGCGGAGTGGTCCGCACCGTGATCGACGAACTTCGCCGGCAAGTGGACGTGGGCGTGGCGGCGGGGGTCGCGCCGGAGAACATCGTGCTGGATCCCGGGCTGGGCTTCGCGAAGACGGGTGCGGACAACTGGCAGTTGCTCGCGCAGCTACCGCTGCTGGTTGCGGAGGGCTTCCCCGTCCTCGTCGGCGCGTCGCGAAAGCGGTTCCTGGGCACGTTGCTGCCGGAGGAGTCGGGCGAGCCTCGTCCCCCGGCCGGCCGCGACGGCGCGACAGCGGCGGTGAGCCTGCTCGCGGCGCAGGCGGGCGCTTGGGGGGTCCGGGTGCACGACGCGCGCGGGTCCCGCGACGCACTGGCCGTGCTCGATGCGTGGCCAGGTTGCGACGGGCAGGTGCCGCGGTGAATGTGTCGTCGCAGTGGCCGCCCGCCGGCGACAAGGTGACGCTCACCGGGCTCACCGTCCACGGCCACCACGGCGTGTTCGAGCATGAGAAGCGCGACGGTCAGGACTTCGTCGTCGACCTGGCGGTGTGGTTCGACCAGCGCCGGGCCGCGGCGTCCGACGACCTCGCCGACACCGTCGACTACGGTGCGCTTGCGCAGTGCGCGGCGGACATCGTCGCGGGCCCGCCCCGCGACCTGATCGAGGCGGTGGCGGCGCAGATCGCGGATGCCGTGGCCGCGTGGCCGTGCATCGACGCAGTGGAGGTCACCGTGCACAAGCCGTCCGCGCCGATACCCTTGCAGTTCGGTGACGTCGCGGTGACCGCCCGCCGCGGCGGCGGGGGAGGGCCGCAGCGATGAGCCGCGTAGTGCTGTCGGCCGGATCCAACGTGGGCGACAGGCATGGGCACTTGCAGTCGGTGGCCGACGAGCTCGGCGACCGGCTCATCGGCACGTCGCACGTGTACGTGACGGCGCCGTGGGGCGGCGTCGAGCAGGACGACTTCTACAACGTCACCCTCATTGCCGACGACCCGGGACGTGACCCGTGGGACTGGCTGCGCCTGTGCCACCTGCTGGAATGGCGGGCGGACAGGGTGCGTGACGTGCGCTGGGGGCCGCGAAGTCTCGACGTCGACGTCATCGCGTGCTACGACCCCGGCGAGGTCGAGTCGCAGCACCCCGACCTGTTGCTGCCGCATCCGCGTGCTCGCGCACGGGCCTTCGTGCTGGTGCCGTGGATGCAGATCGAGCCGGAGGCGACGCTGGGGGGAGCCGTGGTGCGCGACCTGGTGGCCGCGCTGGAACCTGCGGAGATCGCAGGCGTGCGCCGCACCGACTTCTCGCTGACGCCGTCGGCGCGGTGATCGGAGGGCATGGCGGGATGCGGGCTCGTGCGGTGCGCGGTGTGGGGCGGTGGCTGAGCTGAAGGCGACACGGATCGTGGACCTGGCGCTGGTGGCGCTGCTGTTCCTCGCGGTCGGATGGGCCGTGGCGGGTGCGGCGTACGGGCAGCTTCCGTCGGTGCCGACCCTCGTGGGGCTGCCGCTCGTCGTGCTGGCCGGGGCCGAGGCTGCGGCGGGCCTGTTCATCCGGCACCGCGTCTCCGCGGGCGAGGTGGGCACCGGGCTGCATGATCTGAACCCGTTGACGATCGCCCGCGCGGCGGTGCTGGCGAAGGCTTCGGCGATCGCGGGCGCGGTGTTCGCCGGCGGTTGGGCGGGGTTCCTGATCTACCTGGTGCCGCAGCAGGACAGGCTTGCTGCGGCCCGAAGTGATCTGCCGGGCACTATTTTCGGGCTCGTGGCGGGTTTGGTGCTGGTAGCCGCGGCATTGTGGCTCGAGCGCACGTGCACGGTGCCCCCCGAGTCGCGGGTCGACGGTGGCGATCGCCACGATGAGTGACTTGCCGCCGGGGTTCCCTGAAGGCCGCGGCCGCTGACGGTATGTTGTCGGCATGACCGTTCCCGGCCGAGACAGTTCTGCGCGCCCCGATCGCCGCAAGGGGGAGCGGCGTCCACGTGCCCGCAGACAGTCCGTATGGGAAGCGGTGCTGGGCGCCTTGATCGTGCTGGCCATCGTTGCCAGCATCATCATGATCTTCACAGACAGCGTGCCGTTGCTGCGGTTCGGTGTGGTCGCCGCGCTGTGGGCCGCGGTGGTCGGCGCTATCGCGATGACGAAGTTCCGCAAGGACTCCGAGAACGACGCGGCGCGTGCCCGCGACCTCAAGTTGGTCTACGAGCTGCAGCTCGAGCGGGAGATCGCCGCGCGCCGCGAGTACGAGCTGGTGGTGGAATCGCAGGTGCGCCGCCAGGTGGAGGAGCGCGTGCAGCACGAGGCGTCCGAGGAGCTCGAGTCGCTGCGGATGGAGATGGCCGCGCTGCGGGCGAGCCTGGAGGCCCTGTTCGACGGCGAACTGCCTGATGAGCGTTTGGCCGTGCGCGCCGAATCGCACCGGTTGCATGAGCTTTCAGGCGGGCCCGGGCAGATGGTGGCGGCGCAGGCGGCGGAATTACCCGAGATCGATGAGGTCGTGGCCGTGGACGGCGTCGAGGCAGGGGGCGCTGCCTTCGAGCCTGACTACGAGGCGTACCGGCAGGCCGCGCAGGATATGCCGGCGGCGGGTGACGAGGCGCCGGTGACCGCGGAGACCCGGATGATCCCGGACGACGCCGCTGACGCCGCTGACGCCGCTGACGCCGCTGGTGACGCCGACGCCGCTGGTGACGCCGACGACGCGGCGGATGCCGAGTTCGCAGAGGACGCCGTGGTGGACGAGGACGAGGTCGCCACCGATTCCGCCCGCCGCGTGCCGGCCGGGGAGGACGCCGACGAGGAGTGGGCCGACGAGGAGTGGGCCGAGGAGGAGTGGGCTGAGGAGGAGTGGGCTGAGGCCGCGCCTGCCGAAGAGGAGCCGGCCGAAGCGGAGTCCGTCGAAAACGAGCCGGTCGACGTGTATCCGGCCGAGGAAGATCCGGCCGAGGAATATTCGGCTGAGGACGAGGCGGCTGAGGACGAGGAAGACACTTCGGAACACGGCACGCGGCCAGGTGGGAACACAGTGGCGGAGTTGCTCGCACGGATGCGGGAAACCGGTAGCGTCCCGGACAACCTGGGTCGCCGCCGGCGCCGGGCACGGGACTGACGCGGCGCGCCTCGGACCGGGGTTGCGCAGGATCGGCGGTGCTCCGCCGCCCGTGAGATAACTCACCTGGGGCTGTCGGCGCCGCGCGCGTCGCGATATTCTCGCGGTGAACGTCCGGTACCTGCACGGCAGGACTGGAACGACTCCGGAAGGACCCACCAGTGGCCGCACCCGGTCAAGATCCTCTACTGCCCGGCGGCGGGCCCCGCGCCGCCGCGGAGTGGCCACGGCCTGCCCGCTTGTCCGTCGGCATCATCGCCGCGGGCCGGGTCGGCACCGCCGTCGGCGCGGCTCTCGAACGCGCGGGGCACGTCGTCGGTGCGTGCGCAGCGGTGTCCGACGCATCGAAAGAACGCGCGCGCACACGCCTGCCGGAATCCCGTATCGCCGCCGCGGACGCGGTGGCCGCGTCGTCCGAGCTGGTGGTCCTCTCCGTGCCGGACACGGAACTCGGGTCCTTGGCGGCGGGCCTCGCGCACACGGTGCCGGACTGGTCGGGAAGGATCGTCCTGCACACGTCGGGGGCGAACGGCGTCGCGATCCTGGAACCGCTCGCTGCGCGCGGTGCGATCTGCCTGGCCGTTCACCCTGCCATGACCTTCACCGGGGACCCGTCCGATGTGGACCGGCTGGGCTCCGCATGCTTCGGGATCACGGCGCCGGACGAGGTGTCGATGGCCATCGCCCAGTCTCTCGTACTGGAGATCGGCGGCGAGCCCGTCGTCGTCCCAGAGGATTCCCGCACCCTGTACCACGCTGCGCTTGCGCACGGCAGCAATCACCTCGTCACGCTGGTGCGCGACGCGGCCACCTCGCTCGCGGCGGCATTGCGCCCACAGGGCTCCGAGGAAGCAGATGCGGCGGCGTACGGCACCATCACGACCGAAGCGGGGGCGCCCGAGCGCATCCTCGCGCCACTGCTGACTGCTGCGCTCGACAATGCGCTGCGTCACGGCGACGGCGCGCTGACCGGTCCAGTGGCGCGTGGGGACGTAGCCGCGGTGGCCGCGCATCTGCGGGAGCTCGACGTCGTCGACGCGGACATCGCCGAGAGCTACCGCGGGCTCGCGCTGCGGACGGCGCAGCGCTCCGGAGCGACGTCCGCATTGGTCGACCTGCTACGCCCGGCGGGTACGGGCAGCGCCGAAACCACCTCCGAACGGCAGGAGCACCACCTATGACGCTGCAAGCACGTGACTACACGCCCGGCGGGCTGACGGTCCACCACGACCCGCAAAGGATCACGGCCGTGGCCCGGGCCCTGCGCGGCGTGGGCCGGCAGGTGGTGCTGGTGCCCACGATGGGCGCGCTGCACGAGGGACACCTGGAGCTGGTGCGGCAGGCCAGGCGCGTCCCCGGGGCGGTGGTGGTCGTGTCCGTCTTCGTGAACCCGCTGCAATTCGGCGAGGGGGAGGACCTCGACGCGTATCCGCGCACGCTCGACAGGGATGTCGAACTGCTGCGCGCGGAGGGCGCCGAGCTGGTGTTCGCACCGTCGGCCGCGGCGATGTACCCCCACGGGCCGCGCACGACGATCCACCCGGGCCCGCTGGGAGCGGAGCTCGAAGGCGGCGCACGGCCCACCCACTTCGCCGGCATGCTGACCGTGGTCTGCAAGCTTTTCCAGATCGTCGCCCCGCATGCGGCCTTCTTCGGGGAGAAGGACTACCAGCAGCTCGCGCTGATCCGGCAGATGGCCACCGACCTCGACTTCGACGTGAAGGTGGTCGGCGTGCCCACCGTCCGCGAGTCCGACGGTCTGGCGCTCTCGTCGCGCAACAGCTATTTGACCCCCGAGCAGCGCACGCTTGCCACCACTCTTTCCGCCGCGCTGGTGGCAGGGGCCCATGCGGCGGCCGGCGGTGCCGAGACCGTGCTGACGACGGCGCGCGGAGTCCTCGACACGGTGCCCGAGCTGGACGTGGACTACCTCGAGTTGCGCGGGCTCGACCTCGGCTCCGCGCCCGAGGTCGGCGACGGACGTCTGCTCGTCGCGGCCAGGCTGGGAACGACCCGGCTCATCGACAACGTCGGCGTGCCCATCGGAACGGGCTTCACCGGTTCCGACACGCCCGGGGTTCCGGAGGATGCGGACGCCGTGCCCTGACCGCAGCCCTCCGATACGCGAACACCCGAACACCGGCTCCCCGGTAGCACCACCAGGAAGGACCCTCATGTTCCGCACGATGCTGAAGTCCAAGATCCACCGCGCCACCGTCACGCACGCCGATCTGCACTACGTCGGCTCGGTCACGGTGGACGCCGATCTGATGAAGGCCGCCGACCTCTACGAGGGCGAGCAGGTCTCCATCGTCGACGTCACCAACGGGGCCCGCCTCGAGACCTACGTGATCACGGGGGAGCCGGGCTCCGGCATCATCGGCATCAACGGTGCCGCCGCCCACCTGATCGATCCGGGCGACCTGGTCATTCTCATCTCCTACGCGATGATGGACGAGAAGGAGTCGCGCGAGTTCCAGCCGTCGATCGTGTTCGTCGACGAGAACAACGCGCCCGCCGACGTCGGCGGCAACCCGGGCCACGCGCCCGCGGATTCAGGCCTGACGAGCCTCCAGCACCGCGATGCGTCCGTCGAGCGCGCCGCGGGGCTCGTGGGCAGCCCGGCCTGACGATGCTCCTGGCGGTCGATGTAGGCAACACGAACTCCTCGCTCTCGGTCTTCGACGCGAATGCATCGGGAGGAGAACCGGTGCTGCGCAGGCGCATGCGCACCGACGCGCGCCAGACGGCGGACGAGATCGCGCTGATCGTTCGCGGGCTGCTGGGGGAGCGGGCCGAGGCGATCACGGGTGTCGCCGCGCTGGCCACGGTGCCGTCGGTGCTGCGTGAACTGCGGCTGATGCTGGAACGTTATTGGCCGCACATCCCGCATGTCGTCGTGGCGCCGGGAGTGCGGACCGGGGTCCCTTTGCTGGTGGACAACCCGAAGGAGGTCGGGGCGGACCGCGTGATGAACGCGCTGGCCGCGCACCACCTGTTCGGATGCCCCGTCATCGTCGTCGATTTCGGCACCTCGACCCGCGTCGACGTGATCAGCGGTGCCGGGGAGTTCCTGGGCGGGGCGATCGCGCCGGGCATCGACATCTCGGTGGACGCGCTGGCCGCCCGGGGGGCCGCGCTGCGCAAGGTGGAGCTTGCCCGCCCGCGGTCCGTGGTGGGCAAGAGCACCGTGGAGGCGTTGCAGTCCGGCATCGTCTTCGGCTTCGCCTGCCAGGTGGACGGCATGGTGGAGCGGGTGCGCGGGGAGCTGCCGGAGTTCGCCGCCGACGACGTGGCGGTGGTCGCCACCGGCGGCCTGGCCGGGGTGGTTCTGGGCGAATGCGCCTCGATCACCGACCATGAACCGGACCTGACCGCGATAGGCTTGCACCTGGTCTTCGAGCGGAACCGGGCAGGTTCACGGGCCGGTCGTCGACAAGCGCGGTGACGGTCTGTGCAGCCTGGAGCGTCTGTGGCACAATGATCGCCGTGAGTATCGGTACCGACCTGCGGCATGATCGTATGCGGAGTGGTCGTGTGCATGCCGTGAGCACGCAGAGTGCGCGTCCGGGGTCCGCCCGGTCCGGCGCAGCCGGCGCGTGCCGTCAGGAGTGTTGTCGAGGCTGATTTCCGCCTCCATCTCCACCTCCGCGTAGCAGCAGAGTCTGCGCGTCTCACACTTCGGAGTACCCCCATGACCACTTTCATGGCCACCGGTGTCGCGCCGTCCGCCCCGGCACTTCCCGCGTCCGGCTACCCTGCCGTCATCGCTCGCAACGCTGTCGTCGTCGACATCCGCACCTATGCTCAGCGTGCCGTCGCGGGGGCCCTTCCCGGCGCGCTCGCCATCGCCGCAGACCTAGTCGAATCACGCCTGGATCCGGCCTCGACCGCGCACCTGGCGGTCGCAGTCGATCCGCGGGTGCAGTGGGTGCTGGTCAGCGACGACGGCGCGCTCGCATCGATGGCCGTGCAGGCGCTGCGCGCGCTCGGCGTCCGCAATGCCGTGCACGTCGACGGCGGATTCCTGGCACTGGAACGGTTGGGTCTCGTCGCGGCCGGCGATTCCGCGGGGCATGTGCGCCGGGAGGCCGCGGCGATCTCGGCGCACTGAAGGATCTCGGCGCACTGAAGGATCTCGAGACCCGGGGGACCTCGGTGGACTGGGGGTCTCTGCCGCACGGGGCGGGCGCGGCCCATGCGGCCGGGGACGGAGTGACGAAGCACACCGATTACCCTTGTTTGCTGTGAGTGACAATGCGCCCGATTCCCGTAGCTCCGTAGATCCCGGCCAGAAGGCGGCTTCTGCGGGCAAGCCACGGAAGGGGCGATCTGACGGGGCCGACGAATCGACGCCGGAGCAGCACAGGATCCGCGCTGCCAAGCGGGAGCAGATGCTCGCCGAGGGCATCGAGCCGTATCCGGTGGCGATCGACCGCACGCATTCGCTCGCCGAGATCCGCGACCGATACCCCGAGCTGGCGCCGGATACGCAGACCGGGACGGTCGTCGGCATCGCTGGACGG
The DNA here is from genome assembly GCF_016599145.1 of Tomitella cavernea. GTDB lineage: Bacteria > Actinomycetota > Actinomycetes > Mycobacteriales > Mycobacteriaceae > Tomitella > Tomitella cavernae. The sequence goes on from NZ_JAENKO010000010.1 coordinate 68,381, forward strand.
GTGATATTCGTCCGCAATACCGGCAAGCTGTGCTTCGCTACGCTGCAGGAGGGCGACGGGACGCAATTGCAGGCGATGATCAGCCTCGCCGCCGTCGGAGCCGAGTCGCTGGCCCGGTGGAAAGCGCTCGTCGACCTCGGCGACATCGTCCATATCCACGGCGAGGTGATCAGTTCACGCCGCGGAGAGCTGTCGGTGATGGCGGATTCGTGGGCGATGGCGTCGAAGTCACTGCGCCCGCTCCCGGTGGCGCACAAAGAGATGAATGAGGAATCGCGGGTCCGCCAGCGCTATGTCGACCTGATCGTGCGTCCGGACGCGCGGCGGATCGCGCGTGAGCGGATCGCCGTGATCCGGGCGCTCCGCGATTCCATGGACACCCGGGGCTTCCTCGAGGTCGAGACCCCCATGCTGCAGACGATCCACGGCGGCGCGGCGGCGCGGCCCTTCGTCACGCATTCGAACGCCATGGACATGGACCTGTACCTGCGGATCGCACCGGAGCTGTTTCTCAAGCGATGCGTCGTAGGCGGGATCGACCGCGTCTACGAGATCAACCGGAATTTCAGGAACGAGGGCGTCGATTCCACGCACTCGCCGGAATTCGCGATGCTCGAGACCTACGCCGCCTACGGGACCTACGACGACTCGGCACGCATGACCCGCGAGCTCGTCCAGGAGGTCGCGGACGCTGCGTTCGGCACCCGCCAGGTGACGTTGGCGGACGGCACCGTCTACGACGTCGACGGCGAGTGGACGGAACTGGAGATGTATCCGTCGCTGTCGGAAGCCCTGGGGCACGAAATCACTCCGGACACCACGATCGACGAGCTCACCGCGCATGCCGAGCGGCTCGGCGTGGAAGTGCCGGCCAAGGCCGTGACGCACGGCAAGCTCGTCGAGGAGCTGTGGGAGTTCCTGGTGGGCGACCACCTGCACGCCCCCACGTTCGTGCGCGACTTCCCTGTGGAGACGTCCCCGCTCACGCGCCAGCACCGGACCAAACCCGGGGTCACCGAAAAGTGGGACCTGTACGTCCGTGGATTCGAGTTGGCGACGGGCTATTCGGAGCTTGTGGATCCGGTGGTGCAGCGCGAGCGCTTCGAGCTTCAAGCGCGGCTCGCGGCCTCGGGCGATGACGAGGCGATGCTGCTCGACGAGGACTTCCTCGCGGCAATGGAACATGGCATGCCGCCCACCACCGGCACCGGAATGGGCATCGACAGGCTTTTGATGGCGCTCACGGGCCTGGGAATCCGCGAGACCATTCTCTTCCCCCTGGTCAGGCCCTCGCAAGATTGATCCGAGATTCACTCTCCACCCGATGCGGGGCGCCATGCGATTGCGGCGCCCCGCATCGGGCGTCTCCCATGGAAATACCATTGTGCATCGGGCGTCGGAGTCGCGTCGGCTCCGTCAGGTGCGCCATCATGCCTTGTGGGCGCGTTGTCCGCGGTATTCGCGTCGGATCAGCGTCGGGCCGGTTCACCGACAATCATTCCGTGATTTGCTATGCGGGTGCAATAGGCGCCGAATAGGTCTACGATCGCAAATGGAAGGCGCACGAGGGTCGAGATGTCCTGAATCGCGTGTTCCGGCACACGTGATCGGGCCGCAGCTCGGCTGGATCACGCGGACGAAACCGAAGTGAGGGTTTGATGGCAAAGAAGGTCACGGTCACGCTCATTGACGATCTGGATCGGGAGTCGGAGGCCGTTGAGACGGTTGAATTCGGTCTCGACGGCGTCGGATATGAGATCGACCTCTCAGAGGAGAACGCGGAGAACCTTCGCGAGCTGATGCGGGATTGGATCATCCATTCCCGCAAGGTGAGCGGCCGCCGTCGCGGTCAGCGTGCGTCGACCGCGGCCCGCTCTACGAACAGTCGCGAGGAGACGGCGGCCATCCGCCGTTGGGCGAGGGACAACGGATTCAAGGTCTCGTCGCGCGGACGCATTCCTAGCGAAGTGCTGGAGGCCTACGGCAGGGCCCACTGAACCCGCGCGCTCTGGACCCGCGTCCTACGGGGCCGGTCGCAGGCCGGTGTGCGGGCATCTCGGGCGGGAGCTCCGCAGCCGTGCAGCGGCCCCCGGCGCTGTTCCACCGCGTCATGCACACGTGCGCGGTCCCCGCGATTCGACATCGCGAGGACCGCGCACGTGCTAGTTTCCGGCGGTCGGAAGAATTAACGTAGGGAGATGTGCGGATGCGGTCGTCGCGGGCGGATTCGGTTCAGCTGAAGGGCAGCGTGCGCCCCGCGGGCCGGCAGGAGAGCCGCGGCCGACTGCGCCGGGCCTATTCACGCGCTGCGATCGCCGTGTCCGCCGGCGTGCTTGCGATCGGTGGGGTGGTCGCCGCGGCGCCGGCTGCCGCCGATCCGCTGCCCGTGCCGCCCACATTCTTCGCAGGTATTCCGTATGAGCTTGCGAATCCGGGCGGGTCGTTGCCGGGGGTCAACGATTGGGATTGCGTGCCGGGCGCCGAGCATCCGAATCCGGTGATTCTCGTGCACGGCACGGGCGGGGGAGCGCAGACCAACTGGGGGGCGATGGCTCCGCGTATCAAGAACGCGGGTTATTGCGTGTACGCGTTGACCTACGGGGTGAATCCGGGGACGCCGTGGCCGCTGAGCGCCATGGGCGGGCTGACGCGCATGCAGGATTCCGCGCAGGAGCTGTCCGTGTTTGTCGACAAGGTGCTGGCGGCCAGCGGGGCGCAGCAGGTGGACTTGGTCGGGCATTCGCAGGGGACGCTGATGCCGAATTACTATGTGAAGTTCCTCGGCGGCGCGCCTAAGGTGGACAAGTACGTCTCGCTGGCGCCGCTGTGGAAAGGCACTACCGCCGGCGGCGCGAGCGAATTCACTGCGAAGCTCGACGAGGCCGCGAAGACCAATCCGGCGGCGCGGCAGTACGCGGACCTGATGAACAAGTACTGCGGGGCGTGCTCGCAGATGTCCGCCGGGTCGCCGTTCATCGAGAAGATGAACGCGGGCGGGACCTACGCGGCCGGGGTGGAATACACCAACATCATGACGCGCTACGACGAACTGGTGGTCCCGTGGACCGCCGGGTACGTCGAGGCGCCGAACGCGACGAACCTCGTTGTGCAGGACACCTGCGCGCAGGACTATTCGGACCATCTCGCGATCGCCGCCTCGGTGCGGTCGCAGGCGATGGTGCTCAATGCGCTCGACCCCGCCCATCCGGTTCCGGTGCCGTGCGTTTTCGTGCCGCCGTTTCTGGGGTGACGGGCGGTCCGCGCGCTGTTCGCTGTCGGCGTAGGGGGCAAGGAAGTATTCGCTGACGTGCGGCGTTGACCAGTACGACACGGATCCTGGCGTCGATGCGCCGACCGGGCCCGGGTGACCGGCTACGGCCGGTGGACCGGGCCACTAGAGTATCGAGTAGGTGCCGGGGCGGTGCGTGCATCACGGTGGACGCGTAGTCCCGGTACGGGTGTTCCCGCAATCCGGAACGCCGGCGTCGCCCTTCGCCGGGTGTGCCAGACCGCAGGCCAGCGTGACTGTGTGACAAGAGGCTGCGTATCCGCGCCGTACGACGGGTACGCCGCAGTGACGGCCCTGCTGCCGAAAATGTGAGGGAGAGCAATGTTCGAGAGGTTTACCGACCGCGCGCGGCGCGTCGTCGTCCTGGCCCAGGAAGAGGCCCGGATGCTCAACCACAATTACATCGGCACGGAGCACATCCTGCTGGGCCTCATCCACGAGGGCGAGGGGGTCGCCGCCAAGGCCCTGGAATCGCTGGGCATTTCCCTGGAGGGCGTGCGGAGCCAGGTCGAAGAGATCATCGGCCAGGGGCAGCAGGCCCCGTCCGGACACATCCCGTTCACGCCGCGCGCCAAGAAGGTCCTCGAGCTCAGCCTGCGCGAGGCGCTGCAGCTGGGCCACAATTACATCGGCACCGAGCACATCCTTCTGGGCCTGATCCGCGAGGGCGAGGGCGTCGCGGCGCAGGTGCTGGTCAAGCTGGGCGCGGATCTCAACCGTGTGCGTCAGCAGGTGATCCAGCTGCTGTCGGGGTATCAGGGCAAGGAAGGCGCGGAGGCGGCCACCGGTGGGCGCAGCAGCGAGTCCGGCACACCGTCGACGTCCCTGGTGCTCGACCAGTTCGGCCGCAACCTCACCCAGGCGGCCACGGACGGCAAGCTGGACCCTGTCATAGGCCGCGCCAAAGAGATCGAGCGCGTGATGCAGGTGCTGAGCCGTCGCACCAAGAACAACCCTGTCCTGATCGGCGAGCCCGGCGTCGGCAAGACGGCCGTCGCCGAGGGGCTGGCGCAGGCGATCGTGGCCGGGGACGTGCCGGAGACCCTCAAAGACAAGCAGCTTTACACCCTGGACCTGGGATCGCTGGTCGCGGGCAGCCGGTATCGCGGTGATTTCGAGGAGCGCCTCAAGAAGGTGCTCAAGGAGATCAACACGCGCGGCGACATCATCCTGTTCATCGACGAGCTGCACACGCTCGTCGGCGCGGGTGCGGCCGAGGGCGCCATCGACGCCGCGTCGATCCTCAAACCCAAGCTGGCCCGCGGCGAACTGCAGACGATCGGCGCCACCACGCTGGACGAGTACCGCAAGTACATCGAGAAGGACGCCGCCTTGGAACGTCGCTTCCAGCCGGTGCAGGTGGGCGAGCCGTCGGTGGAGCACACCATCGAGATCCTCAAGGGGCTGCGCGACCGGTACGAGGCGCACCACCGGGTCTCGATCTCGGACAGCGCGCTCGCCGCTGCGGCCACCCTGGCGGACCGCTACATCAGCGACCGTTTCCTGCCGGACAAGGCCATCGACTTGATTGACGAGGCCGGTGCCCGCATGCGGATTCGCCGGATGACCGCTCCGCCGGACCTGCGCGCCTTCGACGACAGGATCGCGGACGTGCGCCGCGAGAAGGAGTCGGCCATCGACGGCCAGGACTTCGAGAAGGCCGCCAGCCTGCGTGACCAGGAGAAGCAGCTCATCCAGCAGCGCGCCGACCGTGAGAAGCAGTGGCGGTCCGGCGACCTGGACGTAGTCTCCGAGGTGGACGACCAGGAGATCGCCGAGGTCCTCGGCAGTTGGACCGGGATCCCCGTGTTCAAGCTGACGGAGGAGGAAACCAGCCGTCTGCTACGCATGGAAGACGAGCTCCACAAGCGCATCATCGGGCAGAAGGACGCCGTCGCCGCGGTGTCCAAGGCCATCCGGCGCACGCGCGCCGGGCTCAAGGACCCCAAGCGGCCGTCCGGATCGTTCATCTTCGCGGGCCCCTCGGGCGTCGGCAAGACCGAGCTGTCCAAAGCGCTGGCGGCGTTCCTCTTCGGTGACGACGACGCCCTCATCCAGATCGACATGGGCGAGTTCCACGACCGCTTCACCGCATCGCGGCTGTTCGGCGCGCCCCCCGGGTACGTCGGCTACGAGGAGGGCGGTCAGCTCACGGAGAAGGTGCGGCGCAAGCCGTTCTCGGTGGTGCTGTTCGACGAGATCGAGAAGGCGCACCAGGAGATTTACAACACGCTCCTGCAGGTGCTGGAGGACGGCCGTCTCACCGATGGCCAGGGGCGCCTGGTGGACTTCAAGAACACCGTGCTCATCTTCACCTCCAACCTGGGCACCTCGGACATCTCGAAGGCCGTCGGCCTGGGCTTCACGTCCAACGACGCGGAGCAGGACAACTACGAGCGGATGAAGCTCAAGGTCAACGACGAGCTCAAGAAGCACTTCCGGCCGGAGTTCCTCAACCGCATCGACGACATCATCGTGTTCCACCAGCTCACGCGAGACCAGATCATCGAGATGGTGGACCTGATGATCACGCGGCTGGAGACGCAGATGGCCGCCAAGGACATGGCGATCGAGCTCACCGATAAGGCCAAGTCGCTGCTGGCCAAGCGCGGCTTCGACCCGGTGCTCGGCGCCCGCCCCTTGCGCAGGACCATCCAGCGCGAGATCGAGGACCAGCTCTCGGAGAAGATCCTCTTCGGCGAGGTCGGCCCCGGCGAGATCGTGCTCGTCGACGTCGACGGCTGGGACGGCGAGGGTTCCGGAGACAAGGCCACGTTCACCTTCACCGGGCAGCCGCGGCCCGAAGCTCTGCCGGACACCCCCGAGGGGGCGCTGGCGGGGGCCGGCGGCGAGGAGCAGTCCTCGCCGTCCGGCGGCGACAAGTCCGGCGGCGAGTAGGGGCAGAGGCGAAGAACCTGATAACGGACGGCGATTTACTACGACGGGTAGTGACTTTATTCGCGTGGGCGGCGATGATGGGTGTGGCAAGGATCCGCATGCGTATCACGCGGCCGGGCTGCGGCGGGCGCACCGCGCGGCCCGGGCGGGATGCGCTACATCGAGAGGACGTCAGATGCCCAAGCGCAGCGCACACACCGAGTGGACCGGCTCATTCCAGGAGGGCTCGGGCAAGGTGGAGTTCACCAGTTCCGGGCTCGGCACCTTCACGACCTCGTTTCCGACGCGCTCGGCCGACGCCGCCGATGGCACCACCAGTCCGGAGGAGATGATTGCCGCGGCGCATTCCGCCTGCTTCGCGATGCAGCTCTCTGCGGTGATCGGAGAGTCCGGCGGCACGGTGAAGAAGCTCGACGTGACCGCGGAGGTGGGACTGGGGCCGGACGACCCCGGCTTCAAGCTCACCGGCATCGCCCTGACGCTCCGCGGCGAGGTGGATGGCATGGACGCGGACGCGTTCGCGACGGCGGCCCGGACCGCGAAGGAGATGTGCCCCGTCAGCAAGGCGCTCGCGGGCGTGGACATCACGCTGGACGCGCAGCTGGCCTGAGCGGACGCACGCACGGGCACGTGCCGGCGACCGGACGGGGCCGTCGGCGGGATCCTCCCGCCGGCGGCCCCGTCCGCGCGTGTCCGACCCTCAGCGGCGGACGTTCTGGACGACCTCGAATTCGAGCAGCGAGGCACCCGTGGCGACGGGCTTCGGCTTGTCGCCCGCGTGAGCGGCCTTGCCGCGGCCGTCGGCCCACGCCTGGAAGGCCTCCTCCGTCTCCCATTCGGTGACGACGAAGTAGCGGTCCTCGCCCTTGGTGGGGCGGAGCAGCTGGAAGCTGACGAAGCCGGGGGAGCCCTCGACCGCGCCGGCGCGGGCCGCGAAGCGTTTCTCCAGTTCCGGGCCCGCGCCCTCCGGGATTTCGATGGCATTGATCTTCACGACGCTCATGCCACGACAGTACCGGGCGTCCCGCCCTGGGCCGGGCGTGTGGCGCGGGGCGACGGTAGCGTGCTGGAGCGTGGGCATCAGCAGGCAGGATCGCGAGCGGCTCGGGATCACCGATCACGGGGGTCCCGACGTGGCGCTTCCGGGGGGCGGCCGCACGATCCTGCTGCTGCACGGGCTGATGGGCCGGGGGAGCGCATGGGCCCCGCACGTCGGCTGGCTGCGGCAGTACGGACACGTGTACACACTCGACGCGGCCTGGCACAGGGGACGAGACTGGGTGGATCCGGTCGCGGAACCGACCGGTGCCGCCGAACCCGGCGGCACTGCACTGCGCACCGAACGGTTCGTCGCGGACGCCGCTGCGGCGCTGGAGGCCGTGGGGGACGGGCCGGCGGTGGTGATCGGGCATTCGATGGGGGGACTCCACGCGTGGTGTCTGGCCGCCGCGCGGCCGGACCTGGTCGCGGCGGTCGTAGTCGAGGACATGGCCCCGGACTTCTACGGCTGGACGACGGGCCCGTGGGACGCGTGGTTCGGCAGCTGGCCGGAGGAGTTCACGCGCGCGCAGGCGACCGGGATGTTCGGCGAGGTCGCCGGACGGTACTTTCTGGACTCTTTCGACCGCACGGAGCACGGCTGGCGGCTGCACGGGCGGATACCGGTGTGGCGGCTGATCGCCCAGCACTGGGGAACGCGCACCTACTGGCGGCAGTGGTCGCAGGTCCGGTGTCCCGCCCTGCTCATCGAAGCCGAACACACGCTGACGCCGGAGGGGCAGATGCGTCGGATGGCCGGGCAGGACCGCGGTCCCGGCGCCGCGACCCGGTATGTGCGCGTCGCGGATGCGGGGCACCTGGTCCAGTCCGACGCGCCCGACGAGTACCGCGGCGCGGTGGAGGCGTTCCTGTCGGAGCTGGGCTACGCCCCTCGGTGAGTCCTGCCGCGCCCAGGGTCAGTGCTCCCCGGTCAGTGCTCCCCGGGCAGCGCGAACATGCCGTCGGCGGTCTGCTCGACGAGCCCGTCGATGAGCAGCGTGCCGAGCGCACGGTCGCGCTGGGCAGGATCGCGGGTCCAGGCCACGTCCAGCCGTGCTCGCGCGACCGGACCGTGCGCCGCGCGCAGCACGGCCATCAGCCGGCCGCGCGCCTGCCGGTCGGTGCCCTCGAACTTCTGAGTGGCGCGCCTGGGCCCCTCGTAGATCGGGAAACCCAGTGCACGCCAGTGGCATTCGGTCAGTGGGCAAGAGTCGCATGCGGGGGCGCGCGCGGTGCAGACCAGTGCGCCGAACTCCATGATCGCGGCCGAGAAGCGCGCCGCGTCCGCCGAGCCTGCCGGGAGCATCGCGTCGACGTCCTCCAGGTCGCGGCGGGTGGACGGCGGCCCGGGGTCGCCGCGGCCGTGGACCGTCCGCGCGACGACCCGCCGCACGTTGATGTCGACCACGGGTACGCGCTGTCCGTAGGCGAAGCAGGCGATGGCGCGAGCGGTATAGGCGCCGATCCCCGGAAGGCCGAGCAGCGTGTCGACTTTGCCGGGGACCGTGTCGCCGTGCTCGCGCGCGAGGATGCTCGCGCACTCGTGCAGACGCAGCGCCCGGCGCGGATATCCCAGGCTCCCCCACTCGCGGAGCACTTCGCCCGCGGTGGCCGAGGCCATGGCCGACGGAGCGGGCCAGCGCCGTGCCCATCGTTCCCACACGGGGAGCACGCGCGCGACCGGAGTCTGCTGCAGCATCACCTCGGACAACAGGATCCGCCACCCGTCGGTACCCGCGCGGCGCCAGGGCAGGTCGCGTCCGCATGCGGCGTACCAGCCGGCCAGTTCGCCTGCGGGCCCGAGCCCGCCCGTCGCCGTGCCCATCAGCGGCCTCCTCCCGTCGCTGCCGCAGCGACAGTACTGGTCAGTAGCCATATCGTCGGGTTCCGTCGAAACCTCGAAAGTCGGGGGGTAGACGAATTGACGGCTTTCCACAGGTCCATACTGAAGCCATGCCGAACTCGAATCCTGTATCTGCCTGGAACGCCCTCAAGGAGGGTAACCGTCGTTTCGTGGAAGGAAAGCCCCTGCACCCGTCTCAGGATGTGGATCGGCGCGAGGAGCTCGTGGCCGCGCAGCATCCGACGGCGGTGATCTTCGGGTGCGGCGACTCGCGAGTGGCCGCGGAGATCACTTTCGACCAGGGCCTCGGCGACGTCTTCGTAGTCCGTACGGCGGGGCATGTGCTGGACGATTCGGTGCTCGGCTCGATCGAGTTCGCCACCGAGCTTCTCGAGGTCCCCCTCGTCATCGTGTTGGGGCACGACAACTGCGGCGGCCTCGGCGCGACGCTCGACGCGCTCGACAACGGCAACATCCCCTCCGGCTTCATCCGCAGCATCGTCGAGCGGGTCGCCCCGTCGGTGCTCCAGGGACGGCGCGAGGGGCTCTCCACCTTCGACGAGCTGCTGGGCAAGCACGTCATGGAGACGGCCCACCTGCTCACCGAGCGCTCGCAGCTCATCGCCCAGCGGGTCGAGGACGGCAAGTGCGCCATCGTCGGCCTCACCTACACCCTGTCGGACGGACACATGGAGCTCCGGGGCGTCATCGGCGACGTGGGCGAGAAGGTGGCCTGACCGACACCGACACGCCGGTCGAGGTGCGCCCCGCCGCCGTGACCCTCGCCTACGGTTGATGGCGTGTGGGAATCGGAGGGGCCGCTGCCCCAGCAGATCTACCGGCGGCGACGCTTCGCCGCGGTGGGAGTCGCGCTGGTCGTGCTCATCGTGGTCGTCATCCTCGTCGCCGTGTCCTGTGGCGGTGGCTCCGACGAGCCGTCCGCGGCCGCCGTGGCGAAGACCTCGGAATCGCCGGAGACACCCGCCACCACCGCGCCCGGAACGGCATCCCCGACCGGAACCGCCACCCCGTCCGGCACCGCCGCATCCGGCACCGCGGCGCCGGGCGAGGCGCCGCAACCGGCCGGCGCCGCCGATTCCGAGGGCCAGGAGACGACAGTGCCCGGGGGGCAGTGCGCGGATTCGTCGATCGGGCTGACCGTGTCTCCGGAGAAGCCGAACTACACGGTCGGCGAATCGGTCACGTTCATCTCGACGGTCACGAACATCGGTTCGGTGCCGTGCGTGCGCGACCTGAGCGGGCCGATGATCGTCAACACGGTGGAGGCCGTCGACGGCGGCCAGGTCTGGTCCAACGCGGACTGTTTCCCCGGCACCGGCAGCGACATCCGCACGCTTGAGCCGGGGCAGCAGGCGCAGTTCAAAATGGTGTGGGCGGGAACCACGTCGAGCCAGGGGTGCACGCCCGCGGAACGGAAGCCGGTGCCGCCGGGCGTCTACGCGGTGACCACCCACCTGGGCTCGCTGACCGGCAAGCCCGTGCCGTTCAACATCCACTGACGCGCACCCGGTATCCACTGACGCGCACCCGGTATCCGAAGGGGCCGCAGGTCAGCCCAGCCGATCGGCGATGCCGGCCTCGGCGAGCCGAGACAATCCCTCGCGTATGTGGCGCGACCACATCGGCGTGATCCCGTCCACCGATTGCAGATCGGCGGCGGTGGCCGCGAGGAGCTCGTGCAGCGTGCCGAACGAATCGACCAGCGTGTCCACCTGGGTGAACTGCAGTCGGGGGATCCGGGTGAGCAGCCGGTAGCCGCGCGGCATGATCGGAGAGTCGAGCGACTCGATCGTCGGCGTGTAGCCGAACGCCCTCGCCAAGGTGGTCAGGTCCAGCAGGTCGGCGCCGGTGAGCTGGTCGATCGCCTCGAGCGCGGTGCGGATCCGGCTGCTGTCCGGGAGGGTGCCGCCAGGAAGATAGTCGCGCACGAGAAGCTCACGTCCCCCGTCTCTGTTGCCCACCAACTCCTCGAGCTGCAGCGCCAGCTGGCGGCCGTCCGTGCCGAGTTCCACGACATGCTTCTCCAGCTCGGTGGACTGCCGCCGGACCATCTCCAGGCGCTGGACCACCGTCATAGCGTCGCGCAGCGTGACGAAGTCCTCGATCTCGATCACCGACAGCTGGCGGTCCACCTCGTCGAGCCTGCTCCGGTAGCGCTCAAGCGTGGCCACAGCCTGATTGGCGCGCGACAAGATAGTGCCTGAATCCTCGATGAGGTGCCGGTGTCCGCCCACGTACACACTGACGATGCTCATGGACTGGCTGACGGACACGACCGGATGGCCGGTCTGGATGGCGGTGCGCTCGGCGGCGCGGTGGCGGGTGCCCGATTCCTCCGTGGGCAGGTTGGCGTCCGGCATCAGCTGCACGTTGGCCCGCAGGATCCGCGTGCAATCCGTGGACAGGACGACGGCGCCGTCCATCTTCGACAACTCGCGCATACGGGTGGGGGCGAAGGCCACGTCGAGTTCGAACCCGCCGTCGCAGATGCTTTCCACGAGCGGGTCGTAGCCCAGCAGGATCAGGGCGCCCGTGCGCCCGCGCAGGATCCGCTCGAGGCCGTCCCGCAGGGCGGTGCCGGGGGCGAGGCGGGCGATGGTGTCGCGCAGGCTCGCCGTTTGGCGTCGCTGTTCGATGGGCACTTCTCCCTCCTTTCTTCCGACCTGCGACTCTCCCGGCCTGCGACCTCCCACCTGCGACAGGCTCCCGGAAGCGAGCCGGCCAGTCCGTGTACGCGGCCGGCCGCCGCGCGCGCGGAACCGGACCGGGAGGATGTGTGCCGGCGCACGATCCGTGGAGGCGCCCGGCGGGTCGCATTGCGACGCAATTAGATTACCTGCCCATGAGGAGCAACTGGACGGTACCCGGGGAGGCCGCGCCGCCGGAGCGGCATCCGGAGGCTCCGGCACCCGGTGAACCCATCCCGGAGCACTGGCACGGATGTTTCGGCTGCCGTGGCACCGGCGACGGCGGGCTGGGCCTCGACGTGTCCGCGGGCGCGGGCGCCGAGGTGACCGGCAGGATCGTCGTCGACCCCGCCTTCGAGGGTGGCCCGGGGGTGATCCACGGCGGCGTGCTGTCGTCGGTGTTCGACGAGGTGATGGGCTTCTCGGCGCGACTGCTCGCGGTCGAGGTGGTGACCGCGCACCTGGAGGTGGACTACGCGAGCCCGGTCCCCGTGGGGTCGAACCTGACGGTGCGGGCACGCGTGGACGGGGTGCTGGGCCGCAAGCTGTACGCGTCCGCGGAGGTGTATGTGGACGGGGCCGAGACGCCCGCCGGCAGTTCACGGGCGCTGTTCATCACGATCGACCATGCCGAACACTTCCGTGACCTGCTGGGGAATTCCACCCGCGTCTGACGGGACGCGCTACGTGCGCAGCCCTGACTCGAGCGCCGCGGCCAGATCCGAGACTTCGACCGCTCGCGTCGCCGCGGGCAGCCGGCCGCTGTCCGGCGGGACGAGCGCGGTGGGGAAACCCAGGCGCGCGGCCTCGGCGATACGCCGCCCGGCCCCTGTCACGCGCCGTACCTCGCCGGCCAAGCCCAGTTCGCCGATCGCGACCGTGCCGTCCCGGACCGGGCGGCCCGAGACGGCCGACGCGACGGCCAGGGCCAGCGCCAGGTCCGATGCGGGCTCGGTGACTCGCATGCCGCCCACGGTGGCCACGTAGACGTCGTTCTTGCCGATCTTGAGCCCGGCGTGCCGTTCGAGCACGGCGAGGACCATCGCAACCCGGGAGGAGTCGAGTCCGCTCACGGCCCTACGCGGCGATGGCAGTGCCGACTCGACGACCAGCGCCTGCAACTCGCCGAGCAGTGGGCGCTTGCCGTCCATCGTCACGGTGACCGCGGTGCCGGGCACCGTGCCGTCGCGGTGATGCAGGAAGAGCCCCGAAGGATCGGCGATGCCGGCGATGCCGTCGTCACGCATCTCGAAACAGCCGACCTCGTCCGCCGCGCCGAAGCGGTTCTTCACGCCGCGCACCATCCGCAGCGTCGAATTCTTGTCGCCCTCGAAGTGCAGGACCACATCGACCAGGTGCTCCAACGTGCGCGGGCCGGCCACGGCGCCGTCCTTGGTGACGTGCCCCACCAACAGCACGGCGATCCCGCGGGCCTTCGCCAGCGCGGTGAGCGCGGCGGTCACGGCGCGCACCTGCGTGGTGCCGCCGGTGACGCCGTCCGCGTCCTGCGCGAGCATCGTCTGCACCGAGTCCACCACCAGGAGCGACGGCGCGGTGTGATCGACGTGCCCGACGACCGTGGCGAGATCGGACTCGGCGGCCAGCAGGACGTCCTCGTGGACGGTGCCGGTGCGCTCAGCCCGGAGCCGCACCTGGCCCGCAGACTCCTCGCCGGTGATGTACAGCGCGCGTCCCCGGCCGCCGATCGCCCACCGGTGGACCACCTCCAGGAGCAGAGTGGATTTACCGGCACCCGGCTCGCCGGCGAGCAGCACCACGGCCCCCGGCACGATGCCGCCGCCAAGAACCCTGTCGAGTTCGCCGACGCCGGTGGGCACGGCCCGCGTGGCGGTGGCGTCGATGGTGGTCAGCGGCACTGCGGGCGAGGAGGGGAGCAGCGCGACGGGCATCCGGGTGGTGGCGCGGTCCGGTCCGCCGCCGACCGCGGCGAGCTCCGCCCGCTCTTGGAGGGTGCCCCAGTTGCCGCAGCCGGGGCAGCGACCGGCCCACTTCGGGGTCGAGTGGCTGCATTCGTTGCAGCGGAACGAGACTCTGGTCTTTGCCACGCCCCGAAGCATAGGGCGGGGCTCCGACAAACGCGGCACCCCGGAGCCTGCGCGCGACTACGAAAGCCTCCGGGCCCCTCGGCGCGTGTGGCGCGAGGAGCCCGGGGGACCTGCATGGGCGGCCGGCGTCACCGGCGCGCGGCTCAGTGCTCTTCGGACCGTTCGCCTTCCCAGTGCTGGGGGACGGTGATGGGGACCTGTGCGGTGAGCGGCGCCGTGCCGCCGAAGGTGAAGGTGACGTCCACGCTCGTGCCGGGGCGGTGCGTGCCCTCGAGGGTGATCGGCTTCAGCTTGATCGAGGTGAGGTCCTCGAGCGGGTCGGTGGACGCGTCCGCCGCCGTGTCGGACTCGCCGCCCACTGGCACGCAGATGTGGTCTTCGGCCGTCGTCGCCTCCGCGCCGGCCGGCGTCGCCGCGGCGGTGGCGGCCGGGCCCTCGGCGGCCACCGCGTCCGCGTCGCCCAGCTGCTGCGAGGTGGCAGTGGTGAGCGCGCTGGTGCCGCAAAGGGTCACGGGCTGCTGTTCGATCGACACGGGCGACCCATTGACAGTGATCCGCTCGAGCGGGAAGTCGGTGTCGGGGCTGGAATTGGACGCGGTGAAGGTGAGGTGGAACGGGTTGGAGGCCTTCAGCGCCTGCTCGGTGGCCAGCACCAGCTGGACGTCGTTCAGCGTGATCGCGCCGTCGGCGGACTGCACGGTGGAGCCGGTGACTGCGGGGACCTGCGAGGAAGTCTGTGCGATCTGCCCGGCACTGCAAGCGGTCAGGCCCAGCGTGGCGGCCGCGGCCAAGGCGACCACGGCTGCCCCGCGGCGGCCGAGCGGTCGGCGGATCCCCGCCCGGTTGCGGGAAGTCGACGCAGTTGAGGCTGTCACGGGTGATCCTCCAGGGCGTATCGCGTGGTCGGTGGGGGGCGGGCAGGCCGCCGACCACCAGGGGTCTGTCGAGTGTTGCCGCCGCCGGGTCTGCCGGAGGTGCCCCCCGGCGTCCGGCGCCGCCACCGCGGGCTCCGGACTGGAGAGTGGGTACCTGCTCCGGCCGACCGGGCGCGGTGGACTCAGTGTTTCTCCTACAGACAGTAGTGCGCGCCGCCGCCGAAGGTGACACGAGGGTCCGGGATGCGGAGCGTGGCGGTGGGGCGGACGTCCGCCTCATCCCGCGGCGGGTGCGGGGACGTCCGCTGCGGTTTTGCCCCCCGGGAGGACGACGGACGGCCGTCCAGTCACCCCGTGCGACCGTCCGCGGTTCCGTGTGGCGTGCCTGACCTGCGAGGACAATCAAGGTCCAGGTGGGCGGCGTGTTATGATGGGCACATCGAAAGGGGAATCGAACAGATGAATTTCAGTGTCGGAGACACCGTCGTTTACCCCCATCATGGCGCGGCGTTGATCGAAGCGATCGAGATGCGGACGATCAAGGGGGAGCCCCGGGAGTATCTGGTGCTCCGCGTCGCCCAGGGTGATCTGACGGTTCGGGTGCCGGCGGCCAACGCCGAGTACGTCGGCGTTCGTGACGTGGTCGATCAGGAGGGGCTCGACAAGGTCTTCGAGGTATTGCGCGCCCCGCACACGGAGGAGCCGACCAACTGGTCGCGGCGCTACAAGGCCAACCTGGAGAAGCTCGCTTCCGGCGACGTGAACAAGGTGGCCGAGGTGGTCCGCGATCTGTGGCGGCGCGAGCAGGACCGCGGCCTGTCCGCGGGGGAGAAGCGCATGCTCGCCAAGGCCCGTCAGATCCTCGTCGGCGAATTGGCCCTGGCGGAGAACACCGACAGCGACAAAGCCGAGTCGATCCTCGACGAGGTGCTCGCCACCGCGTCGTGAGCGAATCCGACCCCGCGCGGGCCGGATCGGACGCAGCCCCCACGGCCGGCGGCGGAACAGTCATCGCACTCGTTCCCGCCGCCGGCCGCGGTGTGCGTCTGGGTGCGGACGGGCCCAAGGCCTTCGTCCCGGTGGCCGGCGTGCCTATGCTGCGACTTGCGGTGGCGGGCCTGGCCGCGTCGGGCCGCGTCGACGGCGCGGTCGTGATCGTTCCCGCCGGGTACGAGGGCCACGCACGGCGACTGCTCGCCACCGTGGATGCCGGATCGCTCAGCGCCGGTATCCGGGTCGTGGCGGGTGGGGCCGAACGTTCGGACTCCGTGCGCGCAGGGCTCGCGGCGGCGCCGGAGGCCGATCTGGTCCTCGTCCACGATGCTGCGCGCGCGCTGACGCCGCCGGAGCTGGTGGCCAGCGTGGTCGACGAGTTGCGCCGGGGCGCGCCCGCCGTGATTCCGGGGGTTCCGGTGTCGGACACGATCAAGCCGGTGTCGGAGAAGGACGGGCGGCGCGTCGTCGTCGGGGCTCTCGACCGCGCGACGCTACGCGCGGTGCAGACGCCGCAGGGCTTCCGTGCGGACCTGCTGCGCCGCGCGCACGAGCACGCGGGCGACGCCACCGACGACGCCGCTCTGGTGGAGCGCCTCGGCGAGCCGGTGACGGTGGTCGAGGGGGCCGAGCGAGCCTTCAAGATCACTGGTCCGATGGACCTGACCCTGGCGGAGGCACTCGTCGCGACGGAGGCCGCCGCGCGCGGCGCCGGAGGTGGAACGGACATGGCACGCGTGGGAATCGGCACCGACGTGCACCCAGTGGAGAAGGGCCGCCCCTGCTGGGTCGCGGGACTGCACTTCCCCGACGACGACGGGTGCGCCGGGCACTCGGACGGCGACGTCGCGGCGCACGCCCTGTGCGACGCGCTGCTGTCGGCAGGGGGGCTGGGCGACCTGGGCACGGTGTTCGGGACCGGCAGGCCTGAATGGTCCGGCGCCTCCGGCACCGCGCTGCTCGCCGAGGTCCGCAGGCTGCTGCTCGAGTACGGTCTCGTCGTTGGCAACGCGGCGGTGCAGGTGGTGGGCAACCGGCCGCGGCTGGGTCCGCGCCGCGCGGAGGCGCAGGCGGTGCTCTCCGCCGTGCTCGGCGCGCCGGTGTCGGTGTCGGCGACGACGACCGACGGCCTCGGCTTCGCCGGGCGCGGCGAGGGGATCGCGGCCACGGCCACTGCGCTGGTGGCGCCCGCCCGTTGACGGGGCGGGGCGACTGCACCGAAACCAACCACCACCAGTAGGATCGATGCCTGTGACGCTGCACCTCTACGACACCGAGACACGGGAACTACGCCCGTTCGCCCCGCTCGTGCCCGGGGTGGCCTCGATCTACCTGTGCGGCGCCACCGTCCAGGGGGAGCCGCACATCGGGCACGTGCGCAGCGGCGTGGCGTTCGACCTCCTGCGCCGCTGGTTGCTGGCGCAGGGGCTGGACGTGCACTTCATCCGCAACGTCACCGACATCGACGACAAGATCCTGCGCAAGGCCGACGAGGCCGGCCGGCCCTGGTGGGAGTGGGCCGCCACATACGAGCGCGCGTTCACGGACGCGTACCGCAGGCTCAACGTGCTGCCGCCGTCCGCGGAGCCGCGGGCCACGGGGCACATCACCCAGATGGTCGAGCTCATGCAGCGGCTGCTCGACGCCGGGTGCGCGTACGCCCAGGGGGGCGATGTGTACTTTGACGTGCGCAGCTTCCCCGACTACGGCCGGCTGTCCGGCCATCGGCTCGAGGACGTGCACCAGGGCGAGAGCGCGGGCGAGCACAAGCGCGATCCGCGGGACTTCACGCTGTGGAAGGCGGAGAAGCCGGGGGAGCCGTCCTGGCCCACGCCGTGGGGGCGGGGCCGGCCGGGATGGCATCTCGAATGCTCGGCGATGGCCACCGCCTACCTGGGAGCGTCGTTCGACATCCACTGCGGCGGGATGGACCTGGTGTTTCCACACCACGAGAACGAGCGTGCGCAGAGCCGCGGCGCCGGCGACGGTTTCGCCCGCACCTGGCTGCACAACGGTTGGGTGACCATGGGCGGCGAGAAGATGAGCAAGTCGCTGGGCAACGTCCTGTCGATCCCGAACGTGCTCACCCAGGTGCGGCCGCAGGAACTGCGTTACTACCTGGGTAGCGCGCACTACCGTTCGATGCTCGAGTACTCCGAGTCCGCGCTGCAGGACGCCGTCGCCGCGTACCGGAAGATCGAGGCTTTCGTGCGGCGCGTCGACGACCGGGTGGGGTCGGTGGAGGTGGGCGCGTGGCCCCCGGAGTTCGCCGCGGCGCTCGACGACGATCTCGGGGTGCCTGCGGCCCTCGCCGTCCTGCACGGCACCGTCACCGAGGGGAACCGCGCTCTGGAGGCGGGGGAGCATGCGGCGGCCGCGGCGTGCGCTGCCGCGGTGCGGGCGATGACCGGCATCCTGGGCGTCGACCCGTTCGATGGGCCCTGGTCCGCGGACGGCGCGGGCACGGACGCCGGACCCGCCACCGCCGCACTGGATTCGCTCATCGTCGAGCAGCTGGAGATGCGCACCCGCGCACGCGCCGAAAAGGATTGGGCCGTGGCGGACGAGGTGCGTGATCGCCTTGCGGCCGCCGGCATCGAAGTCACGGACACCCCGGAGGGGCCCGAATGGGCGCTGCGCTCGGACGGCGCCGACTCGCGGGGCGTGTCATGACTAAGACGTGTGCACAGACTCGGATGCACGGCCGCCGCACCACACCGGAAGGTTTGAACAGTGGCAGGTAACTCTTCCCGGCGCGGCGCGATCCGCAAGTCCGGCACGAAGAAAGGGCAGGTGTCGGGTTCCGGCGGCAAGGGCCGGCGGAGCCTGCGCGGGCGCGGGGCGACGCCGCCGAAGGAGATGCGGCCGTACCATCCTGCCGCCAAGAAGGCGGCGAAGACCGCGGGGACGGTGTCCGGTGGCGCACAGTCGGCGCGGCGGCCGTCCGGCGGTGCACGCCGGGGCGACGCCGCGCACGAGAACGTGCTCGGCCGCAACCCGGTGCTCGAGTGCCTGCGGCAGCGGGTGCCCGCCACGACGCTGTTCGTGGCGGTGGGGACCGAGAATGATGAGCGCCTTACCGAGGCCGTGCAGCTGGCGGCCGAGGCCGGGATCTCGATTCAGGAGGTCCCGCGCACCGACCTCGACCGGATGTCCACCGGCGGCGTGCACCAGGGAGTGGCGCTGCAGATCCCGCCGTTCCGCTATTCGCACCCCGACGAGTTGCTCGACCGCACCCGGGGCAGCGCGCGGCCGCCGCTCGTCGTCGCGCTCGACAACATCACCGATCCGCGCAATCTCGGCGCGGTGATCCGGTCCGTCGCCGCGTTCGGGGGCGACGGCGTGCTGATACCCGAACGGCGCAGCGCGTCGGTCACCGCCGTCGCCTGGCGCACGAGCGCGGGTGCGGCCGCACGGGTCCCGGTCGCCAAGGCCACCAACATGACCCGCACCCTCAAGTCGTGGCAGAAGTCTGGCTTCCAGGTCGCCGGACTCGACGCGGGCGGCGAGACATCTATCGACGATCTCGACGTGGCGGTCGATCCGCTCGTTCTCGTCGTCGGTTCGGAGGGCAAGGGGCTCTCGCGGCTCGTGCGCGAGACCTGCGACCGCGTCGTCAACATCCCGATGGCCGGAGAGATGGAGTCGCTCAACGCCTCCGTCGCCGCCGGCGTGGTGCTCGCCGAGGTCGCGCGGCAACGCCGGGCGTTGTGAGCCGCCTGTTGTGAACCCCCTGCCCGTGCACGGCCGGGGCCGCTGACCCGCACGTGGGTCAGCGCTGGCGCACCGGATCGGTGCCCGGGCCGTCGAGCATGGCCGAGTCGAGCAGGATGCGTGGAATCCCGAACCCCGTCACCAGGGTGAGCGCGTGCGGCCGCAGCCGGGTGCACAGCTCGCCCACGTGCCGGGTGACGGCCTTCGCACGTTCGGTGGACAGGCGGCCGTGCTCCATGAACCAGGCCTTGTCCTCCTCGATCGAGTGCAGCGCGTAGAGCGTGCAGACGTCCTCGAGCAGGTCGCGCGCCGGCCCCTCGGGGCATTCGTCGATGCCGGCGAGGAACGCCTCGAGCACGACGCGCTCGATGTGCACGCGTCCTGCGCGCAGCACATGATCCTGGACGGAGTTGAACGCCTCGAACTCCGCGAGCGGATCCTCGCCGTCCTCGCCGTCGCCGCTGGGCGCGCCCCGGCGCAGGCGGCGCGCCGCGGTTTCCAACACGTGCTGCTCGCGGTCCTCGAACATGCGCAGCTGCACCGACCGTTCGGCGAGGTCGCCCTCCTCGAGGGTCTCGTCGGACCGGTCGAGGATCCGCTGGATGATCTGGCGCGCAGCCGTCCGCTCGCGCACGGTGTCCGCCACTGTCTCGGCGACGAACCGCATCCACCCCACGGCGCCGAACTCGGACACCTCGTCGGAGTAGCTGGTGAGAAGTTCCTTGGCCACCAGTTGGGTGAGGACGGTGTTATCGCCCTCGAAGGTGGTGAACACGTCGGAGTCGGCCTTGAGCCCGGTCAGGTGGTTCTCCGTCATATATCCGGCTCCGCCGCACGCCTCGCGGCACTCTTGGATGACGCGGGTGGCGTGCCAGGTCTGCGATGCCTTGAGCCCCGCGGCGCGGCTCTCCAGCTCACGCTGCTCGTGCTGGTCGGGCTCCTGCGCCACCTGCAGGTCATGCATCTTCGAGACCAGCTCGTTTTGGGCGAAGCCCAGGGCGAAGCTCCGCGCGAGCAGCGGAAGCAGGCGGCGCTGATGCTGCAGGTAGTCCATGAGCAGCACCTCGCCGGTGCGGCGGGGGCCGCCGCCGTCGGGGGCCGCGGCGTCGCCGGAGCCGCCGCCCGGCACGCTGAACTGGCGCCGCTGCTCGGCGTAGCGCACGGCGATCTCGAGGGCCACGCGTGCCGCCGAGCCGGCCGACCCCCCGACGCTGATCCGGCCCCGGATCAACGTGCCCAGCATGGTGAAGAAACGCCGGCTGCGGCTGTCGATCGGCGAGGTGTACCGCCCGTCCGCATCGATGTCCCCGTACCGGTTCAGCAGGTTGGTCCGGGGGACGCGCACATGATCGAAGGCGATGCGGCCGTTGTCCACGCCGCGCAGCCCGCCCTTGAGCCCGTCATCGGTGGTCGTCACTCCCGGCAGCGGACCGCCGTCGTCGTCGCGGATGGGGACCAGTACGCAGTGCACGCCGTGATCGAGCGGTGTGCCGTCGGCGTCATGTGTGATCAGCTGGGCAAACACGGCGGCCATTCGGGCATGAAGCGCGGCCCCGCCGATGTAGTCCTTGACTGCGGACGGCGTGGGCGTGTGGACGACGATCTCGTCGGTGCCCGGGTCGAAGGTGGCCGTCGTCTCCAGGTTCTGCACGTCGGACCCGTGGCCGATCTCGGTCATGGCGAAACAACCCAGCAGGTCCAGGCGGATCAGCGGCGCGATGTACTCGCGGTGGTGGCGCTCCGTGCCCAGATTCTCGACGGCCCCGCCGAACAGCCCCCACTGCACGCCGGCCTTCACCATCAGCGACAGGTTGGCGTAGGCGAGCATCTCGATGCCGGTGACCGCCCCGCCGGGGTCGCCGGTGCCACCGGCGGCCACCCCGAAGCCGCTGGCCGGCCAGTCCGTGCGGGCGAGTCGGCGCATCTGTTCGAGCGCCAGCCGCCGCGACGCGTCGAGGTCCAGCGACGGGTCGTCCAGGAACGCGGCGTCGTCGAGCATCGCGCGGGACGACTCGCGGACGTGCGCCCAGCGGCCGTCGAGGACGGCGCGGATCTGCGCTGCGATCTCGACATCGGCTGCGGGTGCAGCTCCGTTGCCGCTGATGGAATCGTGTGTGGCCGGTGCGCTGTGCGGGCGTCGTGTGCTGACCGGAGTGTCTGTCATGCCACGACGCTAGCCGGACGCTCGGGTTCGTGCATGGAGTAGGCAGGAGGCAGGAGGGCAGTTAGCAGGCGGCCGCGGCGGGGGCGGAGACGACGGTGCACGCGGAGCGGAAACGGTGGCGTGCGGCGCGGCAATGGTGTTGCATGAGTGACATGGGCAACAAGAGGTGGCGGCGTGCCGGAACGGGACCGAGGGCGTCCGGGGCTGCTGCGTACAGGGCGGCTGCGTACAGGGCGGCGGCGTCCGGGGTCGCGGCGTTCGCGGTGGCGGCCGGCGCGGCGCTGGCCTGCGCGCCCGCCGCTGCCGCGGACCCGCCTGCGATGACCCCGCTGCCCGGCTCCGGCCACGAGTTGCGGGTGCACGGGATCGCGACCGTCGACGACGTGCTCCACACCGACAAGGACCTGATCCTCGGCGGCGGCGACGTGCGCGCGACGACGATCGACGGCGTCAACTACCACTACTACCGGGTTGTGAACGGTGTCCGGAAGGCGATGACGCGAAGCCCGGAGATCTGCCTGCCGCAGATCCCGTGCCACGCAGTCATCTACGACGACCTCAGCCCCGTGTACTGATCCCGGCGGACGGTGACGACCGGCACCCCACTACACCCTGTCGTTGACGGCGTCGCGCAGGCTGGGACACTTGTGGTCGTGAGTGCATCGAAATCCCGGGTCGGCGGCGCCGAGGGCGGCACGTCGGGCCCGCGTCCCACTGCAGATCCCGCCGCCGCATCGCACGCGCGTTCCGAGGCGCTGTTCGCCCGCGCCTCCGCGGTGACGCCGGGCGGGGTCAACTCGCCCGTCCGCGCGTTCGGTTCGGTCGGCGGCACGCCGCCGTTCATCCGCTCGGCCCGGGGGTGCAGGCTGACGGACGAGGACGGCAACAGCTACGTCGACCTGGTCGGTTCATGGGGGCCGATGATCCTGGGCCACGCGCATCCGCGGGTGGTCGAGGCCGTGCAGGAGGCCGCGGCGTCCGGGCTGTCCTTCGGCGCGCCCACCGAGCGCGAGGTCGACTTGGCGGAGGAGATCGCCGCCCGCATCGATCCAGTGGAGGCGGTGCGGCTGGTCAACTCGGGCACCGAGGCGACGATGTCGGCGGTCCGCCTGGCGCGGGGCTTCACGGGGCGCGGCAAGATCGTGAAGTTCTCCGGCTGCTATCACGGCCACGTCGACGCGTTGCTGGCCGACGCCGGGTCGGGTGTGGCCACCTTCGGCCTGCCGACCTCGCCGGGCGTCACGGGCGCCCAGGCCGAGGACACGATCGTCGTCCCCTACAACGACCTCGCGGCCGTCGAGCGCGTGTTCGCCGAGCTGCCGGGGCAGATTGCCTGCGTGATCACCGAGGCGGCGGCCGGCAACATGGGCACCGTGCCGCCCGTCCCGGGATTCAACGAGGGGCTGCGCCGCCTGTGCACGGCGGACGGCGCGCTGTTGATCATGGACGAGGTGATGACCGGATTCCGTGCCTCGGCCACCGGATGGTTTGGAATCGACGGCGTGCCCGGCGACCTCATGACGTTCGGGAAGGTCATCAGCGGCGGGCTTCCGGCGGCGGCGTTCGGGGGGCGCGCCGATGTGATGGCCCACCTGGCACCGCAGGGGCCGGTGTACCAGGCGGGCACGCTGTCCGGCAATCCGGTGGCGACGGCGGCGGGTCTGGCCACGCTTCGCGCGGCCGACGGCACTGTCTACCAGGCCTTGGAGCGCAACGCGCGGACACTGCGTACGATTTTGAGCGACGCCCTCACCGCCGCCGGGGTGCCGCATCAGGTGCAGCACGCGGGAACGATGGTGGGGTTGTTCTTCGCGCCCGAGCGGGTGGTCGATTTCGCCGGCGCAAAGAATTCCCAAACGTGGCGGTACCCCGCGTTCTTCCACGCGCTGCTCGACCATGGCGTGTACGCGCCGGCCAGTGCCTTCGAGACCTGGTTCGTGTCCGCCGCGCTGGACGGCGACGCTTTCGAGACGATCTCCGCGGCGGCGACGGCGGCGGCGCGGGCGGCCGCGCAAGCACAGGAAGGCGAGCAGTGACCGACGAACGTGGAGAACCGACATCCGCCGCGCCGGGCGGCGATGCAGGCGCCCCGGACACCACGCGCACGGTCGTGCACTTCCTGCGTCACGGCGAGGTGCACAACCCCACGGGGATCCTGTACGGCCGGCTGCCCGAGTTCCGGCTGTCGCTCAACGGTCAGGCGCAGGCGCGGGCGGTGGCGGATGCGCTGGCCGACCATGACATCACCTACGTGGTCGCGTCGCCTCTGCAGCGGGCGCAGGAGACCGCCGCCCCCATCGCCGCCGCGCACGGTCTCACCGTGGCCACCGACGAGCACCTCATCGAGGCCGACAACGCCTTCGAGGGACTGCGTGTGGCGGTGGGCGACGGGGCGCTGCGCCGGCCGCGGCACTGGCCGAAGCTGCGCGACCCGTTCACCCCGTCATGGGGCGAGCCGTACCTGCAGATCGCGCACCGGATGCTCGCCGCGGCCAACTCGGCCCGCGCCGAGGCCCGCGGCCATGAGGCGGTATGCATCAGCCACCAGTTGCCGGTCTGGACATTGCGGCGGTTCCTGCAAGGCGATCGGCTCTGGCATGATCCGCGCCGCCGCCAGTGTGGGCTCGCCTCGCTGACCAGCCTGGTCTTCGAGGGCGACCATCTGGTGGATATCGTCTATTCGGAACCCGCCGGCGCCTCCGACCCGCGGGTGACGGGGGCATGACGATCCGCGCCGCCGCGCGCCCGCGGCGGCTGCGGCGCCGGCCGACCGCTGCCGCGGCGGCGA
>NZ_JAENKO010000114.1 GCF_016599145.1 Tomitella cavernea
GATCGGCAAGTACCACGACCTGTGGCATGTGGAGCAGTCGTTCCGCATGTCGAAGACCGACCTGCGGGCGCGGCCGATCTTCCACCGCACCCGCGATGCGATCGAGGCGCACCTGACGATCGTATTTGCCGCCCTGGCGGTCTCCCGCTACCTGCAGGACCACGCCGGCGTGTCGATACGGCAGCTCGTGCAGGTGCTGCGGCCCCTGCAGGAGATCACCGTGGTGATCGCAGGCCACGAACATACCGCCGCTGATCCGATCGGCCCCGAGGCCGCCGAGATCCTGCACAAACTCCAGATCCCGGCCGACTCGCCAGGGCACTAAACCTGTGCAACTCAGGTCCTATGTCTCCATGGAAGACATGGCCGTCGCGGTGGTCGACGAACTCGCGGATCCCAGCTTTCGCGGACAACGGTTCACCGTCGCAACTGCCACGAACTGACCGCTCAGGGACCCCTCGCCATTCGCGTAGCCGGCTGAGGAGGGGCAGAATGCCACGGTAGAGACGTGTCGGGCCCGGCCCCCCGTAGGGGGTCGGGCCCGACACGTTTCCATCAACTATTTGTGCGGCAGTGACCTACTCTCCCACACCCCACGGGTGCAGTACCATCGGCGCAGTAAGGCTTAGCTACCGGGTTCGGAATGGGACCGGGCGTGACCCT
>NZ_JAENKO010000115.1 GCF_016599145.1 Tomitella cavernea
TGGCAATCCCCTGTAACCGTGGAGGTCTGATTTTGCTGGACTGGCGCCTCACCGTCGGGGCTTTCCCGTCCCGGCTCCGCGGCGTCGCCCGCAGCCGGCGTCGAGGCTGGGCCGCAGGCCCACCCCGCAGGGGCCTGGCCTCGACCCCGGTGAGAACGGCGCCACACTCGCCGACAGGAAGGCACCCTGCCGCCCCATCTACGCCGCCTCCCGGCATGCGGCCAGAGCGTGCTCGTAGGCGACCGGCGAGATCATGCCCACCGACGAATGACGCCGGCAAGTGTTGTACTCCTCGATCCATTCCGATAGCCGGCGACGGGCCTCCGCCCTGGTCGGAAAGTGTTCCAGCGCACGTAGTTCGAACTCGAGCGTGGAATGCCAGCTCTCGATGACCGCGTTGTCGAGCGCCGAGCCGACCCGGCCCATCGACTGGGAGATCCCCAACCGCCGGCACGCCGCCTGAAAATCCCGCGCCGTGTACTCGCTGCCCTGGTCGGTATGCAGGATCACGCCCGCAACCTGCGACTTCCCGCCACGCACCGCGATCGCCA
>NZ_JAENKO010000011.1 GCF_016599145.1 Tomitella cavernea
CGGGCCCCGCCGGTCTGGACGTGGAGCTCGCCGCGGACGACACGGCCAGCGGCCGCACCGCCCGCCTGCGCGCCCTGGCGGCGCGGCCCGACGCGGGGGTGAAGCGGGACGCGCGCCGGCGGATCCTCGACGACGCGTCGCTCACCAACGACCAGGTCGACGCGCTCATCGCCGGATTCCGCGCGGGCCGGCGACGCGACCTGATCGCCGAGTACGACGACGCCTACTTCGCGGAGCTGACGAGGGTGTGGCGCGGGCGCAGCATCGAGATCGCGCGGCGCATCGTGCTGGGCCTGTTCCCGGCGGGCGAGTCGACGGACGCCGTCGACGGGTGGCTCGCCGCGCATCCCGACGCGCCCGGCGCCCTGCGCAGGCTCGTGATCGAGCAGGGCGACCACCTGGCGCGCGCGATCCGCGTGCGGGGGATCTGGGGGTAGCCGCCGGCCGGGTGGAGTTGTCGGACCCCGGTGATATCACTGTGCTGAATAAGGGGCGAGCGCAGGGATCGGAGGTCCGGCGATGAGTAGGCGCGGCTCGAGCGGTTCCGGCGGGGGCTGGATCCTCGTCTTCCTGGTGCTGGCCGTCATCAGCCTCATCATCAAGTACATCGTGGCCATTGCGATCGCGGTGGGCGTCATCGCGGTGTGCTGGTTCGCGATCTGGGTCATCGACCGGCAGGTGAAGGCGCGCCGCGTGCGGCAGGTTGGCGCACTGGCGGCGCAGAACGCGCTGGTGTCGCGCGCGATGCGCCAGCACGAGGCGGTGCTGCGCGGCGATCCGCACGGCATTTATGGCGCCTACCTGCCCGTGGTGTTCCCGGAGTTCGGCCCGGGGGCGATGAAAGTCGAGCGGCGCTTGGCACGCGGGTTTGCGGTGCACCCGCCGGTGGAGGGCCGTTCGGCGGATGGCAGGTCGGCGGATGGCAGGTCGGCGGGCTTCGCGCCTGCGCGGCCGTTGCGGCGGGCCGTCGAACCGAAAGGCCTGCCCGTTCAGCGTACTGCGCGACCTCCCGGCAGGCGGCCCGCGCCCGACCGCCGAGCTCAGTGACGCGAACTGCGATGGGGTTCGACGGGCTTGTCGGCGCCGGGGCCGCTGTCCGACTGGGGCGCGTCGGCATCGGGCGGCGAGTCCGTCCGGCCGTCGGCCGTGCCGGTCTCCGGCTGCGCGTCGTCGGTCGCAGCACCCGGCGCGCCTGACGCGTCGGGTGCGGGGTCGGCCGAGTCGGCCGCGGCGGGCGGCGGCGCGGTCGGGCGCTGCGCCTCGAACCGGCGCAGGATCGGGATCTCGCCGGTGATCGCCTGTGCGAACTCGGCCAGTCGGCGCCTCTTGGTGAACCTGGCCCGGAGGCTCCAGCCTCCGGATGGCGGCTCGAGTTCGCCCAGGTGGTCGGCTTCGGTGGAGCTGTACAGCGCCACCAGCACGGCGCCCACGACGGCGCCGATGAACCCGATGAAGGCGACGATCGCCATGCCGGGCTTCGCGTCGTCGTTGAGGAAGACGACGCCGATGATGCCGGGGGCGGCCGTCTCCCCGACGACAAGCACGGCGGTGACCCCGTTGACGTGGCCGACCTGCAGCGCCACCGTCTGCACATAGAAGCCCACGACGCCGGCCAGTGCGATGGTCCACGCGGCCGGATCCATGATGATGCGCAGCGGGTCGAATGGGTTCACGCCGTCGAGCACGCGCACGCCGACGGCGATGATGCCGAACATGACGCCCGCCAGCGCCCCGTCCAGGATGGCGCCGCGGCTGCCGAGCTTGTAGGCGGCCAGGCAGCCGATGACGCTGAGAATCGCCGTGGCGAGGAACAGGTACCAGTGGAAGCTGCGCTGCTCGCCGCCGCCCGCGTGGTGATCGGCCGACATGGCGAGCATGAGCAGCGAGGCGACGACGGTGATCATGGCGACCCAGTCGCGCGTGTGCAGCCTGTTCTCCAGCATCACCGCGCCGAGCAGGGCCGTGACGATGAGGTTGGCGGACACGATCGTCTGCGACAGGAACAGCGGGAGGAACCGGGCGGCGATCGCGCCCCCCGCGAAGCCGACCAGCAGGAAGATGGTGCCGAGCACGAACTCCCTGCTGCGGAACGTGTCCACGGTGGACGCCAGCGTGGGTCCGTCGTGCTCGGTGACGGTGCCCGGGGTCTTGGTCTTGCGCTCCTCGATCGCCGCGGACCGTGCCCCCAGCGCACGCAGCACCGTGGACACGCCGTATGCCACCGCCGCGCCGCTGGCGAAGAACACGCCGATCAGGAACAACAGGCAACCTCCGATCCCGTGTCATCCGCCGCGGCTCCCGGCGGGTCCCCCGGATCCGGTTCCCGCGCGGAGGCTGTTGCCGGCCGCTCTCCGTCATGCGTCAGTGTGGTCATGCGTCAGTGTGGTCGTGCGTGCAGTCGTGCTGTCGTGCGGGCTAGCCGGGTGTCTCCACCCACGTACCCTATGTGTCAACAGCCGGTGAGGTCCGTACATTCCGGACATGATGGTCACCCGGATCACGTCGTCCGGCCGGGCGGATCGGGGCCGTCCGCGCCTGCTGCACCCGTGCCCCGCCGGCCCTGCGCTACCGCGCGGCCCCGCCTGGGCCCCGTCGCGCAGACTTCCGGGCTGGGAGGGAATTGTACGGAACACGGCGATTCTCAGCCAGTTGACATATTCGGCAGTGGGACGGGGCCCCGACCGCGCCGGGGATCAGTGAAGCGCGCAATGCGCATGGAGTACCGGATTGCGCATGGAGTACCGGATAGCGTGGGCACAGGGCGGCTCCGCCGGCGAGATGGCGCGCTGTGGCAGAGTCGGAGCTCGAAGAGGACGATGACCGCAGTCGGCCTGTGGACGACAGTGGAAGTCCGCCGAATGCAGGGGACTGTCGGCGCCCCCGAGAGACCGGAGGTCTAATGTCCGCATCCGACCATGCCAGCGCCGCAGGATCCGCGGAGACGCCGAAGCGTGTGCTGGTCACCTTCGGCCGCTCGTTCCTATCGTTGTCCATCGCACGGCTCCTCGGCTCGGCGGGTCATACTGTGCATGTGGCGGACGCTGTGCCGTTCGCAGTGAGCCGCTTCTCCAACCGCGTCGCCAAGATGCACCGCACTCCGCGGCCAAAGTACGAGCCGCTCGAGTGGGCGTTCGCGATCGCGGGGATCGTGCGGGAGCAGAAGATCGACCTGCTCGTCACGGTGCACGAAGAGACGGACATCCTCGCCCAGGTGATCATGCGCTACCCCGACCTGTTCCCGGATTCGTGCCGTCTGCTGCTGTCGGACTTCGAGCTCGAGCACGCCATGCACAACAAGTACGAGTACCAGCAGCTGTTGGACTCGATCGGCGTGCCCACGCTGCGCTACGCGCTGGTGCGCAGCCAGGAGGACCTCGACGCGCTCGACTTCGACTTCACCTTCGCGCTCAAGCAGGTGTTCTCCCGCGGCGCGCAGGACATCCACAAGGTCCACCCGGACGCCAAGCCGCGCGATCTCAGCTTCAACCCGGCCAACCCGTGGATCGCGCAGGAGTGGCTCAGCGGCGACAAGTACTGCTCGTACTCGATCTGCCACAACGGCAAGGTGTACGCAGACGCGCTCTACCCGGTGCACTACGCGATCGACGGGCACTCGTGCCTGAGCTACGAGCAGGTGGAGCACGAGGGCATCGCCGAGTGGATCCGCCAGCGGGTCAAGGAGCTCAACTTCACCGGCCAGGTGGGATTCGACTTCATCGACAACCCCGAGCGCGGGCTGTTCACCATCGAATGCAACCCGCGCGCCACCAGCGGGGTGATGCTCTTCGAGCCGGAAGACCGCGTGGACCGCGCCTTCCTCGGGACGAACGACGAGGTCATCAGGCCACGGCAGGGGGTGGCGAAGATGATCGGACCGGGGATGGCCATGTACGGCTGGCGGAAGACGTCGCTCGAGGGGAACACGCTGCGCGGCTTCCTGCGCGACTTCCGGCGCACCGACGAGGTGATCGTCCAGCGCGACGACCTGGGCCCGGCGTTCGGCGTGCCGTTGGCGGTGGGCAACATCCTGGCCCAGGCTGTGCGCTACCGCGTCAATGTGCCCGAGGCGTTCATGTATGAGAACGAGTGGGACGGCCGGCCGCTGCCGACGTGACGGGGGCCCGCCTCAGCCCGCGTGGTACCCGTCGGCCCCGTCCCGGTGGGCGGTGCAGAACGCGGTGATCCGCTCGGCGCTGTCGCCCGGCCCGGTGAACAGGCCGCCGTGCCCGGCGCCGTCGATCTGCACGAATTTCGCGCCCGGGATGAGACTCGCCGTGGCCTGGCACTGCGCGGGCGGGAAGAACAGGTCGAACTCGAACGCCAACACCAGGGTGGGCACCGAGATGGCGGCGAGGTGCTCCGGCCTGGGCTCGTGGGAGGTGATCCACTGCTGCGATGCCGTCAACTGACCGCGGAAGCCTTCCGGATCCGCCCAGCCGCCGTCGCCGTGCGCCAGCACGTCGCGCCAGCCGCCGACGGCCGCCGGCTCCTGCAGCAGACTGGGGTGCAGCGTGGTCATGAGCTGCTCGAACACGAGCACCTCGCGCGGTACCTCCCCGTATTTGTCGATCAACCCCAGTTCCATCTCGCCGACGATCTCGCCGACGGGGGTGGGCTGGAGGCCGGCGAACAGCACGGCCGCCGAGAAGCGCCCGGGGTGCGAACGCAGCAGCATCTGCGTGGTGTAGCAGCCCATGGAGTAGCCGACGAGGATGGCGTGGTCGATGCCGTAGTGGTCGAGCACGGCTACCGCGTCCACCGCCATGTCGTCCATCGAATACGGCGCGGGCGGGGCCATCGACGGGGCCAGTCCACGGGCGTTGTAGCGGATGACCCGGAAACCGGCGTCGACCAATGCGGGTGCGAGGCCGCAGATCTCCCACACCATCGACGGCATGCCGAGCCCGCCGATGAGCAGAACCGTGGGACCCTCGCCGCGGCTCCACGAGCCCAGGGCGATGCCGTCGGGGGTGATCACGGTGTCATGCGGAGCGAGCGTGAGCGGGGAATCGTCGGCCATGCGGGTGTTCTCCTTGGGGCGCGTGGCCGAGCGCGGCGGGGCGGGCTGCGCTCGGTTGCTGCGGGCGTTCCTGCCGATTCTGCCACCGCCCGAACCTCGGGCGTCGGCCCCCGGCGGTCCGTCACGGTGATGTCCGGCACGGCGTGGCTCCACCTGGGCAGGACTGCCTAGACTGGGCCGCGTGGACGGACACGGCGGCGCCGGGGACGGCGGGTTCGGTATCGGGGAGGCCCCCGACCCGCGCACACTACTGGGACGCTGGGCCTTCTCGCGCACCATCGACGACCGCCTCGTCGGGGACACCAAGACCGTCGACGGAGCCATCACGCTCAGCGCCGACGGCGAGCGGGTGCGCTGGCACGAGGAAGGAACCCTGCACCTGGGCGCCCAGAACCTGCCGGTGACGCGCACGATGTTCGTCGAGCCCCGCGGCGACGGCTGGTTCGTCGTGTTCGAGGACGGGCACGACTTCCACCCGTGGGCCACTGGTACGCAGGTGCAGCACCTGTGCGGGGCGGACCTTTACAGCGGTCGAATCGCACTCGGCGAGGTGGGACCGGACGGGCAACAACACGACGGGCGGGCGCCGCGTCCCGAAAGCTGGACCGTGCGCTGGGACGTGGCCGGACCGTCGAAGGACTACACGATGACGACGAGGCTCACCCGCGGCCGCTGAGCGGCGCACTATCCGCGGGGGTCGGCCAGCGGAGCCTCCGCCGCCGCGTCCTCGATGATGACGACGTCGAGTTCGCGCGGCCCGTGCACGCCGTCGACCCGGCTCAGCTCGATGTCGACGGTGGCGGACGGTCCGGAGACGACGGTGAGCGGCCGGGCGGGGTCCATGCGCGCGACGGCGGCCGGGAAGTCGGCCACCACCTGCTCGGCGCGCAGGACGACGATCATCGCGTCGGGCAGCAGCGACAGCACCCGCCGGCCCTGGCCGGGGCCGCCGTCGAGCACCAGCGTGCCCGAGTCGGCGGCTGCGACCGTCGCGGCGGTGAGCACGGCGTCGGCCCCCTCGACCCGCCCGGTGGTCAGCGGCGGGTCGTCGGCAAGCCACTCGACGCCCGCCTCCGGCAGCCACCGCCGGTCGAGTCCGGGCGGCGTGATGATGCGGCGCAGCCCGCGTCGCCCGGCGATGTCGGCGACAGCGGCGGCCACCTCGGCACCGTGCACGCGGCGGACCGTCGCGTGCGTGCCCTCCATCCGCTCGGCGAACAGGGTGATGAGCTCCGGGGTCCCGACCTCGACCGCCGCCGGGGCGTAATCACGGGGGACGGGCGGGGCGTCGCGGTCCGGGCCCAGCGCCCGCCGGATGCGGTCGAGGATTACCCCCCTTCCATCGGGAGCCTGGCCGTCGGCGTTCATCGGCCGTCCCCGCTCCCGCGCGTGCCGCCGTCGGTGCGGGACCACCAGTTGCTGAAGCTCTCGGACGGCGGCACGGCCACGTCGCGGGAGCCGAACCAACCGGCGAGGCCGGGCACGGACGGGACGGTGGCATCGGGCCCGCCGCGGATCACCTTGTGCGCCAGGCCGGCCAGGCGCTCGCCGAGCCCCATCGCGGCGGGGCGGTCGAACATCGCCGACGCAGCCTTCATCGCCACCCGCTCCGGCGACGGCGGGAACGCCGGTTCGTCGTCGACCACCTTGGCCCGCAGGTGCGTGAGCAGGTGCGGGATGGGGATGCGCACGGGGCAGGCGTCGAAGCACGCCCCGCACAGCGACGACGCGTACGGCAGGTTGCGGTCCTGCTCGCTGTGCAGCCCGCGCAGCTGCGGGGTGAGCACCGCGCCGATGGGACCCGGATACACCGACCCGTAGGCGTGCCCGCCCGTCCGCGAATACACCGGGCACACGTTCAGGCAGGCGGCGCACCGGATGCAGCGCAGCGCTGAGCGCCCCTCGGGGTCTGTGAGGACGTCGGTGCGGCCCTCGTCGAGCAGCACGATGTGCACCTGCTCGGGGCCGTCGATGACGGACGCCCCGGATCCGCTGCCGGCGCGGTGCACCCCCGTCCACATCGAGGTGTAGGGATTCATCCGCTCGCCGGTGGCCGACCGGGCCAGCAGCTGCAGGAACACCTCGGTGTCGCGCCAGGTGGGGATGATCTTCTCGATCCCCACAACGCTGATGAGCGTCTTCGGCATGGTCACGCACATGCGCCCGTTGCCCTCGGATTCGACGAGCATGAGCGTGCCGGTCTCGGCGACGGCGAAGTTCGCGCCCGTCACGGCGAGGTCGGACCGCAGGAACTTCTCGCGCAGATGGGCGCGGGCGGCGGCGGTCAGCGATGCGGGGTCGTCGGTCATCCCGTCCGGGGCGGGCCTGCCGAACGCGCCCATGTTCTGCTCGAAGATCTGCCGGATCTCCGCGCGGTTGCGGTGGATGGCGGGCACGACGATGTGCGAGGGGACGTCGCCCGCGAGCTGCACGATCAGCGCCGCCAGGTCGGTCTCGAACGCGTCGATGCCGGCGGCGGCGAGGGCCCGGTCCAGGCCGATCTCCTCGGTGGCCATCGACTTGGCCTTGACCACCTCGTCGGCGCCCGCGTCGATGGCCAGGCCGGCCACGATACGGTTGGCGGTCTCCGCGTCCGGTGCCCAGTGCACGGTGGCCCCGGCGGCGCTGGCGGCCTCCTCGAACTGCAGCAGGTACTCGTCCAAATGGGCGAGCGTGCGGTTCTTGATCGCCTCGGCGGACAGGCGCAGCTGCTCCCAGTCGTCACGCTCGGCCACGAGCGCATCGCGTTTGGCCCGGATGGTGCGCGTGGCCTTGTGCAAGTTGTGGCGCTGCTGCGAGTTGCGCAGCTCGTGCGCGGCGGCCTCGGGGAAAGGCGGCATGCCCAGGTGCTCGCGCTGCGGCGGGACGACGGCGCCGGCGGCGGCGATGCGGTCAGCGGCGGGACGCTCTGCCGCGGCGTGCTCCCCGGCGGTGTGCCGGTCGGCGGCGGTCCCGGGGCTCACGGCGCGAACTCCCGCGTCGGCCGGTCCACCGCGCGCACCGGGCCGCCGGTCCCCAGCGGGTCCGCGCGGGTGGAGGCGAGGATCTCGGCGTAATGCAGCGGGCGGATGGGCGCGCGGCCGCGCGAAAGCATGCCGCCGATGTGCATGAGGCAGGAGTTGTCGGCCGCGGTGATCACCTCCGCGCCGGTCCGCATCGCGTTGGCCACCTTGTCCGAGCCCATCGCCGTGGACGTGTCGGCGTTCTTGATCGCGAACGTGCCGCCGAACCCGCAGCACTCGTCGGCCTCCGGCAGCTCCGCCAGCTCGATTCCCTCGACGTTGCGCAGCAGCTCCGTCGGTTTGTCGCCGATCCGCAGCATGCGCAGCGTGTGGCAGGTGGGATGGTAGGTGACGCGGTGCGGGAAGTACGAGCCCGTGTCCGTCACACCCAGCACGTCCACCAGCAGCTCGGACAGCTCGTAGAGCCGGGAGCCCACTGAATCGACACGGCGGTGCAGGCGCTGCGAGCCCGCCCGTTCCGCCAGCGTCGGGTAGTACTCCTTGACCATCGACGCGCACGAGCCCGACGCGGCGAGCACCACGTCGTAGTCGTCGAACACGTCGCAGAAATGCTCGGCCAGCGGGACGCAATCGTCCTGGTAGCCGGTGTTGAAGTGCATCTGCCCGCAGCACGTCTGACCGCGGGGGAAGACCACCTCGTGGCCCAGGCGGCGCAGCAGGCGCACCATCGCCTTGCCCGTCCGTGGGTACATCACGTCGTTGAAACAGGCGATGAACAGTGCGATCCGCATTCGCGCCTCCGTGTTGCGAGCGTGCCGCCCTCCAGCGTCGCAGAGCCGGGAGCAGTGTGCGGGCGGTTCGGGGACGCGGGTGCGGCGGCGTCCTGCCGGCGGGCCGCCGGTAGTCGGTGACGACTTCGTACCAGGGACGTCGTTCGAGTAGGTCATTGCGCTCTACACCTTTGACCGCCGACTCAAGCGGCTGGCTCTCGACGCGGTCAGGTTTCTTGAGGGGATGCTCCTATTGGTGTCAAGCGGCTATCGGTTACACCTCGCCAACCCAGAACGAGGAGCGCTACCGTCAGAAGGTCCCCTCGCGCCCGAGGCGGCCTAACCCAGGTCTCCGACCGGACCAGGACGGTTCACGTAGCTCTCATCCGGCGTACCACCGAGGGACGGGCCAGCTGGGGGCTGCTGATTCATCGACGGTCCACCGGGTGTGGGGAGTGGCCGCCTGTAGCAGGTACTGCAGTGCCTCTGTATCTCCGAGGTTGTGAACTTGCATGTCGTCAAGTTCGGCCACGACTGCACGCGTGGGTACAACGATGTTTACGGCGATGTCGTCACCTGGGCGTTCGAACACTGTCTTGGTTGCTGCTGCAACGATTTCAGTGTTGATGCTCAAGGTCTCGGCTGTATCGAGCTTGTACGGGCCCTTGTGTTGAAGCCCGGGCCGGAGCATGGCGAGGAGGCAGTGCGGTCCTACGGAGTACAGCACTACGGCGCTGCCCATCGCGCCGACCGAGGTCGATCGCGGTAGGGGTGACCCGGCCAGGAAGACAACCGGGTCGTCACCGGTAACGAGAGGCGATTCAGTCCGGTAGACAGCCCATTCGCGCTGGTAGAGTGCATCCGCAACGACGTTGCGGACATCACTAATCATGAGATCCAGGGCCTCGTGCTTCGGATCGTCCTGCCGCCGATTCATCGACTCCTCGATCTGTGCCGAGCTCCACTGCGGGTTCGCCTTTTTCAGGAACAAGCGCTTGGCGCGGTCGGGTCCTTTGACCAGGACAAGCGTCCGTTGTCGATTGCTCACTGTCCGGGTAACCTGTAGACCTAGGAAAATCGACAGATCTCGTTTCAGTGCGGTATCTGATACAACGCCAGCACCCCAAGCGGCGAGTGCGTCCAGGTGGTGGGCACATTCGGATTCGATTCTGCCCAAGTGGGTTTCGATCCATTTCAGCGGTAGATCCATGGTGCCGTCGACAGCAGGGAGACTGTAGAAGTTTTTCTGATGTGCGACCTCTTTCGGAGACTGCGGTTGGTGAGCCTGCTGTGCATCGACCTGCACCGGCTGCACCTTCCCGTCAACATTCCAGCGCTGTATATACATCCGCGGAACATGATGATGCTTCTTCCCAGGATCAGTGTGAGCGATGCGCTGGGACTCTTCGATAAAATCGTCCTCCAGCCAGGGGTGTTCGAACTTCATCGTCCCAATCAGTGCTATGAGGTCAGTAAGCATGTACGGCAGTCTAATCCAACGGTCCGACAACCCGACGGGACTACTGCACCGATAGGTGACACCCGATCTGGCTTGCCGTGGGTCAAGTCATTTTCAGCGGTGTATGAAGGCTTTGTTGGATTCCTCGTGGTTGGGTAGGAGTCCGAGTCGTTGTGGTCGGCGTCGCATCCGCCCACGCCGGAATGACCGCAGTGCTGCCGGCATCGCGCGCGGTTCAGTCGACCACTCGGCGGCGGGACACCGTAAAGGGTCGGTAGACTGGGCCCGCCTATGCTGGGGCGATCGTGAACAGTTCCGGCCCGCGGCGCCTCGGCCCCAGCGTCGCCGCGCTGTGCCTGGGTACGGTGCTCAACCCGCTCAACTCGTCGATGATCGCGGTGGCGCTCGTCGACTTCCAGCGGCACTTCGCCCTCGACATCGCCACTGTCACCTGGGTGATCACGTCGTTCTACCTGTGCTCGGCGGCGATGCAACCGGTGATGGGGCGCTTCGCCGACCGCTTCGGGGCCAAGCGCCTGTTCACCGTCGGCATGGTGCTGGTGGTGGTCACCTGCGCACTGGCGACGTTCGCGCCGAGCTTCGCGCTGGTGTGCGTGGCGCGGGTGTTCATGGCGCTCGGCACCGCGACCGCCTATCCCAGCGCCGTCGCCATGATCGGCACGCTCACTGCACGGGCACAGGTGAGTTCCACCCGCCCGCTGGGCATGATCCAGATGGCCAACACGGCGGGCGCGGCGGTGGGACCGGTGCTCGGCGGGGTGCTGGTGGGAGTTTTCGGCTGGCCCGCGCTGTTCTTCGTCAACGTGCCGCTGGGTCTGGCCGCGGCGGCCGG
This sequence comes from Tomitella cavernea, assembly GCF_016599145.1. GTDB lineage: Bacteria > Actinomycetota > Actinomycetes > Mycobacteriales > Mycobacteriaceae > Tomitella > Tomitella cavernae. Next base: position 11,066 of record NZ_JAENKO010000011.1, read on the forward strand.
AGTGCTGTGGCTGACGCCCGCCGACCCGCCCCGGGAGCGCAAGCCGCTCCGGGCCATCGTCATCGAATCCGACGTCCCGGGCATCGCGCTGTTCACGGCCATGCTGGTGTGCGCGCTCATCGCGGTGCTCGGCGCGATACCCGGGGCCACCTGGTGGCTGGGGGCCGGTGCGCTGGTGTCGATGGCGGCGTTCGGGTGGCGCGAGCTGCGGTGCCCCACACCGTTCCTGGACCTGCGGATGCTCGGCCGCAACCGGCCCCTGATCCTCGTGTACGCGGCGTTCGCGGTGTTCAACGGGGTGTACTATTGCGCGTTCTACGGGCTGCCCGAACTTCTGCAGCAGTCCGGCGGCTACGACCCCGAGATCGTCGGCCTGCTCATGCTTCCGCTTGCGGCCGTGTCCGTGGCCGGAACTCCGCTGGCGGCGCGGGCCATCGACCGGTGGGGAGTGCGGACCGTGATGCTCGTCGGGTCGGCGGCGCTGGTGGTGGCGGCCGGGCTGCTGTGGCTGCTCACGCTGTCCATCGCGGCGGCCGTCGTCGCGGTGCTCCTAGCTCTCACCGGCATCCCGTACTGCATCGTCAGCATCGCCGCCAACCAGGGCATGTACGCCTCGGCGCGGCCGGAGGACAGCGGGGTGGCCGCCGGGATCCTGCAGACCTCGCGGTACCTGGGCGCGATCTCGGCGACAGCGGTGATCGGCGTGGCGTTCGAGTCCGGCGCCACGCAGGAGCACTGGGGCGTGATGGTGCCGGTGATGGTGGGGCTCGCGGTGGCCACCTTGGGGCTGGCGGCGGCGTGGCGGCCGCAATCGCGCATGCACCCGGCGGCGAAGGGGTAGACAGGGGTCGAGGCATCCACACGAGGAGGCTGACCATGAGCGAAACCACGGCACGCACGGCGGGGAACACCGGAGACAGCACGCCGACGGTCTCCGCGGAGGAGGCGCGCGAGGTTGCCGAGCAGGCCCGCGAGAGCGGCTGGGACAAGCCCTCGTTCGCCAAGGAGATGTTCCTCGGCCGGTTCCCGCTGGAGCTTGTGCATCCGTTCCCGCGCCCGCCCGCGGAGGACATCGCCCGCACCGACGAGTACCTGCGTACTTTGCGCGGGGTGTGCGAGAAGATGGACGGGCATCGCATCGAGGCCGACGCGCAGATCCCCGACGAGTACGTGCGGATGCTCGCGGACGCCGGCGCGTTCGGGCTCAAGATCGACCGCGCCTACGGCGGCATGGGACTGTCCCAGGTGGCCTACAACCGGGTGTTGAGCCTCGTGGCCTCCGTGCACCCGAGCATCGGCGCGCTGTTGTCCGCGCACCAGTCCATCGGCGTGCCCGAGCCGCTCAAGCTGGCCGGCAGCGACGCGCAGAAGGACGAGTACCTGCCCCGCTGCGCCCGCGGTGAGGTGTCGGCATTCCTGCTCACCGAGCCGGACGTGGGCTCCGACCCGGCGCGGCTGGCCTCCACGGCCACACCCGTCGAAGACGGCGCCGCCTACGAGCTCGACGGTGTGAAGCTGTGGACCACCAACGGGGTGATCGCCGACCTGCTCGTAGTGATGGCGCGGGTGCCGAAGTGGGATGACGCTTCCGGTGAGCACCACCGGGGCGGGGTGTCGGCGTTCGTCGTCGAGGCCGCGTCGGAGGGGATCACCGTCGAACGCCGCAACAGGTTCATGGGGCTGCGCGGCATCGAAAACGGCGTCACCCGGATGCACAAGGTGCGGGTGCCGCGCGAGAATCTCATCGGGCGCGAGGGCGACGGTCTCAAGATCGCGCTGACCACGCTCAACGCCGGGCGGTTGGCCATTCCCGCCATGGCGGCCGGCAGTGGCAAGTGGTGCCTGAAGATCGCGCGCGAATGGTCGCGCGAGCGCGTGCAATGGGGCAAGCCGGTGGGCGAGCACGAGGCCGTCGCGAAAATGCTCGCCCGCATCGCCGCCACCACCTACGCCCTCGAGGCGGTGGTGGAGTTGTCCGGCCAGATGGCCGACGAAGGGCGCAACGACATCCGCATCGAGGCGGCACTGGGCAAGCTCTGGTCCAGCGAGCAGGCCTGCGAGCTGGCGGATCTTCTCCTGCAGATCCGGGGCGGGCGCGGATACGAGACGGCGGCGTCGCTGCGCGACCGCGGCGAGCGCGCAGTGCCCGTCGAACAGCTCGTGCGTGACCTGCGCATCAACCGCATCTTCGAGGGCTCCAGCGAGATCATGCGACTGCTCATCGCCCGCGAGGCGGTGGACGCGCACCTGACGGCGGCGGGCGCGCTGGCCGATCCGAAATCCGACCTGCAGGAGAAGGCCAAGGCGGCGGCCGGGGCGAGCGAGTTCTACGCCCGGTGGCTTCCTACGCTGGTGGCCGGCCGCGGCGACGTGCCCGGCGGCTACTCCGATTTCGGCGACCTGGCCGGACACCTGCGCTTCATCGAACGCTCGGCGCGCAAGCTCGCCCGCAACACCTTCTACGGGATGGCCCGCTGGCAGGCGGGCATGGAGAGCAGGCAGGCGTTCCTGGGACGCGTCGTCGACATCGGCGCCGAGCTGTTCGCCATGTCCGCGGCGTGCGTGCGCGCCGAGGCGCAGCGCCAGGACGACCCGGTGCAGGGGGAGGGCGCCTACGAGCTGGCCGACGCGTTCTGCCACCAGTCCGCCGGGCGGGTCGAATCGCTCATGCACGCGCTGTGGCACAACACCGACGCATCGGACCAGGCGCTCGCGCACAAGGTCCTGGACGACCGCTACACCTGGCTCGAAGCCGGCATCCTCGACCAGAGCGAGGGCACCGGACCGTGGATCGCGCACTGGGAACCCGGGCCGTCGACGGAGTCCGACGTGGCGCGCAGGTCCGCCCGCGCCGAGTGACGGACGCGTGCCCGCGGTGCGTATCCTGAGACGCGTATGCGGACGGCCGTGAGCGCGCCGCGCGTACCCGGGGCGCACGTCGGCGCCTGCCGATCACAGTGCGGACGGAGGAAGCGGGATGAGTCGCGGAGACATCTGCATCGCGTTGGTGTGCCGTCGCCACATCGACCAGTGCCGCTCCGCCTCCGCCCTCTGTCCGGCCTGACCCCGACGCCCGCGCACCAGCCGCCGGCCTGACGGCCCGGCGCCCGAGGGCCGCCCGTCGCTCGCCCCGCCTCGTTCCTCGCGCATCGCGGGGTATTGCCCCCTGCGTACGCACCCTCTCTTTTCTCCGGGCCGTTTCGGGTCCGGCCCCGGAAGGATCGACACCCGTCATGACCGATCAGGACAGCCTGTCGGAACATCCCGGCCCGGTACCGCAGGATGCTCCGCCCGGGCACGTGCCCACGCTGCACCGCCGGATCAGCTTCTTCCAGCTGGTCGTCTACGGCCTGGTGTTCATCGGGCCCGCCGCGGCCGTGAGCATCTTCGGCCCGCTCGACGCGCAGAGCCACGGCGCGGTTCCGCTGGTGTACCTGGTGGCGACGGTGGCCATGGCGTTCACCGCCTACTCGTACGCGCTGATGTCCCGCCGGGTTCCGCGCGCGGGGTCCGTGTTCGCGTACGCGAGCGCCGGGATCGGGCCGCGCACCGGCTTCATGGGCGGCTGGATGGTGATGCTGGACTACCTGCTGATCCCGTCGGTGGCCTACCTGTTCACCGGCATCGCGATGCACTCGTTCCTGCCGGCGGTGCCCACGTGGGGCTGGACGGCGATGGCCGTGGTGCTCACGACCGGGCTCAACCTGGCCGGCGTGCGGATCGCCGCGCGCGTGGCCACTCTGGTCGTGGCCGCCGAGTGCGTCGTGCTGGCCATGGTGCTCGCCGGCGGCGTATGGGTCATCGCCCAGCACGGCACCGTCCGCGACCCGCTCTCGCCGCTCACCGGCGTGGGCGGGCTGTCGCTGACGGCGGTGCTGGGCGCGGTGTCGGTGGCGATGCTGTCCTACCTGGGGTTCGACGCCATCGCGACCTTCGCCGAGGAGACCATCGGCACGTCGCGGATGGTGGCCCGCGCACTGGTCATCTGCCTGGTGGCCGCCGGCTTGCTGTTCGCGGCACAGACGTACGTGGCCGCGCTGATCACCACCGAGACCCCGCAGTACCTCGCGGCGAACCCGGACCTGCAGGGCGACGCCTACTACCGGCTCGTCGGCGACAGGATGGCTGAGTGGCTGTCCACGGCCCTGGCGGTGTCGAAGGCGGCGGGCGCAGCGTTCTCCGCGATGGTCGGCCAGGCGGCGGCGTCGCGGATCCTCATGGACATGGGGCGCGCGAAGCGGCTGCCGGCGTTCCTGGCGAAGGTGGACGGGCGCACCGGGGTGCCGGCCGTGGGGGTGCTCATCGCGGCGGCGTTCAACGTGGTCATCGCGGTGTGGGCGGCGTCGGAGGACGACGGGCTCGACATCCTGGTCTCGGTGGTGAGCGTCGGCGCCCTGTGCGCCTTCCTGCTGCTGCACGCGTCGGTGATCGGCTTCTACTGGGTGCGGCGCCTCGGCGGCCCGCGCCGCGCTGCTTCACACCTGATCGCGCCGGTGGTGGGCGCTGCGGTCCTCGTGGTCGTGCTCGTGGAGGCCAACGGGGTCGCGCAGGTGGTGGGCGCGCTATGGCTGGTAGTCGGGCTGACGGTGGTGGCCGTGCAGCAGCGGCGGGGCGGGTACGTGGAAGTTGAGTGACCGGGTGGCGGGGTGACGCAGTCGCCGGGTTCCACTAACCGGGATCGGCGGACGGGGCATATGTCCAGGTGGATATGTTCTGCGTCACGTTTCCAACCGACGGAAGGCGAGCATTGCGTACTCGACACATCATCGCGGCCCTGGCCGCTTCTTCGGCGCTGGTGGCGGCCGCCGGCTGTTCGGCGTCGCCGGAGCAGGCGGCCGGGCCCTACGAGATCGACACCTCCTTGGCCGCGGACTCCGCCCCGGCCCCTATGCGGATCCTGCTCACCAACGATGACGGTTGGAACGCCGACGGGATCCAGGCCACCTATGCGGCGCTCAAGGATGCCGGATACGACGTGACCATGGTGGCCCCGCTGGAGAACCAGAGCGGCAAGAGCGCCGGGTTCGAGTTCACCGGCAGCATCGAGGTCACGCATCCGAGCGGCGACCCCGACGTGTACGCGGTGAGCGCGACGCCGGTGGGTGCGCTGATGTTCGGCCTCAACGAGGTGTTCCAGGGAAAACCGCCGGACCTCGTGGTCTCCGGCACCAACGTGGGCACCAATACCGGCGCGGACACCAATTACTCGGGCACGGTGGGTGCGGCGGTCGTCGCCGCCGGCGTGTACCGCATCCCGGCCATCGCCGTGAGCACCGCGACGAACCGGGACGGCACCGGCGCGTTCGAGGAGACGTCGGACCTGGTCACCGGCATTCTGGCCGACGGTATTCCGCAGTTCCCCGCGGGCACGGTGCTCAACATCAACTATCCGCTCCTGGCGGAGGGCGCCGCGCAGCCGAACGGCTACGTGTACGCGCCGATGTCGGACGTGTCCCAGGCGGAGATCGGCTACGAGAAGATCGGCGACACCACCTACAAGCTGCGGCCGGCGCGGTCCGACGCGGTGCCCGAGCCTGGTTCCGATCTGGCCGAGCTCAAGGCCGGCAACGTGACGTTCACCGTCCTGGAGGCCAACCGGACGGCGCCCGCCGCGGATGCCGCGGCCGTCAAGGAGCTTGTCGCGGGCCTGAACGGCGACACGTCGACACCGACAGGGCCCGCCGTGCCCGCCGGTAGCCTGGGGTCGGTCTTCGGTTCCTGACCCGCCGCCGAGTGGGTGGTTTTCCGGTGCTCCGACCGCCGTCGGTCACCGGAGAACCGCCCACTCGGTGCGGCATGTCATACCGCCCGGCCACAACGGCCCGCATTGACCGAACGCGTCTATACTCGCGCGGCAATCGCCCTTGCCGGGCTGTCGTTGAGGTGCGAGGGCAGGACTCGGCGACCGCGCGCGACGTGGTCGCGTCGGCGCTTCGGAGACTGGTCGGATGATCGGTGCGATACCGGCGGGCCGACGATTTCTGCACCGACCGGCACTCAGGGGAGGGAATCATGACGAACACTCCGGTGGCCGCATCCATGCCTGCGGCCCGTATCGAGGCGATGCTGGTGCTCCCGGACGGGGCGACGCCGACGGATCGCGGCTACCTGGACACGCTCGGTCCGGGCCCGGCCCCGCAGCGCCGGACGGTGGCCTCGGTCGCTATGAACAGCGGCTTCGTCTCGCGGATCTACGAGGGCCCGTGGCGTCAGGGGGCGCTTCCTCTGCTGGCCGCCGGCATGACGATGCGCAGCGAGATCGACAAGGCGGTGCGCGACCTGCGGGTGGGCGGGTCGCAGACGGTCCTGGACGTCGCCTGCGGGCCCGGCAACTTCAGCGGACGGTTCGCCGATCTGCTGGGCGACGATGGGCTCGTGGTGGGCATCGACATGTCGGCGGCGATGCTCGAGCAGGCGGTCGACCAGAATGCGGGCCCGCGTGTGGGCTACGTGCGCGGCGACGCGGCCCGGCTGCCGTTCGCGGACGCGGAATTCGACGCGGTGTGCTGCTACGCGGCGCTGTACCTGGTGGACGAGCCGGAGCGGGTGCTTGCGGAGATGGTGCGCGTGCTCGCACCGGGAGGGCGCTTGTGCGTGATGACTTCTTGCGCCCGGCTGCCGGGGGCGGTGCAGCGCGCCTGGGGCGGGCGTCGCGTGGGCGGGGTGCGGCTTTTCGGCCGTGATGAGATCACCGGTCTGCTGCGCGATGCCGGCTGCACGCGGATCACACTGCAGATGCGCGGATTCGCCCAGTTCGTGCAGGCTTACCGCGGCTGATCCCGGCCCGCCGCCGGCTTGGGGTCGGTCTTTGGTTCCTGACTCGACGCCGAGTGGGGTGTTCTTCGGTGCTCAAGTGCCGGTGGAGCACCGAAGACCACCCCACTCGGCGAGGGCCGCCGCCGCGACAACCCCACCGCCGCGACACCGCCCGCTACAGCAACCCCGCGTCGTGCATGGTGATGGCCACCTGCACCCGGTTGGTGGCCTCCAGCTTGGTGAAGCAGTGCGCGATGTGCGCCTTCACCGTGGCCAGGCTCATGTGCAGGTTCTCGGCGATCTCCGCGTTGGAGTGCCCGTGTCCCACGGCGACCGCGACGTCGCGTTCCCGGCCGGTCAGCGCGGCGGTCCGTTCACGGGCGGCCAGTGCGCGGCCGTCGGGTGCGGAGTCGGCGACCTGTCGGATCAGCCGCGCGGTGACGGCGGGCGAGAGCATCGGCTCGCCGGCGTGCACCTTGCGTACCGCGTCGACGATGGCGGGCGGCGCAGTGTCCTTGAGCAGGAACCCGTGCGCGCCGGCGCCGAGGGCCCGCACCACGTAGTCGTCGGCGTCGAAGGTGGTCAGCACGATCACCTTCGGCGGATGCGGCATCGACCCTATGCGCGCGGTGGCGGAGATGCCGTCGAGCACCGGCATGCGGATGTCCATGAGCACCAGGTCCACCGGCTCCGGGCCCGCCGCGGACTTCTCGATGATCCGGCAGGCGTGGGCGCCGTCGTCGGCCTCGCCCACCACGGCCAGGTCGTCCATGCCTCCCAGGATCATCGCCAGCCCGGCCCGCACCAGGGCGTCGTCGTCGGCGATGAGCACGCGGATTGTCATGACGGCCACGGTAGCCAGGCGTCCAGGACGAAGCGGCGTTCGGGGGTGACCGAGTGCGTCAGGCGTCCGCCGGCGAGCTCGACGCGCTCGGCGATGCCCACCAGGCCCAGCCCCGACTCGGGCGCCCGGTGCGGATCGGTGCCGACGCGCAGCGGGTTGTCCAGCCGTAGGGTGAGCCCCTCGCGCGGGGAGCCGGTGAGTACGACGGTGACGAGGGTGTCGCGGGCGTGCTTGCGGGCGTTGGTGATCCCCTCCTGGGCGATCCGGTAGAGCGTGCGTCCGGTCGCGATCGGGATGGCGCTGGGCCAGTGGGTGTCCTCGTAGTGGATGCGCAGCCCGGCGCCGCGTGCCTCCGCGATGAGCTCCGGCAGGTCGTCGGCGTCGGGCTGCGGCAGCTCGGGCAGCGCGTCGCCCGGGCCCTCCCGCAGCACGCCCAGCACCTCGCGCAGCTCGACGAGCGCCTGGTGCGAGGTGTCCTGGATGATGCCCGCCGCCTTGCGCACCTCGTGCGAGTCGAGGTCTTCCCGGTAGGCCAGCGCGCCCGCGTGCAGGGTGAGCAGGGAGATCCGGTGGGCCAGAACGTCGTGCATCTCGCGGGCGATCCGCGCCCGCTCGGCGATGCGGGCCTGGCGCACGCGCAGCGACTGCTCCGTCTCGGCGCGTTCGGCGCGCTCGCGGAGGGTGGCGAGCAGTTCGCGGCGCGAGCCGATGTACAGACCGAAGGCCACGGTGATGCCGACGAAGGCGACCGCCAGGGGGACGATGACGCGCCAGTCGTCCACCGAGGTGGGATCCGCGTATTCCACGATGGTCGCGGCGGCGAGCGACAGCGCGGCGACGGGCAGGATCTCGCGCCACCGGCGGCGGGTGGACAAGGATGCGAGCGTGAGCGTCGCCGCCCCGCCGGCGGACGCGGAGGCGGCGGAGAGCACGGCGGTCACCGCGGCGACGGTGACCGGAAACCGGCGGCGGGCGAAACTGAGGACGATCAACGCCAATCCCAGGCCCAGGTCGAGGAAGAACCACCACCGCGCGTGTTCCCACTGCCATCCGGCCATCCCCGACCAGGCGGCCGCGGCGATCGCCAACGCCAGCAGTGTCCGCCAGACGTGTCCCCACAGGGTGAGCGGCGGCTGGTAGTCGGCGGGGTCCACGAGGCAAGACTAGGCGGTGGCGCCCGGCGCGGGGGCGATCCGTCAGCCGGTCTTCGCCGCCAGCAGCGTGGTGAGCTGCGAATGAACGTGGTCGAGCGGGGCGGTGTCGTTGCGCAGGGCCAGCATGGTCGCGGCGGGTGCGGCGATGAGCACGGCCGCCGCGAACGGCAGCGAGCGGATGCCGAACTCCAGCGGCGAGTACTCCTGGATGCCCTGGAAGTACTGGGTGATCAGGAACAGGAACCCGAACATGGAGAAGTAGGCGACGGTGATCGACAGCGCGGGAAGGGAGAAGCGCCGGTTCCGGAACAGCGTGACGTCGAAGACCGGGTTCTCGGCCCGGATCTCGCGCCACACGAACGCCGTGAGCAGCGCCAGCGCGCCGGCGAAGGCGCACAGGGTGACCGGGGACAACCACCCGTTGCGGGGGCCCTCGATGATCGACCACACCAGGGTGACGATGCCCGCGAGCGACAGGACGAGTCCGAGCACGTCCACCTCGCGGCCGAGAAGCTCACGCGCTGCCGCCAACGGGTCCAGCAGGACACCTGCGGCCACCGTGGCCCGGCCGGTGAGCCGCTCTGCGGCGTCCGGCGAGTGCTGCTGACCAGGGCCACGCTGTTGACCGGCCGTCAAGACTCGAAGCCGCACGCCGTCTTCCACAACGACGCGCACGCCGCCGTCGAGGTCACCCACGCGGTCTACCTAGCGCTCATCGCTGCCTACGGCGAGCCGGACACGAAGACCGCGAAAAAGATGATGGACCAGGTGCTACGCGGCATTCGAACCGGCATGCCGAAAGGGCTCGGCGAACTGGCACAGCTGGGCCGGAATCTGTGGAAACGGCGCCGGGAGATCCTCGCCTACTTCGATACGAGCGCCTCCAAGGGGCCGTTCGAGGCCATCAACGGACACCTCGAGCACTTGCGCGGTACGGCACTGGGGTTCCAGAACCCGGGCCAGTACATCTTGCGGTCACTGCTGCACTCCGGCCAACTCGCCGAACGCATCAACGCACTCCAAAAGTTGAAGAGCCACATAAATGACTGTCCTGGCCGATTACGTGGTCGTCAGCCCGCATTCGGCGGCCAAGGTCTTCAGCCCGTTCGGGGTGAGCGCGGTCAGCGGGCCGTGCACACCGGAGGGGCGGTCGCCGCCGTCGGCGAAGTGGGCGGCGCCGCGGGCGAGCAGGTCGGCAGTCAGCGTGTAGGGGTCAGGGCCGTCAACGGCCGCCTCGGCCAGGACGGCGCCGCTGCGGTCCCTCGCGCGTGCCACCGCGGTGATACGGATAGGGATGCTGGGCACGCTGTTTCGGTAGGGCAGATGCGCGGCGAGCATCCCGGCGGCGCGCCGGGCGATCGGGTTCGTGGTGAGTGGCCCGGCGAGACGGGTCATACGGTGGATCGCCGGTGCGGCGGAGCCGAACCAGCCGAGGCCGACGTCGACGCTGCGCAGCGAAGGCAGGACTTCGGGCAGTCCGAAGTGCTCGGATCCGCCGACCGTGATCAGCGGCCGCTCCTTGCCGGCTGCGGAGAAGTGCAGCAGATGGTCGGCGGTCCGTTCGGTTTCCAGGCCGAATCGGTCGCACGCTGCCGCGCGGTAGGCATAGGACGGCGTACCGAGGACTTTGACCAGTGATGCGCGCGTGCCGGGGCTGGTGGCTGTCGACATCATCGCGGCTAGGTTCGGCTGGCTGCGTGCGCCGGTGACGGTGTCGTAGCTCCACATGAAGTAGCCGACCTCGATCGCGGACGTCCGCTCGCCGGCCTGAACGGCGGCGAGCCAGCCGGCGAGGTTGCCGGGGACGTAGTCGTAGCCGAAACCGGGCACGAGCAGCGCACCACTGGACTCAGCCGCCTCGCCGAGGTTGCGGAACATCCATTCGACGAAAGGCGGCTCCCCGGTCGAATCCAGGTATACCGCGCCCGCACGGGCCGCGCTGCGGGCGACCTCGCGGCCCAGGTCCACGAACGGTCCGACGGTGGTCACGAGGACGTCGCCCTCGCGCAGTATGCGGTCGAGCGCGCCGGGCACGCTGGTGTCGGCTTCGACGGTGTCGCACTCGAGGCCGGCGCAGCGGGCCTGTGCGCGCAAGCGATCGGCGCTGCGGCCGACGAGGATGATTTCGCCGGAGTCGGCCTGTTTGCCGGCGAGGTTCGCCAGTACGCGCGAGCCGGTGTATCCGGTCGCGCCGAGCAGGATGATCCGTGGCATGCAGTCCTCCGGGGGCAGTCGGGTTTCGATGGCAGAGCCGTGGTCCGGTCCCGGTCAGCCGGTCTGCGCGCGGAGCAGGGCCTTCATCTGCGAGTGGACCCGGTCGAGCGGGGCGGTGTCCCGGGCGGCGAGGCACAGCATCACCGCCCCTTCGATGGCGGCGATCGTCGTGGTCGCCAGGGACGATGCTTCGGATTCGTCGACGCCGTGTTCGATCAGGCGGGGCGTCAGAAGATCCTGCCAACGCCGGAAGACCTCGTCGGCCTGCTCGCGTGCGGTCGGCGCCTCCTGGCCTCCGTAGGCGGCGGCGGCGATCGGGCAGCCCGCGGAGAAGTCCGATCCGGTCAGCAGCTGTTTCCAGAACCCGATGAACGCGCTCAGCGACTCGTCCGGCGTCTGCGTGGTGACCAGTTCCTCGATGACCGAACCGATCGACGTTCCGGCCTCCGTTATGCACGCAGCGATGAGTTCGCTCTTCCCGCCGGGGAAGTGCAGATAAATCGACCGACGCGCCACGCCGCTGCGCTCGAGCAGATCGGCGACGGACGTGCCTGCCACGCCGTGGCGCTGGACGAGCTCGACGGCACTCCCGATCAATCTCTCGCGTACCGATTCCGTCATGGCCCTACTTGCTCCGGTGTCGTGGTGATGAGCGCTGAGCGTTGTTATATACCGATCATTCTACTACATTGATGGTACGTCAAGTAACGGTAAGCAGTGAGAGGTTGGTGCAGCGATGAATGCGGATGGGCACGACGGTTACGACGCAGTGGTGATCGGCTCCGGCCTCGGCGGGATGAGCGCGGCGGCCTACCTCGCCGCGACGGGCCGGCGGGTCGCTCTGCTGGAGCGGTACTCGGTCCTGGGCGGCTCCTCCCACGTCTTCCGCCGTCGCGGCCGCTGGGAGTTCGACTGCGGCGTGCACTACATCGGCGACTGCGGCCCCGGCGGCCAGGTGCCCACGCTGCTGCGGGGGCTCGGCCTGGACGAGCACGTCGAGTTCCTGCCGCTCGACCCGGACGGTTTCGACACGATCATCGGTCCTGACCTGGAGTTGCGCGCCCCGCACGGATGGGATGCGTACCTGGCGAACCTGTGCGCGGCCTTCCCTGGCGAGGAACGCGCGCTGCGCCGGTTCGTCGGGGTCATGCGCACCCTCGGCTCGGCCTTCGACGACCGGGCGACCGCATTGTCGAGCCGGAAGGAGATGGCCCGTGCGGCCCGCCGCGCCGGGCTGCCCGCAGCGTGGCTGATGGCGCCGTACGCGACGCTGCTGGCGGCGTGCGGGCTGACCCCGCGGACGATCCTCGCGCTGTCGGCGCAGTGCGGGGTGGTCGCATCGACCCCGTTCGGCGCCACGGTGGGAACCATGGTCGGCTTCCTGCAGGGGTACGTCGGCCGGGGCGCGTGGTATCCGCGCGGCGGCGGCCAGATGCTGTCCGCGGCCTTCGCCGAGGTGGTGCACGCGCATGGCGGAAGCATCCGGGTGGGCGCCGAAGTGGACCGCATCCTCATCGAGGGTTCGCGGGCCCGCGGGGTCCGGCTCACCGACGGAGAGGTGCTGCGAGCCGACACGGTCGTATCGGACGCCGACATCATCCGGACCTACCGGGACCTGGTGGGGCGCGAGCATCTGCCCCGCGCGACGCGACTGCGACTGGACACCTGGCGGATGTCGCGGCCGCTGATCAACGGCTGCTTCGGCGTCGAGATCGACATCCAGTCCACGCCGAACTGCAACTACTTCGCGATACCGACGTGGGACGACGCCCATTCGCTGCTGGGGCTCGGGCGGATGGCCCACGACCTGTTCTCGCGCCGCCGCGACGCGTCCGACAGGCGGTCGTGGGCGCAGGACTTCGCCACCCGTCAGCCCATGTTCGTGCAGTGCTCCACCCGCCGCGACCCGGACAACGCCCGCAGCGCGCCCGCCGGCCACGCGGCCATCGAAGTACAGACGATCGTGCCGGACTCGCCGCGGCTGTGGGGCGTAGAGGGGCACGACACCCGTGCCGGCGGATACCGCAGCGAGGCGGAGTACCAGGAGATGAAAGAGCTTGTCACCGAGGGCATGCTGGCGCGGCTCGACCAGGTTTACCCGGGATCATCGTCGCGGGTGAAGCTCGCAGAGCTGGGCACGCCCGCGAGCCAGACGCGGTTCACGGCCACCACAGGCGGCAGCGCGTTCGGGCTGGAGCCGAATCCATGGCAGTTCGGGCCGCTCCGGCCCGGGGTGCGCACGCCGATCGAGGGGCTGTTCACCGTCGGCACGAGCACCACGTGGGGCCCGGCCACGGAGGGTGCGATGGTCAGCGGCATGCAGGCTGCCGCCGCCATCACTGGCCGCGACCTGCTCTCCGAGATCCGCGGGGGTGCGGTGATCGCGGACCGCGCGGCGATCACCCCGTGGCCCGAGGACGTCGACCCGCTGGCCGTACAGCACGCGCTGACCACGGGGTGATCGGGGCGCAGGCCGGCAGAGGCCCCGCGGAGCGGGATCCGCTACACGGAATCCTCTGCACGTCGACGCCCTCCAGCATCATCGGGCGTCGGTCGCCCCCTCGGCGGTGAGTTCTTCGAGCAGCGCCATGTTCGCGCTCATCCCCGCCCGCCATGCCGCCATCCGCCGCGCCAGGATCGTGCCCTCGTCGTCGGGGTGCTGCGCGATGAGGTCGGACAGGGGCGAAGTTCCGCTGCCGATCTTGACCCATTGGCGTACCACCGTGCCGTCTCCGTCGGCGTCGACCTCGAAGCCCCACAGGGTGACCGGGGCCTCGGCAGGTCCGACCCGCCACACCCAGCGGCGGCCGTCCTCGACCTCGGAGACTTCGGGTTCCGTGTGCCACTCGCCGATCTGCGGATTCCTGTTGTAGCCGCGGAAACGGGCGCCGATTGCGACGCCGTCGGCCCCGTCCAGCCAGTGGGCCTTCTGGAGTTCCCCGTCCGCCCGCGTGGGAAGTTCGATGTCGGTGACCAATTCCCACGCCCGTTCGGTGCTGCAGGGAAGACGGATCGATACCTCGATGGTCGGGTTGTCGCGTAAACGCATGGTTGTCCCTTCCGTGACTATTCCGGAGAACGCGCCCGGGCCGCCGCGCCGATCGGCGGCGCGGCGGCCCCGGGGACTACGCCGCGCCGAAATGTGCGCGGGTGTTGCGGGCGAAGGAGCCGAGCAGCGCCTTGTTGATCGGCCCGCCCGCCCGCAGCGCGGGGCCGAGACCCCGCCGGGCGTCGAAGGCGAAGGTCCACGTGAACAGGCAGCCGCCTGGCGCGGGCGTCACCTGGTAGTCCTCGGCGAATGCCCGGAACAACGGCACCGTCGCCTGCTCGGCGTAGAAAGCCTGCCGGCGTGCCGCTTCGTCCCACACGAAGAAGTGCTCGCGCATGCGCAGCAGGCCGGGGCCGACCGTGACCCTGCGCGTGGTGCCGACCCCGTAGGGCGGCCCGCTGGTGTACTCGGCGTCGAGTTGCGAGACCCAGTGCAGCGGCCGGGGTGCGGTGAGCCCGGCCCAGACCTCCTCAGGTGCGGCGCGCAAGCGCATCGGGTACACGAAGCGGTGCGACGCGGTGCCGAAGAAGGACTCGTCGACGGGATCGAGGTCGAACCATTTGGACATGGGCATCTCCTGTCTGACAGGGCCGCGTGCCTCGCCCGCCCCGTGAAATCGGATTATCGCCTCCCGGCGGCCTGCACCGCCAGGGGCACCACCGTCGCCAGGGAACGGCGTCAGAGGCGTCGGCGGCGTCAGCCTCCCGGCAGGATCATGCATGTGGTGGTGCCGTGTGCCACGAGCTTCCCGTCCTGGTCGTGCACTTTGCCCTCGGCGGTCGCGGTACGCCGGCCGGGGTGGATGACCGCCCCGGTGGCGGTGAGGGTGCGGCCGTCGGTGGACACGGACCGCACGTAGTTCACCTTGAGCTCGAGCGTGGTGTATCCGGTACCCGCCGGCAACGTGGTGTGCACGGCGCACCCCATCGCGGAATCGAGCATGGTCGCAGCGATTCCGCCGTGCACTGTGCCGAGCGGATTTGCGAAGTCGGGCCGCGTATCCAACGAGAACGCCACGCTGCCGAAGTCGACCGCATCGAAGCGCATGCCGAGCAAGCGGCCGATGGTGGGAATGTCGTCGGAGGCGTGGTCTTTCGCCCACTGCATCAGCTCCAGGCCGGTCAGGGATCCGAAGTCGGGTGCTGTCATCGTGCGGTGCTCCTTCGCGGTGTGCGGTCGTCGGTGTCGGTAATGCCGGATCTGCCGGCGGGGTCATCGGTGCCGTCGGTGCTCGCGTCGCCGTCCGGCGGTGCCGGCTCCGCGGATTCCACGGGATCGTCGGGGGACGGTCGCTCCATCCAACCGAGCAGGACCGACCCGCCTTCGGGGCGCCGCCACGGCAGGAGCACGGCGACGACGATCGCGCACAACACCGCCAGGCCCACGGTGGCGTAGGAGGCGATCTGGAATCCGTCCAGTGCGGCCGCCTTCATGGTGAGGATCAGCTGGTCTTTGGTGTCGGAGAATAGCGAGGGCACGTCGTGCTGCCGGATCTCCAGGACGGTGAGCACAGACTGCCGGGCGTACTCCTTCTGCTGCGGGTCCATCATGGTGTCCGGGATCCGGTCCACCAGCGGTGTCACCGTGGCGGTGTAGGTGGACGCGACGATGGACCCGAGCACGGCGACGCCCAGCGCGCCGCCGATCTCGCGGGTGGTGTCGTTGACGGCGGATCCGGCGCCGGCTTCCTCGGCGGTCACCGACCCCATCACTGACTCGGTGGCCGGGCCCTGGACGACGGCCAGCCCCAGTCCCATGAGGATCATCGAGATGAGCACGATGCCGGCGTAGGGCGAGTCGACGGTGACCTGCCCGGCGAGGCCCATGCCCGTGGCGAGGAGCACGAACCCGCCGATGAGCACGGCGGTGGTGCCGATGCGCAGGGCCAGCATGGTCGCGGCGGGTGCGGCGATGAGCACGGCCGCCGCGAACGGCAGCGAGCGGATGCCGAACTCCAGCGGCGAGTACTCCTGGATGCCCTGGAAGTACTGGGTGATCAGGAACAGGAACCCGAACATGGAGAAGTAGGCGACGGTGATCGACAGCGCGGGAAGGGAGAAGCGCCGGTTCCGGAACAGCGTGACGTCGAAGACCGGGTTCTCGGCCCGGATCTCGCGCCACACGAACGCCGCGAGCAGCGCCACCGCGCCGGCGAAGGCGCACAGGGTGACCGGGGACAACCACCCGTTGCGGGGGCCCTCGATGATCGACCACACCAGGGTGACGATGCCCGCGAGCGACAGGACGAGTCCGAGCACGTCGAGCCGCCCGTGCGCCGTGGTCCGCGACTCGGGGAGCACCAGTGCTGCTGCGATGAGGACGGCCAGGGCGATGGGCACGTTCATCCAGAACACCGAGTGCCACGAGAAATGCTCGAGCAGCCAGCCTCCCGCGGTGGGGCCGATGGCCACTGCGAACCCGGCCATCGCCGTCCATACGGCGATGGCCGCGCCGCGGGCCTTCGGCGTGGTGAAGGTGTTGGTGAGCAAAGCCAGAGTTGCTGGGAACACGGCCGCTGCGAACACGCCCATCGCGGCGCGCGCGGCGATGACCATGCCGACGTCGGTGGCCAGCGCGCCGCCGATCGACATCACCGCCACGCCGGCCAGGCCGATCATCATCAGCCGCCGGCGCCCGTAGCGGTCTCCGAGGTGCCCGAAGGCGAGGAGGAATCCGGCGAAGGTCAGCGTGTAGGCGTCGACGATCCACTGGAGACCGGCGAAGTCGGCGCCGAGGCTCACTCCCATCGACGGCAGGGCGACATTGACGACGGTGTTGTCTAGCAGCACCAGCAACTCGGCGAGGCAGACGACGACGAGGATCGCGCCGCGGCGCAGGGCGGTCATCGTCTCGCGCGGTGCATCACCGGGCGGCGGCGCGGTCAAGGGCGCGGTGAGGATGCTCATATCTGTCTCCTCACGCTTCCGGGCAGGCGGCGCTTGTGATCGCCATCAGGCGCAGCACTGCGCAGGCGTTCTCATGAGAGAGCTTCCAGATGCCGTCCTCGGCGACGAAAGTGGCGTCGCCCTGGCTCTGCTGCCCGTCGAAGGTGGCGGTGAACGGCACGCTCACCGTCGCGTCGCCGGTGGCGGTGACGGGTTCGGACAGCGTCATCGTCGCGTTTGGGGAAGCTGCGAGCTTCTGTGCCAGCACGTCGAATGCCGCGGGGTCATCCTCGCCGCCCTCGACGAGTACCGCCTTCTGCTCGGCGGGCACTGCCGGATCGATGATGGTTGCGAACTGCGCCTGCAGCTCGGCCGCCGTCGGAGCCGGAAGAGCATTCCCTGCATCGTCGATCGTCGTGCCCCCGGCGGTCGTCGTCGGCGTCGCGGCCGGTTCGCTCGCGCCGCAGGCGCTCAGCGTGAAGGCGCATGCCGCGGAAACGGCGATGACTGCGATGGGTCGGCGGGGCTTTGTGAGCATGACCGGTCTCCTCGGGGTTCGGCGTCGGCGCGCCGGCTGGAAGCGACGCGGTAGAACGGACGGTATACGTAACCAGTAGTATCAGTCAACAGTGCGTGCGGAGATGCGGACGCGATGCGTGATCCATCCACTGGTGGCGCGCCCGGAGTCAGCCGCTACGTCGTTTCAACCACCGCACGATCTCCCCGGCGGGATCGGCCCGGAACAGCGCGGTGCCTCGCTCGATCTGCGCGGAGCGCCGCGGCCCGGGCGGGCGCAGCGCATCGACCGCCCGGACCAGTGACGCCGCGTCGTCGGCGGCCGTGACCAGACCGTGTTCGACGAGTGCGCGCGCCACCGGCACGCCGTGGCCGGCGATGGGGCGGTACTCGACGACGGGGACGCCCGCGGCGAGCGCCTCCATGCACATCGACCCGCCCGCGTTGTCGACGAGGACGGCCGCGCCGGCGAGCAGCGCGGGCATGTCGTCGCGCCAGCCCAGCGCCGTCGCGCCCGGGACGGCGGCGACCCGCCGGTGCAGCCGCGCGTTGCGCCCGCACAGTGCGACCGGCCGGACCCCGGGGGCGGCGGCCAGTGCGGTGACGGTGTCGAAGACGTCGCCGATCCCCCACGACCCGGTGGAGACGAGCACGGTGTCGTCATCCCCGGCCGCGAGGGCGGTCCGGCGCGCGTCCGGGTCGCGAAGGAACCGCGGGTCGACGAGGGGACCGGGGCCGATCGCGTCCGCCCCCGTCGCCGTGCGCACGCGCCGGGCGATGGATTCCGAGATGCAGCAGTACAAGTCCGCGCCCCCGCCGAGCCACATCGCGTGCGCCACCATCTCGGTGACCACGACGATCGATGGCGCACCTGTGACGCCGCGGCGGCGGAGCTCGCCCACCGACTGGCCGGCCAGGTGGAAGGTCGAGACGACGGCGGTGGGCGCGAAGCCGCGCACGACGGGTGCCAGCGCGCGGGCCCCCAGCCGCGCGAGGGGGCGCGAACGGGCCGGGCGCTGCGGCCCCGTCGACTCCGATCCCGTCCGCAGCGAGTCGCTCGCCATGAACACCCGGTAGATCGCCGAGTACAGCCACGGCGCGTGCGCGAGCATGCCGCCGTAGAACCCGCGGAGCGCGGAACCCAGGCGCAGCGGAAGCAGGGCGAGCAGATCGACGACGCGGACCTCGGCGCCGCGCTCGGCGAATCGGCGGGCCAACTCGCGGGCGCACTGGTCGTGCCCGGCGCCCATGCCCGCCGAGACCAGCAGAATCCGCTGCCCCTGCATGCCTTCGAGCCTAGGCTTCCGGCATGGGGCGCATGGCCGGAGCGCGGGTCACCGGGCGGGTGATCGGTGCCGTGGCGGCCGCGCACATCCTGCCCGCGGGCACGTGGCTGCCCCCGGTACGAAGGTCGTTCGCGCCGTCGCTGTGCGGGCCCGGCGCCGCCGACCACGTGGCGCTGACTTTCGACGACGGCCCCGATGCGGCGTCCACCCCGTACTTCCTCGACGCGCTCGAGAGCCTGGGCGTGCGCGCCACGTTCTTCTGCGTCGGCGAGCAGGTGCGCAGCCATCCGCGGGTGGCGCGCGAGGCGGCGGGGCGCGGGCACGAGATCGCCTGCCACGGGTGGCGCCACCGAAACCAGCTTTTGCGGCCCGGCCCCGTCGGCGCGGAACTACGGGCGGCCCGCGACCTCATCGCGGACGTGACGGGGCACCCGCCGCGCTGGTACCGGCCGCCCTACGGGGTGCTCACCGGGCAGGGGGTGCTGGCCGCTCGGCGCGCCCGCCTGAACCCGGTGCTGTGGTCGGCGTGGGGGAAGGACTGGACGTTGGGGGTCACCGCCGGCGACGTGCTGCGCGTGGTGGGGCCCGGGCTGCGCGGCGGCGCCACGATCCTCCTGCACGACACCGACGCCTACGCGCAGCCAGGCTCGTGGCGGGCGACGCTGGCGGCGCTGCCCCGCATCGTCGGCGCCTGCCAGGAGAAGGGGCTGCGCGTCGGGGCGCTCGGTGAACACGCGCCCAGGGCCTGATGCTCGGGCGCCCTGCTATCCGATGCCCGGTGGTCAACCGCGCCCGCCCGCCGCCGCGGTGGCGAACGACCGGCCCAGCACCGCGACCCCGGCCGCAATGAGCGCCACCGCCGGCACGGCGAGCGCAGGGTACCAGCCGCCGCGCACCTGCTCGCCGAACACGACCACGCCCCAGATCATCGACACCACCGGTTCGGTGCCCGTCAGGCCCGGCTGGGCGGCGATGAGCGGGCCGGAGCCGAAGGTGACCTGCAGCAGGAAGAACGCGAGCGCGCCCGCCGCCAGCAGCCCGTAGACGTGCCACGTAGTGAACGCCCCGGCCATGCCCCCGTCGACCAGGTCGGTGGTGAACGCCTTGGTGAGCACGGTCGTCACGC
Organism: Tomitella cavernea; assembly: GCF_016599145.1. GTDB lineage: Bacteria > Actinomycetota > Actinomycetes > Mycobacteriales > Mycobacteriaceae > Tomitella > Tomitella cavernae. The sequence goes on from NZ_JAENKO010000011.1 coordinate 30,896, forward strand.
CGAAGCCGGTGCCGGCGGCCAGGCTCAGCAGTGCGGGCCGGGCCAGGGAACCGACGGGGGCGCGGGCGCCGAGCACCGTGAACGCGGCGATGAATCCCGTGGACGCGCCGAGCCCGATCAGCCACGTGCGCCCCGGCACGTCTGCCGCGTCGCCGCCGGCCGGGGCCAGGAGGAACAGCAGTGCGGCCAGACCGACGGTGATCGCGGCGACGGCCCGCCACTCGCCGGCGCGGGTGCGGCGGCCGAAGAACACCCGCGCGATGACCAGGGTGAAGGGCAGGTCCAGCATCAGCAGGGGTTCGACGACGACGATCGGCCCGCTGGCCAGGGCCGCCGCCATGAGTACGAAGCTGCCGATCATCGCCGCGAGCCCCGCGAACCACATCGGCTCGCGCAGGATGCGGGCGATGAGCCGCGGATGGAACAGCTCGTCGGCCGGGCGCTTGCGGTTGGCGGCGCGCTGCAGCACCGATGCGGCGGCGTTGACCGCGGCGGTGAGTATCGCGAGCGCGTAGACGAGCACTGGGCGGGTCCCGCGCGGTCAGTCCCGCTCGAGTTCCGGCCGGCGTCGTCCGGCCGCGCCGCGCCGGTCGCCGGGCCGGTCGCCGGGCCGGTCTCCGGGCCGGTTCCCGTGCGGGTCCGCGGACGGGTGGACGGGCCGCACCACGGGCGAGTGCTCGTCGTCCGGCGCGAGTTCGTCGTCGGCGAACTGCTCGTGGTCCGGCAGAAGGTCGTCGTCCCGGAAGAGGTCGTCGCCGAGGCCGAAGGCGCCGTGCGGGTTGGGTGCGGAGTGCAGGCGACGCGTCGCGAAACGGTCGTCCGAGACCGCGGCGGCGATCCCCTCCGGCTCGACCGCCGCCGAGAACGCCATGGTGAGCGCGATGATTCCGGCGGCCATGATCGCCGCCGAGATTCCAGTGCCGATGTAGAACAGGCCGCCGCGTACCTGTTCCCCGAAAACGATCGTCCCCCACAGGATCGACACGATCGGCTCGGCGCCGGTGAGCCCGGGCTGCGCGGCGATCAGCGGGCCGGACCCCAGTGCCGCCTGCAGCAGGAAGAACGCCAGCGCGCCGCACACGATGACGCCGTAGGTCTGCCACGTGGTGACCAACCCCGACCAGCCGCCGAGGTCGAGTGCAGCCGTCATCGCCTTGATCAGGGCCGCGTTGGTGCCGAACCCGATCCCGGCGGCCACGCCCAGCAACGCCGGCCGGGCCATCGAACCGACGGGCGCGCGGGCGGCCAGCACCACGAGAACGGCGATGCACGCGGCCGCGGCGCCGAGGCCCCAAGCCCAGGTGGACAAGGTGATCGGCTCCCCGGGCCCGGCCTCGGGGGCGAGGAAGAACAACACCCCGACCAGCCCCACGGTGATGGCGGCCGCAGCACCCCACTCGGCGGGCCGGGTATGCCGCCCGAACGTGATATCCGCGATCACCAGGGTCAGCGGCAGGGTGAGCACCACCAACGGTTCGACGATGGAGATCGGGCCGCTGCCCAGGGCGCCGGCGAGCAGGAAGAAGCTGACGATCAGCGCGGCGATGCCGGCGAACCACAACGGCTCACGCAGCACCCGGATGATCAGGCGCGGATGGAACAGCTCGTCGGCGGGCCGCTTGCGGTTGGCCGCGCGTTGCAGAACCGAGGCCGTCGCGTTGGCGACGGCCGTGAGCAGCGCGAGCACGTAGACGAGCAACGTTCCTCCTCCCCGTGCTGGGCCGGGTCGACGCGTGGGTGCCGACACGGTCGATTATTGCGCGCCGCGGGCGAGGGCGCCGGTTCGAGGCGGGGATCAGAGGTGGCCCATTCCGGCCGAACCGGTTCGGATCGTGCCCCGCCGCGATAGATTCAACCAATGGGGAGCAGGGTGTGGGGAAGGAGTGCGCGACTCGCTGCGAGAGCACGGCGTGTCGGCTGGGCGTGGACCACCGGCGTTTGTGCTGGAGCACTCGGGGTGACGGCGTCGGCTTTCGGTGCTGGCGCGCCCGCCACGGCAGCGCCGTTGCCGGTGCCGGACGGCTTCTATGCGGGCGTCGCGGCGGAACTGGCGAATCCCGGCGGCTCGCTGCCCGGCTCCAACGACTACGCATGCGAGCCGACGCGCGACCACCCGCGGCCGGTGGTGCTGCTCCATGACCTCGGTGCGACGCGGCAGTCCAACTGGGCGACGCTCGTGCCGGCCCTCGCCAACGAGGGCCACTGCGTCTACGCGTTGACCTACGGCGTGGTCCCGGGCAAGGGGTTCGAATCCAACGGGCAGCCGCTGGGCGGCACTGCGCCGATCGAAGTGAGTGCCGGTGAGCTGGCGGACTTCGTCGACCGCGTGCTCGCTGCGCCCGGCACGCAGCGCGCGGCGGCGGCCGGCATCGGCGACGGCACGGTGGACCTGATCGGGCACGCCGAGGGTGCTCTCGTCGCCGGCTACTACGCGAAGGTCCTGGGCGGGGCGGACAACGTGCACGAGATCGTCTCCCTGGCGCCGACATGGAAGGGGGCGGGCGGCGACGTGGCGGCGCGGTACGTGGATCGGATGCCGGCGCAATGGCGCGCAGCCCTATACGACCAGATTCCGTATTTTCTGCAGGTCATGAGCGGCAGCGACGTCGTCGAGGCGTTGAACGCCGGCGGGGCCCCGTACGCGCCGGGGGTGGAATACACCAACATTGCGACCCGCTACAACTGGGGCATCGACTATACGAGCGGGCTGGTGCCGGGGCCGCAGGTCACGAACATCGTGGTGCAAGACGGTTGCCCGACGGACTACTCGGAGCACGACGGCATCGGCGCATCGCCGCGTACAGTGGCCATCGTGCTCAATGCGCTCGACCCGGCGCATCCGCGACCCGTCCCATGCGGCGTGATCTTGCCGTTCGTCGGCACGATGGTCGGCCCGTGACTTTCAGGCAGCGATACCCCCGGGTGACGACCCCTACTTCCCCCTGAGCGATCTCATACTTTCGGCCGAGCAGAATCAGGCTGTAGACCGATGTGCGCGGGCGTCTGCGCGCGGCAGAGTGGTCACCATGATCACCGTTGAGAACCTCACGAAGACGTACGGGGCATTCACCGCCGTCGACGACGTCTCGTTCACCTGCAAGCCGGGCATGGTCACCGGCTTCCTGGGGCCGAACGGCGCCGGAAAATCCACTACGATGCGCATCATCGCCGGGCTCACACCGGCCGGCAGCGGTTCGGCCACGGTGTCGGGCGTCGAGTTCGGGCGTGTGCCCAACCCGGGGACGCAGGTGGGCGTGCTGCTGGACGCCTCGGCACAGCATGCCGGGCGCACCGGGCGCGAGATCCTCACCCTCAGCGCCATGACGATGGGGCTGCCCATGTCGCGGGTCGACGAGATGCTGCACCTGGTGAGCCTCACTCCTGAGGAGTCCAAGCGCCGCGTGCGCAACTACTCGCTGGGCATGCGCCAGCGCCTCGGCATCGCCAACGCGCTGCTGGGCGACCCGCAGATCCTCATCCTCGACGAGCCGGCCAACGGCCTCGACCCGGCAGGCATCCACTGGATGCGCACCCTGTTGCGCGGCTACGCGGACCGGGGCGGCACGGTGCTGCTCTCGTCGCACCTGCTGCACGAGATCGAGGTCATCGCCGACGAGATCATCGTCATCGGCCAGGGGAAGATCATCGCGCAGGGCACCAAGGAGCAGTTGCTGCAGGCGTCGGGCGCGCTGGTCAAGGCCGGCGACGACACCGCTTTGTCGGTGGCGCTCAGCGCCGCGGGCATCACGTCCGCGCCGCGCTCCGGCGGAGGCCTCACCACCGAGGCGGCGCCCGAGCAGGTGGGCAAGGTGGCCGCCGCGGCGGGCATCCCGCTGATCGAGCTGCGCCCCGCAGAGTCCGCCGGGCTGGAGGAGATGTTCCTGCAGCTCACCACCGAATCGCAGCGTGAGGGCAGCGCGTCCGCCGCGGCGTCCGCGCAGAAAGTAGGAGCACAGGCATGAGCACCACCGCAGACACCGTGGGCGCCGCCGCCGCGCCCGCCATCACCATCGACCGCAGCGCGCCGGCCGTCCCGATGAGCCGCCTGATCAAGGTCGAGACGCGCAAGATGTTCGACACCCGCTCGGGCTTCTGGCTGATGATCAGCATCGGGGTGCTCGCGCTGGTGGCGACCATCGCGGTGATCGCCTTCATCGACGGCGGCGACCTCAACTACGGCGCGTTCGCCACCGCGATCGGCGTGCCCATGGCCGTCCTGCTGCCGGTCATGGCCATCCTCTCGGTCACCAGCGAGTGGAGCCAGCGCACGGGGCTGACCACCTTCACGCTGGTTCCGCATCGCGGCCGCATCATCGGCGCGAAGGCCATCACCTCGGTGATCGTCGGCGCGGCGTCGATGCTGGTGGCGCTCGCCATCGGTGCGCTCGGCAACGTGATCGGGTCGCTGATCCGGGGCGCGGACATGACCTGGAACGTCACCGTCGCCGACGTGGCGCGCATCGTGTTCATCAACGTGCTGGGGCTGATGATCGGCTTCATGCTGGGTGTGCTCATCCGTAACTCGCCGGCCGCCATCGTCGGGTACTTCGTGTACTCGTTCGTGGTGCCGACGGTCTTCGGCGCGCTCGCCGGCGCGCAGGACTGGTTCGCGGACCTGCAGCCGTGGGTGGACTTCAACTACTCGCTCAACCGGATGTACGAGAATGCGCCCGCCGAGTCCTGGGCCACCCTGGCGGTCTCCGGGGTGATCTGGCTGGTGATCCCGCTGGCCATCGGGGTGCGCGCCATCATGCGCTCCGAGGTGAAGTAGCAGCGACGCAGTAGGCGCGCGGCCCGAGCCGCCCCTTCGGAACGGCCCCGCCGACCATGCAGCCCGTGGTCTGCGGGGCCGTTCTCCGTCGAACGCCTTGCCTCGTTGGTTCACTAGCGCTATGGTTCATTACATGAGTAATGAACCGATGGTCCGATCAGCTTGGCGCACCCGCGCGTCGGGGCCGCCGGGCCGCGGTGGGAGCACGGGAGCGCGGCCATGTTGACGTCGGACAAGCCGATCTTCCAGCAGATCGCCGAGCAGATCGAGAACGCGATCATCGACGGATCGCTCGAGGAGGACGCGCAGGTGCCCTCCAGCAACGAGCTCGCCCTGTTCCACCGCATCAACCCGGCCACAGCCGCGAAGGGGCTGGGCACGCTCGTCGCCGACGGCACCGTGTACAAGCGCCGCGGTATCGGCATGTTCGTCAGCCCCGGCGCGCGCGAGAAGCTCCGGTTCCGCCGTCGCGAGGACTTCGTCGCCCGCTACCTCGCGCCGGCGGTCGAGGAGGCCCGCAAGCTCGGCATCCTCCCGGCCGACATCGCCCGGCTCGTCACGCAGCTCGACAAGGGCGACACCGCGCGCGACGCCGTCGCCGCCGCCCAATCCGCAACCACCGAGGAGCAGTCATGACCACAGCGATCAGCGTGGCAGGCCTGGGCAAGACCTACCGCGACGTCACCGCTCTGGACGACGTCTCATTCGCCGTCCAGCAGAACACGATCTGCGGCGTGCTCGGACGCAACGGCGCGGGCAAGACCACCGCGATGCAGATCATCACCGGCCACGCGATGCCGTCCTCCGGCACGGTCGACGTGTTCGGGTGCACGCCGTTCGAGGACCGCGACGCGATGTCGTCGATGTGCTTCGTCAAGGAAAGCCAGCGCTACCCCGACGAGTTCAAGGTCAAGCACGTGCTGGCGTCAGCCGCTGACCTGCTGCCGTACTGGGACCAGGGCTTCGCCGACGCCCTGTTGGGCAGGTTCGACCTGCCCACGGGCCGCCGGGTGAAGAAGCTCTCACGCGGCATGCACTCGATGCTCGGCATCATCATCGGGCTGGCGTCGCGGGCGCCGGTGACGCTGTTCGACGAGCCGTACCTGGGCCTCGACGTGGTTGCACGCCAGATGTTCTACGACGAGCTGCTGGCCGACTACACCGTCCACCCGCGCACCGTCGTGTTGTCGACGCATCTGGTCGACGAGGTCGCCGACCTGCTCGAGCAGGTGGTGCTCATCGACGGCGGCCGGGTGCTCATCGACGACTGCGCCGAGAACCTCCGGCGCAGCGCGGTGGTGGCGACGGGCGGGACCGCCCACATCGACGACCTCGCCGCGGGGCGTACGGAACTGCGGCGCGAAACCCTGGGCACGCAGGCGCGCGTCACTCTGCAGGGCGACTTCACCGAGGACGACCTGGCCCGGGCGCGAGAGCGGGGAGTCGACATCGCGCCGGCGTCGCTGCAGCAGTTGATGATCGGGGCCACCGGGACGGAAGGACGGCAGGCGTCATGAACTCGGGGATCGAGAGCATCGGAACCAGGACAGCGGGAACCAGGCCGGACGGCGGGACGGACACCCACGGGACGGGGCGGAAGACGATGAACGCACAGGAAGCGACGATAGGCCGTCGGGACGTGGCGACGGGCGTGCGCAACGTCGCACTCACGCGGGCGTTGGCGGTGACGCGCATGAACAGCAGGCAATGGATGCTGTTCGTCATGCCGTGGGCCATCGTCCTCGTGGTGTTGTGGGCGCATGCCGCGATCCTCGCCATCATCCGCTCGCAGGGCGTGGAGATTCCGGACGAAGGGTTCAACGGGGTCGGGTCGACTCTGTTCTTCTTCTCGCTCGCCATGTTCGCGTCCATCACCACGCAGCACTTCCCGTTCGCGATGGGCCTGGGTGTGACGCGGCGAGACTTCTACCTCGGCACCGCACTGACGTCGCTGTGCACCGGCGTGGTCAACGGCGTGCTGGTGCTGATATTCGCGCAGATCGAGCGGGCCACCGACGGCTACAGCGTGCACCTCGAAGTGCTCTCGGTGGTGTACCGGGTCACCGACAGCGCCGCGCTCGTGTTCTTCTCGATGGTGCTCTTGACGATGGCGTTCGCCGCGCTGGGCGTGTTCGCCGGGGTGATCTACCTCAAGTGGCGGGCCAACGGCATGTTCACCGCGGCGCTGATCCTCGCTTTTGCGGCGGCCGTGGCGGCGCTGCTGATCACGTGGCAGCGCGGCTGGCCTGCCGTCGGGCGCTTCTTCGTCGACACGCCGATAGCGGTGCTCCTGCTGGCTGTCCCCGCCGTGCTCGGCGCGGTGCTGTTCGGCGTGGGCTACCGGATGATGCGCACCGTCGAGGCGTGAGGGGTCTTCGCAGAGCCGACCAGTGAGCGCGTGCCTAAGGTTCCGGGCGGAGAACCGTAGGCACGCGCTCACTGGTCGTGCGGTGGGGCGCTACGCGCTGAGGATCACCGAGGATCCGTGCCCGAACAGCCCCTGGTTGGCGGTGATGCCCACGCGGGCCCCCGCCACCTGGCGGCCCTCGGCCTGCCCGCGCAGCTGCCAGGTCAGCTCGCAAACCTGCGCCAGCGCCTGGGCCGGGACCGCCTCGCCGAAGCAGGCCAGCCCACCGGACGGGTTCACCGGCAACTTGCCGCCGATGGACGTGTCGCCGGCGCGCACCAGCTTCTCGGCGGTGCCGCGCTCGACGAGGCCCAGGTCCTCGATCCAGTCCAGTTCCAGCGCCGTCGACAGGTCGTACACCTCGGCCACGTCCACGTCGGACGGACTGATCCCGGCCTCCTCGTAGGCGGCGCGGGCCAGCGACTCCTTGTGCGTGTACTGCGGGGCCGGCGCGGCGGCGGTGGACTCCGAGGAGAAGTACGGCATGTCCAGTTGTGTCTGGGGGAACGTCGGCGTGACCGTGGAGATGGCGTTGATGCGCGGCCCGGTGAGCCCGTGACGCTGTGCGTACTCCACCGACGTGAGCACCACGGCGGCGCCGCCGTCGGAGGTGGCGCAGATGTCCATCAGGTGCAGCGGGTCGGCGACCACCGGCGAAGCCATGACGTCGGCGACGGAGAACTCCTTGCGGTACCGCGCGTAAGGGTTGGCCAGGCCGTGCTTGGCGTTCTTGACCTTGACCGCGGCGAAGTCCTCCGTCGTGGCCCCGTACAGGTCGATGCGGCGGCGGGCGCCCAGCGCGAAGTAGGCCGGGTTGGTCATGCCCATCAGCCGGAAGCGCAGCCAGTCCGGGTCGTCCCAGCGCTCGCCCGCGTTGGGCTTGAGGAAGCCCTTGGGAGTGGTGTCCGCGCCGACGACCAGCGCCACCTCGCTCAGCCCTGCCAGGATGCGGGTGCGGGCGGTGTCCAGCGCCTGGGCGCCGGTGGCGCAGGCCGCGTACGAGGTGGCCACGCGCGCGCCGTTCCAGCCCAGGGCCTGCGCGAATGTGGATCCGGCGACGTATCCGCCGTAGCCGTTGCGGACGGTCTCGCCGCCGACGATGAAGTCGACGTCGCCCCAGGCGATGCCGGAATCCTTGAGCGCGTCCCGCGCGGCGGCCACGCCGTATTCGACGAACGGGCGGCCCCACTTGCCCCACGCGTGCATGCCGACGCCCGCGATGGCGACATCGTGCTTGCTCATGCCTGCTGCTCCTTCGCTGCCGATGCGGACCCGACCGGCTTCCACCGCCAGATGGTCTTGACGCCCTCGTCGTCGGTGTAGAGGGGCTCGACGACGAGCTCGACCTCGGCACCCACCGTCAGGTCGTCCACGCCGTAGCCGTCGGCCACCTGGCCCATCACGACGAGGCCCTCCGACAGCTCCACCGCGGCCAGTGCGAACGGCACGTACGGGTCGGTCGCAGGGATGAACGGCTCCGGGGGCTGGTACTGCGCGTCGGTGTAGGACCACACGGTGCCGCGGCGCGAGAGCTCGACATCGTCGAAGTCCTCTCCCGAGCACGCGGGGTTCTTGCAGAACGTGGTCTCACGCGGGAAAGCGATGTTGCCGCACGCGGTGCACTTGGTGCCCACCAGCGCGGGCTCGGGGCCGGTGGTGAACCAGCCCGCGACAGCCGGAATGGCGGTCTCGGTCATTGACAACCTCACTAATCGGGGGTGCGTCGGGCTCGGACGCGGTGGGCCGCGGGGCCGCGGTGGCCAGGGCACTGTGTTTCAGGTTCTCACGGGTGCGCGGGAACGGTCACGCCCCTATCCCGATCTGCGGCAGGCGGGCGGGGGGTCACCGGTCGTGCCGGCCGGCGGCGTGGTGCCCGGCCCGCCGCCCGAAGAACGACCCCTCGCCCAGTTGGGTGCCGCTGGCGTACCCCTTGCCGTCCTGGGCGATGTTCGAGGCGCAGGCGCCCGCGGCGTACAGGCCGTCGACGACGCTGCCGTCGCGGCGGAGCACCTGCGCGTCGACGGAGGTGCGCAGCCCACCCATCGTGAATCCCGCGTACAGGGCCTTGCCCAGGGTCATGTCGAACGCGGCCCACGGCCCGCGGTCCTGCGGCGCCAGCCACTCGGGCGACTTGTGGAAGTCGGGGTCCTCGCCGCGCGCGGCGTACGTGTTGTAGCGGTCCAGGGTGGCAGTCAGGGCGTCCGCGGGGACGCCCAGCGCGTCCGCCATCTCCGGCACCGTCTCCCAGCCGTCGATGAACGGGCACAGCGGGAATTCGGGGCGCTGCATGTGCGCCTCGTCGACGATGAGATACGCCTTCTGCCCCGGCTGGTCCATGACGAAGCCGGAGGTGCGCGAGTGGTACGAGTCCTCGGCGACGAAGCGCCGGCCCTCGGCGTTGACGATCAGTCCCGTGAGCAGGATCGACGGCGGGTAGACGGGCGCGGTGATGAAGGCCTGGTCCATGTGCTCGGTGGCGGCGCCCACCGATTCGCCCAGCTTGATGCCCAGGCCGTCGTCGTAGGTGCTGCCCAGGGTGAACGGCTTCTTGGCCAGCTGTGGGACGTGCTCGGCCACCATCTGCTTGTTCATGACGAACCCGCCGGCGGCGATCACCACGGACTTCGCCTTGATCGCGCCGGTGTCGCCGAAGCGTTTCCACGCGGCGCCGACGACCCGCCCGCCGTCGGTGATCAGCGCGCTGGCGCCGGTCTCGTAGCGGATCTGCACCCCGAGTTCCTCGGCACGGCGCAGCAGCACGTCGACGGCCATCTTTGCGCCGCCGGTGTCGCCCGGTTGGGGCACCTTGTGGCCGCGCGGCGCCGGGACGGCCTCGTCCTTGAACGGCCACACCTTCTCGTTGCCGGTGAACATCAGGCCCTCGGTGCCGGGCTGGATCACGGCCTTCTCGGGATAGTAGCTGCGCTCGAACTTCAGGCCCAGCGACTCGATCCAGTCGAAGTGGGCGACGGAGCCGTCGCAGTAGGCGCGGATCTTGGCCTCGTCGGGCTCGCGTGAGACGGCGGTGAGGTATTTGGCCATCTCCTCGGGCGAGTCGTCGTGGCCGGTCTCGCGCTGCACCGCGGTGCCACCGCCCAGGTAGAAGTGGCCGCCGGCCATGGCGGTGGTGCCGCCGGCCTCGGCCGCGCGCTCGAGCACCAGCACCGTTGCGCCCTGCTCGGCGGCGCCCACCGCGGCGGAGCCGCCGGCGATGCCGAAGCCGATCACCAGAACGTCGACCTCGTCGGAGTACTCGGTGACGGACTGCGCCGGGACCGGCGCGGTGCTGGGGTTGCTCATGGGGCTCCTTCGTCGCGTCGCAGGCCGGGCCCGCTGCGGCGGCCCGATCACCTCGGCGGTGAAACGTGTTCTACGCAGAGCGATCCTAGACGCCGGACAGGTGTCCGGACAACGCCCGTCCTCGTCCACGGCCGGCCCGGATGCTCAAATGGCGAGCCCCCACGGCGTCTCCAGCCCGGTGATCACCGGCTTCGCCTGCGCCGTGCCGTCGATGCCGATCGCCAGCACGCAGCGGCCGTCGACCGTCGAGGTGTACAGCGTGCCGTCGTGCAGCGCGATGCCGGTGGGGTACGGCAGGCGATCGACGAGGGTCTCGGGCCGCGGCGATTCCGTACCCAGGTCGATGCGTTCGATGGTGCCGTCGAGACCCCGCGCGCCGCCGGCCTGGGTGACGTAGAGGGCGCCGTCGCCCGCGGCGATGTGCCCTGGCTGGGTCAAGCCGCCGGGGCGGACGACGGTGCGGATGGCAGGCGCCGCCCCGGGGCCGGTCAGTCCGCTGGTGTCGAGGGCGGCTACGGACCCGGCGTCCCAGTCGACCAGGTACAGCGTCCCGTCGTGCAATGCGACGCCATTGGGGCTGGTGAGGCGCTCTGCGAGGTTGATCCGGAAGGGCTCCGACGTGTGGGGGAACACATGCAGCATGCCGTAGAACGTCGCCACGTAGACGGCGTGGTCGTCGGCGGCGACCCCGACGGGGCAGCGGAGTCCGGTCGCGACGGCCTCCGTCGAGCCCCCGGAGCGCGGCATCTTCTGGAGGGTGCCGTCGCCCAGGGGCGAACTCCAGGTCGTGAAGTAGAGGTCGTCGCCGACCGCAGCCGCCGACAACGGCTGCCCGGACGCGGGCGTGCGCGCGGTGTGCAGGGTTCCGTCGGTGATGCGGGCGGTGATGATCCCGGCGCCGGTGAAGTCGGCGACGTGGATCTCGGGATGTCCGGTGCGCGCTGCGGAGGGGAGGGTCGCCGGTGTCGTGACAGGGGAAAGTGGGCTCATGGTGTGCTCCGGGGCGGTCGTAAGTCGATGCGGATACGACGTTAGACCGCACGAGCATAAAAAGTATCCGCCAAATGACGTATCTTTTTTCGCCGCGTTATAACAAATGAATAACGCAACGTGGTGAAATGCGTCATGGTGCATTCGCAGGCCGGCATCCCCACGCGGATCGTCGAAATCGGCCGCCGGTGGGACACCCCGGGCACCGACGGGAAGATGCTCTGCGGGACGGTCCAGCCCGGCAAACGCCCGATGTGGCTGACCGACAGGACCGCCCAGCCGGTCAGCGACTTCATGGGCTTCGGCATCGACAAGGACTGGTTCGAGTCGACGCCCCGGTGCCGGTCCACGCGTACGGCCCGCGAGACCGCGCACCGCTCCGGGTGCACCCCCGAGTTTGTCCCCAACGTGTACGACCTCGAGCACATGAGGCAGGAGGCCGCGGGCATCGTCAATCCTTCGGCGCTGAACGGCGAGGTCATCTGCGGTGACAACGCAGGTGAGAAGTCGCTCGACAAGACCTGGCGGGCGCAGGCCGCGGCCACCGGGTTGCTGACGGTCACGCCCCTGCACCGGGTCACCGCGGTCGCGCCGGCCGCCGGCGGCGGATACAGCGTGAAGATGGGGCAGATCGACGAGCAGGGCGGCGTCGTGCTGGGCAAGGCGACTGACAACTACCGCCGCGTGCCGGAGTACCCGGGCCTGTACGTCGTGGACGGCGCGCTCGCGCCCGGCAACGTCGGCGTCTACCCGTTCGTCACGATCACCGCGCTCGCCGAGCGCAACATGGAGCGCATCATCGCGACCGACATCCGGTGACGCAGCGCCCGCGCGCGCCCAGGGTGCCGGTGTGCGGGCGGGCCGGATCACTCCTCCAAGGGCGCCTCCGGCTCGCCCTCGGTCAGGGGCACGTGTGCGCCCCGCGGCGTCGACACGCAGGCGGCCACGGCGTCGGCGATGTCGGAGGCACGCCAGGAGATGCGGGTGCCGGGGAGGCCCCAGCGTCGCCAGTTTTCGAGCAGCGGGCCGACGTCCTCGGGCGACGTCCACGCCCATGCCGGTGAGCGTCTGCCCAGGCCTCAGCACCGTGGTGCACCCGGCCCGCCCGCAAGTCTCGCCGCCCGCGTAGCGGATCTTCTGCGCGAGCCGCTCGCAGCCGGCCTCGTCGAGGTTGGATCCGCTCGCGCCGTCGCGCAGCTCGGTGAGTATCACCGTGGCTTCGAGCCGGGCAAAGTGCACTCCCCGGCGGTAATGCGTGCCCACACCGAAGCTGAGCAGGCCGGCACTGCTGTCGCGCTCGTGGGTGATCTCGGTGATCCGCGCTCGCATCGGCGCGATGCGGCGGGGGTTGAACCGGCGCGACACCAACGGGCGCATGCGCAGGTGCTTCAGGTCGTCCATCGCGCGGAACGACCGCGGAACGACATGGTGCGGTGCGCGTGCGGGCCGTAGGCGGCAGGGTCGAGGGTGACGCCGTTCGCGCTCGAGAAGCACTCTTTGTCCAGGAATACCGCGCGCACATCGGCATGGCGCGACACCGCCCAGAAGCCCAGATCGGGTGAGTGGTGAACGGGCTCGTGCCCACGCAGCCACCGGTAGACCGGATACGGGTCCTCGTGCAGGACATAGCTGTACGGGTCCAGCCGGTACGGGGCCGGGGCGGCCGCCGTACCCCGGCGTGCCGGGCGGATCGCGGCGGGGCGGATCCTCGGTCGTCTTGTCCGTGGCGGGCGGCTACGCGGGTTGGGGCATCTGGGGCATCGGCTACTCCAATATGAGGCGGGCGTAGGTCTCGAGGCGGTCGGCGATGCGGGCGTACGACTGGTGGCCCATGCCCGCGCGCAGCAGCGCGCCGTCCCACATGACCTCGAGCGCCTCGAGCACCTCGGGCGGGGTTCCGGGGCCGAGTGCATGCGACAGACGCTCGTGGATGCGGGTGCCGATGCGCACGCGCAGGTGGGCGACCTCCGGATCGTCGTCGAGCAGGGCGGCGGTGACGCCGGAGGCAAGCTCGGGCTCGTCGGCCACGAGCAGTGCCACCGCGCGCATCACCTCGGTGACGCGCTGGACGGGGGTGCCCTCGTGGCCCTCGGGCTGCGGCAGCGCGGCGAGCCGGCGCCAGAACACCTCGGCCAGCAGGTGGCTCTTGGACGAGAAGTACGTGTAGGCGGTGGCGGGCGCGACCCCGGCCTGTGCCGCCACCAGCCGCACCGTCAGTGCGGCGTGCCCGCGCTCGCGCAGCACCGCAACGGCGGCGTCGGCGAGGCGGGCCACCGTCTCGGCCTGGTGGGCGGTGAGGCGGCGACGGGTGGACTCGAACCGGTCATCAGCGGACATGTGTCCGGACGCTACGGCACCCGGAGCGGTGCGGCCGGGTCCGGAGTGGCCCGGTGTGGAGTGGGCCGGTGTGGAGTGGGCCGGTGTGGACGGGTGCCGACGGGGAGGCGACGGACGGAGCGCGCCGCTGACCCTGCTCGATTGCTGCACCTCCTCCCGTCCGGCGGCCGCCCGGTGCGTCCGCTGCCGCTCACCGTAGAGACGAACGCATGCCGTGTCGACACCGGGCCAGACGGGTGTCTGGCTATTAAATCCTCCGGCGGAACCTTCTGCAGCCGGACGCGCGGAACACTAGAGTCCAGACGCCTGTCCGAACGAGTCCGAGCGGGGCCGCCCGCTCCCGGAAGCCGGTGAGACATGCTGCTGCGTCCCGACGTCAGCACCGACCTCTTGATCGACGGCAAGCTCGTGCCCGCAGCATCGGGCGCCACCTTCGCCACCTACAACCCCGCCACCGAAGAGCCGCGCGGCCGACGGCGGCGGCACATCGAGGAGCTGCGCGAGGCGGCGGGCGTCGCCGCGGCGATCACCCCGTGGAACTTCCCGCACCGGATCACCCTCGCGAAGATCGGCCCGGCCCTGGCCGCGGGGTGCACCATCACCACCCGGATGCTGGTGCCGCGTCACCGGCTCGACGAGGCCACCGCCGCCGCGGCCACGGCGCTGACCGACTTGAAACCGGGCGACCCGGCTGCCCCTGGCACGGTGTGCAGGCCGCTGATCTCCGAGCTCCAGCGCGAGCGGGTCGAGTCGTATCTGGCTCTCGCGGTGGAAGAAGGCGGCACCGTGGTGTGCGGCGGGCGGCGGCCGCCGGGGTGTGAGCGCGGGTACTTCCTCGAACCCACCCTCATCGCGGGGCTCGGCAACACGGCCCGTGCAGCGCGCGAGGAGATCTTCGGCCCTGTGCTGGTGATCGTCCCGCATGACGGCGACAAGGACGCCGTCCGCATCGCCAACGACTCTCCCCCCCCAGGCTCTCCGGCGCGGTGTGGCGCGACGAACCGGCCCGCGTCGACCGCGTGGCGCGTGGAATCCGCACCGGCACGCTGGGCGTCAACGGGGGGCTCTGGTTCTCGCCCGACGTGCCGTTCGGCGGCTACAAGCAGTCGGGGATCGGCCGCGAAACATGTGTGGCGGGCTTCGAGGCGTATCTGGAGACGAAGGCGGTGGCGTATGCCGAGCGGTGACGGCGCGGCGGCGGGAACCGGCGCGGGCGAGCAGGACACGGATCTTCCGAACGACGTGGCGGCGCCGCGCATCGGGTACATCGGTCTGGTCTCGATGGGCGGGCCCATGGCCCGGGGCTGGTGGTGCACGCGGGTGCCGCCGACGAGGAACGGGAGGGACGCGCATGAGCGGGACGGAAGGGAACCGGGGTGCGTCGGGGTCGGGTCAGGACGATGCGTGGCCGGACGATGCGTGGCCGGACGATGCGTGGCCGGACGATGCGCGGCCGCGCGGTGCCCGGGCGGCTGGGGGCCGGGTGGATGGGCGCGGGCCCGGCACCGCGCGGCGGGCGCGGGGGTTGGCCAGGATGAGCGAGGTCTACGGCTTTGAGCCGGGCGACCTGCCCGGCGACTTCTACGGGATCACCGTCGACCGCCTCTTCGCCGACACCTGGGAGCGCGACGGGCTCAGCGTGTGCGACAGGCTCCTGATCCTGCTCGGCTCGCTCGCGGCACAGGGGGTGCTCGACATCGCCGAGATCCAGATCGGCGCGCCCTTGCGCAACGGTGAGCGCGACGGCGGCGGCTGAGCGAGGTCGCCGTCTTCTTGTGCCTCTACGTGGGCCGGCCCAGCGGTACGAAGTTCGACCAGCTGGTGGGCAAGGTCGTCCACCAGCACGAGAAGGCCGCCGCACGCGAGGAGCAAGCCGTGGCGGGGCGGGTCGGCGCCCGGCCTCAGCCGCGCAGGTGCGCGACGCGCCCGGCGAGGTTCTGGAGGTAGGCGGCGACGGTCGGTTCGTCCGCGTCGGGCATGCCGCAGATCGCCTCGGTGACGCCCAGATCTCGCCAGCGGGCGAGCTCGTCCGGGTCCGGGCGCCCCGGTACGAGGGCGTGGATCAGCGGTGCACCGTCGCGGCCGGCATCCGCCCACGCCCTGCGCAGTCCCGCGATTCCCGGTTCGAGCCCGTCCTCGCGCGGGGTGGTCATCCAGCCGTCGGCCGACCGGGCAATCCACCGGAAGTTCTTCTCGTTGCCCGCGCAGCCGACGATCACCGGCATCCGCGGGCGCTGCACCGGCTTGGGCCAGGCCCACGCGGCGTCGAAATCCACGAACTCGCCGTGGTACTCGGCCTCCTCGTCGTCCCACAGTGCCTGCATGGCCTCGAGGTACTCGCGCAGCATCGTCCGCCGGCGCCCGACGGGCACGCCGTGGTCGCGCAGTTCGTCGAGATTCCAGCCGAAGCCCACGCCCAGGGTCACCCGCCCGTCTGAGAGGTGGTCGACGGTGGCGATGGTCTTCGCGAGCGTGAGTGGATCGTGCTCCACGGGCAGCGCGACGCAAGTGCCCAGACGGATCGTCGAAGTCACCGGTATCGCGGTGCCCAGGGCCACCCACGGATCGAGGGTGCGCATGTAGCGGTCGTCCGGCAGCGAGGCGTCGCCGGTGGCGGGGTGCGCGGCCTCGCGGCGGGCCGGGATGTGGGTGTGCTCGGGGACGTAGAACGAGTCGAAGCCCGCGTCCTCGGCGGCGCGCGCGGCGGCGGCGGGGGTGATGCCCCTGTCGCTGGTGAACAGGGTTACTCCGAAACGCACGGGGGCTCCTCGCTTCTCGCGGGTTCTCCGGTTGCGGCCGGGCCGGAGAGGTCAGTGCCTGCACCGCAAGTGACAGCCTAGAGCAGTGGCCGGACAGGTGTCCGCAAGACGTTGGCGCCGCAGGCCGGAGGGATGCGCCGGAGAACTTCATTCATATTGAAAATACCGTACGGCAGTGCAGCATGTTGGAAAATGCGCGGGTGAGGACGACGACGGGGCGGTCACCGTCGGTGACCGCCCCGCAGGGCATGCGGCGCCGGTCCTACTTGCCGCCGCCTTCACCCTGACGGCTGCCGGTGGCGATGCCGTCGAGGATCGGGTTGAGGTTGTCGGCGATGCTGCCGATGCCGTTGCCGGCCTGGTCGCCGATGGAGCCGCCCAGGTTGGTCAGGCTGCCCTTGGCGATGCCGAGGAGGTTGCCGAGTGAATCGCTGATCATTCTGTACTCCTTTGTGTGGATCTGCGCAGGGGGAAAGCCCGTGCGCAGATCAGTTGTCTGCGCCGATGATGTCCTGGAGGCTGCCGAAGACCAGATCGGACACATCGGTGGCCGAGCCGGTCGCATCGCCCAGGCTGGACTGTGCGGAAGTGATGAGGTCACTGAGGGAACCGAGCATCGTGTACTCCTTTGTCAGTGCGGTTCAGGGGTGGCCCGTCGATGCGCACGTTGGCGCAGGCAGGCGCGGATCACTCTTCGGGGATCGTGACGCCGAGCGAGTCGGACAGGGATCCGAACATGTTCAGCGACATCGAGTCGAGCTTGCCCGTGAGGCCGAGTAGCGGCAGCAGATCAGCGAGACCAGGCATGGAGCCCATGGTTGTTCTCCCATCATTCTGGAACGTTCGTCCGTACTGAACATCCGTCTGGACTGTTCTTACCGGAGAGTACATGATTGTGGGGAAGGTAATAGCGAAGGCTGGTCAGAGACCAGGGTCACTGACCCGATTCTGCGCAACACGCCCGGCAGCGACGAGGGCATCGATCTCCTCGAGGACCAGCGTGGCGTAATCCGCGGGAACGGCGAGGGCGTCGTCGTCTGCACTGACGCACAGGGTGATTCGGTCCGTGCTGGTCGTGAACAGGTGCCGCAGCCGGTCGCCGTCGACGACGGGCAGCACGCCGAATGCCGTCCGCAAGAGCGTCCCGTCGAACTCCGACTCGCCCGAGGGTGCGGGAAGGTTGCTCACCATGGTGTTGCGCAAGACAGTGGATGTGGCGGACACGCTTGAATGACTGCGCACCCAGCCGCGGATTGCGAGCAGCCACGCAGGCGCGGCGTCCATCCGCGAGCGGGCATTGCGCGTGCGCGGATCCATCCACCGCGACTTCTCCGCCGCGGACGCCGCGGTCACCGCCGCGAGCCGGGCGGCCGGCTCGGCGATGTCGGTGCGCAGGTCGACCGTGCCCAATACCAGTTGATTCGCAGAGCCGCCCCCGGCATCAAGGTTCCGGGAACCGCCGGATCGGGTGTCCCGCAGGCGCAGGGAGATGGGGACCAGGGCGGCCAGCGACTCCTGCCGCTCCTGGTCGTCCGCTGCGGTCCTCCCGACTGCAAGGTGCCGTCGAAGTGCACCGCCCACCGCTGTGAGGAGCACGTCGTTGACGGTCGCTCCGGGGGCGGCGGCTCGGGCCGCCGCGGCGTCGGCGAGGGGGAAGGAGGCGACGTCGAACACGAGGCCGCCTGTTGCCGGGGCGTTGAACGGTGTCATCGGGCGGTTGCGCCGCGGCGCCGCGGCGCAGTCCTGCCGGGAAGGTGTCCCGGCATCCTCGACGTCCGAGCTGGTCGTTCGGAGGCGACGTGCGAATCGGAATGCGCGCACGGGGGCTTGTGCCGCAGCGCGGGCCGCTGTTTCGAGCGGGTGCGCCGACCTTCGTGTGCCGTTCCTGCTTCCTGAATCCCCCGCAACTTCCGAATGCGTCCCCATGGATGCGAACAACGCTGATTCCATCGCGCGGACCGCCATTCCGTCGGCGGCGCTGTGGTGCACCTTAAGTACCACGGCCGTCACCGGGTGCTGTCCGTCCACGAACCGGGCGCCGGTGAGAGCGTGCAGCTCCCACGGGGGCCTGGCCAGATCGATCGGTGACGCCGCCACCGTGCCGATGGCGCCGCGCAGGGCGGGCCAGTCGCCATTCACGTGGTGCAGATGGACATGCGCGGCGAGGTCGACCTCGGCGACCGGGACCCACACCGGCAGGTCCAGGTGGAGCGGTGCGAAGCGCACGCGCCGGGTGAACAGTGGTGCCGCGGCGAGCCGGGCTTCCATCCATGCGCGCAGAGCGGCGGGGCTGCTGCAGGAGGGCGGGACGCCGGATGGTGCCTCGAAGATATAGCAGGCGATGATCGTTTCGTGGTGCCGGGGATGTTCGTCATAGAGGTATACCGCATCCCTCGAGGACATTGACTCGAAATCCCCGGTGATCCCGCGCCGCATAGCACCTCTCTGCATCCTTGGCCCGTACCGGTGCGCGCGTGCCTGCGCGGATCGTGCTTGATGCGTCGACACACGCACACCGGTGACAACGAACCGGACGCTACGGCCATCGGCGGCTACGCACGTGCGCGGCCCCGATGTCGGCCGGGGTCAGTCGGTACAGACGAACGAGAGAAATGCTCTGCCCGAGATCAGTCGTCCTTCTTCTCGGATCCGTCGGCCCGGTCGTCCGAGCCATCGGCTCCGGCACCTGTGCCGTTGCCCCCGTTGCCGCCGTTGCCCAGCATCTCGACGCCGATGGCGGATTCGGCGAACTCCTGGGTGTCGAACACCTCGCCGCCGAGCGGGTCTGACGGTCCTGCGGACCTGTCGAAGCCGACGGCGCCGGTCTCGGGGTCCACCTCGAGTGCGCTGACCGGGATTTCGTGCACGCGCACCACGATCGAATCGTCCTGCGGCTCGGGCGCCGGCCGGTCCGACGGTGACAACCCGGCGAAGGTCGCGGAGACTGTGGACCGGCGCCACCAGTGCCCGGACGCGGCGCCTTCCCCGGCCGGTGCGGCCCCGACGAGCTCGCGCTGCGGCTCAGGTCCGGACTTCGACGGCTGCGCGGCCGTGCCCGGTCCCGGTCCCGGTGCGTCGGACGTCGCGAGCACGGTGGACGCGCCGCCGCCGGGGGTGGACACCTGGATGTACCGGGGGCGGTGCGCCAGGTCGAACCGGAATGCCTTGAGCATAGAGACGCATGCGAGCACGAGCACGATCGAGAACGGCACGGCGGTGGCGATGGACGCGGTCTGCAGGGCCGTCAACGACCCTGCGCCACCCACCACCAGCAGGATCGCGGCGGCGACGCCCTCGAGCACCGACCAGTACACGCGCGTGATCTTGGGGGTGTTCATGTCGCCGCCGGTGGAGAGCATGTCGATCACCAGCGACCCCGAGTCGGAGGAGGTGACGAAGAAGAAAACGACCACCGCGATCGCCAGCACGCTCGTGATGACGCCCAGCGGCAGGCCGTCGAGCATGTGGAAGAGCGTCGTGTTGGTGTCGACAGCGCCGTCGACGAGCATGTCGCCGTCGTCGCGCTGGCGCAGGATCCCGGAATCACCGAAGATCGTGAACCACAGCGACGCGATGATGGTGGGGGCCAGGATCACGCCGGCGATGAACTCGCGGATGGTGCGCCCGCGCGAGATCCGCGCGATGAACATGCCGACGAACGGCGCCCAGCTCATCCACCAGCCCCAATAGAAGATGGTCCAGTCGGCCAGCCACGAGTCGTCGGAGAACGGCGCGGTGCGCAGCATCATCTGCGGCAGCGCCTGGATGTAGCCGCCGAGGTTCTGCACCCACGCCTGCGCCAGGAACAGCGTGGGGCCCAGCGCCAGCACGAACACCGCCAGCAGCGCGGCGAGGACCATGTTGATGTTCGACAGCCACTTGAGGCCCTTGGTCACACCCGATACGACCGAGAAGGTGGCCATTGCGGTGACGACGGCGATGATGATGATCTTCACCGGGTTGTCCACCGTGAGCCAGCCCAGGTATTCCAGGCCCGCCGAGATCTGCTGCACGCCGAAGCCCAGCGACGTGGCGATGCCGAAAAGCGTGCCGACGACGGCGATGACGTCGATGGCATGCCCGATGGGGCCCTCGATCCGCTTGCGCCCCAGCAGCGGCTCGAGCAGCCACCGCACCGACATGGGGCGCCCCTTGCGGTAGGTCATGTACGCCAAGCCCAGGCCGACGACCACGTAGATGGCCCACGCGTGCAGCCCCCAGTGGTACATGGTCAGCTGCATCGCCTGATTGGCCGCGGCGTCGGTGCCGCCCTCGATTCCGCCGGACTGCGGCGGGAGGATGTAGTGCGACAACGGCTCCGCCACGCCGTAGAAGACGAGGCCGATGCCCATGCCGGCGCTGAACAGCATGGCGAACCACGAGAACACGCCGAACTCCGGCCTCTCGTCGTCGCGGCCCAGGCGGATGCTGCCGACACGGCTGAACACGCAGTACACGGCGAACAGGACGAAGCCGGTGGCGGAGAGGATGTACCACCAGCCGACGCCGT
The DNA here is from genome assembly GCF_016599145.1 of Tomitella cavernea. Lineage (GTDB taxonomy): Bacteria > Actinomycetota > Actinomycetes > Mycobacteriales > Mycobacteriaceae > Tomitella > Tomitella cavernae. The sequence continues at coordinate 51,970 of NZ_JAENKO010000011.1, forward strand.
CGGCGATGCCGTCCTTCAGTGAGGTGAAGGCGTCCTCCGCCGTGCCGGAATAGATGACGGCGAAGGCGATCATCCCGAAGATGATGAGCGACGCCGGGATGAAGACGGGTTTGCGGATGCCCCGCCAGGCGTCTTGGATGGTTTTCACGGAGGCCTCTCCCTGCGCCGCCCCGGCTCCTTGGCAGGTGCCGGGGCGGTGTGTTCGGTGTCGGTCTGGCGCTGATGTCGGTATCCGTTCGACGCTAGGACACAAGCGGCCGCGCCTCAACCTGAGACGGTGCGGCGCGGGGTCAGTCGCGCGGCGCCCGGGCCGACAATCCGGCCGCGATGATCCGCAGCTGCCGTCCCACGCGCTCGAGCGCCGCGGCGTGGTCGCGTTGCGGTCCCAACAGGGCTGGGACGGATTCGAGGGCGGTCACCGTGAGCAGGTCCGCGGCCGTGTCCAGCTCTGCGGGGGCCCACGCGTCGAGCACCGGCGTGCGCGCAAGGTCGATGGCCAGTTCGCCGACGAGCGCCCGCATTTCGGAGCCGATGGCGTCCCGGATCTCCGCAGTGCCGCCGTGGCGCTCACGGGTGAGGAACCGGAACTCGCGGGGGCGGTCGCGCACCTTCGCGTCGAGCGCCGCCAGTGCGGCGTCGACGGTGGGTGGGCCGCCGCCGCGCCGCGCGTCCCGCAGCACCTGCCTGGCCACCCGCATCGCCTCCTCCGCGAGCGTCGCGCCCAGGTCGTCGAGCGAGGCGAAGTGCCGGTAGAAGGCGGTCGGCACGATTCCGGCGGCCCGGGCGACCTCGCGCAGGCTCAGGCCGGAGAAGTTGCGGTCCGCGAGCAGATCGAGCGTCGCGTCCAACAGGGCACGCCGGGTGAGCTGTTTGCGTTCCGCGCGCGAGACCCGCGACGCGCCGAGGGGCTCGACCATGCCGTCGAGTCTATGTCCGTAGCGCAGATCACAGGGCGCCGCCCTTGACCCCGCTGCCGCTTCTGCTGTCACAATAACGAGTGTACGGATGTGCACTGAAAATTGGTGATCGCATTCCGGTGGTGACACGGAATCGCCGATGTCCCTGTGCGGGTGCGCGGTGACGACATGCCGTGAGGGGCGGCAGGAGGGTGTGGCATGACGGAGATACTCCCAGTTGGAACACGAAGGCTGCCTAAGTTTCGGCGATTGCTGGGTCTGGTCGAGGCGATGACGACGCCGCATGGGATCGATCGGTACACCGAACTGGTCGCGCCGACGGTGACGGTGAACGACCTGCGGGCGATCGTTACGAGTGTTCGCCGTGAGGGTGATCATTCGGTGGCTCTGGAGCTGCGGCCCACGCGGCAGTGGCGGGGCTTCCGCGCCGGGCAGTTCGTGCGGGTGGGGGTGGTGGTCGACGGCGTGCGGCACACGCGCTGCTTCTCCCCGTGCAGCTCCGAACACAAGGCAGGCGGCCGGCTGGAACTCACGGTGAAGGCGCACCCGTCGGGACTCGTCTCGCGGGAACTGCTGGCGCGGGCGCGGCCCGGTCTCATGGTGGACCTGGGCCAGGCCGCCGGTGAGTTCCGCCTCCCGCGGCCTAGGCCGCGGGACATCGTCCTCATCAGCGCCGGCAGCGGGATCACCCCGGTGCTCGCGATGCTGCGGACCCTGGTCGACGAACGTCACGAAGGCCGCGTGGCCTTCCTGCACTACGTCCGCCGACCGGACGAGCTTGTGCACGCGCAGGAGCTGCGCAGGCTTGCGGCGGCACGCGGGGTGACCGTGATCGTGGGCTGCACGGCGGCGGACGGGGCCGGTGACGTGGACGGTCACTTCAGTGCCGCGCACCTGGCGCAGGCGGCACCGTGGGCGCGCGGTGCGCAGACATACCTGTGCGGGCCGGCGCGGATGATGGCGGCCGTACGGGAGGTCTACGACGGCATGGGCCTCGGGGACGGCCTGCACACGGAGGCGTTCGACTCGGCGCCCGCAGCCGTCCCGTCCGACGACGAGGTGCACGGCACCGTGACCTTCTCCGCCTCGTGCGTCGACGCCGCGAACACCGGCGATGTGCTGCTGGAACAGGCCGAGGCTGCGGGCTTGAGCCCCGAGTACGGCTGCCGCATGGGCATCTGTTTCTCCTGCACGGCAGTACGCCGCTCGGGCAGCACGCGCAATGCGCTCACCGGCGAGGCGGACGCCGAACCCGACCAGCCCATCCAGCTGTGCATCAACAGGCCCGTCGGCGACGTCGACATCGTCATCTGACGTCAGGGTCGTGTGACGTGACGGTCATCTGACGCGTGTCGCAGCACTTACCGGAATCCGCCCCGCTCGATCATCGACGAGGAGAAGACATGTTTGCACTATTGGGTCCGCTGGGCCGGACGATCACCCGCCGAGATGCGGCCCGAAGCGACGAGACACCGCGGTCGGAAGCGGCCGATCCCGCCGTGCTCACCCGCGACGACGTCGAGGGGATCGGCCGCGAACTCGACGCGTTGCGCGCCGAGACGGTGGCGAAGCTCGGATCCGAGGACCGCGAGTACATCTACAACGTCATCAAGGCGCAGCGCGGGCTCGAGGTTGCCGGCCGCGCGGCGATGTACGCGCCGTTCCTGCCGCCGGTGTGGCTGGCTGGCGTCGGCGCGCTGAGTCTGTCGAAGATCCTCGACAACATGGAGATCGGCCACAACGTCATGCACGGCCAGTACGACTGGATGCGCGAGCGTGGCCTGAGCTCCCGGGAGTTCGAGTGGGACACCGTCTGCCCGGCGGACCAATGGCGCCACTCGCACAACTACATGCACCACACCTTCACCAACATCGTGGGCAAGGACCGCGACATCGGCTACGGCATCCTGCGCATGGACCCCGAGCAGAAGTGGAATCTCTACCATCTGGGCAACCCGGTGTGGGCCACGCTGCTGATGGTGCTGTTCGAGTGGGGCGTGATGCTGCACGACCTGGAGATCGAGAACGTGGTGCAGGGCAAGCGCGGCTGGGGGGACGTCAAGCCGCTCGCCGTCGGCTGGTGGCACAAGGCCGGCCGCCAGGTGCTCAAGGACTACGTGGTCTTCCCCGCGCTGTCGGGTCCGTTCTTCGTCACCACGCTGGTGGGCAACGGCGCCGCGAACATCGTCCGCAACCTGTGGGCGTACTCGATCATCTTCTGCGGCCACTTCCCCACGGGCGTGGCGTCGTTCAGCGAGGAGGAGACGGCAGACGAGAGCAAGGGCGAGTGGTATGTGCGGCAGATGCTCGGCTCCGCGAACATCTCCGGCAGCCCCCTGTTCCACATCCTGTCCGGCAACCTGTCGCACCAGATCGAGCATCACCTGTTCCCCGATCTGCCCGCGCACCGTTATCCCGAGCTTGCCCCGAGGGTGGAGGACATCTGCCGGCGCTACGGCCTGCCGTACAACACCGGCGGATTCTTCCGGCAGGTCGGCTCCGTCTGGGGCAAGATATTCCGCTTCGCGCTGCCGAACACGCTGGTCGGGCGGCCGAAGGTGCCCGAGGTGGTGATCGAGCGGTCCGCCCGTGCGGCATGATGGTGCCGACAGGCCCGCATCCCGCCGGCCGGCGGGATGCGGAATGACGGGAGGGGTGCGTGATGGTCGGCAAGTTCGAATCGCGTAAGGACATCGCGCAGGAGCTGACGGAGTCGACCGCGGTGCGGGTGGGGCGGATCGCCACCATCATCACCACGTGCGTCCGTGACGTGGCCCGCGAGGTGGGCGACATGCTCACCGACGGCCTGGAGTTGCGCGACGCGGCGAAGAAGGCGCGCGAGGACGGCCGCGACGACGACCTGAGTTAGCGGGTCAGCGCTGGCGGAGCCGGCGCATCAGCTCGGCCACCGGCTCGTCGAAGGCCACCAGTGTCACGGCCTCGACGGCGGTGGTGGCCGCGCGGATCGCCGAGAACGCCTGCGTCACCGCATCATCGACCGGCCAGCCGTAGGCGCCCGCCGAGATCAGTGGGAACGCCACTGTGCGCGCGCCCAGCCCGTCGGCGACGGCCAGGCTGTCCGCGTAGCACGACCGCAGCAGTGCCGCCTGGTGCTCACCGCCGGCCGAGTCGTATACGGGGCCCACGGTGTGGATCACCCACCGCGCCGGCAGGTCGCCTGCGGTGGTGGCCACGGCCTGTCCCGAGGGGAGCCCGTCGGGAAGTGAGGTGCGCAGCAGTTCGCGGCATGCGGCGAGGATCCGGGGTCCGCCCGCGCGGTGGATCGCGCCGTCGACGCCACCGCCGCCGAGCAGCGACGAGTTCGCGGCGTTGACCACGGCGTCGACCCGGATCCGGGTGATATCGCCCCGGACCACCTCGATCACGGGCGCGCCCCGGCCGCCGTCGTGCATCCCGGGCCACCTCCTGACTGCCCTCCCCCGTCTGCGCGTCGGGGACCGCTCAGTTGCCCCTGTACCGTTTTCTACCCGTGAGCAGGCCGATCAGCCACCCGATGGCGAGGACGATCAGCAGGATCAGCCAGGTGGGCCCGCTCAAGTGCAACCCGTACAGCGTGATGCTGGCCGTGTTCGTGTTGGTGAACACGAACACGATGGCGAGGACGGCCAGGACAAGGCCGAGCCACTGCGCGAAGCTGATCTTCGAGAGCAGGTTCTTCATCGCGCCACCGTTCCACGTGTCACGCCAGAGCCTTGGTCTTGATCGTGTCGAACTCGTCCTGGGAGATCGTGCCGTCGTCCAGCAGGGCCTTGGCGTCGGCGATCTGCTGGGCCGGACCTGTCTGCTGCACCACGTTGCGGATGTAGTCGTCCTGCGCGTTCTTGGCGGCCGCGATCGCCTCGCGCTGGCGCTCGGCCATGCCCTGGCCGCGGGCCACCAAGTACACCAAGGCGGTGAGCAGCGGGAAGATGAACATGCAGATCACCCAGACGGCTTTCCACCATCCGCTGAGCTTATGGTCGCGGAACAGGTCCGTGATGATGGTCCACAGGACCATGAGGTAGCACACGAACGCGAAGACCACGATGATGAGCCAGATGGATTCCCAGAACGACATGTTCAGAACTCCCCGATCGAACTGAATGTTACTGATGTGATCCAAGCACAATCGTCGGCGATTCGGGACGGTTCGGCTGCCGGAGGCCGTCGATCGGCGGATTTCCGTGAAGGGCGCTGCCCCGTCGGCGACAAGGGCCGGTCCCCGCGGCGGTAGCGACGGGGGTGCGCGCTAACATGCCGGGCGTCGGCGCGTGCGCGAGTCCGCACGTGCGACGACGCGCAGGCAGGACAGTGCAGGCAGGACAGTTCGGTCGAAAGGACAATCCCGTGGCCCCCTCGGTGGAAACCCGCGAGTTCCAGGCGCAGTCGCGCCAGCTCCTGGATCTGATGATCCACTCGATCTACACCAACAAGGATTCGTTCCTGCGGGAGCTCATCTCGAACTCCTCCGACGCGCTCGACAAGCTCCGGCTGGCCGCCTTCCAGGACAAGGACCTGGACGTCGATACGTCCGACCTGCACATCGAGGTGATCGCGGACCCGGAGGCGCGCACGCTGACGGTGCGCGACAACGGCATCGGGATGACCCACGACGAGGTCGTCGACCTCATCGGCACCCTGGCGAAGTCCGGCACCGGGCAGCTGCGCGAGGCGCTCGCCGCCGCCGAGGAGGCCAAGGACGCGGACAACCCCGCGGCGGCGGAGGCGCTGATCGGGCAGTTCGGCATCGGGTTCTACTCCACCTTCATGGTGGCCGACACGGTCACGCTGGTTTCGCGCAAGGCGGGCGAGGACGCCGGCACCAAGTGGCAGTCGCGCGGCGAGGACACCTACACCATCGAGGGCGAGGCCGACGCGCCGCAGGGCACCTCCGTCACGCTGGACCTCAAGCCGGCCGACGACGAGAACCACCTGTTCGACTACACCTCCGAGCAGACGCTGACCGGCATCATCAAGCGGCATTCGGACTTCATCGCGTGGCCGATCCGCATGGAGAAGACGGTGCCCGCGCCGCCGCCCGAGGAGGGTGAGGAGCAGGGCGAGCCGACGCGCGAGGTCGTCACCGTCAACTCGCAGAAGGCGCTGTGGACGCGCCCTCGCAGCGAGGTCACCGACGAGGAGTACGCCGAGTTCTACCGGCACGTCAGCCACGGCTGGGACTCCCCGCTCGAGGTCATCCCCATGAAGGCGGAGGGGACCTTCGAATACCAGGCGCTGCTGTTCATTCCCTCGCAGGCGCCGTTCGACCTGTTCCAGCGCGAGCACAGCCGCGGGGTGCAGCTGTACGTCAAGCGCGTGTTCATCATGGACGACTGCGAAGAACTCATGCCGGAGTACCTGCGCTTCGTCAAGGGCGTCGTGGACGCGCAGGACCTGTCGCTCAACGTCTCCCGCGAGATCCTCCAGCAGGACCGCCAGGTGCGCCGGATCCAGAAGGGCCTGGTGCGCAAGGTCCTGTCCACGATCGCCGAGATGCAGGACAAGCGGCCCGACGACTACGCGACGTTCTGGGAGCAGTTCGGCCGCGTGCTCAAAGAGGGGCTGCTCTCCGACGCCGACAACCAGAAGAAGATCCTCGAGGTCTCCTCGTTCCAGTCCACGCACACCGCGGCGGACGCCGACGGGGCCACGGCGGACGCCGACGGGGCCACGGCGGACGCCGACGGGGCCACGGCGGACGCCGACGGGGCCACGGCGGACGCCGACGGGGAAGGGGCGGGCGACGCCGCACCGGCGCGCACCACGCTCGCCGGGTACATCGAGCGGGCCGGTGCCGACCAGGACGTCGTCTACTACATGACCGGCGAATCGCGGCAGGCCGTGGAGAACTCCCCGCACATGGAGGCCTTCCGTGCCAAGGGCGTCGAGGTGCTCATCCTCACCGACCCCGTCGACGAGGTCTGGGTGGACGCGGTCCAGGACTTCGACGGCAAGCGCTTCCAGTCGATCGCCAAGGGCGAAGTGGACCTGGACACCGAGGACGAGCGCAAGGCCGCGGAAGAGGAGCGCGAGAAGCGCTCCGGCGAGTTCGCGGGGCTCACCGGATGGATGCAGGAGCTGCTCTCCGAGGATGTCAAGGAGGTGCGGCTGTCCACGCGTCTCACCGCATCGCCGGCGTGCGTGGTGGGCGACACGTTCGATATCACCCCGCAGCTGGAGAAGATGTACCGGGCGATGGGGCAGGAACTTCCGCAGATGAAGCGGATCCTCGAGATCAACCCCACCCACCCGCTGGTGACAGGCCTGCGCGCCGCGCACGAATCGCGCCCGGACGATGCCGGTCTTGCGGACACCGCGCACCTGGTCTACGGGATGGCGGTGCTGGCAGAGGGCGGCGAGCTGTCCGACCCGGCCGCGTTCGCCAAACTGCTGGGCGACAAGCTGTCCTCGTCGCTGTAGCCGCATCGGCGCTGCGTACGATCGCGCGTGGGCTCGCCGACGGTTGTATGCGCAACGGGCGGAGGCCTGCGGGACAGGATGGAGGACCGATGATCGGAGGATCGGGCGCGGCCGGCGCGCCGTCCTGCGCGCTGACGGTGCGGGTGCCCATGCGCTATGAGGACATCACGCCGGCCATGCACGTGAGCAACGCCGCTGTGCTGGGCCTGATCGAGGAGGCCCGCAACCGGCTGCTCCGGTACGGCGCGGTCGACGCAGCGGGCACGCCCGCCGGCGGGCTGCTGGACGTGGACGGCGCGGACCGCGCGTACCTCATCGTGCAACAGACCATCGAGTACCCGGAGGAGGTGCGGTACTCCGTCGAACCGTTGCAGTTCGACTTCTGGATCGGCCACATCGGCCGGTCCAGTTTCACGCTCGATGCGGAGGTGCGCGCGGACGGGCACCCGCAGGTCGCGGTGCGCACGGAGTCCGTCGTCGTCATCACGGACCCCGGATTCACCGGCGCGGTGCCCATCGACGATGCGCTGCGCGGGCGGCTCGAGGCGCACCTGACCGAGCCCGTGCGGCTGCGTCCGCGCCCCGGCACCGCCGCGCTGTCCCCGGCGGCGCGATGACAGGCGCGGCGGAACGATCCGTGGTGGTGCCGCTGCAGCCCATGCCGGAGTCGGGGCCCATGTTCGAATGCCGCCGCCGGGTGCGCACGGGCGACGTGGACATGGACGAGCGCCTGCGACTGGACGGGGTCGCCCGCTTCCTGCAGGACATCGCTTTCGACCACATCGCGCAGATGCCCGGCGGCACCAACCCGGTGTGGGTGGTGCGCCGCAGCGTCATCGACGTGCACCGGCCGATCCCCTGGCACGCCGAGGTGCGCCTGCAGCGCTGGTGCTCGGCGATGTCCACCCGCTGGGCGACGATGCGGGTGCGGTTGACCAGCGAGGGGGACGCGGACAGCCCCGACGGTCTGATCGAGACGGAGGCGTTCTGGATCAGCATCAACCCGGAGACCGGCGCGCCCATGCGCATCAGCGATGAGCTGGAGGCCGACCTGCTCGCGCGCACCACCGAGCACCGGCTGCGCTGGCGGCCAATGCTCACCGGTACTGCGCCGGCGCTCGACGAGGGGGCGGAAGAGCGGGACTTCGCGCTGCGGGCGACGGACATCGACCCCATGCGGCACCTCAACAACGCCGTCTACCTGCACGCGGTGGAGGACCTGCTGACGCAGGACCCGGCGCTGCGGTCGGCCCCGCACCGGGTGATCGTCGAGTATCTGCGGCCGGTGGAGCCCGGCGCGCCGCTGCGGGTGCGCACGGCGGCGTCCGGCGGCGGCGCGGGCCTGTGGTTCCTGGTCGGCGACGTCGAGCACGCGCGGGCGCACGTATTGCCCCTGTCTCTCGGCTGACCCGGCTGCGCCTGACGCCCGGGTTCCCGCCGCTGCGCAACCCGGCTACGATCTGCGAATATGAGCCTGGACCCGCATGCCAACACGGTCGACGGCGTACTGCGCCGTTCCTCGTCGCGCCACCCCGACCGCACCGCCCTCGTATTCGAGGACCGCACGTGGACCTACCGGGAGCTCGATGACGCCGTGTCCCGCGGGGTCGGGTGGCTCCGGTCCAAGGGGCTGCGCATCGGCGACAGGGTGGCGGCGTTCGGCACCAACTCCGACGCGTACCTGATCGGGTTCCTCGCCTGCGCACGCGCAGGTCTGGTGCACGTGCCCGTCAACTACGCGCTGCGCGGCAAGGAGCTCGCGCACATCCTGCGGACCACGGCGACGCGGGCGCTGCTGGTCGACCCGGCGTTGGAGGACGCGGCCGCCCCGGTGTGCGGCGAACTCGGTGTGGAGACGATCCTGCTGTTGCGCGACGGCGGGACCTGCCTGCTCGACGCGGTCCGCGCGGGTGCGGTGCCCACCTACGAGGAGCTCACCGAGGCGGGGCATGTGGGCGGCGGCGACCTGGCCCAGCTGCTGTTCACCTCCGGCACCACGTCCCGGCCGAAGGGCGCGATGATGACGCAGCGCGCGCTGATGTGCGAGTACGTCTCGTGCATCATGACGCTGGACCTCACGGCGGAGGACAGGCCGCTGATCTGCATGCCGCTCTACCATTCGGCGGCGATGCACGTGTTCATGCTGCCGTACTTGGCGGTGGGCGCGGAGATCACGCTGCTGCCGGCGCCGGACCTGGCGGAGATCCTGCGGACGGTGGAGGCCGAGCGGATCGGGTCGCTGTTCCTGGCGCCCACGGTGTGGGTGCCGCTGGCGAACCACCCGGACCTGGACACCCGCGACCTGTCGTCGCTGACCAAGGCGCAGTACGGCGCCTCGATCATGCCGGTGACGGTGCTCCAGCGGCTGCGCGGACGGTACCCGGAGCTGGGCTTCTACAACTGCTTCGGCCAGTCGGAGATCGGCCCGCTGGCCACCGTGCTGCGGCCCGAGGACCACGACGAGCGGCCCGAATCCTGCGGGCGGCCGGTGTTCTACGTCGAGTGCCGGGTGGTGGACGCCGACGGTGAGGAGGCCGCCGACGGCGAGCCGGGGGAGGTGCTCTACCGCTCGCCGCAGCTGTGCGAAGGGTATTGGGACGACGAACCGGCCACCGCGGAGGCGTTCCGCGACGGCTGGTTCCATTCCGGAGACCTGGTCACGCGTGACGCGCAGGGCTACATCACCGTCGTCGACCGCATCAAGGACGTGATCAACACCGGAGGTGTGCTCGTGGCGTCCCGAGAGGTGGAGGACGCCCTCTACACGCACGGGTCGGTGGCGGAGGCTGCGGTGATCGGCGTGCCCGACGAGAAGTGGATCGAGGCGGTGACGGCCGTCGTCGTGCTGCGCGACGGTGCGCCGGTGACCGAGGAATCCCTCATCTCACATGTCAGCGGCAGGCTGTCGTCGTTCAAGGTGCCCAAGAGTGTGGTTTTCGTCGACGAGCTGCCCCGCAATGCCAGCGGCAAGCTGCTCAAGCGGGAGCTCCGCGAGCGCGTCTGATGGGCCGCGGCGATCGCAGGCGCCGGTCACGGCGCGGTGACGGGGCGGGCGACGGCGGCCCGGATACCAGCGGGCCGGTGGTCGGCGTGTACGAGATCGACACGGGCACATGCGAGCTGGTGCCGGACCGCTTCACCCCGCACGGCTGGGTTCTCAAGGTCAACGGCGTGGAGAGCTCGCACGTGGACCTCGACGACCCGCGTCGGCTCGACTTCGAGTACATGCGGTGGTTCGCGGCGCTGATCGAGCCGCGCTGGCCGGCCGAGCACCGTCTTCGGGCGTTGCACCTGGGAGGCGGGGGCTGCTCGATGGCGCGCTACCTCGCGGCCGGGTATCCCGAAGCGCGGCAGGTGGTCGTCGAGATCGACGCCGCGATGGCGGTGCTGGTGCGCGGGTGGTTCGACCTGCCGCGCGCGCCCCGGCTCCGGCTGCGCGCGGGGGAGGCGCGTGCGGTTCTCGAGTCCCTGCGCGAGGACACCCGTGACGTGATCATCCGCGACGTGTTCTCCGGCGCGGTCACGCCGGAGCCGTTGACCACTGCGGAGTGCACCGCCGAGGCCGTTCGCGTCTTGTCTCCCGGCGGGGTCTACATGGTCAACTGCGGCGATACGCGGGACCGCGGCACCGCACGGCGCGAGACCGCGACGATGCTGCAGGCGTTCGAGCACGTGGTGGTGATCTCCGATCCGGCGATGCTGGCGGGGCGCCGCACCGGCAACATCGTCATCGCGGGATCCGATGTGCCGCTGGGGGAGTCGCCGGACACAATGCGGGCCCTGCTGCGCGGGGCGGTGCCGGCCCGCATGTGGGCCGGAGAACGGGTGCGGCGTTTCGCCTCCGGTGCGCCGGTGCTGCGGGACGCGACTACGGCGGAGGGGCCGGGTACGCAGGAGGGGCCGGGTGGGCAGGAGGGGGCGCCCGCCGCGGCGGAAGCGGTCACCCGGGAAGGTACAACCGGACGCGGCTGACCCGGTCGCGTCGGCCGTCGAACTCGAACAGGCCCACGCCGCGTGCCCCCTCCGACTCGATCGTCGCGGTCACGGTCATCCCGGCGGACAGGAGCTTGCGCCAGCGCAGACCGCGCGGTGCGCCCGCGAACTCCTCGGCGGTCATGCTCCGGCCGGTGCCGGGCAACTCGATGGGCGTATCCGGTGCGAGGCGTTGCCGCGCGCTGGAGGCGTCGCCGGTCGACAGTGCGCCCAGCAGGTCCTCCACCGCCGACTTGCCTTCCTTCCCGGCGCGGCGCAGCGCGCGACCGAACCCCACGGTGCCCCCGACGCGCTGATTCCGCAGCAGACGCGGGACCAGCTTGGCGCCGACCCCGGCGCCGACCACCCCGTGCTCGAGGAGCCGGCCGATCATCGACGGCAACTCCCAGTGCGCGTGCAGCAGCGACAGGCGAAGATCCGCACTGCGGCCTGCGCCGGCGATGTCGACCAGGTCGTAGCGCAGGTGCATGGGCACCTGCAGAGCCACGTCGCCCGGTGCGGTGGTGCTGCCAGGGCCCGAGCGCCCGCCCATCACCGTCTCGAGCGTGAGATCCCGGAATACCGTCATGCCGGCGACGGTGTCGTGCTCGACGCGGAACGTGATGTCGTTCGGCGCGATGAAGGTCTCGTAGAAGGCCGTGAGCTCGGCGCGCCCGTGGTTGGGGCGCGAGCCGACCGGGTCGCAGACCTCGGCATCGTGCGAGAACAGACCGAGCCAGCCGTCGCGGTCGTGCGCGGCGACGGCGGCGGGGGACTTCTCGACGGTGGCGACGAGGGCGGAGGCGTCGGGCGTGGTGCTCATGGGGACCAGTCCTATCACCGGCGACGGCGTGGGCGGGGCGGGTATGCGGTCGGCGGGCGGGTTTGGAGTCGGCGGGTCACCCTGCTGTTCCCGAGCCGGTCTGGTGCGCGCGGGTCGTTTTCACGGGGTTCCGTGACAAACCTGCGCGCGGGTCAGGCGTCCTTGATCCACGCCTGGTCGAACAGCATGATGCCGTCCATGCTGGGCTTCACGCCCTGCACGGAGTCGTCCATCGCGATGAAGGCCCGGCCGGCGCCCAGGGCGGCGAACGGCGCCGTGTCGTCGACGAGCGTCTGCATCTTCGCCAGCACGTCACGCTTGGCGTCGTCGTCGGGGGCCGACTGCAGCTGCATCAACAGGTCGTCCATCCGCGGGTTCGCGTAGCCCATCGGGTTGGCGCTGGACTTGCTGTAGAGATTGCCGAACAGCCGGACGAAGGGGGCGTCGTCGAGCACGTTGAACGCGGCGTAGCCGATGTCGTAGTCGTGCTCGGCGTACATCGTCTTCACTAGGCCGCTGATGCTGCTCGACAGGTTGAGCTCCACAGTGAAGCCCACGTTCTGCAGCATCGCCTGGAAGGCCAGCGCGCTCTTCTGTGCCGCGGCCTCGTTGACGCCCGCATAGCTCAGGACGCCGTCGAAGCCGTCGGCCTTGGCCTCGTCGAGCAGCCTGCGGGCCTTGTCGGGATCGTACCGGGGTGCGTCGCCGTCCTGGCTCCACTGCGACGACGGTGGGAACATCGCCGAGTTCGGCGAGCCGAACCCGCCCTCGACCCGGGTGTCGAACACCTCGGGGTCGACTGCGGCGACGATGGCCTGGCGCACGCGCGGGTCTTCGCCGGCGCGGCCCTCGCGGTTGTTGATCAGCAGCACCTTGGACATGTTCGCGGAGTACGACCAGCCGGACATCCCGCCCGTGATCGCGCCGTGGATGACGTCGACGTTGCGGATATAGCCTGCCTGCACCCCGCCGGACTTGATCGCGTCGACCTTTCCCTGCTCCTGCACGATGGCGGGGAACCGCAGCTCGGCCAGATGCGGGGCGCCGCCCCAGTAGTCCTGGCGGGCGGAGAGCACCAGCTCGTCGTGCGGGGCGAAGCTGCTCACCGTGAACGGGCCGGCGCCGACGGGTGTGAACTCGCCGCCCGCCATCGAGGACGGGGCCACGATCATGCCCGGCCCGGTGGTGAGCATCGCCGGGAAGTCCTTCCACGGGCGCTTGAGCGTGTAGACGACCGTCGAGGGGTCCTGCGCCACCGTCGATTCCACGCCGGCATTCCAGATCTGCGAGTGCGTGCCCCGCTTCGCCAGATAGTGGCCGATGCTCCACACGACGGCGTCGGCGTTCACCGGGGTGCCATCGGAGAAGGTGACGCCGTCGCGGAGTTTCAGCGTCCACACGGTGTTGTCGGCGTTGGGGGTGAGCGACGCGGCCAGCTGCGGCACGTACTCGTGGGACGCGTTGTCGTAGCGCATGAGCACGTCATAGACGGCGGCCATCTCGGTGCCCCCGGTGGCGCCGCCGTCCTGGCGATTCGCCGGGTCGAGCGTGGTCACGGAGCTGTAGGTGGCGTACGAAAGGCTGCCGCCGTCGCGGGCGCCGTCCACGCCGCCGTGCACGGCGCCGACCCAGCCGGTGGCGACGGCATCCGGGTCGACGGTGCCCGATGCGCCACCGGATGAGGACGTCGTGTCCGACGCGGACGAGCACCCCGCCACGAGCAGGGCGCCCGCTGCAAGGGCGGCGGCGAGTCGGGTCACCCGGCCGACGCTGCGCCGGGTGCGGTGGGACTTCGACGTCACGGGATTCTCCTTAGTGGGGCGTGGTCCGGTGCGGCCCGCCGGGCGGGATGCGGAGTGCGGCGCGTAGGCCGCCTGCTGAGCGGGATGGTCCGGTGACTGCTGTCACATGCCGTGCGAAGGTTATACGAACGTGGGCGCCATGGCGGTGAATTACTGGAACCGTCTTGCAGTCCGGGTCGCGCTGCGCCCGGCGCATGCGGCGCATCGGTCCTGCGAGAGACCCGCGTCGGCGCGCCGCGCAAGCCCCCCTGAGGGCATGTCTCGCCCAGTGGGACGGGCCACGATTCAACGTGGTTGACGTCACAGGATGTGGGGCGACAAGTCAGTGGTCACAATCGTATTTGCGCAGCTTGATTCCCCGGTGGGGCGTCGTGGGCGGCGGACGGCGGTGGCATCCGCTCCGGAGCGCAGGTCCGTGCGCGGACAACCGGACGAACCAAGAACGGAAAGGAGGCGACAACGACGATGGCACGAGTCGTGATCAAGAAGATCGTCGAGCTCGTCGTGGTGTTGTTCGTCGTCAGTATCGGCACATTCTCGCTTGTGCAGCTGATACCCGGCGACCCCGCGGTGGCCTCGCTCGGTGAAGGCCACACGCCGGCCGAATACGCCGCGGCGCGCGAAGAGATGGGGCTGAACGACCCGTTCCTTACCCGCTACTGGGACTGGCTCTCCGGGGCTCTCCAGGGCGACCTGGGCAAGTCGCTCCTCCCGCCCAACAGCACCGTGACCTCCCAGATCTCCGCGGCGCTTCCCGTGAGCGTGCAGCTGGCGCTGATGGGCCTGATCATCGCGTTGGTCGTGGCGGTCCCCGTCGCCATGTGGTCCGCCCGGCACGAAGGCGGCTGGGTCGACCGCGCCATCAGCGCGTGCACGTTCGGCGTGCTGTCCATCCCCAGCTTCCTGTCCGGCATGCTGCTGATCATCGTGTTCGTCAACTACGCCGGCTGGTTCCCGCGCTCGCAATGGGTGCGCTTCTCCGAAGACCCGGGGCAGAACCTGTACCACGCGATACTCCCGGCCGTCACGATCAGCCTTCTCGAGATGGCGATGTTCACGCGCATCCTGCGCAGCGACCTGTGCTCCACGCTGCGGGAGAACTTCATCCTGGTGGCCAAGGCCAAGGGCATGTCCAACTTCCGTCTCCTGGTGAGCGACGCGCTCCGACCGTCGTCGTTCTCGCTGATCACGATGCTCGGCATCTCGATCGGCTCGATGATCGGCAGCACCGTGATCGTGGAGGTCCTGTTCTCCCTCCCCGGCATGGGCTCGCTGATCGTCCGCCACGCCCAGCAGGGCGACATGCCGATGGTGCAGGGCGCGGTCCTCGTCATCGCCGTGATCTACGTGGTCATCAACGGCATCATCGACATCTCTTACGGATACCTCGACCCGAGGAGCCGACGCGCAAATGTCTGACATCCTGATCGACGAACCGTCCCTCGGCGGACCCGACGGGCCCCTGGGCTCCGGGCCCGACGACCCCTTCATCGGCGACGATCCCGGCGAGCGCAAGAAGCTCTACCGGCTCGGTGGAATCCTGCTCGTCGTCGGCATCGCGCTGCTGCTGTTCGGGCTCGCCGCGTCCGCCGTCGTCATGGGCGTGCGCGTCCCGGCGGTGCTGCTTGGCCTGGTCGGCATCTACACGGGCCTTCGCCGTATCGGCCTGGCCAAGTTCGGCGGCGACTTCGACCTCACCTTCGTCCTGTCCGGGGTGTGGCTGGTGGTGCTCATCCTCGCGGCGATCCTCGCCCCGTTGCTGCCGCTGGGCGAGTACAAGGACACCACCGCGACCCTGGGCGCCAAGGGCTACCAGCCGCCGAGTCTGTTCTCGGATCATCCGCTGGGCACCAACAACTTCGGCCTGGACCTGTTGGCCCGCTGCATCTATGGCGCACAGGCGTCGCTGATCGTGGCGGTGTCCGCCGTGGTCATCGGCATCGTCGTGGGCGGCGCCGTCGGCATCTGCGCTGGCTACTTCCGTGGCAAGACCGACACGGTGATCGGCGTGCTCACCAACTCGCTGCTGGCCGTCCCCGCGCTGATCCTGCTGATCGCCCTGGCGTCGGTGCTCGAGCCGAACCTGCGCAACATCTCGTTCGCGTTGGCGCTGCTGGCCATTCCGAGCATGATCCGCATTGCCCGGGCCAACACGATCGCCTTCGCGTCCCGCGAGTTCGTGCTGGCGGCGCGGGCGATGGGCGCCAGCCGCTGGCGGGTGATGGTGCGCGAGCTCGCGCCCAACGTGGCGCTGCCGCTGCTGTCGCTCGGCATGGTGATGATCTCGGTGATGATCGTCGCGGAGGCGTCGCTGAGCTTCCTGGGCCTGGGTATCAAGCCGCCCAACCCCACCTGGGGCAACATGATCGCGGAGGGCCAGGGCGGCGTGTTCGAACAGCACCCGTTCATCGTCCTGGTGCCCGGCGTGTTCCTGTTCCTCACGGTGTTCGCGTTCAACATCGTCGGCGAGAAGGCGCAGAAGGCCACCGCCGGCCGGGCAGGGGTGAAGCTGTGATCGCTGCGCGCCGCGGGCCCACCCCCGTACACCAGTCAGACTCCGCCCCTTGCGGACAGGGAGGTCACCGATGAGCACCACTGCCGAGACCAACGATGGTGCCGACCGGTTCGCGGGAGCGGGCGCCGGTGCGGCCGCCGCCCCGCCGAAGCAGGACGGCCCGCTGCTGTCCATCGACAACCTGTCCACCCGCTTCCGCACCAAGCGGGGCTGGCTGCACGCGGTGGACGGCGTGTCGCTGACGCTCGACGCCGGCGAGACGCTGGGCCTGGTCGGCGAGTCCGGATCGGGCAAGTCCGTGCTGGGCAAGACGGCGATGGGACTGATCTCCCGTGACAACGCCACGAGCATCACCGGCGAGGTGCGCTTCGCGGGACACGACATGCAGGCGCTCAGCCGCAAGCAGCAGCGTCAGCTGTGGGGCGACGACATCGCGATGATCTTCCAGGATCCGATGTCCGCCCTGAACCCGCTCAAGCACATCGGCACCCAGCTGACCGAGTCGATCCGCGTGCACATGGGCCTGGACAAGAAGAAGGCGCGTGAGCGGGCGATCGACCTGCTGCGCAAGGTCCGCATCCCGGAGCCCGCGCGTCGCATCGACCAGTATCCGCACGAGCTGTCCGGCGGCATGCGCCAGCGCGTCGTCATCGCGATCGCCCTGGCATGCGACCCGACGCTGGTCATCGCCGACGAGCCCACCACGGCGCTCGACGTGACGGTGCAGAAGCAGATCCTGGACCTGCTCGACGACCTGCGCCACGAGATGGGCATGGCGTCGATCCTCGTCAGCCACGACCTCGGCGTCGTGGCGGGGCAGACGGACCGCGTCGCGGTGATGTATGCAGGACGGGTGGTGGAGATCGCACCGACGAAGCAGCTGTTCTCCACCCCCCGGCACCCGTACACGACCGCGCTGCTGGCCGCGATCCCCAATCTGGAAGATCCGCCCCACACCCAGCTGGAGTCGATCGAGGGCGGGTTGCCGGACATGACAAAGCCGATCCCGGGGTGCGCCTTCGCAGACCGTTGCCGGTACGCGCAGGAGCGGTGCCTCACCGAGGCCCCGGCGCTCGAGGTCACGCAGAGCGCCGAGGACGAACCCGGCGCGGACCCGAAGCATCCGCACCGGGCGGCGTGCCACTTCCCCGTCGGCACCCCCGAGGGCGATGCGGCGCTCGCCGCCAACGAGAAGGCCGGCCGCACAGCGGCGGGCCGCGAGCTGAAGTTGGAGGCCGTCTGATGGCGGGAACAGGCAAGGCGCACCTGCGTCCCGACGACAAGCCGATGCTCAGCGTCGAGGACCTCGTCGTGGAGTTCGAGGCGGGCAAGCAGAAGGTGCACGCCGTGTCCGGCATCAGCTTCGACCTGTTGGAAGGGGAGTCGCTGGGCGTGGTGGGCGAATCCGGCTGCGGCAAGTCCACCGCGGGACGGGCCGTGCTGCAGCTGCCCGCCCCCACCAGCGGCACGGTGACGCTCGACGGGTACCCGCTGGAGAAGTTCAAGCCCAAGGCGCTGCGGCAGTTCCGCAACCATATGCAGATGATCATGCAGGACCCGGTGTCGTCGCTGAACCCGCGGCGCAAGGTCAAGCACTTGATCACCGAGGGCCTGCAGATCTGGGGCGTGAGCGACAAGAAGCGCCTCGAGGAGCTGGGCCGCGAGATGCTCACCAACGTGGGGCTGGACCCGGACGCCGTCTGGGACCGCACCCCGGGCGAGCTTTCCGGCGGGCAGTGCCAGCGCGTGTGCATCGGGCGCGCGCTGATGCTCAAGCCCAAGATGCTCATCTGCGACGAGCCGGTGTCGAGCCTCGACGTCTCGGTACAGGCGCAGATCCTCAACCTGCTCGAGGAGCTCAAGCAGGAGTTCGGGCTGACGATGATGTTCATCGCGCACAACATCGCGGTGGTCAAGACCATCAGCGACCGGATGATGGTCATGTACTTGGGCAAGGTGTGCGAGATCGCGCCGAGCGACGGCATCGAGCACTCGGCCAAGCACCCGTACACGAGGCTGCTCCTCTCGTCGATCCCCGACCCGGATCGTGAGCGGGGCGTCAACAACGACGACGAGTTCGACGCGCTGGAGGGCGACATGCCCTCGCCGCTCAACCCGCCGACGGGGTGCCGGTTCCACACGCGTTGCCCGCTGGCCACGGACCGGTGTAAAGAAGAGGAACCACAGATGCGCGAGATCGGTGAGCACCACTTCGTGGCCTGCCACAACGTGTGACCCCGCGTGCGCGCCGGGGCCGCCGGCGCGGGTACGGGCAGGGCGCGTGATCTCCCGGAGTGTTCACCCGGGGTTCACGCGCCCTCCGCGTCTGTGTGGGAATCGGGCAACATAGCGTGGAAAGACTGCCGGTGGTCGCACGAGAGCGACCGGCCTCCGCTGTGGCGGAGGAAATTCCGCCCCGCGCACAGCGGGGCCGACCGGGAGAGAGCTTTGCCTCGACGCATGCAGTCCACCCCTCGAGTCCAATCCGCGCCCCGTCGGGCGCGCGTCGTCGGCGTCGCGGCGGCGGTGACCACGCTGCTGGCCACCGCCGCATGCGGAGCCGGCAACGCCGATCCGTCGGCGGCCGGCGACGCTACCAAGAGCCGATCAACTTCCGACGCAGTGGATTTGGCATCCGAATCCCGGGCCGCGCACGGCGACATCACCGCGAACGGCGGCGCGCGGCGCTTGTCCGGCGACCAGTCGGAGTCGTTGCGCAGTGCGATCGACGACTCCGGCGCCAAGAACGTCATCCTGATGATCGGCGACGGCATGGGCGACTCGGAGATCACCGCGGCGCGGAACGTGGCGGAGGGGGCCGGCGGGATGTTCGCCGGAATCGACGCGCTGCCGTTCACCGGCCAGTACACGCACTACTCGTTGGACCAGGAGACCGGGAAGCCGGACTACGTCACGGACTCCTCGGCGTCCGGCACCGCATGGTCCACCGGCACGAAGACCTACAACGGCGCCGTCTCCGTCGACATCCACGGGGCGCCGCAGCGTTCGATCATGGAGATCGCCAAGGCCAACGGCCTGGCCACCGGCAACGTGTCGACAGCGGAGATCGAGGATGCCACGCCCGCCGTGCAGTTCTCGCACGTCACCGAACGCAAGTGCTACGGCCCGGACGAGACGGCGAAGAAATGCCCCGGGAACGCGCTGGAGAACGGCGGGGCCGGGTCCATCGCCGAGCAGTTGCTGGAAACCCGGCCGGACGTCGTCCTCGGCGGCGGCGCCGAGACCTTCGACCAACGCGCACATGCGGGGGAGTACAAGGGGCAGACTCTGTTCGAGCAGGCGGAGGCGCGCGGCTTCAATGTGGTCCGCACTCTCGACGAGCTGGACCCGGTGGAGACGGCGGGGCAGGACGCGCCGCTGCTCGGGCTCTTCGCCCCCGGCAACATGGAGGTGCGCTGGACGGGCGAGAAGGCGACGCAGGGAGGGATGGACAAGCCTGCGCAGAAGTGCGTCCCCAACCCGGACCGGGATGCCGGTGCCCAGCCGGACCTGAAGACCATGACGGCCAAGGCGATCGAGCTGCTCTCCGGCGATGAGGACGGCTTCTTCCTGCAGGTGGAGGGCGCGTCCATCGACAAGCAGAACCATGCCGCGGACCCGTGCGGGCAGATCGGCGAGACCGTCGACCTCGACGAGGCGGTGCAGGAAGCCCTCAGATTCGCCGAGGATGATGGCGAGACGCTCGTGATCGTCACCGCCGACCACGCCCACACCAGCCAGATCGTCTCCACCGGCACCGAGTCGCCGGCATTGACCTCGAAGCTCGTCACGGCGGACGGCACGGAGATGGGGATCCTCTACGGCACAGGCGAAGCCGACGCATCGCAGGGGCACACCGGCACGCAGCTGCGCGTCGCCGCCTACGGCCCCGGAGCGGCGAACGTCGTGGGACTGAGTGATCAGACCGACCTCTTCTTCACGATGACGGACGCTCTGGGACTGGACCGCGACGACCGCTGATCAACCGGCGGCGGGGCGGGCAGGATGCGGCACGGTGAGGTCGTGCGCGGACGGTCCCGCTCCGTCGTCGTCAATCCAGCGAGGGAAAGCCCGCCTCGGCCCACTCGTCCACGCGGCGAGCGCTCTCCTCCTGGCTGAGGTCGACGGTGCGGGTCATCACGCTCCAGCGCAGGCCGAACGGGTCGAGCAGCGAGGCGAACCTGTCGCCCGACACGAAGTCGGTGACCGGCTCGCGCAGCGTCGCGCCACGGGCGACCGCGCGCTCGACCACCGCGTCGACGTCCGGGCGGTACAGCGCCGTCGAGTGGCTGACATCGTCGGCGGCCGAATCCGGCGGGCGCGCGTCGGCGACCAGGCCATACTGCGGGTTGGGGTCGCCCAGCTGCAGGCGGCCGTCGCCGAAGTCGAGCTCGGCGTGGGCGACGACGGTACCCGCGCCGTCCGGTGCGGGCACTTCGACACGCGAGACCTCGGTGGCCCCGAACGCGGCCACGTAGAAATCGATCGCCGCCGCGGCGCCCGGCACGACGAGGAACGGAGTGAGCGCAGTGAAACCGCGCGGAGTGCCGTTCACAGTGTGGGGTCCGTCGGCAGCGACGATATGTGCGGTGCCGTTCATGGCTTTACTCATGGGAACCACGCTACGAGGGGGGCAGGCCGCGATCTTGAACTAATGCGACAGCACCGGGAGTAGTTTGGCGGGGTGGACCGGACGGGATACGGGGGTGCAGAGGGGCGTGGCGGGGCCGGGACTGGCCGGTCCGGGGCCGGTCCTGATGGGATCGGGGCCGGCTCGCCGCTGAGCAAGGGCGTGGTGCGGCCGGACCGGCGGGTGACGATGCGACGTCTGGGTGTGCCCCACGACGTCGCGGCGCTGGCCCGGCACGTGTGGATCCCGCGGTGGGACCTGCCCGCCGGTGAAGTCCTCGCACAGCCCGTCCTGGAATACCCGGGCACCAATGTGGTCATCGAACCGGCGGCCGCGGCACTGTACGGACCGCAGCGCGGGCTGTCCACGATCGACCTGCGCGGACGGTCCTGGGGCGTGGGGATTCTGCTGCGGCCGGCGGCCGGAACGATCCTCACCGGCCGCCACATGGACGAGGTCGCGGGGGCGACGCACGACGTGCCCTCGGGCGGGCGGCTGGTGCCGGCGGTCCGGGCGGTGATGGAGGGCGAGCCTGCTGATCCGGGTCCGGCGGTGGACACTGCAGTGGACGAAGCCGTGGTGTCTCAAGTGACGGAGTGGCTGCGGCAGTTCACGATCGACGAAGAAGGCCTGCTGATCAACGCGATCGTCGACGACGTGGAATCCGATCCCACGCTGACCCGGGTCGCGGACATCGCCGCCCGATTCTCCATGGGCCAGCGCCGACTGCAACGGATCTGCTGGCGGCGCATCGGCTACTCGCCCAAGTGGCTCATCAACCGGCGCAGGCTCCAGGAAGCGGCCGCAGTGCTACGCGACGACCCGCACGTCCAGCTGGCGGACATGGCGCACGAGTTCGGATACAGCGACCAGGCGCACTTCGCCCGGGAGTTCGCCGCTGTCATCGGGACGCCGCCGGGCGCGTACCGGGCGCAGGCGGGCGGATAGGGCGCGGCCGGCCGTGCGAGCATCGCGCTCGAAGTTCGAACGCCACGACGTGGTCACGCTCGAACTTCGAACGCCACGTGACGTCGCGCCCGTAGTTGCGGGGTTCGGTTCGTAATTACAGACCAGCACGCTCAACTTCAGGCGTGACGTGGTTCCGCGATCGAAGTTCGAACGCGAATCGCTTGTTGCGCCGGAACTTCGAACGCGGCTTTGTCGTCCCCCACATCGCCCTCGAAGTTCGAACGCGATGCGCCCCCGCCCCCCGTTGCCGTCGTGCTTCGGGCGTCACGTGCCGGCGCCGCCGACGTCAACGCGGCCGTGGCAGGTAGACATCGGACTGGCGCGGTGGATCCCACAGCGGAGGCGGTGAGTTCCGGGCAAGAGTGCGCGCCCGGGAGTACCGGCCGACGATTGCGTCGGGGTCGACGAGATCCTTCCAGACGATGCGGACCACCTTGAGCCCCAGCGACGTCAACCGTTCTTCGCGCGCCTTCTCGTCGGCGAGGGCACGCGACTGGGCTTCGCCGGTCTGGCCGTGCAGCCGGTACTTCACCATTCCGTCGAACTCGCCCACTATCCCTTCGTCGTCATGTGAAAAGTCAACGCGTGCAATGTACTTGCCCTCGTAGCGAACGACGCGCTGGAGTGATGTCGGTGCTAGTCCCAGCCTCGTGAGCAGCAGTCGGCAGCGGGTTTCGCCGACGCTCTCACTGCGCAGATCCATTGCGCGGACCGCCGCCCGA
The DNA here is from genome assembly GCF_016599145.1 of Tomitella cavernea. Classification (GTDB taxonomy): domain Bacteria; phylum Actinomycetota; class Actinomycetes; order Mycobacteriales; family Mycobacteriaceae; genus Tomitella; species Tomitella cavernae. Next base: position 74,740 of record NZ_JAENKO010000011.1, read on the forward strand.
GCCTGGGCCGCACCTTTGCACCCACGGAGGCTGCCGAGCGCTGTGTCGAGGTCGTCCACACTAATCAGCGCGTTGTTGAGGGCGTGATCGCCCATGCACACCGCCTGCTCGAAGAGCCCCATACCGGCGATGTCCACGATGGTTCTGGCCGCGGATGTGACCGAGATGCCGTCGAACTCGATGACCTGGTCGTCGGGGAGGGGCACGCTGTGCATGATCTTACGGACATTACTGTTGCCGTTTCCGCTGCCGGACCTCGTCATGTGCACCCGGACGAGCGCGCCGTCGGCGTTCCACAGCGGGAGGCCGAGGACGACGGCGGCCGATACATGACTGACGGCGGCGGGGCGCCGCAGATCGTGGACGGCGGCCGTGATCTGCAATCGATGCCGTTCGAGAGCATCGGCCTGGCCGAGCGCGTCGGTACTGACGTAGGCGCCGCGGCGCAATCGCGTGACCTGGTCACGCTCGCACATGCTGCCGAGCCGGTGGTCGGTGTACCCGAGCCCGAGCAGGTCGCGGCGGAACTGGACTTTCGTTGGCGTCATGTCACAGATCCTGACGGACCGCGCGTGCACTCGGCGCCGGCCTTCGGGTCGCGAACTGGGAGAATGGAGCAATCTGTGGAGAACCCGAGCCTGTGGATAACCGGAGTGGTGGGCCGCTCGTCGTCGCGGCGCTGTCGCGTTCGAACTACAAGCGTGACGTGGTGTGACGTTCGCAGTTGCGTGGTCTGGTCCGAAACTACAGACCGGGCCACGCAACTGCGGACGCGACGCGGAGCCGCGTTCGAACTTCGGGCGCGACGTGTCCGTCACGCCTGAACTTCAGGCGTGTCATGCCGCCGGTCCGGGTCGCGCCCGAACTTCGGGCGCGAAACGCGGCCCGGTCACGCGAAGCGCTCGCGCAGCCGGTGCTTGACGAGCTTTCCAGTGGGGGTGCGCGGCAACTCGTCGACGAATACCACTGACCGGGGTGCCTTGTAGTGGGCGATCTCGGCGCGGACGTAGGCGAGAAGTTCATCGGCCAGCGCCGGGCCCGGGCGTACGCCGGGCGCGGGCTCGGCGACGGCGAGCGGCACCTCGCCGAGTTCGTCGTCCGGCACCCCGATCACGGCGACGTCGAGGATCTTCGGGTGCAGGGTGAGGACGTTCTCGGACTCCTGCGGGTAGACGTTGACGCCGCCGGAGATGATGGTGAAGTCGGCCCGGTCGGTGAGGTAGAGGAATCCGTCGGCGTCGAGGTAGCCGATGTCGCCGGTGGTGGCCCAATTGTCGTGGTCGGGGTGCCGGGTGGCCTGCGTCTTCTCCGGATCGTTGTGGTACTCGAACGTGGCGGTCTCGCGTTCGAAGTACACGGTGCCCACCTCGCCGACGGGCAGCACGACGCCGTCGTCGTCGCAGATGTGCGCCGGTCCGAGCACACTGACCCCCACCGATCCCGGATGCGCCAGCGCCTGCGCCGAGTCGATGAAGGTGGCCCCCACCCCCTCCGTGGCGGCGTAGTACTCGTTGATCACGGGACCCCACCAGTCGATCATTCGGCGCTTGATCTCGGCGGGGCACGGCGCTGCCGCATGGATAGCGCAGCGCATGCTGGACACGTCGTACCGTTCGCGGGCGGCAGGGTCGAGTTTGAGCATGCGCACGAACATCGTGGGCACCCATTGGCTGTGCGTCACCCTGTAGCGCTCGATGAGCCGCAACGATTCTTCGGCGTCGAAGCGGTCCATCAGGATGACAGTGCCGCCGATGGAGGTCACCATGCCGCAGAACCGGAGTGGGGCAGCGTGGTACAGCGGTGCTGGGCACAGGTACACCGAGTCGGAGTCGAACCCGTAGATCGGTTTGAACACCGCGGTGTACGGATCCGGGATCTCGTCGACGGCCCCCTCCGGAAGCGGCGGACGGATCCCTTTGGGCCGCCCCGTGGTGCCCGACGAGTACAGCATGTCCTGGCCGCGCGGCTGCCCGTCGAGCGGTGCGTCGGGCTGGGCGGCGAGCACCGCGTCGTAGTCCTCGTACCCGGCGACCGCGCCTCCGAATGCGACGCGGTGCGGTACCGCGGGCAGCTCGCCGCCCACGGCCTCGGCGGCCTCGGCGGAGACGAACAGTGCGCGGGCGCCGCAATCGTCGATGACGAACCCGGCCTCCACCGCCGTCAGCTGCCAGTTGACGGCGGTGATGTAGAGGCCGCTGCGCAGGGCGCCCCAGTAGATCTCCATCATCCGCACGTCGTTGCCGGACATCATGGCGACGTGGTCGCCGGGGCGCAGCCCGGCGCCGCGCAGGTAGTGGGCCACCCGGCGCGAGCGGCTCTCGAGGTCCCGGTAGGTGAGCACCTCCTGCGCCGCGGGGCGGGCCACCGCGGCCTTGTCGGGCGTCGACTCGGCGACGGTGCCGGGGTACAGGCTGCCGGTCACCGGGGGCAGTCCGGGGGCGGTCGGTTCGTGCGTCACTTGTGCCTCCACTCCTCATGAACGGTCGTACCACGCTTCGGCGACGGAGGGAGGCGGAATACGGGCCGCGCCCCGTCGTGCCTCTGTCGGCGGCGAGACTCCGCCAGGCGCGCAAGCGGTTCGCTGACGGTGGTGCGCGGCGGTCGTACGGGCCGCCGGTGCGCGGCGGCGGCCCGTGCGACTACCTTGGGGGTCATGGCGGGTGTACCCATCAACGGTCGCTCTGAGCACGCGTATCCGGGGATGGATCCGCATGCGGACGCGGCCGATGATCTGGTCGGCGATGTCGTCGCCGATGTGGCTGCGAACATGGAGCGCGATCTCGACGCCAATTCGGCCGAGGTCAAGGCGCTGCTCGAGTCGCATTTCCCGGAGATGCGCGGCGATCGGCTATGGGCGGATCTGCTGCGCGCAAGCATCTCCAGCAACGTCGAGACCGTGCTGCATGCGCTGCGGCACGGGATCCCCGCCGGTGGGATCGCGCCGCCCGCGGCGGCAGCGGAGTTCGCCCGCCGGATGGCGCAGCACGAGGTGCCCGTGGCGGTGCTCGTCCGCTCGTACCGGATGGGTCTTGCGGCGTTGCAGGACGGTTTCCTGCGACGCATGACGGGACTGCTGGACGCCCCGGAGCCGCCGGGCGACCCCATCGGGCACGATCGGCGTGCGGATCCCACGGTGATCCTCGCGGCGGTGCGTTACACGCTGCGCCTGTCGTACGAATACATCGACTCGATCACCGAGCAGCTCACCGCGATCTACGGGGAGGAGCGCGACCGCTGGCACATGGGCGGGAACAGCCTGCGCGTCGAACAGGTACGCAGGGTCCTCGACGGCGACGGTGAGCGCGATGCCGCATCGCACCTGCACTACGACCTCGACCAGACGCACATCGCGGCGGTGCTGTGGCTGCCCGAGGACGCGGACCGTGCGGGCGGCCCGGGGACGCTGGACCGCGCTGTGCGCGATCTCGGTGGGAGCGTCGGCGCGGCGGGTGCTCCGCTGGCCGTGACGGCCGACGAACTGAGCGTCTGGGCCTGGTACCCGCTCGACCAGATCACCGGGATGCTGCTGGACGGGGGGCGGGTGCGCGCGGCGTGGGACCGCGCCCCCGAGGCCGCCGACAGATCTCCGCGCCCGGGCCCGCGGGTGTCCGTGGCGCTGGGGACGGTGGGCCAGGGGATCGACGGCTTCCGGCGCTCGCACCAGCACGCGATGCTCGCCCGCTCGGTGGCGGCGATGGCGGACCGTCCCGCCGGCAGGGCCACCGGTTACGACGAGCCCGGCCTGTCCGCCGTGGCGATGCTGTGCACCGACATGCGCGCGACGTCGTCGTGGGTTGCGGAGACTCTGGGCCCGCTGGCGGACGACGACGAGTCGGCCGCACGTCTGCGCGAGACCATTCGTATGTTCTACCTGCACGGCGCCAGCCACAAGTCGGCGGCGACAGCCCTGCACCTGCATGCCAACACGGTGAAGTACCGGATCCGGCGCGCCGAGGAGATGCTGGGACGGCCACTGCAGCAGAATCGGTCGAGCATCGAGCTGGCGGTGCTGATCTGCTACTGGCTCGGGTCCGAGGTGCTCGTCGCCTGAGAAGAGCCTGCGGGTCGCCGGCATCCCGGCAGTGCGGTGGGGGCCCGGCCGCACCCCAATGGGGGGAGGGGTGGGTGCGGCCGGGGTGTGCGTCTCACGCGCAGCATCGGGGGGTTACGCTGCCCGGAGCCCGCGGCGGCTGTGCCTGCCGGCGGGTTCACGCACATCGGGCGCCTCATGAGGGAGTCGAGCCGCTCTTCGGGCGCCCTGCCTCTGACAGTACTTGCGGGGGCATGATTCGCGCATGTGCGCAAGCGACCGAGTTTCCGTGATGATTTGTGCCTGCGGTACAAAATGGGACGGATGTTCAGGTTGAATTACTGATTGCGCATGTAGAAATGAGACGGAGGCCATGTTTTCCCGGAGGGTGGCGCGGGGAACGGCGCGGGTAACGGACGCGCGAGACCCCCGGGCGGGGGCCCGGGGGTCTCGCGTGATCGTCCGCGATCAGGTGCGCGTCGCAGACGCGCGGGTCATGCTGCAGACGCGCGGGTCATGCTGCAGACGCGCGGGTCAAGCGACCGACGGCGTCGGCATCACTTCACCAGGTCGATGATCTGGCCGGGGAAGATGAGGTTGATGTCGGCGACCTGCGGCGCCAGGTCGCCCATCGGGACGTCGAAAGCGAGGGCGATCTGCGAGAGTGTGTCGCCGAGCTCGACGGTGTAGGTGCCGTCGGCGTTCTGCGTCAGCGGCGCGGCGGACGACCCGGTATCTGTGGCGGGGGCCTGCTCGTACGAGGCGCTGTCGGAGGTGTCCTGCTGGCCGCCCGACTGGTCGTAGGAGGTCTCCTGGTAGGAGGTGGTCTGGGCCTGCTGGCCGCCGTCGCCGCCGGTCCCGCCGCCGCTGAGGTACTGACCGCACACGGGCCAGGCGCCGGGGCCCTGGGTCTGCAGGACGTTCTCCGCCACGCGGATCTGCTCGGACTTGCTGGCGTTGGCCGGGCTGCCGCTGCCGCCGTTGGCCGCCCAGGTGGACTGGCTGAACTGGAGCCCGCCGTAGTAGCCGTTGCCGGTGTTGGTGGACCAGTTGCCGCCGGACTCGCACTGGGCGACGCCGGACCAGTCGGCCGCCGACGCGGTGCCGGCCCCGATGGCCAGGGGTGCGCCGACGACGATCCCGGCGGCGGCGACGGTGCCGAGTGTGCGCTTGATGGTGATTCCGGTCATGTGAAGTCTTTCCTCTCCGTGCCGCTGTGATGCGGGTGGTGGGCCGCGTCGACGGGGCGATCGCCCGGTCCGCTGTGCCCGCCTGTGCTGATTCCGCGTGCGCACCCTGCCCTCGAAGGTTTTTGGTCTGCCGGATCGCGGGGCAGGATGCGGCGGCGGTCCGACGTTCACCCGCTGTGTTCGGGCTGCCGACGACACTAGGCCAATATCACGAGCAGGTCACGGGCAGATGTACTCACCGTTATCCGTGACCTGTCGCATAGCGGGTTGAATCGCGGCAGGTGGGCGCGGGGAATGGAGCGCAGATGGCAGTCTGAATTCGTCGGAATTGTGTCGGAGGCCACAGGGTATCTGTGCATCACGTCACCGATATCGGGCTCCGATTACGCCGGGAACGTGCTGTTCAGCGTGCTGAATGCGTGATCGGAATCCATGGGTGCGCAGCTGGCGTGCCGTGCGGCGGGAATCATGTGGGAAGGCCCAGCATCGCTGTGAAAGCGCGCGCCGCGGGATTGGTGAGTGGAAGTGCCGCGCGGCCGATGAGGGCGAGCGTACGCGCCGGAGGTCGCGGTGTGAGTGCGACACACGGCAGGCCGCTGCGCTGCGCGATGGGCGCGGGCACGATCGCCGCGCCGAGTCCGTGCCGCACCAGCGCCAGTGCCTGGTCCATCTCCGAGGTGCGGAAGGTGATGTTCCTGCCGACGCCGGCGTTGTCGAAAAATGACTCGACGAACGTTTGCAGCCCCAGCCCGGCCTGGAAGTCGACGAATCGGACGCGGGTCAGTTCGTCGAGCCGCACCTCGTCCCGCCCCGCCAGGGGGTGATCGTCGCCCACGATGAGGCTGAGCGTCTCGGCGTAGTCGACGAGCGTGCTCAGGCCCGCCGGGACGGGGGCGGTGTCGAGGGCGACGAATGCCAGGTCCAGTGTGCCCGCCATGACGTCGGCCATGAGGTCGAGCGTGGGCGCCTCACGCAGCGTCACCTCCACCGCCGGGTGGGCGGCGTGGAAGCCGGCGATGGCGGCGGGCAGGTCGACGGCGGTGAACGTCTGGACCGCTCCGAGCGCCAGGGAACCCGAGTCCGCGCTGCGGACGGCGGCGGCTGTGGCACGCGTCGCCGCGACCTCGAGCCGGATCCGGCGGGCATGCGGGAGCAGCGCCGCGCCCGCGGATGTGAGAAGCACATTCCGCGTCGTGCGCTCGAACAGGATCAACCCCAGCTCGTTCTCCAGAGCGCGGATCGACGCGCTGAGCCCGGACTGGGAAATGTGGGACTCCTCCGCGGCCCGCGTGAAGTTGCCGCTTTCCGCAACCGCCACGAAGTGCTCGAGCTTGCGTGTGTCCATCCGGCCAGTCTACCTGCAGTAACAAGCATTACTGGTCAATAGCATCGCATTGATGTGTTGGACAGCGCAATAGCGGACGTCGACGATCGACCCATGACGGAACCACGGAACCGAAAGACGGCGGTGCAGGGCCAGGCGTCAACGGCACAGCAACCGCAAGGGGCGGCGCGGGCGCATGGACGGCTCGACCCGCGCCTGGTGCTGATAATGGCCCTCGCCTCGGGCCTGGTGGTGGCGAACAGCTACTACGCCCAGCCCCTCGTCGATACCATCGCGGGCGACCTGCACGCGTCGACCACGGCGGTCGGGCTGGTGGTCACGGCTTCGCAAGTGGGGTACGCGCTCGGTCTCGCCCTGCTCGTGCCGCTCGGCGACCTGGTCGATCGGCGGCGCATGCTCACCGCGCTGCTGCTCGGCACGTTCGTCTGCCTGCTTGCGATGGTCTTCGCGCCGGGCTGGCAGTTGCTGGCCGCAGCGGCGGTGCTGGTGGGCCTCGGCTCGGTGGTGGGCCAGGTGCTCGTGCCCTTGGCCGCGGAGTTGGCGCGGGAGGACGAGCGCGGCCGGGTGATCGGCAACGTCATGACCGGCCTGCTGCTGGGCATCCTGCTGTCGAGGGTGGCGTCGGGGCTCATCGCCTCGGTGGCGGGCTGGCGCGCCGTGTTCGTCGTTGCGGCGGCGCTCATGCTGGTCACGTGCGTGCTGGTGCGGATGCTGCCGTCGTCGCCCAGCACCGCGCGCGATGCGGACGGGGCGTCGCTGACCTACGGCAGGCTTCTGCGTTCGGTGATCACCATCGTCGCTGAGGAGCCTGTTCTGCGGCTGCGCATCGGCTACGGCATGGCCACCTACGCCTCGTTCGGCGTGTTCTGGACGTCCATCGGCTTCGTGCTGGCGGGCCCGGACTACGGGTGGTCGGATGCACGGATCGGACTCTTCACGCTTTTCGGCGTGGCGGGGGCAGTGGCGGCGCGATTCGCCGGCCGACTCGCGGACCGCGGTTTCGCCCACATCCAGACCGGCGTGTTCCTGGCGCTCACCGCGGCATCCTTCGTGCTGCTGGGCGTGGGACGGACGCATGTCGTGCTTTTGGCCGTCGGCGTGGCGCTGCTGGACCTGGGTATCCAGGGCACACACATCAGCAACCAGTCGGTGTTCTACCCGCTGCGCCCGGACGCCCGCAGCCGCCTCAACACGGCCTATATGACCACGTACTTCACGGCCGGGTCGGTGGGCTCGGTCGCTTCCGCGCTGATCTACCCCGCCTTCGGTTGGGGCGGCGTCTGCGTTGTGGGCGGGATCTTCCCCCTGGCGGGGTTTGTGCTGTGGTGCCGTGAGCACGCAGTGCTCAGGCGCGCGCGGCGGCGGTCCGATGCCCACCCCCGTTAGGGGGGAGGCCCGCTCGCGGCTCTTGTGTTCAACGTCACTGTGCCTACTCTGAAGTGTGGTAGTTCACCGGATAGGAACGATCGAGGAGGGGCCATGACACAACCATCGACCAGCCGCATCCCGGGTGCGCACATAGCGGATCCCGGGGCGCTGGGCCTAGGAGCGTTCGCCCTCACCACCTTCGTGCTCAGCGTCGTCAACGCGGGCATGGTGGACGCGGAGCCGGTGGTCTTCGGCCTCGCGCTCGCGTATGGCGGCATCGTGCAGTTCGCGGCGGGGTTGTGGGAGTTCGCCAAGGGCAACACGTTCGGCGCCACCGCGTTCTGTTCGTACGGCGGATTCTGGATCTCGTTCTGGTATCTGACCAGCTACACCGACCTGACAGGACTCGCCGGCAACAGCGCGGAGCACGGCGTGGCCCTCTACCTGCTCGCGTGGGGCATCTTCACCACCTACATGCTCATCGCGTCGCTGCGCACCAACTGGGCCATCTTCACGGTCTTCCTGCTGCTGGCCCCCACGTATTTCGTGCTGGCCGCCGGCGACTTCTCCGGCAGCGAGGCCGTCGCCAAGGCCGGGGGCTGGCTCGGCATCCTCACGGCGATCGCCGCCTGGTACGCGTCCTTCGCCATCGTCACCAACGCGACCTTCAAGAAGACGCTGTTGCCGGTAGGGCCGCGCTGAACCGTTTGCCGCCGGGGCGGAGAGGCCGGCCCGGCGGCGGGCATCAACCGCACCACAGGACGGCCCCGGGCGAGCAGGATGGAAGGCACCCGGCACCGACATCATTAAGGAGACGATGAGAGTGTCCACAGAACAGACAATCGCCGCGCTCGGCCGTGAGAGTCGCACCTTCGAGCCGCCGGCCGATTTCGCGGCGAACGCCAACGTCAAGGCGGACGCGTACGAGCGCGCAGAGAAGGACCGACTGGGCTTCTGGGACGAGGCCGCGCAGCGGATCACCTGGGCCGAGCCCTACACCGACGTCCTCGACTGGTCGGGCGCCCCGCACGCCAAGTGGTACGTCGGCGGCAAGCTCAATGCCACCTACAACTGTGTGGACCGGCACGTGGAGAACGGGTTGGGCGACCGCGTCGCCTACCACTTCGAGGGCGAGGGCGGCGACACCCGCACCATCACCTACAAGAACCTGCAGGACGAGGTGTGCAAGGCGGCCAACGCTCTGACCGCACTGGGCGTCAAGACCGGCGACCGGGTTGCCATCTACATGCCGATGATTCCCGAGACCGTGTTCGCGATGCTCGCCTGCGCCCGCATCGGTGCCCCGCACACGGTGATATTCGGCGGGTTCTCCGCCAAGGCCATCGCGGACCGCGTGCAGGACTGCGGGGTGGAGTTCGTCATCACCGCGGACGGCGGCTACCGCAAGGGCAAGGCGTCGCCGCTCAAGGCGGCGGTGGACGAAGCACTCACGAGCTGCCCCGACGTGCACACGGTCCTGGTCGTCAAGCGCACCGGCCAGGAGGTGGCCTGGACCGAGGGCCGAGACAAGTGGTGGTCGGACGCGGTCGACGGGCAGTCCACCGAGCACACGCCGGAGGCATTCGACGCCGAGCACCCGCTGTACATCATGTACTCGTCGGGCACCACGGGTAAGCCCAAGGGAATCCTGCACACCACGGGCGGCTACATGGTGGGCACCTCATACACCCACTACGCGGTATTCGACATCAAGCCGGAGACCGATGTGTTCTGGACGGCGGCCGACATCGGCTGGGTCACCGGCCACTCGTACATCGTCTACGGGCCGCTCGCGAACGCGACCACGTCGATCATGTACGAGGGCACGCCCGACACCCCGCACCAGGGGCGTTGGTGGGAGATCGTCCAGAAGTACAAGGCCACCATCCTGTACTGCGCGCCGACCGCGATCCGCACGTTCATGAAGTGGGGCCACCAGATCCCCGCCGAGTACGACCTTTCCTCGCTGCGGCTGATCGGTTCGGTGGGCGAGCCCATCAACCCGGAGGCGTGGGTCTGGTACCGCAAGAACATCGGCGGTGACCGCACGCCGGTCGTGGACACCTGGTGGCAGACGGAGAACGGGCAGATCCTCATCAGCCCGCTGCCGGGCGTCACGGCCACCAAGCCGGGCGCGGCCATGCGCCCGCTGCCGGGCATCGTCGCCGACGTGTTCACCGAGGACGGCAAGCCCGTCGGCAACAACGAGGGCGGCTACCTGGTGGTCAAGGAGCCGTGGCCGGGCATGCTGCGCACCCTGTGGGGCGACGACGACAGGTTCCAGCGCACCTACTGGGACCGTTTCCCCGGCGTGTACTTCGCCGGCGATGGCGCCAAGCGCGATCAGGACGGCGACATCTGGGTGATCGGCCGCGTCGACGACGTCATGAACGTCTCGGGCCACCGGTTGTCGACCACCGAGATCGAATCGGCGCTGGTCTCGCACGACGCGGTGGCCGAGGCCGCCGTCGTCGGTGCCGCCGACGCGACCACCGGTCAGTCGATCGAGGCGTTCGTGATCCTCAAACAGAGTGCGCACGGCGGCGGCGAGGACATCGTGGCCACGCTGCGGCAGCACGTGCGCGACGAGATCGGTGCGATCGCCAGCCCGCGCTCGATCATGTTGGTCGAGGAGCTGCCCAAGACCCGCTCGGGCAAGATCATGCGGCGCCTGCTGCGCGACATCGCCGAGAACCGTGAGCCCGGCGACTCGACCACTCTGGCGGATTCGTCGGTGGTCGACCGCATCCGCAGCGAGGTCTCCGGCGGGTAGCACCCGGATCCAGCACCACCCCGGCCCTCCCCGTACTGCGAATTACGGGGAGGGCCGGAGTGCGCCTGGACCCCGTCGTACTCCTGGGCATCCGGCGGACCAACTATTGCAAATGAAAATCATATGCAATAGTTGGTCCGGGTGGGCCCGCGACAGAGGGCCCGGTGGGTGTGAGGAAGCGGATGATCAAGAAAGTACGTGCTACCGGGGCGATCGAATCGGACGGAGCCGCGCCGCAGCGCGGACCGCAGTACCGGGTGGGCCGCGCGGGCCTGGCGGCGGCGGCCCTCGTCTCCGCGCTGGTCGCTTCGGCCTGCGGGTCGGTCGCGGGCGGATCCACCGCGGACGGTGCGGCCGTCACTGTCGTCGCGTCCACGCCGGTCTGGCAGGACATCGCCGCGGCGGTCGGCGGGGACACGGTGACGACGGCGACGATCATCCCGGCCGGGGCGGACCCGCACGATTTCGAGGCCGCCGCCGGAGACGTGCTCACGGTGGCGAACGCCGACCTCGTCGTCACGAACGGCGGCGGGTACGACGACTTCGTCGCCGGCCTGGTCCGCAGCGCGGACGGCGGCGCGCAGATCGTCGACGCCTACGCGCTGCACCGCGGTGCCGGACACGGAGACGCGGCCGGCGAAGGCGGGCACACAGGGCATGACCACGACGCGAACGAACACGTCTGGTTCGACCTCGACACCGTCGCTGCCGCGGCGGACGCCTTGGCCGAGGGCATGGCGGAGCGCGATCCGGACCACGCGGAGGAATACCGCTCCAGGTCCGCCGCGCTACGCACGGAGTTGGCGGAACTCGGGGCGCGGGCCGACGCGATCGCCGCAGGGCGGCCGGCACCGGTGTTGTCCACCGAGCCGGTGGCGTACTACCTGCTCGAGAGGGCGGGGGTCGAGGACCTCACTCCCCCGGGGTTCGGCGAGGCGATGGAGCACGGCAGCGACCCGGCGCCTGCGGACATCGCGCGCATGCACGAGCTCCTTGCACAGGGGACCGCGGCCGCGCTGGTGTACAACACGCAGGCGGACGGCCCGGCCGCCCGCACGGTGCGCAAGGACGCGGAGGCCGCCGGCGTTCCGGTGATCGAGGTGGCCGAGACCCCGCCCGACGGTCTCGCATACACCGACTGGGTGTCGGGCATCCTGGACCGCCTGGGCGCAGCCGTGACCGCCTGACGTGTCGGTGGCGCGTGGCTGTTCAGACCAGGTCGAACGTGTCCGGGTCCGGCCCGACGCGGCCGTCCGCGCCACGGTCGAGCGTGGAGAGCCGGGCCATCGCATCGCCGTCCAGCTCGAAGTCGAACAGGGCGAAGTTCTCCCTCATCCGGGCCGGCGACATGGACTTGGGGAAGACGATGTCGCCGCGCTGCAGGTGCCAGCGCAGCACCACCTGAGCGGCGGTGCGACCAAGCGATTCCGCCAGCTCCTTGACCACCGGCTCGTCCATCACAGCACCCTGCGCCAGCGGCGACCACGCCTCCACGGCGATGCCCTGCTCGCGGCAGAAGGCGCGCACCTCCTCGTTGCCGAACCACGGGTGCACCTCCACCTGATTCACTGCGGGGATCGTGTCGGCGTCGTCGAGCAGGCGCTGCAGGTGCGGCACCTGGAAGTTGGAGACGCCGATGCTGCGGGCGCGGCCGTCCGCGGCAAACTCCTCGAGTACCTTCCACGTGCTGACGAAATCGCCGTCGTACCGGGTGGGCAGCGGCCAGTGGATGAGGAAGAGGTCGAGGTAGTCGGTGCCGAGCTTCGCCAGCGACTCCTCGAACGAGCGGCGGGCGTCGTCGGGTCGGTGGTTGCCGTTGTTGAGCTTGCTGGTCAGGAACAGGTCCGAGCGGCCGATCCCGGAGGCGGCGATACCCGTGCCCACCTCAGCCTCGTTGCCGTACATCTGTGCGGTGTCGATGTGCCGGTAGCCGGACTCCAGTGCGGCGCCCACCGCGGCGGCGGCATCGGCGGGGGCCACCTTGAAGGTGCCGTAGCCGAGCTGCGGGATGGTGCGGCCCGAGTTCAGGGCGATGCGGGGGACTGCGTTGCGGTCAGCGGTAGCGGTCATGACACCGATGGTGCCGCCCGCGGGCCGGATGTGCACTGTTTGCGGGCATCGGGGAACCGCGGATGGCACGAGGTCCACATTCTGTGGCCTTCGGATGGTGGTTTCCCGCCATCCGAAGGCGGCGGAGTCATACGGCCACAGAATGTGCGTTGAGTGTCTCGACGTCCCACACGGCTGGAGGGTTGCACGTGTTGTCGGCCGAGGCCGTGACAGAGTCGCAGTGATCGCTGGCACAGCCGTGATCGACCGCAGGCACAGAACGGCCGCCGGGCGCGGCCGACGGCGAAGGAGTGGGAAATGGGCTTGACCTCGGACAGGGTGATCGTGGTGACCGGCGCGAGCCGCGGCGCCGGCAAAGGCATCGCGCTGGGCCTCGCGGGGCCGGGTTCCACCGTGTATGTCACGGGCCGCACACGGAACGAGGGCGACGCCCCGCTGCCGGGGACCGTGCAGGCCACGGCCGACGAGATCACCGCCCGCGGCGGTACAGGCGTGCCCGTGATCTGCGACCACGCCGACGACGAACAGGTGGCCGCGCTGTTCGAGCGTGTGCGGACCGAGCACGGCCGGCTCGACATCCTGGTCAACAACGCGCTGGTGGTGCACGACGATCTGGCGAGGAAGGGTCCCTTCTGGGAGAAGCCGCTGTCGATGCAGGTGGTGCTCGACGTGGGGTTGCGGTCGACGTACGTCGCGAGTTGGCATGCGGCGCCGCTGATGGTGGCGGGCGGTGCGGGGCTGATCGTCAATACGTCGTCGTTCGGCGCGCGCTGCTACATGCACGGCCCCGCCTACGGTGCAGGCAAGGCCGCCGTGGACAAGATGGCGCACGACATGGCGCACGATCTGCGGCCGTACGGGATTGCGGCGCTGTCGCTGTGGATGGGCATGCTCAAGACCGAGCGCACCGCCGCGGCGTTCGAGACGAATGCGGAGGCGTACAAGCAGTTCGCGGCGCATGCGGAGAGCGCCGAGTTCCCCGGCCGGGTGATCGATGCGCTGGCCCGTGACCCGCACCTGGTCGACCGCTCGGGGAAGGTGCTGATCGGCGCGGAGGTGGCCCGCGAGCTCGGCGTCACCGACGTCGACGGGGGGCAGCCGCCGTCGCATAGGGGATTCCTGGGTGATCCGACTGTGTTCAGCGACGCCGTGGTCGAGTGAGCCCCGGCTGCCAGCCGGTGTTGCGTGGTGGTGGGGGATGGTCCAGCGACGCCGTGGTCGAGTGAGCCCCGGCTGCCAGCCGGTGTTGCGTGGTGGTGGGGGATGGTCCAGCGACGCCGTGGTCGAGTGAGCCCCGTGCCCGTCCCGCGGGGCGGGAAGATTGTGCTGGGGAACACAGCCCGCTGTGAGTGTTGTCGCATAGGAGCCGCGTGGTCCACCGCGTCGGCGCCGGTGACGACACGGCCTCGGGAGGCGTAATGGGCAACAAGGTTCTCGACTACATCGAGGAGCATGCGGACGAGCTGTTTGCGCAGGGGGCGGAGGCCGAGAAGATCGGCAAGCTCACCGACAAGACTGTGCGGATGCTGGTGGAAGCGGACGCGATGCGGATGCTGCAGCCGGCCGAGTACGGCGGGCTGGAGTACCGGCCGCGGCAGTTCGCGGAGACGGTGATGCGGTTGGCGTCGCTGGATCCGGCGGCGGGGTGGGTGCTGGGCGTGTGCGGGGTGCACCCGTGGCAGCTGGCGTACAACGACAAGCGGGTGCGTGAGGAGGTGTGGGGCGAGGACAGCAGCATCTGGATGGCTTCGCCCTACATGCCCGGTGGGCTAATGGTGCCGCGCGGCGACGGCACCTACAGCTTCAGCGGCAACTGGTCGTTCTCGTCGGGCACCGACCACTGCCGCTGGGCGTTCCTGGGGGCGATGCTCGCGGATGGGAACGGCGTGATGGTGCAGCCGCCGCAGATGGTGCACGTGATCGTGCCGCGCGGCGACTACGAGATCATCGACGACTCGTGGGATGTGGTGGGTCTGCGCGGCACGGGCAGCAAGGACCTGGTGGTCAAGGACGCAGTGGTGCCCGAGTACCGCACGATGACCTGGGAGGACGTCTCGGAGGGGGCTGGTCAGGAGCGGTCCGGGCGTACCGAGACGCTCTACCAGGTGCCGTGGTCGGCGATGTTCCCGATGGGCATCACGGCGGCCACGGTGGGCATCTGCGAGGGCCTGCTGCGGCTGGCGCAGGACTATCAGGCCGAGCGCATCGACGCCAACGGGGCGCAGGTCAAGGACGATCCTTACACCATGTACGAGTTCGGTGAGCTCACCGCCGACCTGCGGGCGGCGCGCGCGGAGCTGCTGGCCAACGCCGACTTCTTCTGGGACGTGACGGAAAGTGGCCGTAAGGCCACGTTCGCGGAGCGCGCGCAGGGCCGTGCTACGCAGGTGCGCGCCGCCTGGCGGGCCGTGGAGGCGGCCAACGCGATCTATGCGCGTTGCGGCGGCAACGCGCTGCGCATGGACAAGCCGATGCAGCGGTTCTGGCGTGACGCCCAGGCCGGCATCCACCACGCGATCCACTCGCCGAACACCGTCTACCACGCTGCCACCCTCAGCGCGCTCGGCGCTGAGCCGCAGGGGCCGCTGCGGAAGATGATCTGACGGGCGACCACCACAGCACGGAAGAACGGGAGTACACCATGGCCGACGTGAAGAAAGCCGGTGCGACGAACCCGCGCGAGATTCGCGCGCTGGGTTATATCGAGGTTCAGACGAATGACATGGAGCGGTGGCGGAAGCTGGCGTTCGGGGTGCTGGGTTTCGCGGAGGGGGCGCCGCCGGCAGGCGGAGATGACACAGGGGCGCTGTATCTGCGGATGGACGAGCGGGCGGCGCGGATCATCGTCACGCCGGGCGAGGTCGATGGCGTGACGGTGGTCGGCTGGGAGGTGCGTGATCAGGAGGCGCTTGACCGGGTGCGC
>NZ_JAENKO010000012.1 GCF_016599145.1 Tomitella cavernea
CGGGACGAGCGTACGCGCGCGCAGGACCGCACGCGCGATGCGGGCAACCCGGGCCGGCCGCGCCGCCGCACCACAGCGGAGGATCCGGCTTTCGAGCCGGACGGGCCGCGCGGTGTCGACGACACGCCCCGGTCGAATCCTGCGCCGCGCGCCGGCGCCGTCCCCCGCCGCAGGACGTCCGGTGAGGTCGCCGCGGCTGCACGGGTCGAGTCCCAGCGCATGCCGCGGGCGTCGTCGCCCGACCGCACCGTGGCGCGCGGGACGCGCAGAGTCGCCGTCGGGCACGCGGACGAGCGCCGGAGTGAGCGCCGCAGCGCCGGGCGCATGCACGACGTGGAACCCGCGCACCCCATCCCGCATGTGCGCTACCGGGGCGACTGAACCCACAAGGCCACGAAACGTGCCGCCACGGATCGACGGATCGAAAGAAATGCGGCCCACGCATCCTTCGCGCGGGCCGCATGGGCACCCGAATCCTTCTCGGCCATCTGCCGAGCAGACCGGATGGACGATCAACCGGTGACGTCCGCCACCTTCAGCATCCGGCTGGGCCGCAGTTCCCGCGGAAGCGAGAACACCAGCGACTCCTGCGCAGTGCGCACCGACTCGACATCACCGAATCCGTGCTCGCTCAGCAGGTCCAGAACGCCGCGGACGAGCACCTCAGGAACGGAGGCGCCGGAAGTGACTCCCACCGTCGTCACTCCCTCCAGCCAGGCCGGATCCACCTCGCGCGCGTAGTCGACCAGGTGCGCCGCCTGGGCGCCCGCCTGCAGCGCGACCTCCACGAGCCGCACCGAGTTGGACGAGTTGCGCGAACCGACGACGATCACAAGGTCGCACCGCGGCGCCATCTCCTTCACCGCGACCTGACGGTTCTGCGTCGCATAGCAGATGTCGTCCGACGGCGGGTCCTGCAGTTTGGGGAAGCGCTCCCGCAGCTTGCGCACGGTCTCCATCGTCTCGTCCACGCTGAGGGTGGTCTGCGAGACCCAGATGACCTTGTCCTCGTCGCGCACCGTGACCGAACCGACGGCCTCCGGCCCGCTGACCAATTGCACGTGCTCCGGCGCTTCACCTGCGGTCCCCTCGACCTCCTCGTGACCGTCATGGCCGATGAGGAGGATGTCGTAGTCGTCTCGGGCGAAGCGCTTGGCCTCCTGGTGCACCTTGGTGACCAGCGGGCAGGTCGCGTCGATCGTGTGCAGTTTGCGCTCGTCCGCGGAGTCGCGCACCGCCGGCGAGACGCCATGGGCGGAGAACACGAGGATCGCCCCCTCCGGGACCTCGTCCGTCTCATCGACGAACACCACACCGCGCTCGGTCAGCGTGTCCACCACGTGCCGGTTGTGCACGATCTGCTTGCGCACGTAGACGGGGGCACCATGCTTTTCCAGTGCACGCTCGACCGTCTCGACGGCCCGGTCGACCCCGGCGCAGTATCCGCGCGGCTCCGCGAGAAGCACGCGTTTCCCACCACTGGGACCATCCCGGCCGACAGCATTCCGGCCGGCAGCATCAACAGAAGCAGACATGCCCCCAGGGTACGTACCGACACGACAGAACACACCTTGTGCTTTCCGGTGCGGCGCGCATAGTGCACCCTGGAGGCATGATCCGTCCCCCGTTCATGGCGCGCGTCGCCGCCGGAATCGTGCTCACCGTCGCCGACGAGGCCCGCCAGCTGCCGACGACCGCCGTCGCGCTGCCGATGACCTCGGTGAGCCTGCTACTGCAGAGCAGTATGCGCTTGCAGCAGGCCATGACCAGTCTGGCCATCCGGGGCGACGACGCCTTTTCGTTCCTGTACCCGGCCAAAGAGAAGCCTTCGTGGGCGGTGTTCGACGACGAGGCGGACGACGGCGATCCCGCACCCGACGCACGCCCCGGCCCGCCTCCCGGGGGAGCGGACGCCGCGGGCGTTGTGGGGCGCGGGGCCACGGCAGCCGACGGCAACGGGTCGCTGGGCAGGTTCGCGCTCTACTCCACCCCGAATGCGGCCACCCGGGGCCGCGCCCGGGAGGCCGCCGTCGTGGACGTCGCGGAGCCCCACGCCCCGGCGATCGCTGACGAGATCGGGTACGACGACCTGACGCTGGCCCAGCTGCGCACGCGCCTGCGTGCCATGGGCACCGGCGACCTCTCGGCCCTGCTGGACTACGAACGCGCCGGGTCGGCCCGCGCGCCGTACCTGACGATGCTGGAGAACCGGCTGAACAGCGTCGCGGGCAAGTGACCGGCGCAGACAGACAGCCGGCCGCTGCGGGCTCCGACCGCAGCCGCTCGGGATCGGCGCAAGCAAGCAGCGCCGAGCAGCCGTGGCCGGTGCGCGTCGTCGCGACGAAGATCTCCGAGTGGATCAACCGACTGGGCTCGATCTGGGTGGAGGGCGAGATCACCCAGATCAACGCCCGTCCGGGCACGCGGATGGCGTTCGTCGTCCTGCGCGACCCGTCCGCGAACATGTCGCTGCAGGTGACGTGCTCGCCTACCCTGCTGCGCGATGCGCCCGTCCCCCTCGCCGAGGGCAGCCGGGTGGTGGTCTACGGCAAACCCACCTTCTACACCGGCCGGGGGACGCTGTCGCTGCGGGTCACCGAGATCCGGGCCGTGGGCATCGGCGAGCTGCTTGCCCGCATCGAGCGGCTGCGCAAGCTCCTCGCGGCGGAAGGCATGTTCGATCCGCGCCTCAAGCGCCCCCTGCCGTTCCTGCCGGGGACGATCGGGTTGATCACCGGCCGGGCGAGCGCCGCCGAGCGCGACGTGCTCTCGGTCGCACAGCAACGCTGGGCCGACGTGCGGTTCACCGTGCGCAACACCGCGGTCCAGGGCACGTCCGCGGTGCCGCAGGTGGTCGACGCGCTCCGCGAACTCGACGCCGACCCCGCCGTCGAAGTGATCATCATCGCCCGCGGCGGCGGCAGCGTGGAGGACCTGCTGCCGTTCTCCGACGAGGCGCTGTGCCGGGCGGTCGCCGCCGCCACCACGCCCGTGGTCAGCGCGATCGGCCACGAGCCCGACAGCCCGCTGCTCGACCTCGTCGCCGATCTGCGGGCCGCGACGCCCACCGACGCCGCGAAACGCGTGGTCCCCGACGTCGCGGCGGAGCGGGCGCTGCTGGCGGAGCTGCGCGCCCGCAGTGCGGGCGCGCTGCGCGGCTGGGTGGACCGGGAGGTCCGCGGGCTCGAACAGATCCGCAGCCGCCCCGTCCTGGCCGACCCGCTCGGCGCGATAGCACGGCTGGACGACGAGGTGCTGCGGCTGCGCGACGCGGTGCGGCGCGACGTGCGCCGCGCGGTCGAGTCGGAGCGGCAGTCGGTGGACCACCTGCGCGCGCGCCTGACCACGTTGGGCCCGTCGGCCACGCTGGAACGCGGTTACGCCGTGGTCCAGCATATCGGCTTGGACGGCACGGCGGAGGTGCTCCGCACCGTCGACGATGCGCCACCCGGCGCACAACTGCGGGTGCGGGTGGCCGACGGCGCGGTCCGGGCCGCGGTGATCAGCCGTGACACCTGACCGCTCTGATCCGCCGAGCACAAGCAATCCGATGACATACGAGAAGTCCGATGACAGGGGAACAGGCACGTGAACGCATCTGAGACGCCGGTGGAGGATCTCGGCTACGAGCAGGCGCGCGACGAGCTCGTCGACGTCGTCCGCGTGCTCGAGCAGGGCGGACTGGACCTCGACGCGTCGCTCGCGCTGTGGGAGCGCGGCGAGAAACTGGCGAAGCGCTGCGAGTTCCACCTGGACGGCGCGCGCCGGCGCATCGAGAAGGCGCTGCAGGAGGACGAACCCGAAGAGACCGGGCACGCCGGGGACGCGTGAAACCGCCACCGTGGCCGCACGTTCGGAGCATTATCGACGCATGGACGTGATCGCCGCCAACCTCAGCGCCGCAGACACGGTCGACAAGGTGCTCGCCGCCGTTCCGCCGGACGCGTGGGACCGCACTTCACGCTGTCAGGAGTGGACGCTGCGCGATGTGGCCGCTCACGTCGTCTGGGGTCGAGACGTGGTTGCTGCCGCGGCGGGCGGCCGGGGCGAGATCGCACCCTGGGGCACGCCCGGCACCCCGTCGCCGGGGCAACACCTCGGCGGCCCGGACCCGGCTGTCGAGTTCCACCGGGCCCGGCAGGCGGCGGATGCGGCGATGGCGACGGGCGGACTCGAGCTGCCGGGTCCGGAGTTTCTGCGCAAAGCCAAACCTGAGGCCACGGCCGGGGACTTCGCCACCATCCTCGTCGCCGACCTGCTGGCCCACGCCTGGGACATCGGCAGCGCCGTCGGTGCGCCCATCGAGGTGGACCCCGGGGCGCTGGCATTCGCCCTGTCGTCCACGAGCCGCCCGATCCGCGCCCCCGGCATGTTCGCCGATCCGGTGGACGTGGGGCCCGATGCCACCGCCTACGAACGGTTCCTGGGGTTCCTCGGCCGCGACCCGCGCCCCGTGTGAGCTTCGGGACGTGGCCGCCGTAACGCGGCACCCCGCCGAGTATCGGGCACCGGTCCGGCGTCGGTCACTGGTCCGGCAGCGGGGGCGCCTGCGCCAGTTCCGTCGCCATCCGGCGCAGGTCGGACTCCCCCGCCCGTCCCGTCATGCCCCATCGGACGTCGCCGCGATCGGCCACCCACACCGGTTCCGCGCCCTCGCGGGCATACACCGTCCATTCGACGCCTGCCACGACCTCGCTGCCGGTCGCGGGGCGGTTCTCATCCACCATGTAGCGAACGAGCGCCGCCGGCCGTGCGTTGGTCTGCACCACCTCGAGGTAATCCCCGGAGTCGGTGATGTACCCCACACGCACGGCGATGCCGCCGTCGTTGCCGTCGATCGCGTCGTTCCCGCCCGAGTTGGTATGCCAGCCCTCAGGCTTGGCGGGCTCTCGGATGGGGAACTGGTACGTCGTCGCGTCGGTGCGCAGCACCGGGCCCGCATCGTAGTGGGGGATCTGCCCCTGTGACGGCCCGCCGGGGCTGAAGGAACACTGGCCGGCGAGCCCCGCGACGATCAAGCAGATGATCACCAACGGGACCAGCGACAGCGCAAGGTCGCGGTTGCTGTGGAAAAGTCTCGGCTTGTCGGCTGCCACGGCACCAGTATCGCAGCCGCCGTTCCGCACACCGAGTCCGGTGCCGCACCTCGTGGCACACTCTGCGAGAATCCTTCCCACACGCTCCCAGGAGGTATCGCCCGATGACGACCAGCACGCAATCCGCCCACCGTGAGGCCCCGGACCGCAACCTCGCAATGGAGCTGGTCCGCGTGACGGAATCCGCGGCGATGGCCGCCGGGCGTTGGGTGGGGCGCGGCGACAAGGAGGGTGGGGACGGCGCCGCCGTCGACGCCATGCGCCACATGATCAGCTCCGTGTCCATGCACGGCGTGGTCGTCATCGGCGAGGGCGAGAAGGACGAGGCCCCTATGCTGTTCAACGGCGAGGAGGTCGGCAACGGCGACGGGCCTGATTGCGACGTGGCGGTGGACCCCATCGACGGGACCACCCTCATGGCCAAGGGAATGCCGAACTCGATCGCCGTTCTGGCGTGTGCCGAGCGCGGAGCGATGTTCGACCCTTCGGCCGTGTTCTACATGGAGAAGATCGCCGTGGGGCCCGACGCCGCAGACGTCATCGATATCACTGCGCCGACGGCCGAGAACATCCGCCGGGTGGCCAAGACCAAGCATTCGGACGTTTCGGACGTCACGGTGTGCATCCTGGACCGGCCCCGGCACACGCAACTCATCCAGGATGTCCGCGATACGGGCGCCCGCATCCGCCTGATCTCCGACGGCGACGTGGCCGGCGCCATCGCCGCCGCACGCCCGGACTCGGGGGTGGACATGCTCGTCGGTATCGGCGGCACGCCCGAGGGCATCATCGCCGCCGCCGCACTGCGCTGCATGGGCGGCGCGCTGCACGGCCGCCTGGCCCCCACCGACGATGCCGAGCGGCAGAAGGCCGTCGACGCCGGCCACGATGTGTCCCGGGTCCTCACCACCGAGGAGCTGGTGACCGGGGAGAACATCTTCTTCTGCGCTACCGGCGTCACCGACGGCGACCTGCTGCGCGGTGTGCGTTACCGGGCGGGCGGGGCCACCACGCAGTCGATCGTCATGCGTTCCAAGTCCGGCACCGTGCGGATGATCGACGCCCAGCACCGGCTGTCCAAGCTGCGCGAGTACACCACCCCGGACTTCCAGCACTGACTCCACCGGACGGCGCGGTGACGACGATCCCCGAGAGGGGCGGACCGGTGACCCGGTCCGCCCCTCTCGGGGATCGTCGTCAGCAGAATCGTTCCGTCAACGGAAGCGGTTCACTGTGCGCACGTGCGCGTGGTGCCGTCGGGGAAGTCCATGGTCAGCGTCCCCTTGTACTGCTGCAGGATCATCTGGGCGCCCTGGCAGACGCCGTCCATTCCCTCCACGTCCGCTGAGCCCCAGCTCATCGTGACGCGCAGCGTGTCGCCGTCCCAGCGCGCATCGTCCGGATCGCCCAGCAGCAGCTTGAGCTGCTCGGTGACCTGATCGCGCGTCAATTCCTGGCCGCCCTGTGCTCTGTCGGCCTGTTCCCCGCCGTCCGGTGCGGGCGCGGGCCCGGATTGCGCGGGGGCCGGGGCGTCCGCCGGCTCCGGGGTGCCGGACGGGACGGGGGCCGGGGTCCAGGTGGCCGGCGGCCCGGGCGTGCCGGTCGCCGGCCTCGCGGCGGGCGCCGTCGTGGCACTCGCCGCAGCGGCGTCGCCCACGTCGCCCGACGAACATCCCGTCACCGCCAGCGCCACGGCCGCCACCGCACCGGCGATGAGTCCGGCATTCCTGTTCCCGCTCGAGACGCGCACTCGTCCCCTCTTTCCGGCCGCTGCGGGCCACCGTGCTTGCACTGCGCAGGCGCGATCGCCCGGCGGGCGCGAGGATAATCGTCCGACCGGATCCGCGCACCGCCGGCCCCGCCGTGCGGCCGCGTGGTCAGGAGGCGTCTAGTCCGGTGGCGGGCAGGTGCACCCAGCCGCGGGTGAACGCCGAGCGCAGGCGCTCCGCGCGGCTCAGGTCCACTCCCACGTCCGGGTACCGGGCCAGCAGTTCCTCGAAGGCGATACGCGCCTGCAGGCGTGCCAGATGGGAGCCGATGCAGAAGTGCACGCCGCTGCTGAAGCCCAGGTGCCGCGGGATCCTCCGAGCGACGTCGAGCGCGTCCGCGTCGGGCCCGAACTCGCGCTCATCTCGGTTGGCCGAGCCGTAGAGCATCATCACCTTCTGTCCCTCCGGGATCTCGATGCCGTGGATGCGGACCGGTTGCAGCGTGGTGCGGGCCAGCCCCTGCACGGAGCCCTCCAGCCGCAGGAACTCCAGCAGCGCGCCGGGGATGAGGTCCTTGTCCGCCGCGAGCAGCTCGCGCTGGCGGTGGTCCGAGTCGAGCAGCATCACGCCGTGACTGATGAGATTGCCGGTGGTGTCGTTACCGCCCGCCACCAGCACGAAGCAGAAGCCCAGGATGTCCCAGTCCGTGAGCCGTTCCCCGTCCAGCTCAGCCTGGGTGAGCACGCTGATCATGTCCTCGCCCGGGTGCGCCCGCCGCTCCCTGATGAGCTCGGAGAAGTATCCGAACATCTCCGCGACCGCATCCTTGGCGTCCAGCACACCCAGGTCGAAGCCCCCGTCCTGGATGGCGGTGAGCGCCCGCACCCACGGGTCGAACAACCCGCGGTCGCCGTCGGGAAGGCCGAACAGCTCGGCCAGCACGAAGGTCGGTATGGGCGAGGAGAACTCGCGGTGCAAGTCGACGTCCTCGCCGGCCGCGGCCCGGGCGCCGGCCTCATCCAGCCGCGCGTGCACGAACGCGCGGATGTCCGGTTCCATCGACTTCACGCGGTGCGGCGTGAACCCCTTGGCGATGAGGCCGCGCAGGCGCGTGTGCCGGGGCGGGTCGAGCATGACGATGGTCGGAGCCAGGTCCAGGGTGCCGATCTCGTCGGGGTGGAACGTCAGCCCCTGCTCCGACGAGAACGCCGAATTGTCACGGACCGCGCACCAGACGTCCTCGAATCGTGAGAGCGCCCAGAACGGCGGATCGTCGTGCCGGTGCACCGGGTCGTCGTCGCGCAGCGCGCGGTAGGCAGGGTACGGATCGGCCTGGAACGCCTCGTCGAACGGATCGTAGACGCCGGGCCCGGCGTCGGCGGTGGCGGTCATCGCGTCTCCTCTGACAGCGCCTGCGGTTAACAGCAGCTGTTAGAATACGCGCGTGGACCACCGTTCCGGAAGCACCAGCGACAAGTTGCTCACCGCCGGCGAGCAGCTCTTCGCACGCCACGGCATCGACGGCACCTTGACCCGGCAGATCGTCGCGGCCGCCGGGCAGGGCAACGACTCCGCGGTCAATTACCACTTCGGTTCCCGACCTGGACTGCTGCAGGCGATCATCGCCCGGCACATGGCGGACATCGAGGCCCGCCAACCGCATGGTGCACTGCCGCACGACGCCGACGGCCTCGTGGACGTCATCGTCCGACCGGTCTCCGGCGAGTTGCTGTCACCGTCCGGCCGGGACTTCCTGCGCATCACCGCGCAGCTCGCCGGCCACTCGGGTGTCGCGACGCGGCGGATGGCGCAACCGCTGCGGCACAGCTCCGTCGGCACCCAGCTCGACGCGTTGGCCGACGTCCTGCTCCGCGACCTCCCGGAGCCGGTGGTGCGCGAGCGCCTGGCCATGCTCATCGGCATGCTCACCGCCGTGCTGGCCGACCGTGCGCGCCGCATCGACGAGCATCAGGCTGTGCTGCTCGCACACGAGGACTTCGTCGACTCCGCGGTGGCCATGCTCGCCGCCGCCGTCCGGGCACCGCTCCGGCCGGGCGGCGGCGCGGGCCGGTGACGGTCCGACGGACGCATGCCCGCCGTCGGGCGGCATCCCGCACACACGCGCACGCGGTCGGTGGCATGGTGGAGGACATGAGCGACAACGCCGCCGGTTTCCGGATCGAGCACGACACGATGGGCGAGGTCCAGGTGCCCGTCGATGCATTGTGGCGGGCGCAGACGCAGCGCGCCGTCGAGAACTTCCCCATCAGCGGACGCGGCCTGGAGCGCGCGCAGATCCGCGCCCTGGGCCTGCTCAAGGCGGCCTGCGCGCGGGTCAACAAGGAGCTGGGCCTGCTCGACGCGGCCCAGGCGGACGCCATCGTCGCGGCCGCGGAGCAGATCGCGGCGGGGCGCCACGACGCCCAGTTCCCCATCGACGTGTTCCAGACCGGCTCCGGCACCAGCTCCAATATGAACACCAACGAGGTCATCGCGTCCCTCGCCGCCGCCGACGGCGTGACGGTGCACCCCAACGACCACGTCAACATGTCGCAGTCGTCCAACGACACCTTCCCCACCGCGGTGCACGTGGCCGCCGCGGAGATGGCCGTGCACACTCTCGTTCCCGCGCTGGAACACCTCGAGGGCGCCCTGGCCGACAAGGCCACCGAGTGGTGGACCGTCGTCAAATCCGGCCGCACCCACCTTATGGACGCCGTGCCGATCACGTTGGGCCAGGAGTTCAGCGGCTACGCGCGTCAGGTGCAGGCGGGGATCGAGCGGGTGCGGGCGACGCTCCCCCGCCTCGGCGAGTTGCCCATCGGTGGTACAGCCGTGGGCACCGGGCTCAACGCACCCGACGGCTTCGGCATCCGCGTCGTCGAGGAGCTCCGGCGCACGGCGGACCTCGACGTGCTGTCCCCCGCCGTCAACTCGTTCGAGGCGCAGGCTGCACGCGACGGCCTGGTGGAGGCTTCCGGCGCGCTGCGCACCGTCGCCGTGTCGTTGACCAAGATCGCCAACGACGTCCGGTGGATGGGCTCCGGCCCGCTCACCGGGCTCGCCGAGATCCGCCTGCCGGACCTGCAGCCGGGCAGCTCGATCATGCCCGGCAAGGTCAACCCGGTCCTGCCCGAGGCGGTCACCCAGGTGGCCGCACAGGTGGTGGGCAACGACGCGGCCGTCGCGTGGGCGGGCGCGGGCGGCGCCTTCGAGCTCAACGTGTACATCCCCGTGATGGCGCGCAACGTCCTCGAATCGCTGCGCCTGCTCTCGAACGTGTCCCGGCTTTTCGCCGACAGGTGCATCGCCGGGCTCGAGGCCGACGAAGAGCGCCTGCAAGCGCAGGCGGAGAGTTCCCCGTCCATCGTCACGCCGCTCAATTCCGCCATCGGATACGAGACCGCGGCCAAGGTGGCCAAGAAGGCGCTGGCCGACAAAACCACCATCCGCCAGGCCGCAGTGGACAGCGGGCTGGTTCCGGACTCGATCACCGAGGATGAACTCGACCGCCGGCTCGACGTGCTCGCGATGACCCGCGCCGAGTCGGGCGAGACCGCCCGCGGCGAATGATCGGGGCCCCGGCAGCCCCCGGGCCGGGCTCCGCAGCGCCCGCGGGGGTTCTGGCCGCGGCCGTCCAATTGGACGCGCGGATCGCGGACGTCGACCACAACGTGCGACGCTGCGAGGACCTGGCGGACGAGGCCGGCGCGCGCGGTGCACGGATCATCGCGCTGCCCGAGTTCTTCACCACCGGCATCGCGTTCGATCCCGCACTCTCGCACGCGGCGCTGCGTCCCGACGGCAGGGCGACCGCGCTGCTACAGCGGCTGGCCCGGCGCCACCGCGCGTGGGTGGGCGGTTCGTTCCTGTGCCGGGACGACGACGGCGAGGTGCGCAACGCGTACTTCCTCGCGGGACCGGACGGCGCGCTGCTCGGCCGGCACGACAAGGACCTGCCGACGATGTGGGAGAACTCCTTCTACATCGGCGGCGACGACCCGGGGCTCATCGACCTGCCGGACGGTTCCCCCGGCGGCGCCCTCGCCGGCGCGACCGCGGGCGCGGCGGTGTGCTGGGAGCTCATGCGCACCGGCACCGCCCGGCGGCTGCGTGGACGCGTCGACGTCATGATGACCGGCTCGGGATGGTGGACCGTGCCGCGGTGGCGGCCCCGCGGGCTGTTCGACCGGTGGGAGGCACGCAACGAGGCCACCGCACGCCGCGCCGCCGCCGAATTCTCCCGCTACGTCGGCGCACCACTGGTGCATGCCGCCCACTGCGGCCCCGTCGACTGCCGCCTTCCGTGGACCCCGCTGCGGTACCGCGGGAAGCTCGAGGGCGCGACGCTCATCGCCCACGCGGACGGTCACGTGCTGGCCGAACGCGCACGCGACGAGGGCCCGGGCGTGGTCACCGCCCGGATCCAGGTGGGCCGCACCCGTCCGGCCCAGCCGCTCCCCCGACGCTACTGGCTGCACCGGCGCGGGCCCGTGCCCACGGCCGCCTGGCATTATCAGCGCGCGCACGGCCGCCGGTACTACACCGCGCACACCAGGATTCCGGCTGGGGAGGACCGCGAATGATCGCACGCCGCCGCGCGCTGACCGCGGCCGCGGGGCTGGTCGCGATCGCCGCGGCGGCGGGTGCGTGCACCACGACGCCGCAGCCGCTCCCCGGCCCCGCGCCCGACGCCACCGGGTCCGCGGCCACCCCCGAGCCGCCCCCCGGGCAGGTCGCCGGGATCCCGATCCCCGACGGGCGGATCGACGATGCGGTGGATCGGCTCGACGCCGTCGCCGCCGGTGCGATGCACGACCCGGACGTGACGGGCATGGCGGTCGCGGTGGTGCACGACGGCACGGTGGTCTTCGAGCGGGGCTACGGTACGACCACGCCGCCCGCCGGTGCGCCTGCGCCTGCGGCGGGAACGCCGGGCTCGGGAACGTCGGACGCCGACGGCGCGAGGGTGGACGCGAACACCGTGTTCCCGCTGGGCGCCCTGTCCACGCCGGTCGCCGCCACCGTCGTCGCCACCCAGTTGACGGAGGGCCGGTCCTGGTCGACCCCCGTCCAGGCGCTCATGCCGCAGTTCGCGGTGGCCGACCCGTACGTGTCCGGCCACGCCACCGTCGGCGACCTCTTCACGGGGACGTCCGGGCTGCCCGAGGACGCCGCCATCGGCGCTGCGCATATCGGCGTGGACCGCCAGTCGATGCTGGACAGACTGGAGTCGCTGCCGCCGGGCACGTTCCGCGCCGCGGCCCGACCCGGCGCGTTGGGGCCGACGATCGCGGGCGAGGCCGTCGCCCGCGCCTCCGGCACCGACTGGGCGACGCTGTACGCCCGGAGCCTGTTCCACCGGCTCGGCATGGACTCGACGAGCTACCGGGCCCGCGACTTCGCCGCCCGCACGGACAGTTCCGCGCCGGTGCTCGTCGCCGCGGACGGGACCGTCACCGCCGTAGACCGCGCGTGGACCGATGCCGTGGCACCCGCCCGGGGGCTGAGTTCCTCGGCGCACGACATGGCGGAGTGGATGCGCGTCCTGCTCTCCGACGGCATGTACAAGGGGGTGCGCGTCATCCCCGCCGAACCGCTGGCCGCAGCGTTGTCACCGCAGGCGGTGGCCCCGGAGACCGCGACGGAGGCCGCCGACGCCATCGACGCGCGCGGCGTCGCCCGCGGCTACGGATTCGGCGTGACCGATTCGGCCGCCGGCCGGGTGGTCATCACCGGCGGCGGAACCGCCGGCCACGACGCTCCGACCGGCCCGGACTCCGCCGTGACGCTGATCCCGTCGGCCGGCGTCGGCATCGTCACCCTGACGAACGCGGTGTCCACCTCCGAGCGGCCCGTCGCTGCAGCGCAAGCGGTCAACGCCGCGTTCGCCGACCTGGTCCAGTTCGGCGAGATGCAACGCGACTGGGCGGCCTGGTTCGCCAGGACGCCGCTGTCGCACGCGACCCCGCGACAGGGCACCTCCGCCGCTTCACCCACAACCGCAGCGCCGTCCCCGGGCGCACCGCTGCCGGCGTTCGACGGCGTCTACACCAACCCCTTCTACGGCGAGGCCACCGTCCGCACGAGCAACGACACGACCACGCTCACCCTCGGCCCGGGGCGGAAGGCGTTCCGGTTGACGCGCACCGGCGACGCGGCATTCGCCATAGCTCCCGCCGACCCGGCAGCACCCGGCGCCGCGGCCTTCCGCCGGGAGCACCCGGACGCCGTCGCCACATTCGACGGCGACGCCCTCACGATCAGCTTCCTCGACCAGGCCGGCGCCTTCCGCCGCTGACACAGCCGGCCCAAACCGCAGAGAACTCGCCGCGCACGTCCCCGTCGGGGATTCCTGACCGTTGCGCGCATACTGCGGGCGAGTGGCCGTTAGGGTCGATTCTGATGACACGGCACCGGGCGAGGGAGCAGACGATGAGCGCGCACACCAACGATCCGGTCGCCGACGCGGCGCTCGCCGCGGATATCGCTGAGAGCACCGGAAAGCTGCTGCTGGAACTACGCTCCGACTCGTCGGCCATCGACCCCTACGTGCTGCGCGACAGCGGCGACCGGGAGGCCCACGAGTACATCGCCGAGCGCCTGGCCGAGCATTTTCCCGACGACGCGGTGCTGTCCGAAGAGGGCACGGACACGGGCGTACGCCTCACAGCGGAACGCACGTGGATCGTGGACCCCCTCGACGGCACCAACGAGTTCGGCCTGCTCGACCACGACGACTGGGCGGTGCATGTGGCGCTCGTCGTCGACCACCGCGTGGTGCTCGGCGCCGTGGCCGTCCCCGCGCTGGGCGTGACCTACAGCAGCGGCACCGTGGCGCCGGTGCCGCCGATGCTCGGCGGCAGGGTGCGCATGATCATCAGCCGCAACCGCCGCAACGACCGTGTCACCCGGATCGCCGACGCGCTGGGCGCGGAGGTGCTGCGCAAGGGCTCGGCGGGCGCCAAAGCGATGGCGGTGGTACGAGGCGACGCCGACATCTACGCGCACGCCGGCGGGATGTACGAGTGGGACTCGTGCGCCCCGGTGGCCGTGGCGCAGGCGGCGGGGCTGCACACCTCGCGTATCGACGGCTCCCCCATCCGGTACAACGCCGACGACCCGTGGCTGCCCGACCTGCTCATCTGCCGTCCGGAGCTGGCGGAAAAGGCGATCGCCGCCGCAGGGTGATGCGTCAGCGGATCCTCGGCCGGTGTTCACCGCTGCGGGTACTCGAAACTTGCGACGGAAGCGCGCTGCCACTCGCTCCGACTCCCCTGTCAGAGGGCACCGGAATCGAAACAGCATTCAGTGCCGATACGCCTCGCGCCGATGGGCGGCTCGGACGACCGTGACCGTCAGCCTCCTGTCGTCGATGTCGTAGATCACGCGATAGCGTCCCACCGTCATGCGCCATGCCGTCTACTCGCCGACGAGCTTGGTCGCGTTGTGCGGACGAGGATCGCTCTTGAACTCGGCCACGGACTCGAGGACTGCAATACGCGCCGGCCGGGGCAGCTTCCGCATTTGCCGAGCCGCCGCTGAGGTGAACTCGACTCTGTACACCGTCACCGGCGGAGTTCGTCGAAGAGATCCTCGATACTTACGCGCTCGCCGTCATCGTCGGCCATCGCTTCCCGATATGCTGCGCGATCCTGTTCGGCTTCGTATGCCTCGAGCGCCTCAGCGTCCGCAACGCCGACCACCACCGCCGCCAACTTTCCATGTCTCGTCACGCCGATCCGCTCTACCCCGTACATGACACGCCCCAGCATCTCCGACAGATCGCCCCGGAGTCAGCGCGTCGTCACCGCAGGCCAGTCGATATCCACCTCTTCCTGATAGCCACTTCGTACGTTGTGTACACACCAAAGCGACCGACCTGAACGGCCATCCGATGACGACGGCGCCCCCGTCCGCGTCACGCCCCCGGGGTGAACTCCTCGAGCATCTCGGTGACCAGCTCGGCGATCTCGGAGCGCTCGCTGCGGTGCAGGGTGATGTGCGCGAACAGCGGGTGCCCCTTGAGCTTCTCGATCACCGCGGAAACCCCGTCGTGCCGGCCCACTCGCAGGTTGTCGCGCTGGGCGACGTCGTGCGTGAGCACCACCCGCGAGCCGGTGCCCAGCCGCGAGAGCACGGTGAGGAGCACGTTGCGCTCCAGCGACTGCGCCTCGTCGACGATGACGAACGAGTCGTGCAGCGACCGCCCGCGGATGTGCGTCAGCGGCAGCACCTCGAGCATCCCGCGTGCCACGATCTCCTCGATGGTGTGCGGCTCGGCCAGCCCCTCGAGCGTGTCGAACACGGCCTGCGCCCAGGGCCCCATCTTCTCGGATTCGCTGCCCGGCAGGTAGCCGAGGTTCTGGCCGCCCACCGCGTACAGCGGCCGGAACACGACCACCTTGCGGTGCCGCCGCCGCTCCAGCACGGCCTCCAGGCCCGCGCACAGCGCCAGCGCCGACTTGCCCGTGCCGGCACGCCCGCCGAGCGACACGATCCCCACCGACTCGTCCATGAGCAGGTCAAGCGCGATGCGCTGCTCGGCGGACCGGCCGCGGATGCCGAACGCCTCGCGGTCGCCGCGCACCAGCCGCACCCGCTTGTCCGCGGTCACCCTGCCGAGCGCGCTGGACGATTCGCCCACCAGCCGCACGCCGGTGTGGCAGGGCAGGTCGCGGAACTCGTCGGCGTCCAGCGCCCCCTCGGCGAAGAGCGTGTCGATCTCCGCCGACGACACCTCGGCGTCGACCATGCCGGTCCAGCCGCTCGCCGCCACGTCCTGCGCGTGGTATTCGTCCGCCGCCAGCCCTACGGCGCCGGCCTTCACGCGCAGCGGCGTGTCCTTGGTGACCAGCGTGACCTTGCAGCCCTCCGCCTGCAGGTTCAGCGCGCATGCGAGGATGCGCGCGTCGTTGGTTTCGGCGCGGAACCCCGACGGCAACACCGACTGGTCGCTGTGATTGAGCTCCACATGCAGGGTGCCGCCGTCGCCGATGGGGATGGGGACGTCGAGCCGCCGGTGTTCCATGCGGAGGTCGTCGAGCAGCCGCAGCGCCTCGCGGGCGAACCAGCCAAGCTCGTGATGGTGACGCTTACCTTCGAGCTCGCCGATCACCACCAACGGCAGCACCACCTCATGCTCGGCGAAGCGGGTCACCGCCCACGGGTCGGACAACAGCACCGAGGTGTCGACAACGAAGGTGCAGCGGTCGTTCGTACCAGTCACGTCGGACTCCTACGCCCACCCGGCCTCCGGATGGGCATCGGTTGCAGGACCGGGGCGGCCTACCCGCGGCGGACGGGGTGCCCGCGGGCAGGCCGGGTCCCGGCCCTCCCCCGGCGTACTCGTCAGCCACGGTTCGGACCTCCCGGACGGGCAACTTCCCCGCTGCCCGATACCCCGAACGCTACGTGACCTGCACCACTTCGCGGTGAATCGACACGCACAACCCGGTCAACGGCGCGTGAACACCGCGCCGACCGGCCTTGTCAGCCGCCGCCGGTATCGTGTGGGCCATGGAGATCGACCACCGGATCGCCGAGTTCGAGGATTCCATCATCGACATGGTCGGCGCGCCGGTGTTCGGCCGTGGGCGCCGCTACGCCGAGGGCGGCAACGTCGCCAAGCTCGAGTGGTCCCCCGAGGACCAGATCCTCATCGGCACGGTGCGCGGCAGCGGCGGCCGGGTGTACTTCACGAACACCTACATCGCGCTCGACCCGACCGGCGTCAGCTACGAGGGCGGGGATTGCTCCTGCCCGGTCGGATTCGACTGCAAGCACACGGTGGCTCTCGCCGCGCAGGCGGCCGCCTACCTTCTCACTCAGAGCGGCGCCTCCTCGATGTCCGCGCAGCCGCGCTGGGACCACGTCCTCGGCGCGCTGCTGGACACCGCGCCCGCCGCGGCCACCGTTCCGCTGGGGTTGCTGATCAAGGGCGAAGCCCAGACCGGGTACGGGACGACGGAACGCGGGCTCTACGCCCGCCTGGTGCGCCCCGGGAAGAAGGGTGGCTGGATCAACGGCTCGCTCAGCTGGCACGACTTCGCGTACCAGGAGGCGTCGTTCGCGCTCGGCCAGGTGCAGGCGCTGACGCGGCTCCACCAGCTTTATGCCGCCGCATCCCGCTTCGGCAGACCCGCCGGCGTGAAGGACATTCCGCTCACGGACATCGACTCGGCCGCGCTGTGGTCGACGCTGGACGCGATCATCGACAGCGGCGTCCAGATCATCCACGACGGCGCCCGCACGGTGCCGTTCGCGCGCCCCGAGGCGGGCCGCATCGTCCTCGACGTCACCACGGACGACGACGGAACGCAGCACGTGGCACCCGTGCTGGCGATCGACGAGGACATCGTGCCGCTCGACAGATTCGGCCATATCGGCAGTCCCACGCACGGGCTGTACATGTTCACCCCTGCGTCGGTCCCGGCCGACACCCCGCTGTCCCGGGCGTACTGGCTCGACGAGCCCGCGAGGGGCGCGGTCGCCCGGCTGGTGCGTTTGGACGCGCCGATGCCGGGCGGGTTGCAGTCGCTCATGGCGGGTGCCGGCGGCCTGGTGGTGCCCGCCGAGGACGCCGCGCGTTTCGCCGCCGAGTTCGCGCCGCGGCTCGAGCGCCTCGCGCCGGTGGTCTCCACCGACGATAGCTTCACGGTCGACCCGGTCGAGCCTCCCGTTCTCGAGTTGCATGCGCGGATGGAGGACGCGCATATCCTGCACCTGTCGTGGATGTGGTGCTACCGCGTCGGTCCCCGCGCACAGCGCGTGAGCATCTCCGACATCAATGGCCGGGGATTCCGCGACGCGGACGCGGAACTGGCTGCCCTCGTCCGCTTGCGCGGCATCCCGTTCGAGCAGTACGGGCTGCGGGACGGTCCCACGGAACCGCTGCGCCCGTGGGCGACGCTGCGCGGCACCGACACTCTGCGCGCCATGACCGAGCTGCTGCCCCTGCTCGACGCCGGCGACGACGTCACCGTGGTCTTCGAGGGCGAGGTCATCGACTATCGCGAAGTGAACGACGCGCTGTCCATCGGCGTCTCCGCCGACCAGTCCGACGACGACCGCACCGATTGGTTCGACCTCACGGTGCGGGTCACCGTCGAAGAGTCGGAAGTGCCGCTGGCCACCCTGATCTCCGCGCTCGCGCGGCGCGACACCCACCTCGTGCTTGACGACGGCCGCTACATCACCCTGGACAAGCCGGAACTGCAGAGCCTCAAGGATCTCATCGCGGAGGCCCGGTCGCTGCAGGAGACGCCGTCCGACACGCTCACCATCAGCCGATTTCAGGCCGGGCTGTGGGAGGACCTCGCCGCGCTGGGCGTGGTGGAGAGGCAGGCCGACGCATGGAAGCGTCAGGTGCAAGGGCTCCTGGACCTGGACGACGTGCAGGCGGAAGCCCCGCCGACGCTACTGGCCGACCTGCGCCCGTACCAGCTCGACGGCTATCGCTGGCTGGAGTTCCTGTGGCGTCACCGGCTGGGCGGGATCCTCGCCGACGACATGGGTCTGGGCAAAACCGTCCAATCGCTGGCCCTGCTCTGCCACGCCCGCGAGACCGAACCGGACTCGCCGCCCGCCCTCATACTCGCCCCGTCGAGCGTCGTACCGGGCTGGGCGGCCGAGGCCGCGCGGTTCACCCCGCATCTCTCCGTCGCGGTAGTGAACCGGACCAGCCGCAAGCGCGGCACGTCACTGCAGGAGGCCATCGCGGGAGCCGACGTCGTCGTCACCTCACACACGCTGTTCCGCCTCGATTTCGACGAGTACGACACCCTCGACTGGTCGATCATGCTCATGGACGAGGCCCAGTTCGCGAAGAACCACCAGTCCAAGCTTTACCACTGCGCGCGGCGGCTCGGGGCGCCCGTCAAGGTCGCCGTCACCGGTACGCCGATGGAGAACAACCTGATGGAGCTGTGGGCGCTGCTGTCGATCAGCGCACCGGGGTTGTTCCCCAGCCCCACCCGCTTCACCGAGGTCTACCGCAACCCGATCGAGCGCGGCGGCGATGCGGAACTGCTGGCCCGCCTGCGCCGGCGCGTCCGGCCGCTCATGCTCCGCCGCACCAAGGACCAGGTGGTACGGGACCTGCCGGAAAAGCAGGAGCAGGTGCTGCAGGTTGCCCTGTCGCCCAGACATCGGCGCCTCTACGACACACACCTCAAGCGCGAACAGCAGAAGGTGCTGGGGCTGCTCGGCGATGTGGACAGGAACCGGTTCGAGATCTTCCGCTCACTGACCATGCTGCGCCGACTCAGCCTCGACGCGGCCCTGGTGGAGCCGGAGTCCACCGCACCGTCCGCCAAGATCGACCTGCTCTTGGAGCACCTCGAGGAGCTGGTGGCCGGCGGCCACAAGGCCTTGGTGTTCAGCCAGTTCACCTCGTTCCTCGGCCGGGTGCGCGAGCGGCTCGACGCCGCCGGCATCGCGTTCGGCTATCTCGACGGCAAGACGCGCAACCGCGGTGCCGTGATCGACAAGTTCACCTCGGGTTCCTCGCCGGTGTTCCTCATCAGCCTCAAAGCGGGCGGCTTCGGCCTCAACCTCACCGAGGCCGACTACTGCTTCATCCTCGACCCGTGGTGGAATCCGGCCACCGAACAGCAGGCGGTGGACCGGGCACACCGGATCGGGCAGACCCGCAACGTCATGGTCTACCGGATGATTTCCAGCAACACCATCGAAGAGAAGGTGATGGCGCTCAAGGAACGCAAGGCCGCGCTGGTCTCCGGCGTGCTCGACGAGGGCGCCGGGATGGCGAAGGCCCTCGACGCCGACGATATCCGCGCGTTGCTGGAGTGATCCGGACGCGCCCCGGCCGGCCACTCAGCGCAGATCGGAAATGCCGGTCGGCTGGGCTCTTTCACCGGCCGCGGGCAGAATGGCTCGGACCCGAGCACATCACATGCTCTTCGTCACACCCGATATTGCGGTTCGTACAGCACCAAAAGCGGCGGCCGGCACGCAGCACCCGGGGAAAGATCCGCACCATCACCGTCGAATATCCAGAGGCACTCTTATCCCGCGCCGGCCCGCGCGGACGCTCACGCCGCGAGCCGCTCCGCGGATCGCCACCACCGCACCGTCTCCGCCGCCCCATCGGCGAGCGGGGTCGGGGCCAGTCCCAGCAGCCGTTCCGTGGCCGCGGAATCGATGACGAACTCCGTGGTGAACTGCGGCATCGTCTCCGCCAGTTCACGCACGGACGGCATCACGACGCCGACCGCCTGCAACGCCCAGGCAGGCAGCACCGCGACCTTGGGCGCCGCGACCCCGGCGGCCGCGGCGAACTCCTCGACCATCCGACGCTGGGTGACGGCCGGGGCCGTGGGCGCGTGCAGCACCCGGTTCCACGCGGCGCGTTCGCCGGCCGCGGCGATCATCGCCACCGCCAGATCGGGGACGTAGGTGAACGAGTGCGGCACGTCGGCCGACCCCATCACCGTGATCTTCTTGCCCTCCAGCACCAGCGGAACCATCCGATCGCCGGCGTGGGCCATGCGCACGTGGGGCCCGTAGAAGTCGGAGGCGACGACGCTGACGGTCGCGGCCTCATGCTCTGCCCGGGCCTGCAGCAGCAGGGCCCGTACCCCTCCCTTTCCGCGCAACGCCCCACGCGGGTTCTCCTCGGTCATCGGCATCGCCGACAGATCGTAGGAGTACAGGCTCTCCGGGAACACGACGGGCACTGATGCGGACGCTGCTGCATCCATGGCGATCCTGTCGGCCTGCGGAAGCTCGCGCGCCCACGTCTTGGCACTGTAGGCACTGCCGTGGATGCAGTGGAACAGCGCTTCGGCGCCCTCCAGGTGCCGGGCCAGCTCACCGGGCCGGGCGACGTCCGCGCGAAGCCGCTCGATCAACGGGTGCTCGGGACCGCTCCGGGAGCGGGTGAGCAGACGGACCGGCCTACCCTGCCCGGCCAGCTGCAGAGCGATATTCGCGCCGACGGGACCGGCGCCGGTGACGACGGCATGCGTTTCGGTCATGACGAATCCTTTCCATACGGGTGGCGGCCCGGCCGTTCCGGCCCCGCCACATCCGAGAGCACCGCTCTCTCGTTCAGGATGCGCCCGGGCACGACGGTTGTCAAGAGCAACGCTCTCTTCAGTTGACGGTGCTCTTTCGATCGGGGATCCTGGCCGCATGACGTCGACACCACGCACCCGGGCACGCGAGCAGACGATGCGTGACATCGTCCGGATCGGACGCGAACACCTCGTAGCATCCGGCCCGGCGGCGCTGTCGCTACGCGCCGTGGCACGAGACCTGGGCGTCGTCTCCTCCGCCGTATACCGGTACGTGCGCAACCGCGACGAGTTGCTGACGCTGCTGGTGGTCGACGCCTACGACGAGCTCGGCGACGCGGTGGACTCCGCAGTCGAGGAG
Source organism: Tomitella cavernea (assembly GCF_016599145.1). Lineage (GTDB taxonomy): Bacteria > Actinomycetota > Actinomycetes > Mycobacteriales > Mycobacteriaceae > Tomitella > Tomitella cavernae. The sequence continues at coordinate 21,206 of NZ_JAENKO010000012.1, forward strand.
AACGCCGAGCCGCCCGAGCAGTTCCGGCAGCTCGGGCAGGCGGTGCGGGCGTGGGCGCTGCATGAACCCGCCCGCTACGCGCTCCTGTACGGCACACCCGTACCCGGCTACGAGGCACCCGGCGAGCAGACCATCGCTCCGGGCACCCGCGTGATCGTCACGCTTATGACGATCCTCGAGAAGTCACATTCAGGGGGGCCCCGCGCCTCGACACCGCCTGCGACATCCGACGAGGCCGGCTCCGCACCCACGGGCCGCCTCACCGCCGACTTCTCGCGGATCCGCGACGAGTTCCGCCTCACTCTCACCGATGACGCCCTCGCGCGCGCGGTTCTCGCGTGGGCGGCGCTGTTCGGGGCCGTCAGCTTCGAAGTGTTCGACCAGTACGGCCCCGACACGTTCACCGATACCGGCGCGCTGTTCGAGCTCCACCTGGAGCACTTGGCGCAGATGGCCGGGCTCTGAGTGCGGCGGCTCGCCGGGGCCTCCGCGTCGCGCCCGAAGTTCGAACGCGACAGCGGCCCTCGCCGGCGTCGCGCCCGCAGTTGTGCCATCTGGTCCGTAACTACACACCCGATGCGGCAACTACGGGCGCGATGCGCGGTGACGCCCGAACTTCGAGCGCGACGCCGAAGTGACGCCCGAACTTCGAGCGCGACACGCAGAAGGCCGGCCCACGACGCACCGCGGCCCGCACCCTGGAAAAGGGTGCGGGCCGCGGGTTCGAACGCGACGGCCGCCTCTACGCGGCCGCCGCGATTACACGATCTTCCAGTCCTCGAGCCCCTCGTACAGCGGGTAGTCCTGGGCCAGCTTGCTCACCCGGGCGCGCAGTGCCGCCACGTCGGCACCCTTCCCGGCGGCCAGGGCGGTGCCGATGATGTCGGCCACCTCGGTGAAGGCGGCCTCGTCGAACCCGCGCGAGGCGAGTGCGGGCGTACCGATACGCAGCCCCGACGGGTTCATCGGCGGGCGCGGGTCGAAGGGCACCGCGTTGCGGTTGACGGTGATGCCGACCTCGTGCAGCAGGTCCTCGCCCTGCTGGCCGTCGAGCTCCGAGTTGCGCAGGTCCACCAGCACGAGGTGCACGTCGGTGCCGCCGGTGAGCACCGAGATGCCGTTGCCGGCGACATCGGCGGCGCTCAGGCGCTCGGCGAGGATCTTCGATCCCACGAGAACCCGCTGCTGGCGCTCGGCGAACTCCTCGGATGCGGCGATCTTGAGGGCGACGGCCTTGGCCGCGATCGCGTGCATGAGCGGCCCGCCCTGCTGGCCGGGGAACACGGCCGAGTTGAGCTTCTTCGCCCAGTCCTTCTTGGCCAGGATGAGCCCGGAGCGCGGGCCGCCCAGCGTCTTGTGCACGGTGCTCGAGACGACGTCGGCGTGGGACACCGGCGACGGGTGCAGGCCCGTGGCGACGAGGCCCGCGAAGTGCGCCATGTCCACCCACAGCTTGGCGCCCACCTCGTCGGCGATTTCGCGGAATGCGGCGAAGTCGAGCTGGCGCGGGTACGCGGACCAGCCGGCGACGATGACCTGCGGACGCTCTTCGACGGCGACCTTGCGCACCTGGTCCATGTCCACCCGGTGCGTCGTCTCGTCCACCCCGTAGGCGGCGACCTGGTAGAGCTTGCCGGAGAAGTTGAGCTTCATCCCGTGGGTGAGGTGACCGCCGTGGGCCAGGTTCATGCCCAGCAGCTTCTCGCCCGGGTTCATCAGCGCCATGAGCACGGCCGCGTTGGCCTGCGCGCCGGCGTGCGGCTGCACGTTGGCGAACTCGGCGTCGAACAGCGTCTTGGCCCGCTCGCGCGCGAGGTTCTCGACGACGTCGACGTTCTCGCAGCCGCCGTAGTACCGGCGCCCCGGATAGCCCTCGGCGTACTTGTTGGTGAGCACGGAGCCCTGCGCCTGCAGCACCGCGCGGGGCACGAAGTTCTCCGAGGCGATCATCTCGAGCGTGTCGCGCTGGCGGGCCAGCTCACCGCCCATCGCCTGCGCCACTTCGGGGTCGAGCTCGGCGAGCGGGGCTGTCATGCTCGCGGCGGTGGCGGGCGAGGCTGAGCTGGACGCAGCAGTCGTCATCGAATGTGCTCCCTGATGTGGGTCATGCGGCATGGGTCGCCGATCATTCTACGAGGTTGTCCCCGTCACACGGCGGCGAGCTCGGCGCGCAGGTGCGAGGGCAGCAACGGCTCGTCCAGCAGGCGGCCGAACCGCTCGGTTCCGCCGACCCCTTCGGGGCGGTCCGCCAGCCACACGCCCAGCAGGCGGTAGCCCTCCACGTAGGTGCTGATGTAGGCGCGCCACAGCGGTGAGGTGAGGAACCGGAGCTGCTGGCGGGCCCGGTCCGGCGTCACCAGGGTCCACCGCTGCAGGAAGGCGGCGACGTCGTCCTCGGATCGGCCCCGGTCGTGCAGCATCAGCGCCGCGTCCTGACGCACCCCGATGAGCTGTGCGGAGGCGTCGGCGATGCGCTCGGCCTGTTCGCCGGCGAAGCGCAGCCCCAGGTCGGCGAAGATCTCGCGCGCCCAGACGCCCCAGCCGGGCCCGACGACGGCCTGAAGGGCCAGGTCCGCGAGCCCCTCCGCCATGAGGCACTGTGGCGTGTTGACCAGGAACAGCGTCTGCTCATCCTCGCCCGCCGCGACCAGCCCGGACTCCTTGCGGCAGTGCTCGGTGTGGTGGCCGGGGTAGGCCTCGTGGGCGATGAGGTGCGGCAGGTTGGCCATGCGCTGTTCCAGGTCGGCGTTGATGGCCACGGTGGACTTGAATCCGCCCAGGTAATAATTGAACCCGGACCAGGGCTTGTCGGTGACGATCTGATAGCCGACCGTCTCCTGCTCGGGCAGCGGGTAGATCTTGCGCACCTTGTCGCGCAGCGCCGAGGAGAACGCGTGGACGCATTCGGTGAGCCGTTCCGGCGGGATCTCGTCCGCCGCGCGAAATGCCTGCAGCCGCTGCTCGACGCTGCCGGCACCGTCGAGCACCTCGTCCAGCGTCCGGTGCGCCTCGCGGTACCGGTCCTGGTCGCCCAGTTCGATGCGAACGTCGAAGTACGCCTCCACCTCGTCGACGAACCCGATGTGTTCCCCGGCGAACTTGCGTGCCGAGCATTCGAGCGCCCGCAGGTGCGCGGCGATGAAGTCGCGCCGGCGCTGCACCAGGTCGGTGGCTGCGAGCACCTCGCCGCGCAACGCCGCCGCGGAACGCGCCAGCTCGGCGGGGTGCGGCGCCGGCTCGTCGTCGACGGCCGCGCGCAGGGCGGGGTCGCCGGTGAAGGCGTCCACGAAGCCCTCTTCGATGCGGTCGAAGCGCAGGCCCAGCAGTTGATACCGGCGGATCAGGTCGAAGGTGTCCACAGTCGGTGGAGCCTAGTCGCACCCGCCGGGGGCGCGACCCGGATCGCGCCCGCCCCGCCGAAGGGTGTTGACTTATCCGCATGTACGGCGACTCGACAAGCCACCGTCTGCCCTCGCCCCGGGCCCCCTACCGCGGCGGGCCCGCGCCGCAGCCGCGCGTGGACGCCGCGCCCGCGCGCGCCCAGGGGGTGCGCCAGTGTCGCGGATGACCGAGCCCAGCCCGTACATCGAGTTCGACCGACGCAGCTGGCGGGCGCTGCGCATGTCGACGCCCCAGGTGCTCACCGAGGACGACCTGTACAAGCTGCGCGGCCTGGGCGAGCAGATCGACCTCAAGGAGGTCGCCGAGGTCTATCTGCCACTGTCGCGTCTGATCCACCTGCAGGTGGCCGCGCGTCAGCGGTTGTTCGCCGCGACGGCCACGTTCCTCGGCGAGAAGCACCCGGAGCGCCAGGTTCCGTTCATCATCGGCGTCGCCGGGAGCGTCGCCGTCGGCAAGTCCACCACCGCCCGCGTGCTGCAGGCGTTGCTCGCGCGCTGGGACACCCACCCGCGCGTGGACCTGGTGACCACGGACGGGTTCCTGCACTCGACGAAGGAACTGGTGCGGCGGGGCATCATGCACCGCAAGGGCTTTCCGGAGAGCTACGACCGGCGGGCGCTGCTGCGGTTCGTCACCGAGGTCAAATCGGGTGCGCGCGAGGTGTCGGCGCCGGTGTACTCGCACATCTCCTACGACATCGTGCCCGACGAGAAGCAGGTCGTCCGGCAACCGGATATTCTCATCCTCGAGGGCCTCAACGTGCTCCAGACCGGACCGCGCCTGATGGTCTCCGACCTGTTCGACTTCTCGATCTACGTGGACGCGCGCATCGAGAACATCGAGAACTGGTACGTCAAGCGCTTCCTGGCCCTGCGCGGCACCGCCTTCGCGGACCCGGAGGCGCACTTCCACCACTATTCACGGCTGTCCGACGAGCACGCGACGATCGCGGCCCAGGAGATCTGGCACACCACCAACCGACCGAACCTGGTGGAGAACATCCTGCCCACCCGCCCGCGCGCCACGCTGGTGCTGCGCAAGGACGCCGACCACTCGATCAACCGGGTGCGCCTGCGCAAGCTCTGACGTTCAGCCGGGGGCCTGCAGCGCGGGAAACCAGATGCCGGCCAGGATCTCCGCGGCCGCGTCCCCGGTGAACTCGATGGTGCCCTGCACGGCCGAGCGGGTGAAGTACCGCTCGAGCTGGGTCACCAGCAGCTCCACCCGGAACCGCGCCTCATCCTGCCTGCCCTCCGGCCACCGGGCGAGGTAATGCGGCATGGCGGCGGTGAGCTCCACGATGGAGCGGCGCCCGACGGCCTGGAACTCCGGCTCCGCGGCCAGCGCCTCATCCCAGGTGGGCAGGATCTCCCGGTTGCGGTCGAACCAGTCGAGCGCCCGCACCACCCACGCGACGAACTCTGCGCGCGAGCCGGACTCGAGGACGGCGTCGAGGTCTCGGTAGACGCCGGCTGCGCGCTGCTGCATCGTCTCCGCGCTGATCCGGGCGAGCACGTCCATCTTGCCGGCGAAGTGCAGGTAGAACGTGGCCCGGCTGCACCCGACCTCGCGGGTGATGTCGTCCACGGTGACGGTGGCGTAGCCGCGCGCCACGAACAGCCCCCGCGCCGCGGTGAGCAGCGCCGTGCGCGTGCGCGCCTTCTGCTCATCACGCAGGGTGCGCGGCCTGCCGCCCTCGTTCCCGCGTTCGCGCACGGCCTCCGCCTGCTCTGTCACGCCACCACTTCCGTTCCCCTGCCGCCGAAACCGACGCGGTCTCCGACGCCGACTCTACAAACCGATCACTCACTAGACAGAGCGTCAGTGAAGCAGTATATGTGAAATGGATCATAGACGCTCCGCGGGCGCCACTGCGGGAGCGACGAGAAAGGACGGACCAGTGACGACGGACTTCCGGCCGGCATTTCCCGGCAACGCGGCATCGGACCGCACGGTGTGCATCATCGGGGCAGGGTGCTCCGGGTTCACCACGGCCAAGCGGCTCAAGGATTACGGCATCGCCTACGACTGCTTCGAGATGTCCGACGACGTGGGCGGCAACTGGTATTACAACAACCCCAACGGCAAGTCGGCCTGCTACCAGTCCCTGCACATCGACACCTCCACCACGCGGCTGGAGTTCGAAGAGTTCCCCGCCGACCCGGACTGGCCCGACTTCCCGCACCACTCGCTCATGCACCAGTACTTCCGCGACTACGTCGACCACTTCGGCCTACGCGAAACCATCACTTTCAACACGTCCGTCGAGCACGCGGCGCGGCGCCCGGGCGGAGGCTGGGACGTCCGGCTGAGCACGGGCGAGACGCGCACGTACGGCGCGCTCGTGGTCGCCAACGGCCACCACTGGAACCCCCGCTTCCCCGACTACTCCGGCACCTTCGACGGCACCATCATCCACAGCCACGACTACCGCAGCCCGTTCGAACCGGTGGACATGCACGGCAAGCGCGTCGTCGTGGTGGGCATGGGCAATTCGGGGCTGGACGTGGCCTCCGAGCTGTCCAACCGCACCGTCGCCGAACACGTGTGGGTGTCCGCGCGACGCGGCGTCTGGGTGCTGTCGAAGTACCGCGGCGGCAAGCCTGCCGACAAGATGATGATGCCGTCATGGATGCCGAAGAAGCTGGGGCTGAAGATCTCCCGGCGTGCCATCCGCAAGATAGTCGGCAACATGGAGGACTACGGCCTGCCCGCCCCCGACCACGAGCCCCTGGCCGCGCACCCCTCGGTGAGCATCGATTTCCTGGAGAAGTCCGGCTCCGGCGACCTCACCTGCGTGCCCGCCATCGAACGTCTCGACGGCGACGCGGTGGTGCTCACCGACGGGCGACGCATCGAGGCCGACGTCATCGTCTGCGCCACCGGATATCAGATGACCTTCCCGTTCTTCGACACGCCGGACCTGCAGCCCGATTCCGAACATCGGTATCCGCTGTTCAAGCGCATCATGAAGCCGGACGTGGACGACCTGTACTACGCGGGCCTGGCCCAGTCGTCGCCCACCATCGTCAACCTGGCCGAACAGCAGAGCAAGTTCATCGCCAAACACCTCAAGGGCATGTACCGGGCGCCCTCGGAGCAGCGGATGCGCGAGCTCATCGTCCACGACGAGAACAAGCACCTGGCCCAGTACTACAACGCGCCGCGCCACACCATCCAGATCGACTTCGCCCGGTACGCGCGCGACCTGCACGCCGAGATCGAGGCGGGCGAGCAGCGGGCCAGTGCGCTGGCGGGCGCCCGATGAACGGGGCTCCACGCACCGGATCAGCGGTCCGGAGCGGGGTACTGGAGGGGACGTGCGCTCCGGGGTTCGAGGGCGTGCGCGAACTGCTGGACCACAACCTGGCGACGGGCGCGGAGGTGGGGGCCTCGCTGTGCGTGATGCGCGGCGAAGAGGTGGTCGTCGACCTGTGGGGCGGCACCGCCGACGCCGCGACCGGCCGGCCCTGGACCCGCGACACCGTCGCCAACACCTACTCGCTGACGAAGACCGTGACGGCGCTGTGCGCGCTGCTGCTGGTCGAGCGCGGCCTGCTCGACCCGGACGCGCCCGTGTCCCACTACTGGCCGGAGTTCGCCGCGGCCGGCAAGGGCCCGGGCGGGTCAAACCCCGTGCTGGTCCGCCACGTTCTGGGGCATACCAGCGGCATGTCCGGCTGGGACCGGACGATGACGGTCGACGACCTCTACGACGGCCCGGCCGCCGCCGCGCTGCTGGCGGGCCAGAAGCCGTGGTGGGCGCCGGGAGAGGGGTCGGGCTATCACGCGATGTCGTTCGGCACGCTGGTCGGCGAGCTGGTGCGGCGCATCACAGGCCGGTCGCTGGGCGCGTTCCTCTCCGACGAGCTCGCCGGGCCGCTGGGCGCCGACTACTGGATCGGCGCGCCCCGTGCACTCCTCGACGCCCCCGAACGCGTTGCGACGATGGTGCCGCCCCCTCCGAGCGGATTCGACTACGCCTCCCTCCCCGCAGACAGCGTTCTGCGGCGCACCCTCACCAACCCTGCGTTCGCCCCGGCGCTCACCACCGACCCCGCCTTCATGGCCGCCGAGCTCGGCGCGGCCAACGGCCAGGGCAATGCGCGGTCGATCGCCCTGCTGCAGTCTCTCGTCGCCTGTGGCGGGACGGTGGGCGGACGCCGGTTCCTCGCACCCGCGACCATCGACCGGATCTTCGACGTCCAGTCCGACGGGCCCGACCGCGTGCTCGGTGTCCCCGTCCGGTTCGGGCTCGGCTGGGGGCTGCCGACCCCGTCGATGCCCGGCGTGCGCGCGGGGCGGGTGTGCTGGTGGACCGGATTCGGCGGTTCGGTGGTGGCCGCCGACGTCGACCGCGGCATCACCGTCGCGTACGTGATGAACAAGATGGGCCCCGGGCTCATCGGCGCGCCGCGGCCCAATGCCTACCTCGACGCCGTCTACGAGGCGCTGTGACCGGCGGTTCGGCAGCGCCCGGCCCGACCATGCGCGCCCTGCAGATCACCGGGCCGGGCAGGCTCGAGTGGCGCGAGGTCCCGGTGCCCGCACCGGCCGTGGGCCAGCTTCTGGTGCGGGTGGCGGCGGCCGGGGTCTGCCATTCGGATCTGCACGTGCTGCACGCGGACCGGCAGCGCCCGGCACCGATGACCCTCGGGCACGAAATCGCAGGCACCGTCGCCGCGGCCGGGGACGCCGTGTCCCCGATTCCTGTCGGCACGGCAGGAGTCGTCTACCTGTGCTGGTCCTGCGGATCCTGCCGGGAGTGCACGGCCGGCAGGCAGAACCTGTGCCTGGCCGCCGGTCGCTCCGCCATGCCCCCGTGCCCGGGGCTGATGGGCCACGACGGCGGCATGGCCGAGTACGTGGCGGTGCCGGCGTCGGCGTTCGTCCCCACCGACATCGCGCCCGTGCAGGCCGCGCCGTTGGCCGACGCGGCGTTGACGAGCTACCACGCGATCAACGGCACGCGGGAGCATCTTCGCCCCGGCGGCACTGCGGTGGTGATCGGCGTCGGAGGCCTCGGCCACATCGCCGTGCAGATCCTGCGCGCGGTCAGCCCGGCGCGGGTCGTGGCCGTCGACCTCGCCCAGGACAAGCTCGACACCGCCACACGGCTGGGAGCGGACGTCGCCCTGGCCGCCGACGACACCGCTGCGGAGACGATCCTGCGGCTCACCGGGGGCCGCGGGGCGGACGCGGTGTTCGACTTCGTCGGCGTCGACGCGACCGCGCAGCTGGCGGTCCGCACGGTGGCGCCCGGCGGGGCGTACAGGATGGTCGGGCTCGGCGGCGGCGCTCCGGGGATCGCAGCCGACGGCGCCCTGGGCGACGCCTGGCCCTGGGGCGCGAGCATCAGAAAGTCCTACGCCGGGACGCGCAATGACCTCGTCGATTCGCTGGCGCTCGCCGCGTCGGGTGCAATCCGCGCGGACATCGAGACGTTCCCGCTCGCCGAGGGCCCCGCGGTGTTCGCACGCCTCGAGCGCGGCGAGATCCTGGGCCGGGCGGTGCTGATCCCGTGAGGTGGTGCTGATCCCGTGAGGGTCAGGCCCCGTACCGGCGGTGCCGCGCGGAATAGTCGCGCAGGGCGCGCAGGAAGTCGACGCGGCGGAACTCCGGCCAGTACACCTCGGTGAACCAGATCTCCGAATACGCGCTCTGCCACAGCAGGAAGCCGGACAGACGCTGCTCCCCCGAGGTGCGGATCAACAGGTCCGGGTCCGGCTGGCCTGAGGTGTAGAGGTGGGCTCCGATGGCCTCCGGAGTGATCGAGTCCACCAGCTGCTCGCCGGCGGCACCGTCCGCAAGCTCCTTGCGCAGCAGCGACTTGACGGCGTAGCAGATCTCCTGGCGGCCGCCGTATCCCACTGCGATGTTCACCTGCGTACCTGTGCACCCCTCCGTGCGCTCCGACGCCGCGCGCAGCCGCTTGGCCTGGTCGTCCGGCAGCAGCTCGAGCGCCCCCACGATGCACACGCGCCAGTTGCGTTCCGGCCCGGAGAGCTCGTCCACCACGTCGGTGATGATCTCGAAGAGCACCTCGAGCTCGGCCGGATCACGGTTGAGATTCTCCGTGGACAGCAGGTAGATGGTGGCCATCTCGACGCCCGCACTGTCGCACCAGCCGAGCATCTCGGCGATCTTGCGCGCCCCCATGCGGTGACCGTGGCTGATGTCGTCGAAGCCGTTCTCGCGGGCCCACCGGCGGTTGCCGTCGCACACCACCCCGACGTGCCGCGGCCGGGGCCTGCCCTCGAGCCCTCGCCGGAGATGCTGCTCATAGAGCCGGTACAGCGGGTTGCGCACGTTCACCGCCTATTCGTCGATGCACCGGCCGGGATGTCCGCGGGCCCGGTCCGCCCCGGGTGAGCCTACGCCCCGCCCCACAGCGCGCCGTACCTGGACACGGGGGCAGGACCCGGACATGCGGCCCGGGCGCTGGTGCGGCGCGAGTGACCGCCGGGACCGCGACGCGCGTCTCTCTGGTACGCTCGTCCGCGTGATCAGTCCACTCAGCGCACGCGCCTATTGGCGCTTTACCACGGCTCCGGATGGGGCCGTTGGTCGCGCACGCTGATCAACTTCCGCATCCGGAGCCCAAGGCAGAGACCCACGGTCTCTGCCTTTCGTCATGAAAGACGGGCTTCCGGACCGGATCGCGGACGGGGCCCGCTCCGCAGAGCAGTTCCCTCACCACACCGAAAGGCCCTGACCGTGACCACGATCCTCGACTCCCCCGCCGGCGCCGCGAGCACCACCGACCGCAACGTGGCGGGCTTCGACCACCTGCCCACGCCGCGCGAGCTGGTGGGCGCACAGCCGCTGGGCACGGACCGGGCCCGCCTGGTGGAGCGCAGCCGCGACGAGATCGCCCGCGTGCTCGACGGCACCGACGACCGCGTCCTGCTCGTCGTCGGCCCGTGCTCCGTCCATGACCCCGACGCGGCCCGCGACTACGCCGCCCGGCTCGCCGCGGTGGCCCGCGAAGTCCGCGAGGACGTCCTCGTGGTGATGCGCGTGTACTTCGAGAAGCCACGCACCACCACCGGCTGGAAGGGTCTCATCAACGACCCCGGCCTGGATGAGACGTTCGACGTGCCCCGCGGCCTGCGCATGGCCCGTGAGCTGCTGCTCGACGTACTCGACGCGGGGCTTCCGGTGGGCTGCGAGTTCCTCGAGCCCATCAGCCCCCAGTACATCGCCGACGCCGTGTCGTGGGGCGCCATCGGCGCGCGCACCACCGAGAGCCAGGTGCACCGCCAGCTCGCGTCCGGGCTGTCGATGCCCATCGGGTTCAAGAACGCCACCGATGGCAACGTGCAGGTGGCCGTCGACGGCTGCGGTGCCGCCCGCGCCCCGCACGTGTTCTTCGGAAGCACCGAGGACGGCCGTACCGCGATCGTCCGCACCCGCGGCAACGTCGCGGGCCACGTGATCCTGCGCGGCGGGCGCGGCGGCAGCAACTACGCGGCCGGTGACGTGGCCGGCGCCGTCGAGCGGCTGCGCGCTGCCGGGCTCGCCGAGCGGGTCATGATCGACGCGAGCCACGCCAACAGCGGCAAGGACGACGTGCGCCAGGTCGCCGTGGCCCGCGAGATCGCCGGGCGGATCGCGGCCGGCGAGGACGCGATCGCCGCCGTCATGCTCGAGAGCTTCATCGAGGCCGGCAATCAGGGCCTCGACGCCGAGCCGCTCGTCTACGGCAAGTCGGTCACCGACAAGTGCATGGCCTGGGGCGATACCGTCGACCTGCTCCGTGATTTCGCCGCGGCGGTGCGCACCGCACGCCAGGTGCGCATCGCCGCGGCCAACGGCGCGCCGTCCGCCGGTCAGATGAAGGTCTGACCGGGTTCGGTGCCCGGTGGCGGGAACAGCAGCCGGTCGGCCGCGGAATCGGCGCGGTGCGCGGCCCCGCTGTCCCCTGCGGGGCCCCGCAGCGACGCCTCGAGCAGGCCCCGCAGCTCTGTCTCCGACGTGGACGGCCTGTCGCACACGAAGTGCCGGCACACGTAGGCGGTCGCCTGGTCGCGCAGCAGCGGGCGGTCCGCCAACAGCGGCGTGGAGTCCCTCGGGCCGCCCACCACCACCGCGCCGCCCGGCGCGAGGCGCCGCGCCAGCGCCACCATGCCGCTGTCGCCCGGGGCGTGCGCGATGGCCACCTGCATCGGGCCGTGCTCGGCCGCCTCGGCGACCGCCAGCCAGTTGCCCGCCGACCGCGGCGCGCGTTCGAGCAGCACGGCTGCGCGGTCCAGCGACGACTCGGCGGCCGTGCGGTACCCGGCGGCGGAGCCGGCGTCGGCCAAGGCGGAGGCCGTCAGCAGCGCGTCGGTGATCGCCGACGCGCCGGAGGGGGTGGCGCCGTCCACCGGGTCGCGCGGCCGGTGCACCAGCGTCTCCGCGTCCGCGGCGGTGTCGAACCAGCTGCCGGGCGAGTCCGGGTCGGCGAACAGGTCGACGGCAGTGTCGATGAGGTCCTGCGCCTCGGTGAGCCACTCCTGCGCGCCCGTGGCGCAGTGCAGCGCCAGCAGGCCCGACGCCAGGTACGCGTAGTCCTCGAGCACCGCGGCGGCCGCGCCCACGCGCCCGCCCAGCGAAGACCGCCGCAGTCGGCCGTCCACCTTGTGCGTGCCCAGGAGCAGGCGCGCGCAGTCCTCCGCCGCAGTCAGCCACGCGTCCTCCGCCGAGCCGCCGACGGGCCCCGCACCCTCGCCGCCTTCCGACCCGTCGCCGAGGCTCGCGCGCCACGACCATGCCTCGACGAGAGCCAGGATCGCCATGCCGTTCCATGCCGTGACAACCTTGTCATCGCGACCCGGTTGCGGCCTGCTGTTCCGGGCCCGCAGCAGCCGCGCGCGCACGTCCGCCCACCGCGCAGGATCGTCCGGTTCCTCGCGCAACTGCAGCACAGAGGCGCCCGCCTCGAACGTGCCGGACTCGGTGACGCCCAGCAGCTTGGCCGCCCACGCGCCGTCGTCCTCTCCTACCGCGGCGGCGAGTTGGTCGTGCGTCCAGACGTAGGTGGCTCCCTCGACCCCGTCGGTATCGGCGTCCAGCGCTGAGGCGAATCCGCCCTCTGGCGTGCGGAGATCGCGCAGCAGGAACTCCGTGCAGTCGCCCGCCACGCGTCCCGCGGCCACCGACCCCGTGCGCCGGGCCAGGTGGGCGTACACACGCAAGAGCAACGCATTGTCGTAGAGCATCTTCTCGAAGTGCGGCACCACCCACCCGGGATCCACCGAGTACCGCGCGAAGCCGCCGGCGAGCTGGTCGTGGATGCCGCCGCGCGCCATCACGTCGGCAGTGCGGCGCACCGCCTGCAGCGCCGGCGCCGAGCCCGTGCGCTCGTGATGCCGCAGCAGCCCCTCGAGTAGTGCCTGCGGCGGGAACTTGGGGGCACCGCCGAACCCGCCGTGCACAGCGTCCTCGTCATCGAGGACCGCGCCCACCGCATCGTCGAGCAGCGCCGCGCCCACGGGCCGGGTGCCGTCGGGCAGTACCTGCGCCGCCGCCTGCAGGTGTTCGACCACCGAGGCCGCGGCGGTGCGCACTTCGTCGCGGCGGGTGGCCCAGGTATCGCTGATGGCGGTGAGCAGTTGCACGAAGCCGGGCATGCCGCCGCGCGGGGCCGGCGGATAGTAGGTGCCCGCGTAGAACGGTGCGGCGTCGTCCGGGGTGAGGAAGCACGTCATGGGCCAGCCGCCCTGCCCGGTCAACGCGACGGTGGCGTTCATGTACACCGCGTCCAGGTCGGGCCGCTCCTCGCGGTCCACCTTGATGCACACGAAGTTGTCGTTCATCACCTGCGCCACCGCCGGGTCCTCGAAGGACTCGTGGGCCATCACATGGCACCAGTGGCACGACGAGTACCCGATCGACAGCAGGACGGGGACGTCGCGTTCGCGCGCCTCGGCGAACGGGGCGTCACCCCACTGCTGCCAGTGCACCGGGTTGCCGGCGTGCTGACGCAGATACGGGGAGGTGGCGTCGGCCAGTTCGTTGGTCATGCCTCCACGCTAGGCCGCGTGGACGGCCGCGGGGGCGGGATCGGGCGGCCGCCGGGCTATGCCCCCGGTTTTCCGGGTCCGTCGGCCGACCCGGTGCCGTCGCCGGCCGGCTTCCCGTCCGGCACTACCGAGCCGCCGCCGTCTGAGCCGTCGCCGTCGGGCCCGCCTGCGGCGGACGCGCCGCCGTCGTTGCCGGCGCCGCCCTGATCGTCGTCGGTGTCGAACGACTTGGGCACCTTCTTGAGCTGACGGTTCATCGATCGCATGAGGAAGACGATGCCCACCAGAAGAGCCAGGATGAGCAGCAGCCCCAGCGGCGACGCCTTGCCGAACTCGGCACCGCGCCCGCCGGTGAGATCCTTATTGCCCCAGTCGGCCAACACGACGGCGCCCTGCGCCGCGGCCAGGGACACGGCGCCGGTCACGACGCCGCCTCCCCGTCCAGCCCGGCGAACAGGTCGCTCTCGGGGATGGCTGTGCGCACGGTGGTCTTGGCCAGCTCGAACTCCTCGGTGGGCCACAGCCGCTGCTGCGTCTCCAACGGCACCACGAAGAAGTTGCCGTTGGGGTCGATCTGGGTGGCGTGCGCGATGAGCGCCTTGTCGCGGTGGGGGAAGAACTCCGCGCACTCGATCTGCGTGGTGACACGGGCCATCAAATCGCCCTGTTCGGTTTTCCACCGGTCCAACCAGGCAGCGAACGGGTTGGCCTTGCCGGCCTCCTCCATCGCCTCGCCGAACAGCTGCAGACGCTTACGGATGAAGCCGTGCGTGTAGTAGACCTTGCTGACCTGCCAGGGCTCGCCCGCGTCCGGGTAGGCCTCGGGGTCAGCCGCCGCCTCGAAGGCCGCCATCGACACCTCGTGGCATTTGATGTGGTCGGGGTGCGGGTAGCCGCCGTTCTCGTCGTAGGTGATCATCACGTGCGGCCGGAACGCGCGGATCTGCCGGACCAGCGCCTCCGTGGGGACCTCGAGCGGCTCCAGGGCGAAGCAGCCCTCCGGCAAGGGCGGCAACGGATCGCCCTGCGGCAGCCCCGAATCGACGAAGCCCAGCCACGTCTGCCGCACGCCGAGGATCGCGGCCGCGGCGGCCATCTCCTCGCGCCGCACGTCCGGCATCCGGTCGCGCACCCCCTCGACGTCCATCGCCGGATTGAGGATGTCGCCGCGTTCGCCGCCGGTCAGGGTGACCACCAGGACGTCGTTACCCTCGGCGGCGTACTTGGCCATGGTCGCCGCGCCCTTGCTCGACTCGTCGTCGGGGTGGGCATGCACCGCCATGAGCCGGTAGGTGCTCACTGGAATCTTCACCTCGAAATCTGTGCGGACCGGATGGCTGGTGGAACGGAGTACACGCACACGCCGCGGGTCCGGTTCCGCTGGCGGCCCCGCAGCATCGGCACCCGCTCCCGCGAATACCACATGTACCCGCTCCATGGTCCCATCCCCACGGGGTCGCCCGCCACCGGCCCACCCCCTGTGACCCGCGTCTACCTCGACAGCCCTGCAGCGGCGTCCGCCTCCCCGATCGTGGTAAGAACGGTCTGACATGAACACTGAGGACGAGGCCATGAACTCCACCGACGGGGACGCCTCCCGCGGGAATGCCACCGGTGCGCCGACACCGTCGGCGCGGTACGAGACCGGCCGGCTCTCCCCCAAGGGGCGCAAGGCCGTGCTCATCGTTCTCGTCATCGGCGTGGTCCTGCTCGGCGCGGGAGCCGCGTATTCGTACTACTCCTCCCTCGGCAGCACCGACCTGGAGGGCCAGGCCATCCGTTACGAGGCCCTGGACGACACCGAGATGGCGGCCGACATCTCGCTGACCCGCGACGATCCCTCCGACCCTGCCATGTGCGTCATCCGCGCGCGCAACCGTGAGGGCGTCGAGGTGGCCCGCCGGGAGGTCTTCTTCCCGCCCACCCAGTTCGATTCCACCGTCGTCACCACGAAGCTGCACACCTCCTCGCCGGGCGGCGTCGTGGACGTGTACGGATGCACCTACGACGTGCCCGCCTACCTGGGCACCGACACGCCGCCGGGGAGTTGATGCACCGGCGATGACGTGACAGTCCGCCCCGCGGCGGACACCGATACTCCGACACGGGCCGTCCCGACAGCGATGCGGCCGGCCCGGCGTACCGGCGGATACGTTTACGCCACGCGTTTCGGTGGTACATTGGTCGCGTACACGGCTCCGGGCGAGTCGTGTACTGCTGCATTAACGGCAGCTGCATTCTATGCGGCTGCCGGGGACGCGCCGAGGGATTCGGCGCGGTCCCCGACACCGAACCGATCCCCGTGGCGGACATCCGGCCGCCACGGGTCGAGGCCGTCCGGGCAGCCGGCGAGACCAGCCGGCCACCCGCTCGCGGCCACGAACGACCATGGAGCGACCGACATGACTGATACGCAGGAGACCTGGCTCACCCAGGAGTCGTACGACCGGCTCAAGGCGGAACTGGATGGCCTCGTCGCGAATCGTCCCGTGATCGCCGCCGAGATCAACGAACGCCGCGAGGAAGGCGACCTCAAGGAGAACGGCGGCTACCACGCGGCCCGCGAGGAGCAGGGACAGCAGGAGGCGCGCATCCGCCAGCTGCAGGAGTTGCTCGGCAACGCCAATGTGGGCGTGGCCCCCACCAAGTCGGGTGTCGCGCTCCCCGGCTCCGTCGTCGAGGTCTACTACGGCGACGACGAGTCCGACACGGAGAAGTTCCTCATCGCCACGCGCGAGGAGGCCTCCGCCGAAGACGAGATGCAGATCTACTCCCCCAGCTCCCCGCTGGGCGGCGCCCTCATCGACGCCAAGGCCGGTGAGACCCGCGAGTACCTCGTGCCCAGCGGCCGGACGATGAAGGTCACGCTGCTGAGCGCGGAACCGTACAAGGGCTGACCACCGCTCAGCGAAGAACGACTATTGCCTCGACGGCCGCCCGGCACCACACGGTGCCGGGCGGCCGTCGTCTCTGCGGGGCCGGCCGAACCCATCAGTCGAGCATCCGGAAATCCGCGAAGTCGAAGCCGGGGACGACGACGCAGCCGACGAGGCCGGCGTCGTCGCCGAGCGGCTGCGCGCGCTGCCAGCACCACTCGGGCACCACGGCCTGCGGCGACTCGCCGCGCTCCACGTCCGTGCCGACAACGCGGACGATGGTGTCACGCGGCGCGTCCCCCGTTCCGCCGAGTTCGAGGGCTACGGGCCCGCCCCGGTGGTGCAGCCACAGCTCCGCGCCGGGCACGCGGTGCCATGCCGACTGCTGCCCGGGCGCGAGCAGGAACAGAATCGAGGTGCCCGCCGAGCGCGGCCCCTGGAACCCGGGCGGGAGCGCCGCCGCGGCCAGCGTGGTCCCGCTGCGCCAGGTCTCGCGGAACCATCCGCCCTCCGGGTGCGGCTCGAGTCCGAGCCCCCCGGCCCAATCCGGCAGCGGAAAATTCATCGTCGCGTAGTCGCAGCCGTCCATGCACCGATCACACCGCATTCTGAGCTCGGATGCACGCGAGGGCCGGCCCGTCACGACCCGGCGGCCGTCACGTCACAGCTTCGTGACAAGACTCACCCGTATTCGCGGACGGCGTTACAATCAGGGTGAGCCCAACACTCGGCAGGGCCCCGGTGTGCAAAACCGCTTCCGGGAGCGCCCAGCGCGAACAGCGGCTTCACATGGAAAGGGCGGTAGCGACATGGATTCGACAGTGCGGGAAGACGAGTTCGACGCCCGTTCAGGCAACCGGGTGCGTACGCGGACCATGGCGGAATACCTGACGGATCACCCGATGAAGGGGATGTTCCCTCCCACCAGTGAGCTCGCCACCAGGGTGGTCATGGCGATCAGCTACCTGCTTATCCTGGCCGCCATCATCTACATCGTGGTGCGGGCGGTGTAGACGGCCCACCGCGCCCCGGAGGCGACGTCCGGGTCCCGACGATCCGCGTCAGCCGTATCGAATTCGATGACGGCCACGCTCGTCATCGCGAAGATCGCGATCACGAGGACCGTCGGGAGCACGACGCCGCCCCGGAGATACTGCATCATTCCCCCGCCCCTGGTCAGTCGCGTCGCAGTGCCCTGAGCGACCGCGGCGATGCCTCTTCGCGCGGCAGCTCGGTCATGAGTTGTCGGCTCAGTTGCACTTCCACGGCGCCCCACGCCGTGTCGTCGGCGGTCTCCCGCGAGCGCAACGTCACCGCTGTGGCCGCATCCGGCATGAGCATCTCCGGCGGCACGCGCAGCACACGCGCCAGGCTGTACACGGTGGACAGGTGCGGGTCGGCCGACCCGCCGTCGCGGCTGGTGTTGCGCTCCAGGTTGGACACCTGGTTGCGGTGCATGCCGCTCAGATGCGCCAGCTGCTCCTGGGTGAGGTTGCGGTGGCGGCGGATGTACCGGAGCCGACGGCTGAACGAGAAGCCGTAACTCGGCCACTCCAGCTCATCATCGGTTCTCGCCACGCGATTACGGTGTCGCAGCGCACCCGCAAAGTCTGCACAGTACGTTGTGCATGCAGTGTGATTTTTGCGGCGGCAGCGACGAGGGGAGCACGGTTGGACCACGAACAGCCCGCCAGCACCGAGCACGACGGCACCACCGAAGACGACGGCACCGCTGTTTGGCCGTTCGATGCCGACCCCGCCCGATTCCGCCTGGCCGCCGAGGCGTTGCGCATCCGCATGGCGGGCCTGCACGACCCGATGGTGGCCGTCACCTCCAGCGAGGTCCGCCCGCTGCCGCATCAGATCCGCGCCGTCTACGGCGAGTTGCTGCCCCGCACTCCCCTGCGGTTCCTGCTGGCCGACGACCCGGGCGCAGGCAAAACCATCATGGCCGGGCTGTACGCCAAGGAGCTGATGCTGCGCGGCGACCTCACGCGGATGCTCGTGATCGCGCCCGGTTCGCTGGTAGAGCAGTGGCGCGAGGAGCTGGCGACCCGCTTCGACATCCACGCCCGCGTGCTGGACCGCCCGCTCATCGAACGCTCGCCGCAGAGTGACCCGTTCCCCGGCCATCAGCTGATGATCGCCCGCATGGACCAGCTGGCCCGCGACGAACGACTGCAGGAGCATCTGGCCGCCTCCGAGTGGGACCTGATCGTGGTGGATGAGGCGCACCGGATGTCCGCGCGCTGGTGGGGCGGCGAGCTCAAGACCACCCGCCGCTATGAATTGGGCCGGTCGCTGGACGCCATCACCCGCCACCTGCTGCTCATGACCGCCACCCCGCACAGCGGCAGCGAGGAGGACTACCAGGCGTTCCTGGCTCTGCTGGACCCCGACCGCTTCGCCGGCCGGTACCGCGAGGGCGCGCACACCCTCGACACCACCGGCATCATGCGGCGCATGGTCAAGGAAGAGCTGCTCACCTTCGAGGGCACGCCGCTGTTCCCCGAGCGCGTCGCCGAGACCGTGCCCTACAGCCTCTCCCCCGCGGAGCGCGAACTCTACGAGGCGGTCACCGACTACGTCCGCACCGAGATGAACCGGGCCGAGGCGCTCAACGGTTCCCGCACGCGCACCGTGGGTTTCGCGCTCACCGTGCTGCAGCGGCGGCTCGCCTCCAGCGCGCACGCCATCGCCCGGTCGCTGGCCCGCCGCCGCGACCGGCTCCGCACCCGGCTGGACGACATGGAGAACGGGCGCTACGACGCCGCGCAGCGTCCCGCGCACCTGCCGCACCGCATCCCCGACCTCGACGACCTCGACGCTGCGGAGGCGGAGCTGCTCGAGGAGCAGGTGGCCGACGCCGCCACCGCCGCGGAGACGGCCGCCGAGCTGCGCGTGGAGATCGCCCGGCTCGACCAGCTCGTCGAGTTGGCGACGTGGGTGCGTGACGGCGGCCAGGACCGCAAGTGGGCCGAGCTGCGTATGCTGTTGCTGGACCGCGCGCTGCTGCGGGCGGCGGACGGCACGCCGCGCAAGCTCATCGTGTTCACCGAGCACCGCGACACCCTCGACCACCTGGCCGCCCAGATCGAAGGCCTGCTGGGGCGGCCCGACGCGGTGCTCACCATCCACGGCGGCACTCCGCGCGCCCGGCGGCACGCGATCCGCGAGCGGTTCACGCACGACCCCACCGCGCAGGTGCTCGTCGCCACCGACGCCGCCGGCGAGGGACTGAACCTGCAGGCCGCGCACCTGATGATCAACTACGACCTGCCGTGGAACCCCAACCGCATCGAGCAGCGGTTCGGGCGCATCCACCGCATCGGCCAGGAGCATGTGTGCCGCCTGTGGAACCTGGTGGCCGACGACACCCGCGAGGGCCAGGTGTTCACCCGGCTGCTGGAAAAGATGGACGCCCAGCGCAAAGCCTACGGCGGGCGGCTGTTCGACGTGCTCGGCGAGGCGTTCTCCGAGCAGCCGCTGCGCGACCTGCTGGTGCGCGCCGTCCGCTACGGCGACGATCCCGCGCGGATGCGCGAGCTGCAGTCTGTCGTGGACGCCGAGGTGTCCGCCGGGCTCACGTCGCTCGTGCACGAGCGGGCACTGGCCCGCGAGACCATCGGCCCTGTCGAGCTCGAGCGCATGCGCCGCACCATGGACGAGGCGCGGGCCCGGCGTCTGCAGCCGCACTACGTGGAGTCGCTGTTCACCGAGGCGTTCCGCCGGCTCGGCGGCGCCATCGCGCCGCGCGAGGGCACCCGCCGCGAGATCACGCACGTGCCGGCGGCGCTACGCCGCGTCGAGGCCGGCGATCCGGGGGCGCGTCCGGTGACCACCCGCTACCACCGGGTGACGTTCGACCCCGACGACGTCGATCGGGCGGGCGCCCCGCGCGCCGAGCTGCTCGCCCCCGGCCACCCCCTGGTGGACGCGGTACTGGACGCGACGATCGCGCAGAACGGCGACGCGTTGCGCCGGGGCGCGGTGCTGTGCGTCGCCGGAGATGCCGAGCGGGGCGGGAAGGGTGACGGGGGCGTGCGCCTGCTCGTCGCGCTGACCAGTGAAGTGGTCGACGGGGACGGATCCGTGGTGGACAAGCGCTTCGCCTTCGTCGCCCTGGATTCCCAGGGCCGCGGCCACGACCTGGGCATGGCCCCGTATCTGGACGCGGGGCCGCCGCCCGCGGGGTTGGACGTGGGAGCTGCGGCGGCCGAGCTCGGCGGCGCGTCCGCGGCCCGGTCGATGGCGCTGCACTGGGCGGCGAGCGAGTTCCAGCCGGGCCAGCTCGACGAGGTGCGCGGGCGGGTGGGGCCGATCGTGGAGCGCACCCGCGCCGCCGTGACCAAGCGGCTCACCCAGCAGATCAACTTCCTGCACGCCGAGGCGACGCGGGTCAAGCAGGCGCAGGAGGCCGGGTCGACGCGGGCGGTGCGGACCCCGCCGGCCCGACTGCGCTCGCGCGCCGACACGCTGGAGCAGCGGATGCAGGCCCGACGCGCACAGCTCGACGCGCGGGGGCGTTTGACGGTGCTGCCGCCGGAGATTATCGGGGCAGCCATCCTGGTGCCGGCATCGATGGCGGCGGCACCCGTGAGTTCTGCTCCGACGGCAGGGGCGCCACCTGCACCGGCTGATACGCCAACAGACGGTTCCGCGGAACCGGGCTCGCCCGCGGTACAGGACGGTTCCGCGGAACCGCGCCGGGTTCCGGAATCCTCCACCCCGCCACCGCGGCACGCCGTCGACACGGTCACCTCGGACCGCCGTGCGGTCGCCATGGTGCTGGCCGCCGAGCGCGCGCTGGGCCGAACGCCCGAGGAGATGCCGCACAACAACCCGGGCTTCGACGTCCGCTCCACCACCGCCGACGGCCGGACCATCTTCATCGAGGTGAAGGGCCGGGTGATGGGTGCGGACACGTTCTTCGTCACGCGCAACGAGGTGACCACCGGGCGGAATGCGGGCAAGGAGCACCGGCTGGCGCTGGTCGCCGTGAGCCCCGAGGGACCCGAGCACGATCAGCTCCGGTACGTCGTGGATGCGTTCCGGCGCTGGAACTTCGGCTCGTTCGCCGCCACCGGCATCGAGGCCAAGTGGCGCGACGTGTGGGAGGCCGGTGGTGCGCCGGTGTGAAGCAGGTCAGCCCGGCTGGACGACCTGGCGATCGAGCCTTCGCGCTGCTCTATCGAATCTGGTGGTCGTCCGGAGTTGCCAGCCCGTCACACCCCAGCTCATCCCAGAGGTCCTGGGCCGGCCGACTCGCCTTGTCCGATTCTTCCCACTCCTGCACTACGGCATCCCCCAGAACTTCTCTTCCAGCTCGTCGAGGTGCTCTCGGAGCGCCTCACGCACATAGAACGACTTCGAACGGCCGGTGCGTTTGGCCAGCCGATCCAAGCGTGCCTCTTCCCCCAGCGTGAGCCTGATCGACATGGACACACCACCGCCTCCTGCGATACAAGTATCGCAGGAGGCGGTGGCCGCCGCCACCGGCATCGAGGCAAACTGGCGTTGTCATTCTCAGTGGCGCACCTCGTCGAGCGACTCCGGCCTGCGCTGCGCGGGCGCGGCGGGAACGATCGACTCTGAAGCCAGACCCGATCAGCACCCGAGCGGAGGCACCTATGCCCGCACCACCACGCGGACCGGCCGGTATGGAATCCGGGCCGGGACCCGTCATCGTTCACATGGGACCGGAAGAGCTGGTGATCCGCCATCGGTACGAGGTCCTCAGCATCGCCAACGACATCCTGATCGGCATCTGGTTCGTCATCGGCAGCTTTTTCTTCTTCTTCGAGACCCTCACCTTCGCCGGCACGTGCCTGTTCGTGATCGGCAGCGTCGAGATGCTCATCCGCCCGGTCATCCGCCTGGCCCGCAGCGTGCATTTGCGTCGGTACCAGGAGTCCGGCTCCGGCGGTGCCACAGAGACGGGATACGACTTTTGACCCCCGGCACCGGGACCGACGATCCGGACGGGCCCGCGATCGCCGGTCAGCCGCTCGCGTCTGACACGTCAAGATCCACTAGGAGCACCTCGTTGCGCACGGCGCTCGAATCGGGATCGCTCGGGCGGTAATGGTGCAGTCTGGCGGGCGCCCGGACTACGTCGTAGAACCATTCGTTCCCAGCGATCGGCTCGAAACCGCTCCAGCCGTGCCGGTCCACCGCTCCCCAGTCGTGCAGCACCGACACCACCTGGAGCCCAGTCACCGTGCCCACGGTGATGGTTTCCGGATCCATTTCCGGCGCGTCGGGGGCCCGCGCGGGCCGCCGCTTCTCTGTTGCGTTCACGGTGAGTGCGCCGGACATGGTCAGGGAGTCGGGTATGGGGATCGGTGCAACATACTTGGCGCGCAGATCGCCACAGATCGCGATCGCAGACTGCTTGATGACAGTGCCGGCCGGGCTATCCGGGTCGAGATAGGTCTTCGGCGCGCGGGACGATGCGCGCAGTTCCGTGGTCAGTCGCCACCCGGGTCGGAGACCTGCCCAGTACCGGTTCCATTCCTCGGTCCACCACAGCTGCCATCGCACCTGGTCCCCCACCGCAGGTGGCTCGAACCATATGTACTTCTTCGCGTCGAACACCACCGGTATACGCATCGCACCAATCATCCCAGGGATGCGGCGGCCGGCGGGCGCCGTCGGCGGATCTCGACGCGACGTCGCACCAATCCAGTGAGCGCATGCCTGCGGTTTCCGATCCGAAATCGTAGGCACGCGCTCACCGGTCACGAAACAAGGACTCGCTCAGCTACAACCCCAGCATCTCCCGCAGCCGGGCCGGGCTCATCCCGCCGGGTCCGGTGGCCTCCGGGAACGAGTCGAGCAGCCGGATCACGTCGTCGCGGGTGGTGGGATCCTCGGCCGCCTCGCGCGGGGTGCGCCCCTGAAGTGCCGGAATGGACTCGTCTGCCCACTTGCGTTCGTAGTCGCGCACGAATTCCTCAAGCGCCTCCGCCGCAGCGGGATCCAGCTCCGGCGCGGGCAACGCCGCCGCACCGTCCGACTCCGCCCGGTCCATCAGCTCGGCGGCGCTGCTGCGCGACTCGTCGACCAGCTCGGCGCCCGGAGCGATGGAGAGCAGGTGCTCGGTCATCGCCTCGTAGCGCTCCTCGCTCATCGCGTCGACGGTCAGCGCCAGCTCGTCGTCCTCCGCGGGGATCTGCGCAATCGTGCCGAGGACGCGCGTCCCGTCCAGCCAGGTCCACTCGTCACCGTCGCGTTTTCCGTAGCGGCGGCTGAGCTTGCGGGCCACGCCGGTCGCGTCGGGGATGACGAACGTCCCCGTACAGATCACCATCTCCTCACCGGTGGCGGTGCGCATCTGCAGCGGGGCGTAGCGGCGGCTGAGCAACTCGATGAGCCCGAACGGGTCGACCGGCTCGTCGAGGATGTCGATGAGCTCGCCGCGCAGCACCGGGTCGATCGTCTCGATGCCGCCGTAGATGACGTTCTCGTCGCCCTCGGGGACGACGCGGACACAGAGGAACTCGCCGGTGCCGATCTCCCGCGACCCCGTCCGTTCCGTCACCTCCACCCGGTCGCCGGCGCGCGCGTCACGGAGCGTGAAGCCATCGCCGGGGCGCGATTCGAGCACCTCGTACACCGACCGTTCGACCAGCATCCACTGCGCCGCGAGCATCTTGTCTTCGTCGGTCAGCAGCGGCCCGCAGTAGTCGAGGAACGCCTCCAGCAGCCGGCCCTCGATCAGGGCGACGTCGGCGGCCAGCGGATCGTCGGCCAACTGGGGCACGACGTCCTCCGCCACGTATGTCGCTCGCGCCTCGTCGAGCGCGTCGATGACGATCCCGAACTGGCTCATCCGGGCGAAGGCGAAGGCCTTGGTCTGCAGCAGCTGATTCCGCAGCTTGGGGCTCACGCGCGGCGTGCCGCGGTGGCACTTCTTGTACTTGCGGCCGGAACCGCACCAGCACGGGTCATTGCGCCCTGGCTCCGGACCGGCTTGCGAGAGAGTGTCCTGGAGGAACGGGATGAGCGGGTTCTCGTCGGGATCGGGAAGCCGACGGAGGTAGGAGAGCGCCCGCTCGTAGTCGGACCGGATCAGCGCGAACGCGAAGAGATCGTGCACGCTCAGCAGCCAGGTCTTGTCGGCTGCGTGAGCTTCGCGCAGCAGTGATTCGGCGCCGCCCACGTCCTTGAGCCGCAACGCCGCGGTAGAGGCCAGATACAGGGCAGCGGGACGGGCGCAGGTGGGGGCGAAACGGGCCACCAGCTCGCTGGTCTCACGCAGCCCGGCGTACAGGCGGACCGCAGCGGCGGGAAGGGCGCCGTACTCCCGGTCGGCGTCGGGATCGCCCTCCTCGGCCGCCGCGTGCTGCACCGACTGGTCGATCATCGCGAGCAGGTCGATGACCTCGTCGTAGTCGTCGAGGCCATCGAAGGCCTGCGGGTTGCGCACCAGCGCCGCGCGGACCGCCTCTTCCCGTTCCGCCGAAGCCATCCGGGAGAACATGAGCATCCGCAGCCCCACCCCGCCATCCGGGCCCTCGCCGGCGAGCATGCTCTCACGCAACTCGCGGCGGGAAGTCTCGAGGTCCGCATGCGAGCGGGCGAGATGCCCGTTGTCCAGTACGTATCCCGCCTTCTCGACCAGCTCGGACACGGGCAGCGTGGGCGTGCACAGCAGCCCGTGGTCCCACGTCTCCTGGTGCAGGATGTCGTCGACGTACACCGACTCGCCGGGCGCGACGGCCGCGTCGAAGACCGGGCGCAGATCCACCTCCACCGGCGTCGGCACCGGTTCCACCGACACCGCGCCGTCCTCGGCGATGCGCACGCCGATCAGGGCCCCGGGGCGGTATCCGGCGAGCGTCCCCGGCGCGAGGACCAGCCCGGCGTCGATCGACTCGGCGAGCTCCTCCGCGCCGCGCTCCTCGAACACCGCAAGGTCGCCGAGCATCGGCAGGTCCACGGGGGCGCTTGGCCGCAGGATCGTGAGCATCGCCAAGTCCGGTGCGTCCGCGAGAATGTCGGCGTCGATCTCGGCGGCGGTCACGCGCC
This sequence comes from Tomitella cavernea, assembly GCF_016599145.1. Lineage (GTDB taxonomy): Bacteria > Actinomycetota > Actinomycetes > Mycobacteriales > Mycobacteriaceae > Tomitella > Tomitella cavernae. The sequence continues at coordinate 46,524 of NZ_JAENKO010000012.1, forward strand.
GGGTGACGACCATGCTGTCGGCGATCCGGTCCATCACGACGGTGCGGCCGTCCGTGAACTCGACGACGTACGGCTGCGGCGGGTCGTGAACGAAGGCCTGCGCGTCGGACCGCCGCCAGCCTGCACCGACGAGCAGCTCGGTCCACTCTGCGCCGGTGATGGGCTCGTGTTCGCGGAGCAGGTCGATCGCGTCGTCCGAGTCCGGGTCGCTCTGGTAATCCGTCACGCCGCGACGGTACCGGGCGGGCGCGGCGGGAGGCGAACATGCGCCTTCGCGTCCCCACCCGCCGGCCAGGCCTTAAGGTTGTGCGCATAACGCGTTGTGTATTCCGTCAACGCGCAGCCCCGCATGTCCAAGGAGCCGCACAGTCATGTCCAGCGATGCACAACGCGTTGTCCCCAAGCGCAAGCTGATCGAGGTGGCGCTGCCGCTGGAGAAGATCAACGAGGCGTCGGCGCGGGAGAAGTCGATCCGCCACGGGCATCCGTCGACGCTGCACCTGTGGTGGTCGCGCAAGCCGCTAGCCACCGCCCGGGCGGTGCTGTTCGCGCAGCTGGTGGACGACCCGTCGTCGCACCCCGACCGCTTCCCCACCGAGGAGGCCGTCGCTGCGGAGCGCCGGAGGCTACACGAGCTGATCGAGCAGCTGGTGCTGTGGGAGAACTCGAACAACGAGGACCTGCTGCGGCGGGCGCACCAGGAGATCCTCGACTCCACCGACGGCAACCCGCCGCCGATCCTCGACCCCTTCGCCGGCGGCGGTTCGATCCCCCTCGAGGCACAGCGACTGGGGCTCGAGGCGCACGCATCCGACCTCAACCCGGTGGCGGTGCTCATCAACAAGGCGCTGATCGAGATCCCACCGAAGTTCGCCGGCCGCAAGCCGGTGTTCCCGGGCGCCGCGGACGAGCAGTTCTCCACCTGGCCGCGAACGACCGGGCTCGCCGAGGACGTGCGCCGTTACGGGCAGTGGATGCGTGACGAGGCGGAGAAGCGCATCGGGCACCTCTACCCCAAGGCCAGGCTCGACGACGGCACCGAGGCGACAGTGATCGCGTGGATCTGGGCGCGCACTGTCACCTGCCCCAACCCTGCGTGCGGGATCTCGATGCCGCTGACCAGCAAGTGGTGGCTAGGCAAGAAGAAGGGCAAGGAGGCGTACGTCGTGCCCTCAGTGGTCAACGGAAAGGTGACGTTCTCGATCGGGCATGACCCGACGCTCGCGCCGACGAAGGAGAACGACGGGACGGTCAACCGCCAGGGTGCCACGTGCATTGGATGCGGGACCCCGGTGGAGTTCAAGTACATCCGCGCCGAGGGGCGGGCCGGACGGATGGGCGCGCAGCTCATGGCGACGGTCGCCGCGGGCAAGCGGACCCGGATCTACCTGGCGCCGACGCCGGAGCACGAGGCTGCAGCGGAGGTGCCGCGGCCGAGCGATGCGCCCCCAGGGTCGATCTTCAACAACCCACGGAACTTCAACACCATCATCTACGGGATGACGGAGTTCTCCGATCTGTTCACCGCGCGCCAACTCACCGCGCTCACCACGTTCAGCGACCTCGTCGGCGAGGCCCGCGAACACGTGCTCGCCGACGCCCTCAGCGCCGGCCTGCCCGAGGGCGACCGGCTCGAGAACGGCGGCGACGGCGCCACGGCATATGCGGATGCCGTGGCGACTTACCTCGGTTTGGTCGTCAGCAAGTGCACGAACCTGTCCTCATCAATTACAAGCTGGATGAGTGATCGAGGGGCGTTCCGCGAAGTGTTCGCGCGCCAAGCAATTCCGATGATCTGGGATATAGCTGAGTCTTTCATTCTCGGAAACACGGGAGGCTCCTGGCTGACGACCCTTGACAAGGCCGCCCAGGTTGTCGAGGTGCTTCCCACCGGTCGCGGCTCTGCCCAACAAGCGAGCGCCCAGAGCGATCTCGCGACCCCAATGCTGGTTTCCACTGATCCGCCCTACTACGACAACATTGGGTATTCAGATCTTTCGGACTTCTTTTACGTTTGGCTCCGACGATCACTCCGGCCCATACACCCCCATCTGCTAAGCACCATGCTCGTCCCAAAATCCGAAGAACTTGTAGCGAACCCCTATCGCCACAACGGTAAAGAACGCGCCCACCAGTTCTTCGAGGATGGTTTCCGTGATATCTTCCGCCGTGCTCGCGAGTTTGCTCTGACTGATTTTCCCATTACCGTCTACTATGCGGTCAAGCAGTCAGAATCCACTTCGGACGGCGAAGTTTCCACCGGTTGGGAAACTATTCTAGAAGGTATTGTTGGCACTGGGTGGGTTGTCACTGCCACGTGGCCTATGAGGACGGAAGGTTCAGGTCGACTCCTCGCGCGCGGCACTAACGCCCTCGCGTCTTCCATCGTCCTGTCCCTCCGCCCGCGACCCGAGAATGCGCCGTCGATCGACCGCCGCGGGTTCCTCGCCGTGCTCAAAGATGAGCTGCCCACCAAGCTCAAGGAACTCCAGCAGGGCGCCATCGCCCCGGTCGACCTGCCGCAGGCCGCGATCGGCCCGGGCATGGCGGTGTTTTCGCGCTATTCGGGCGTGCTCAACGACAACGGCACAAAGATGACGGTGCGCGCTGCACTCGCCCGTATCAACGAGATCCTCGACGAGGTGCAGACCGACCAGGAGGGGGACTTCGACTCGGAAACGAGATTCTCCATCGCCTGGTTCCGCCAGCACGGCTTCGACACGGGCGCCTTCGGCGACGCAGACAACCTCGCCCGCGCCCGCAACGCGTCCATTGAGCACCTCGACCGCTCCGGCATCCTCACCAGCCGCGCCGGCAAGGTCACGCTGCTCTCCCCCGCCGCGCTCGCCGACATCTACGAGGACAAAGTTTACGACCCGAGCGCGGACGAGCTCATCAGCGAGTGGGAAGTGGTCATGCACCTGACCCGCGCGCTCGCCGCCGACGGCATCCGCGGTGCGGGGGCACTCCTCGCGACCGTCCCCGACCACGTCGACCGCGACCTGTGCAAGGAGCTCGCCTTCCTCTTGTTCGCCATCGCGGACGACCGCAAGCGAAGCCAGGTGGCGCAGGAGTTCAACGCGCTCGGCACCGCATGGAACGACATCGTCACCGAAGCCAAGAACGGACCCGGTCAGCTGTCAATGGAGATGTAGCGGCCGCCCCTACGCGCCGTGAGCGTATGCGGAACCCGCCGGATCTCCGCCGATTCCGGCGGTTTCCGCATACACAAGGCGGATCGGCCGGTAGAAAGCGGGCCGCGCCACCGCCGGGCACACTTCCCGGCTACGCCTCGTCATCTCGCTTCGACGTGCGGGACCTTCGGGATCCAGAGCGCCTGGACGGTTGTTTAGATCTGGCCAGAGTGGATGATCGCCCGCACCCCATCTGGCTCCCGCACTTGCGGACAGCCTTCCTTCTCAACACTCGCGCCAGCTGCGACCTCTGCACAGTCCGCGCGACGATATCGCGGTCGCGGCTCCGACCCCAGGACCCGGACCGCCCGGCACCGCACACCCCGCACCGCCAGCGCGACCGGCTCTGCCCGCCGGCTGCCCCCGCAGACCTCCCAAGTTCTCAGCCCCCGAAGTGACCTGAACCCCGGTCGCCGACAAGAGAAAAGTTGTCGGTGGGCATTCCTACTCTGTTTTCAATGCACTAAGAGGCGCCGGTGGACCTCACCGCGAGTCGTCGAGACACGCGCGGCACGCCCACCCCGCAGCGCCTCCACTCGGAAATGGAGAATCGACATGGAAACCGAACAGAAGCGCCCCTGGTACACGAAGAAGCTCTGGTGGGTCGTCGGCGGCATTTTCATCGTGATCGTCATCGGCGCTGCGATCGGCGGATCGAACTCGAGCGAATCCACACAGGCGTCGTCCGCGAAGCAAACCACGCAGTTCCACATCACCGAGGCGTCACCCGCTACGGCCGCTCCCGCGCAGCCCACGACGCAGTCGCCCGCGCCGGCTCCAGCGACCGCGCAGGCCACCACTGCTGCACCGGCGCCGGCCATGTCCCGCGCCAGGCAGAACGCCGTTAGGGCGGCGCGGAACTATCTCGGCTACACCGCGTTCTCCCGCAGCGGTCTCATCGAGCAACTCGAGTTCGAGGGGTACTCGACCGACGACGCCACCTTCGCCGTCGACGAGGTGGCCCCGGACTGGAACGAGCAGGCCGCCAAGTCCGCAGAACAGTACTTGGACTACACCTCGTTCTCCCGGCAGGGGCTCATTCAGCAGCTCGTCTTCGAGGGCTACACCCCGGAACAGGCGACGTACGGGGCGGACCAGGCCGGGCTCTGACCGGATCGTGAACCGCCTCGGACACCTGCCCTGGCTCCCCCGCACCCCACTCCTTCAGCATGTTGAAAGCCTGTTGAGCGTCTCTGTGGGTGACAACTGTCGGCGGTGGAGCCTGGGAGGTGTACGCAGTGAGAGCGAGTTCAGTCGACAGATCGGCCCGAACTCTTACCGCGGAGCACGCGGCCACACAGCGACGAAGATCTCGGGCACGGATCCTGAGTTCGACGCACCACCGTTAACGTCGCCATTGTCCGGTTCGGTGCAAGAATCCGAGGGCAGACCATCGCCGACGTGGGGACCGGCCATGACGCTACCCGGCACCCCAACCATTGCCCGACGGCAGGCGACCACGTGATATCGGAGGCGAGGATGTCGATTTCACGATCGTCGAAGCGTCCTGAGGGCTTCCTCGATCCCGATCGCATCCGCATTGCTCGCACTCGACGCGGGTTGACCAAGGCGGATCTTGCACGTCTGCTCGCGGTGACGCCGAGGACCATCACCCGCTACGAGTCCGACGGTGCGCCCACCGCCACGTCGGCGCACCTCGCGCAGGCGCTGGAGTTCGCCGAGAGCTATTTCACCTCGGCGGGTGCCCCCGAACTCGACGTCGCCCGGGTGAGTTTCCGTGCCGCACGCCGTGCGACCGCTCGCAGCCGACACGCAGCCGTCGCCGCCGGGACGCTCGGCATCGAGATCGATCAGTGGATCAGCCGTCGGTACACGATGCCGACGGTCATGCTTCCCACGTACTCGGGTGAGGGCCCCACGCTGGCGGCCCGACTCCTGCGCGCCGAGTGGGCTCTGGGCACTCGGCCTCTGCCGAACGCAATCCAGCTGGCGGAGTCCCGCGGCGTGCGCGTGTACACGCTGGCGCCGATCGCCGAGGACGTCGACGCCTACTCCACATGGCACGGCGACACCCCATACATCTTCCTGTCTCGCAGACGCAGTCCGGAGCGGATGCGATTCGACGTCGCCCACGAGCTGGGCCACCTGGTCCTGCACGCGGCGGCAGGGTGCGACGACCAGTCTCACGAGCGCGAGGCCGACGCCTTCGCCTCGGAGCTGTTGATCCCACGGGACTCCCTTCCTGAACACCTCAGAAAGGATCCGACCTGCGCCGAAATTCTCGACGTGCGCAGCCGTTTCAAGATGTCCGCCATGGCTCTCGCCTTCGCGGCGCATAAGGCGGGGCGCATGACCGACTGGACCTACCGTCAGTTGTGCATCGAACTGTCCGGCCGCGGCTACGGGAGCACCGAACACGGCGGTATGCCGGCGCACGAAATGTCACGGGTCTTTCCCCAGATTCTCGGGAGCGGACCGGGGAAAGTCACTGCACGCCAGATCGCCGCCGAACTCAGCCTGCCTGCCGAGGATGTCAGGAGTATGACCTTCGGCGTCGAGTTGCACACCGCGCACGAGCGCGCCGACTCCCCCGCCTCCGCGTCTGCACCGAGTATCAGGACCCATCCGCATTTGAAGGTGGTGTGACCGCTTCCACCGAGAATGCTGACTGCAGCCCCGGGGGCGCGCCTCCACGCTGATCCCGCCACGCCGGTGAATCCTGTCGCAGCTCCCGGCTAGGGTGCTATGCACAACACGTTGGCATTCAATCAGTGCGCCGGCACACGCGCATGCGGGAACAGGGGGCACACCCATGGCCTTGAGCAATCGCGACCGCGTGGGGCGCGCGTTCGAGCAGCTGGCGGAGGGCCTCGACCAGTTCCTCACCCGGGTGTTCGCCGGCGAGATCACCGGCGACGCCGACTGGACGGCACTGCTGCAGCTCCGGGACAAGCAGGGCGGCATCTCCGGCAAGACCTACCAGCGGACCGATCCGCAGTGCAGCCTCAAGATCATCGCCACCAACGTCACCGGCCAGATCAAGAAGGGCTGGTTCCCCCTCAACGACTTCCTCTCCCGCGCGCAGATGTCCCTGGCCAGCGAGCTCATGGATACCCGCAACAAATGGGCGCACAACGGCTCGTTCTCCGGCGACGACGCCTACCGGGCGCTGGACACGATGGAGCGCCTGCTCACCGCCGCCGGTCAGCCCGATCAGGCCGGTGAGGTGCGCAAGTGGCGCGTGGAGATCATGCGCATCTCGGCCGACCAGGCGGATCGCAAGGTGGTCTCCTCCGGCACCGCAGAGGTCGGCGCGTCGGGGGTCACCCCGTGGCGGGAGGTGCTGCGCCCCCACGAGGACGTGGCCAGCGGCAACTTCCACGCCGCCGAGTTCGCGGCCGACCTGGCGATGGTGTCCCGCGGGGACGGCGACCCGGAGTACACCGACCCCGTCCCGTTCTTCCAGCGCACCTACCTCACCGAGGGGCTGCGTGACCTCATCGTCCGCGCGGTGCGCCGCCTCGGCGGGGACGACAATGCCTCCCCGGTCATCAATCTGCAGACCAACTTCGGCGGCGGCAAGACGCACTCGATGCTCGCAGTGTGGCACCTGGCCTCAGGCACCCCCGTCATCGACTACCCCCAGGACGTGCAGGACGTGCTCGCGGGGCTCTCCCTGCCGGGGTCGGTGCGCCGGGTGGCGCTGGTGGGCACGCAGATCCAGGCCGGCGCGGTCAAGCCCATGCCCGACGGCACCCGCGTGCACACCATCTGGGGACTGTTGGCCTGGCACCTGGGCGGCGCCGAAGGCTATGCGATCGTCGAGGAGTCCGACCGCGCCGGAACCAACCCCGGTGAGGCGCTGCGCACCCTGTTCGAGCGGTTCGGCCCCGCGGTGATCCTCATCGACGAGTGGGTGGCCTACGCCCGCATGCTGCACGGCCGGGACGACCTCGTGGACGGCAGCTTCGACGCCCAGTTCACCTTCGCCCAGACCCTCACCGAGGCGGCCAAAGCGGTCTCCGGCGTGCTCGTGCTCATCTCCATCCCCGCCTCCGCGGAGATGAAGGACGGGGAGTACGTGGGCGACGAGGAGGAAGTCGGCGGCGAGAACGGCCGGGCCGCGCTGCGCATGCTGCGCAACGCGATCGGCCGTGTCGCGGACCAGTGGCGGGCGGCCGGCGCCGAGGAGGCGTTCGAGATCGTCCGCAGGCGCCTGTTCGAGACACCTGACGCCCAGGCCCTCGCGCAGATCGGGGCCACCGCTCGAGCCATGGTGGAGTTCTACCGCAAGAACAGCGACGACTTCCCGCGCGAGGTGCGCGAGAACGACTACGAGGAGCGCATCCGCCGCAGCTACCCGGTGCACCCGGAGCTGTTCGACCGCCTCTACCAGGACTGGTCCACCCTCGAACGGTTCCAGCGCACCCGCGGCGTGCTGCGGCTGATGAACACCATCGTCGGTCAGTTGTGGCGCGACAACGACTCGGCGCCGCTGATCATGCCCGGTTCGGTGCCCCTGCGTGCCGACGCCGTGCTCACCGAGCTCACTCAGTACCTGGGCGACGAGTGGAAGGCGCTCATCGACACCGACGTGGACGGCGAGCACGCCGCGCCGGCCCGCGTGGACGCCGCCAACAAGGCGCTGGGCCAGCGTCTCGTCACACAACGTCTCGCCCGCACCGTGTTCATGGGGGCGGCGCCCACCCTCACATCCGCGCACAAGGGCATCGACCAGCAGCGCGTGTTCCTCGGTACCGCCCTGCCCGGAGACCAGCCCGGCAGCTTCCACTCGGCCCTCAACCGCCTGGCCAACACCGCCACCTACTTCTACAGCTCGGGGGCGATGTACTGGTACGACACGCAGGCCAACACCACCCGCACCGCCCGCGACTACGCCGAGCGCCTGCACCCCGAAGACGTGTGGGCCGAGGTGACGGCGCGACTGGAAAAGCACCGGAAGGTCTCGGCCGACGGTTTCGCGGCGGTGCACGTGGCGCCCGAGAACACCGCCGACATCCCCGACGCGCCCGAGGTGCGCCTGGTCATCGTGCCGCCGGCGCACACCCACTCCAAGACTGCGTCCACCGCCAAGGACTGGGCCCTCGACGCCACCGAACACCGCGGCAGCGCGGCCCGCCAGTGCCGCAACATGATCGCGTTCCTCGCCGCCGACGACGCCCGCTACGGCGAGCTGTCCGAGGTGGTGCGCGAGTACCTCGCGTGGAGCTACGTGCACGACAACGCCGACAAGGAGCTCAATCTCACTGCCGCCCAGCGCGAGCAGGCCCGCGAGCGCCGCGAGAAGCTCGACACCACGGTGGATGCTCGCCTGCTCGAGACCTACATCCACGTGCTCTATCCCGTCCAGCCGGTGGCGAACCGACCGCTGACGATGGAATCGGAGAAGGACACCACCGGACAGAACCTCGTCGACAGGGCTGCTGCGCGCATGCGCAATCAGAGCGCCCTGGCCACACAGCGCAGCGGCAACCTCGTGCGCATGGACATCGACCGCTACCTCCGGGGCGACTGGGACCGGGACGGGCACATCGACTCCGGCACGCTGTGGAGCTACTACACCCGCTATCCGTACATGCCGCGCCTGCGTGATCGCACGGTGCTCGAGGCCGGGGTGCTCGACGCGCTCGATCAGCTCCTGCCGCTCACCGACGGATTCGCCGTGGCCCAGGAGTGGGACGGCGCCCGGTACGTCGGACTCGTCCTGCCCGGCGATCCCACGCCGCCGCAGGTCACCGACGCGCTGCTCGTCGTCGAACCCGGACGCGCGGAAAACCAACGGGCCCAGGAGATCATCAAGCGCGACAAGGAGCGCGAGCGCATCGATGGCGGAGCGGGCGACAACGACGGGACCGACGACGGGCGCGGCGTCGAGTCCGGCCACGGCGGCGGAACCGGTGCCGACGGCCAGTCCGGCGGTCGCGGCGCCAACGCGACCATTCCGCCCGGCCCCCGCCCGAAGACCCGCTTCTTCGGCTCCGCCACGCTGGGGCAGCTCTACGGCAAGGACTTCTCCACCATCACCGACGAGGTGATCCAGAACCTCGCCGCCGTCGACGGCGTGCACCTGGAGGTGCGCCTGGAGATCACGGCCACCGCCCCGGGCGGGTTCGACGAATCCACCGTGCGCACCGTCGGCGAGAACGCGAACACGCTCAAGTTCGACCAGTCCGGCTTCGAGGAGGACTGAGCGTGCTCGGTTACCGCTCCTTCTTCCGCTTCCGTGACGAGCCGAACGCCCAGGAGGTACTGCACGGGCAGCTCTTACGCTGGCTCGGCAGCAAGTCGTGGGACGCGGAGAAGCTCGTCGAGGGCAGCGCGCAGGAGATCGCACCGCGCGTCACCGGCACCCTCGTCCACGTCGGCGATGCCAGCGACGGCAACGGTGACGGCGACGGCGACGGCGACGGCGACGGCGACGGCGCGCAGAGTTCTCGGTTCGTCTTCGATCAGCACGAGCACAGCGGCACTTGGACCACCACGGTCACCCTGCACCTGGACGTCGGCGGCGAATCCGGCTGGGTGTGGTTCGACATCGACAGCCCCGAGGGAGGTCCGCAACCCAAGCCGCCACGTATCGCCGGTGAACTTCTGCGCTCGGTCACCGGCCGCGACGGTGACCACGTTCTCACCGGTCGGGCACGCATCGCGCGGCGTTCGCAGGCCACCGAGATCCTCCAGGCGATCGAGGACCCCCGGCGTCGCGGGCTGCTCTTCCTCGCCGGCACCAACGACGATCTGCCGCTCGACAAGTGGGCCGACTACCTGCGCGGCATCCTGCACGACACCGTCGGCTTGGCCTCCGCCCACGTCCTCGACGCGGAGACCACCGAGCTGGTCAATTCGTGGCTCCCCGCCACGCACCGCATCGCGCCTGGAACAGTGCGCACGTTCCGTCCCGGCGTGGACCTTGACGACCCGCTCGACGGAATCCGGCACCGGTACCTCACCACCGACCGAATTGTCCGCGCCAATCGGCACGCACTCCGCAGCCTGCTCGCCCATCAGGCGCGGGCGCTGTCCACCAGTGCGCCACTGCCCCGGGATGCAGCGGACGTCGACGCGCGCCTGCGCTCCCGACTCGACACCGCCCTGCTCGAGGACGCGACACCGCCGCAGGACCTCACCACGGAGACGGGCGGCGAGGGCATCCTGGAGGCCGCCGTCGAGGTGCAGGTATCGCCGGTCTTCACGGACTCGCCCTCCCCTGCCGGCCTCACGGACGGACCGGTGCTGACCGCGCTCGCCGACGTGCTGCGTGACGTTCTCGGCACCACCACCGTCGACGCGGCCACCATCCGGGCCCTCGGCGAACTCGCCGGCGGTGCGCGACACACCACCAAGGCGCGCGAGGATCTGCAGGAACGCTTGCGTCGGCTCGAAGAAGAGCGCGCCGAGGCGCAGTTTGAGGCCGAACTGCAGCGAACACTGCTCGAGGACGAACAGCTCGAACGTGTGCAAGCAGAGAACGAACGCGCCGAGGCGGAACGCCAACTCCGGCACGTACGCACTGAGCTCGCGCGCATGGGCGAGGCCGAGGCCGCGTGGTCGCAGCCTGACCTCGACCCGCTGGACATCCGCCCCGAAAGCCACGACGACCTGCTGCGGTGCTTCACCAAGCTCGAGTATGTCGAGTTCACCGGCGACGAATCGACCACGCATGATCTCGACAAGAACGACACGATGGGCGCCTGGGCAGGCAAGTCCTGGGACGCTCTCCTGGCGCTCAACGACTACTGCCGACTGACCGGTGACGATGCGTTCAGCGGCGACGTCCACCACTATCTGATGCACACGCCGGGCACCTGTCACGGATTCCCCGCCGGAGCCCACGCTGCCAGGGAAAGCGACACCGTCCAGAACGACAGCAAATACAGTGCGCCACGCACGCTGCCGGTACCGACGGACGTCGACCCGTCGGGCACGGTGTTCATGGGTGCGCACTTCCGGATCAGCCGCTCCGGCACCATCAGCCCGCGCATGCACTACTACGACGACGCGGCCGGCACCGGGAAGATCTACGTCGGCTACATCGGTCCCCACCTGCCGAATACCCGGACCAACTGACCGAAGCGCACGTGCTGGGACCCGCGAGATCGGTACGCTCGGCGCATGAAAGGTGAAGCACGCAGCAACGAGTACTCGCTTCCAGACCGGTCAGTGTCCGGAAGCGGACTTCAATCAGAATTCGCAGGATCGGAAAGCAGCTTCAGAGAACTGGCGTACAAGCAGATCGCGGACCCGCGCACAACCGACGGGACGGAGTCCCCTACGTGCCGCACGCCCGCGGAATCACCGTCCCGGCCCGAAAGCACATAGCCTCTCAACCCCGTAGGTCCTCCTCCCAGAACTCGTCCACGCCCCGCCGCGGCGCGTCCCGTTCGGCCGCCCGCAGCTCCACCCGGCGGATCTTCCCCGAGATCGTCTTCGGCAACTCGGCGAACTGGATGCGGCGGACCCTCTTATACGGCGACAGGTGCTCGCGGCAGTGCGCGAACAACGCCGCGGCGGTGTCCTCGTCCGGCGTCCACCCGCCGGTGAGCGCCACGTACGCCTTCGGCACCGCGAGGCGCACCGGGTCTGCCGCCGGGATCACCGCGGCCTCCGCCACCGCATCGTGCTCGATGAGCACGCTTTCGAGCTCGAACGGCGAGATCCGGTAGTCGGAGGACTTGAACACGTCGTCGGTGCGGCCCACGTAGGTGATGTAGCCGTTCTCGTCGCGCGAACCGACGTCGCCGGTGTGGTAGACGCCGCCCTCCATTGCGGCGGCTGTCCGTTCACGGTCGCCGTAATAGCCGGCCATGAGCCCCACCGGCCGTTCGGCGAGGTCGATGCAGATCTCCCCGTCGTCGCCGTGCTCACCCGTCGCGGGGTCGACGAGCACGATCCGGAATCCGGGCGACGGCCTGCCCATCGACCCGGCCTTGACGGGCTGGCCGGGCGTGTTCGCCACCTGCACCGTCGTCTCGGTCTGCCCGTACCCGTCGCGGATCTGCACGCCCCACGCCTGCTGCACACGCGAGATCACCTCGGGGTTGAGCGGCTCGCCGGCGCCGACGACGGTGCGCGGCGGCGTGCGCAGCCGACCAAGGTCGGCCTGGATGAGCATCCGCCACACCGTCGGCGGCGCGCAGAAGCTCGTCACCCCGCAGCGGTCCATCTCGTGCATCAGCCGCTCGGCGTCGAACCGCTCGTAGTTGAACAGGAATACGGTGGCCTCGGCGTTCCACGGGGCGAAGACGTTACTCCAGGCGTGCTTGGCCCAGCCGGGCGAGGAGATGTTGAGGTGCACGCCCCCCGGGCGCATGCCGATCCAGTACATCGTCGACAGGTGGCCGACGGGGTAGGAGATGTGCGTGTGCTCGACCAGCTTGGGCCGCGAGGTGGTCCCGGAGGTGAAGTACAGCAGCAGCGTGTCGTCGGCGCGGGTGGGCCCGTCGGGCGCGAAATCGTCCGGGGCTTCCGCCGAGTCGGCGTAGTCGATCCACCCGTCCGGCGCGGGCGTGGCTCCCACGGCGATGCGGGTGATTCCGGCGAGCGCGGCGAACTTGTCCGCGTCGCCCGCGCGGGCGACGGCGAACCCGGCGCCGCCCCGCTCGATGCGGTCACGCAGATCCGCCTCCACCAGCAGCGTGGTCGCGGGGATGATGACCGCGCCGAGTTTCATCGCGGCGAGCATCGTCTCCCACAGCTCCACCTGGTTCGCGAGCATCAGCAGGATCCGGTCACCGCGGCGCACGCCCAGCCCGCGCAGCCAGACGGCCACCTGGTCGGAGCGCCGTTTCATCTCCGCGAAAGACCACCTGCCCTCGCTCCCGTCCTCCTCGACGATCCACAGTGCCGGGCGCTCATTGCCGTCGGCGATCCGGTCGAACCAGTCGCGGGCCCAGTTGAACTCCGCGGGCCGCGGCCACTCGAACCCCGCGCAAGCGGCCGCGTAGTCGTCGCCGTGGTCCAGCAGGAAATCCCGTGCGGCACGGAACCGCTCCGTCGACTGGGTTGGCATGGGCCCTCCTCGTGTGCCGCGGTATGGAACCGGCCGGCGCCGGATCGTCCACACGGCGCCGGCCGGGGTCACAGGGGCGATGCTCGCAGACTTGCTCGCCGTGCACCGATGATCGCCCGTCCCGGCGGCCTGCAAGTGTGCAGAATCTGAACACGACCCGCTTGCATGCATAGATGCATGCAAGATTATCGTCGTGCGGGTGACCTCCCCTCAGCACGCCGCGGCGACAGCCCCGTCGGCCGCCGACCGCGCTTACCTGCACACCAAGGAGGCGATCATCCGGGGCGACCTGCCCGGCGGCACGGCCGTAAGCGAAGTCACGGTGTGCTCGGAGCTCGGCCTCAGCCGCACCCCGGTGCACGAGGCGTTCCTGCGCCTGGCCTCCGAGAACCTGCTCACGCTCGCCTCCCGCAAGGGCGCCCTGGTGCGGCCGATGCCACCGAGCGAAGCCGCGGATGTCCTCGAGATGCGCGAGGCAGTCGAGGCCACCGCCGCCCGCCGCGCCATCGCCGACGGTCGGGCCGCCGAAGCGGCGCCCGCGCTCGAAGAGGCGTTGCGGCGCCAGGAGCGGGCGCTCGCCTCCCGCCCCTCCGACCCGCCCGACACCGCCGCGTTCGTCGCCGCCGACGACGCCTTCCACACAGCGGTCGTCGCCGCGTCGCGCAACCCCATCGCGCTGCACTTCACCGGCCTGCTGCGCGACCGTCAGCAGCGCCTGCGTCACCAGCTCATGCGCGTGCACCCCGACCAGCTGCGGCCCGCACTGGAGCAGCACCGGCGCCTCGCCGCATCCTTCGCCGCGGGCGACGCCGACGCGTACGCCGCCGACTTGTCCGAACACATCGCCATGCACCAAGGGATCCTGTGAACACCGCGCTCACCGACGACCGCACCTCGCACTCTCCGCATTCCTCGCCGCGTTCCTCTCAGCGCCGCGCCGTCCCGCCCTGGCTGGCGATCTGGGGTGTGGTGTTCGTCGCCTCGTGGGCCGGCAACCAGTTCAGCCCCCTGCTGGTGATGTACGAAGACCGGCAGGACTACTCGTCGTTCCTGGTGAACCTGCTGCTCGGCGTCTACGTCCTGGGACTCGCGCCCGCCCTGCTGGTGGCCGGGCCGCTGTCGGACCGGCACGGGCGCAGGCCGCTCATGCTCGCCGGGGTGGGCACCGCCGTGCTCGGCAGCGCCCTGCTGGCGCTTGGCCACTTCGGCCCCGGATTCATCGCCTCGGGAAGGCTGTTCTCCGGGTTCACCATCGGCATCGCCATGGCGGTGGGCAACAGTTGGATCAAGGAGCTCTCGCAAGCCCCGTACGACCAGCGCGCGGGCCTCACCGCCGGCGCCCGCCGCGCCTCGCTGGCGTTCACGCTGGGCTCCGCGGGCGGCGCGCTGGTGGCGGGGCTGCTGGCCCAGTGGGGGCCGCTCCCCGACGTCCTGCCGTTCCTGGTGCACATCGTCGTGGCGGTCCCGTTCGCCGTCGTCGTGCTGCGCATCCCCGAGACCCACACGCCCGACAGCACGTCATCGCTGCTGCGACGGCTGCGCATCGACAGCGCACGGCATCCACGGTTCCTGCGCGTAGTGCTTGTGGCGGCGCCGTGGATCTTCGGCTCGGCCGCCATCGCCTACGGCTACCTGCCGACGAAGCTGCGCGACGCCACCGGCGACCAGGGCCTGGTGTTCGCGACCGCGGCCACCGTCATCGCCCTCGGGGTGTCGTCGGCGATCCAGCCCGTCGCCAAGCGCGTGCACTCGATGTCCTCGGCCCGCGGGTTGTCGGCCGCTGTGGTGATCATGGCCGCCGGCATCGGGCTGGTGTGGCTGGCGATCGACCTGCAGTCGGTGGCCGTGGGCCTCGTGTCCAACGTGGTGGTCGGCGCCGGCATCGGCATCGGCCTGGTCTCCGGGCTCATCGAGGTGCAGCGTATCGCGGGTGACAGGGACCTGGCGGGGCTCACCGGTGTCTTCTACGCCGCCGCCTACCTGGGCTTCCTTACCCCGACGCTGATCTCCGCGGTGGCGGGCCCGGTCCCGCTGGGCGTGATCTTCCTGGTGCTCACCGCGCTGGCCGCGGTGTGCTGGGCCGCACTCGCAGTCTCGTCGCGCAAGCACATCCCCGCAGGGCGCACGATCGCGGTGGACGGATAGGCCGGCCGCCGGAGAGGACCGCCGGTCCGTCACTGGGCCTGCAGGTCCCGCCGGCACAGCCCCGCCACGCCGCCCACCGTCAGCGCCGCGCCGATAGCGAGGGTGAGCAGCCACGCGCCCCACCCCATCGGCTCGGCGGGGGCCTGCGCGACCCACGAGAACGGCGACAGATCGACAGCCCAGCCCGGCAGGCCCAGCAGGTCGTCGAACCAGCCGACGATGAACGCCCAGGCCACCACAACCCACATCGCGTACTGCACCCGCGGTGCGAAGCCCACGAGTGCGGCGGTGAGACCGACGACCACCGCGACGGCGGCGAGCGGCACGAGCATCGCGCAGAAGACCCGCGGCAGCTGCGACACGTCGCCGGTGGCCAGGGCGTCGGCGACCGCAGCGCCGACCGCGCCGCACACCGTCAGCCCCGCCGCGGCGGCGGCCGTCACCGCGAGCCAGCCGCCGATCCAGCGCCGCCGCGACACCCCCGCCACCAGCAGCACCTCCGCCCGCCCGGACGTCTCCTCGCCGCGCAGTCGCAGCACCGTCGACGCCGCGAAGCCTGCCACCAGCAGCCCCAGAAGCAGGGCCACCATGGCGAAGTACTGGTCGACGATCGCTTCCGCGCCGCCGAACACCTTCTCCATCTGCGCGTTTCCGCGCACCATCTCCGCGACCTGGCTGCCCACCGACCCCAGCGCCGCGCCCGCCAGCACCATTCCGGCCGACCATCCGGCGATCGCCGCGCGTTGCATCCGGAAGGCCCACGCCGGCACGTTCGCCAGGCCGCGCGGCGCGGACGCCGCCCCCCGGCGCGGGGCGACCAGGGATCCACCGACATCACGGATGCCGTCCAGGCACCATGCCGCGCCCACCGCCGCCGCTGCGAGGAGCAGCGGGAGGGCGAGCGGCCACCAGCGGTCCTCGCCGAACGGGTGGGCGGCCTGCGCCCAGCCGATGGGCGAGAACCATGACAGCGTGCCGCCGCCGACGTCGCCGACCGCGCGCACGGCGAACGCCGCTCCCACGAGCCCCGCGGCCAGCCCTGCCGCGGCGCGGGCGTGCGAGAGCGCCTGCGCGCACACCAGCGACAGCGCCGTGAATGCGATGCCGTTGACGGCCACCTCCGCACCGAACAGCACCGCGCCGGCGGCCGGAAGCCCCAGTCCCAGGAACGCCGCGGCCACACCGGCTCCCGCCAGCACCGACGCCGCCGCCACCAGCAGGCCGGCCGCCGTCAGCGGCGCCCGCGGCCCCAGCACCCCGGCCCGCAGCAGTTCCGTGCGGCCCGTCTCCTCCTCGCCGCGCGTGTAGCGCACTGTGAGGAACACGGCCATGAGCGCGACGCCGACGAGCGCCACCGCATTGGTCTCGAACACCGTGATGCCGCCCGTAGTCTCCAGCGCAACGGGCGGGCCGCTCATCGCGATCGTGGCGGGGCTGGAGTCCATGGTCGAGGCGTAGGCGGCGCGCTCGGCAGCGTCCCCGTAGACGCCCTGTACCGCATTGGCCGACGCGCCGGTCACCGCGATGAGCCCCACGATCCACACGCCCAGCCGGATGCGGTCGCGTCGCAGGTGCAGCCGCATCAACGCGGCGGTGCCGGCGGTGGCGGAGGCGATGGCTCCCCTGTCGGGACGGGTGGCCCGCACACCGACGGAAACGCGCGGCAGACCGGCGGCGGGTGCGGCGCTCATGAGCGCACCGCGCTGTCCGCCGGTCGGACGTTCGCGTGGTCGCCAGTCCGGCCCTCTGACTGATCGTCGGGCTGATCGTTGTAGTGGCGCAGGAACAGCTCCTCCAGCGTGGGCGGGTGGCTGACCAGCGAGCGGACGCCGCCCTCGGCGACGGTGCGCATCACCGCGTCGAGCCGATCCGATTCCACCTCGAACGTCGCGTGCAGCCCGTCGGTCTTGAGGCCCACCACTGCCGGATGCCCCGCCAGCGCGTCGAGCGGCCGCGCGGTCTCCACCGTCACCGTGGTGCGGGTCAGGTGCCGCAGGTCTGCGAGCGTGCCGCTCTCCACGGTGCGGCCGGCCCGGATGATGCTCACCGTGTCGCACAGCGATTCCACCTCGGCGAGGATGTGGCTGGACAACAGAACGGTGCGCCCGGCCGCGCGGGCCTCACGGATGCAGTCCTGGAACACTTCCTCCATCAGGGGGTCCAGGCCGGAGGTGGGCTCGTCGAGGATGAGCAGCTCCACGTCCGCCGCCAGCGCCGCCACCAGCGCCACCTTCTGCCGGTTGCCCTTGGAGTAGGTGCGGGCCTTCTTGCGCGGGTCCAGGTCGAAGCGCTCCAGAAGCTCCGCCCGACGCGCCGGGTCCACCCCGCCGCGCAGCCGCCCGAGCAGGTCGATGACCTCGCCGCCGCTGAGGTTGGGCCAGAGGGCGACGTCGCCGGGCACGTATGCGAGCCGCCGATGCAGCGCGGTCGCGTCCGCCCACGGGTCGCCGCCCAGCAGGCGGACGGTGCTGCCCGGGTCCGCGCGCAGCAGCCCCAGCAGCACCCGGATGGTGGTGGACTTCCCGGCGCCGTTGGGCCCGAGGAAACCGTGCACCTCCCCCTGCCGCACCCGGATGGTGGTGGACTTCCCGGCGCCGTTGGGCCCGAGGAAACCGTGCACCTCCCCCTGCCGCACCCGCAGGTCCAGTCCGTTCAGGGCCCGCACCGCCCCGAACGTCTTGCGGAGCCCCCGTGCCTCGATCACCGCGTCCATACCCCCAGAGTACATAGTGTTCAGTATATTGTGAATACTGAGAATCTCGTGAAACACTGAGAGAGTCGGCGATGCCGCCCGACCCGAACACCGGGACGACTCACCCTCGCCCGCCCCGATGACCTGCCCCGGAGGTGCTCATGTCGGATGGACGTACCGCAGCGGAACCCGCGCCCGCCGACGACGGAAGCCCTGCGGACCACCCGGAGGACGCGGCGGTCGCCGAGTTCGTCGAGCGCTTCGCCTCGTCGATGACCACCTCCGGGCTGCCGCGGATGGCGTCACGGGTCTTCGCCACGCTGATGGCGGCACCGTCACGGGGCCTGACGGCGGCGCAGCTCAAAGACGAGTTGGGAGTGAGTGCGGGCGCGGTCTCCGGCGCGGTCCGCTGGCTGGCGCAGGTCGGCTTCATCACGCGCAGCACCGTCACCGGCACCCGGCAGGACCTCTACATCGCCGAGTCGGACTCGTTCGTCAACCTGATGCTGCAGGACATCCGCGCGCTGCGGGCGTGGCGGAACGACCTGCGCGACGGCGTGGCGGCGCTCGGCGCGCGCTCCCCGGCCGGGCGGCGCATGGCGGAGGCCCTGGAGTTCTTCGAGTTCCTCGACGGCGAGCTGCCGGGGATGATCGAGCGGTGGCAAGAGCTGCGACGGCGCCGCGGAAGCGCGGGTCAGGACGGGTCAGATCACGACGGAGCCGGCACCGACGACGAGCCGAACGCGTAGTCCGCCAACGGAAACCTGCCCGCCTCCCATAGCGCGTTCGCCGTCGAGGTGGGCCGCAGGATCGCCGCCTCCCCGTGCTGATTGAAGTAGTAGCTGCGCGAGCCCTCGCAGGTGCCGCGGTAGAACACCGAATCGTCGAGCAGGTCGGTCACCCGGTCCAGGAACGCGGAGTTGGCGCTCTCGGTGACCTCGAAGGTGTCCGCACCCGCCGCCCGCATGCCATGGAACAGGCGGGTGAGGTGCTTCATCTGCGCCTCGATAGTGGTGAAGTACGACAGGCCGCTGTACGAGTACGGGCTCGAGAGCGTGAGGAAGTTCGGGAAACACGGCACCGACACGCCCTCGTACGCCTGGAAACGGTTGTCCCGCCACCAAGCACCCAGGTTGCGGCCGCCACGGCCGATCACCTCGATGGCGGGGAAGTTCACGTCCCACAGGTTGAACCCGGTGGCCAGCACGAGGGTGTCGATGTCGGTGCGGCGTCCGTCCGCGGTGACGATGCCGCCGGCGTCGATGCGCGCGATCGAGTCGGTCTCCAACCGCACATTCGGACGGGTGAACGCGCGGAAGTAGTGGTTGGAGAACGTCGGCCGCTTGCACCCGAAGTCGTAGGCGGGGGTGAGCTTGCGGCGCAGCTCCCTGTCGCGCACTTGGCGGCGCAGGTGCCCCTTGGCCAGCCGCGCCGCCCCGGCATTGAGGAAGCGGCTCTGCCTGTAGTGCAGCACCGCGCTGACCATCATCGCCTCGAGCAGCGCGGTGTTGGCCAGCCGCGCCGCCTTCTGCGTCAGCGGCACGCGCGCGAACAGGCGCTGCACGGGGCGCGGGATGGGGAAGTCGACCTTGGGCACCACCCAGATGGGCGTGCGCTGGTAGACGGTGAGTTCGGATGCGGCGTCGGCGAGCTCAGGGATGAGCTGCACGGCGGTGGCGCCGGTTCCGATGATCCCGACGCGGCGGCCGCGCAGGTCCGCGTCGTCGTCCCACGCCGTGGTGTGCAGCACGGTGCCGGCGAACTCCTCGATGCCGTCGATGGCGGGCATCTGCGGCTGCGAGAGGAACCCGGTGGCGGTGAGCAGGTAGCGCGCGGTGACGGCCTGCCCGCCGCGGATCGCCACCGACCAGAAGCGGCCGCCCTCGTCCCACTGTGCGCCCTCGACGACCTGCCCGAAGCGCATCCGCCGGCGCAGGTCGTACTTGTCGGCGACGTGTTCTGCGTACTGCTTGAGCTCTGCCCCGGGGGCGAACAGGCGCGACCAGTACGGGTTGGGCTCGAACGAGAACGAGTAGGTGACCGAGGCGATGTCCACCGCCAGGCCCGGATAGTGATTGACGTGCCAGGTGCCGCCCAGGTCGTCCTCGCGCTCGAGGATGAGCACGTCGTCGATTCCGAGGCGCTGCAGCGCGATCGCCGCGCCCATGCCCCCGAACCCGGCGCCGACGATGACGGCCTCGTACTGCGGCCTGTCCCGCCCGCCCAGCGTGTCCACGTCCCTCATCCGGCCGCTCCCCTCACCATCACACCCGCACGCCGCATCCGGCCTCTGTGACAGTGCCGGGAACATGAGGCGAATTAACTGTAACCATGCGTTCACCATTAAGTGTGTCACATAGCGCGGCCCGCGTCACCCGGTCGCCGCTTCGCGCGCTCCACCTGCGAGGAGAGCGTCGGTGCGCACCATCACAATCCGACCACGGCGACGCGCACCCGGCATTGCGAACGGAGTTGTCGTGTGACAATGCGTGTCGGCGGAGAAACCGCGCAGACCGAGAGACCGCGACCATCAGGACCGAGGAGCAGACCCGTGCACCAGTGCCCGATCTTCTTCCGCTTCGACGTCCCCGGCGCCCTCGCGATCATCGACCGGACCGTGAGCGACTGGTTCGCGGAACTCGGCTGGGAGGGCCGCATTCCGGCGCCCGGCGAACGCGTCACCCTCGACGCGGCCTCGCACGCGGCACGCGCCGGCCGCATCGATCGCGAAAGCGGCCGCCGCAACGGGCGGATAGTCCTCGCCTTCGGCGGCGACGGCGGGGCACTGGAACGCAAGCCCGGCCCCGTCCCCGGCGGCGGTGCGCGCATCGGCACGGCGCAGCACCGCCCGCGCACCACGGCGATCACCTACGAGGTCGACCGTTTCGGCCGGCGCGGCTGGGTGCTGGTCCGTGAATACTCGGAGACGCCTCCGGCACGTGCGCCCCGCATCGCCACCGCGCTGGCCTCGGAGCTCGGTGCCCGCGACGGCGCGCACCCGCTGACGCCGGGCGCCCCCATCGTGCAACGGCCGGACGTCTCCGATCTCCTCGACGCACTGCGCGACCCCGGACGCACGCGACCCCTCCTGGTCGTCGGCACCGACCACGGGTTCCCGGTGCGCAGGCTCGCCGACCTCGTCGCGTCCCTCGCGGCCGACGCGGAGACGCTTCTCACCGCGCGGGTCCTCGACGCACCGGCCACCGCGCAGTTCAACGAGGCGGTGCCGGAGGCGTTGCGGATCGGCCCCGGCACGGGCGCGGTCCTCCCGCCACTCACTCCCGGCGCGGGCGGCGGCACCGCAGTGCCAGAGGAGGCCGACACCGGATTCCCCGTGCACCACAGCGTCATCGGGGCGGACAGGCTCATCGCCGACGAGTACGGCCTGCGCCGCGAACTGTGGCACCTGGCGCTGCGGTATGCGCGTGCAACCGAGCTGCCGCCGGCCGTCGAGGAGGCCGACGCGCCCCTGAGCAGACTCATCGACCGGTGCCGGGAGGTTCCGTCCGCAGCCGATGCCCGGCCCGCCCGCGGCGAGGCCGCGGCCACCGCCGACGATGTCGCGCACGCGCCGGATCCCCCTGTGCCGGCGTCGGATTCCGCGTCGCCGAAGCCCGGCGCCCACGTGGCACCCGGCGACAGGGTCCCGCACACCCGTTCCGGCGGGCTGCCCGGCGGGCCGCTCGGGTCGCTGCTCGGCGACATCCTCGAGGACGTGCTGGGCGACCGCGCGATCGACACGGACTCGCTGGAGAACCTGCGCATCGTGGCCCGGCGAGGCCTCCGCCGCACCCGCGAACACCGCCGCGACCGCGACGAGATCCGGCGGCTGCGCCACGCGCTCGCCGCCGCGCACCGCACCATCGACGATCTGCGCGGCGCACCCGGGCAGGCGGAGCCGGATCCGCCGCCGGACACCCCGCCGACGAAGAGGCATGGGCCCGACCACGCGCCGGGCACCTTCGCCGAACTCCTGGACCGCCTCGACGGGCTTCCGCGCGTGCAGTTCACCGGCGACCCGCAACCCGCCCTGCGCCTGGACCGGCAGTCGAACTCCCGCGGATACGTGCACAAGACGTGGAAGGCGCTGCTCGCGCTGTCCGACTATGCGGAATCGCGCAGCACCGGCACCGGGCCGCCCGGCGTGCACAACTACCTCACGCAGACTCCGCCCGGCCACCGCGGATTCTCCGTCCACGACCATGCCGCAGTGGAGAGCGACACGACCACGCGCGCGGCGGCGTTCCGGGAACCGCGCGTGCTGCCGGTGCCGGAATCGGTGCACCCCGACGGCGAGGTGTTCATGGGCGGACACTTCCGCGTGGGCGGCGGGAGCATCATCAGCCCGCGCCTGCACTATTACGACGACACCGGGTGTTCCGGCACCATCTACGTCGGCTACATCGGCGCGCACCTGCCCAACCAGTCCACCAACTGAGCCGGCGCCGCAGTGGCGAGAAGCCAGGGCGGCGCCGGGGCAGGGCAGCACGTCAGGGCAGCAGGTCAGAGCCCCTCGAGCGCCTGCTCCACGTCGCCCAGCAGGTCGCCGCCGTCCTCGATGCCCACGGACAGGCGCACCAGGTTCTCCGGCACCTCCAGCAGCGACCCGGCCGTCGAGGCGTGGGTCATCGCGCCCGGATGCTCGATGAGCGACTCGACGCCGCCCAGCGACTCGGCCAGCGTGAAAATTTCGGTGCGCGAGCAGAAGTCGAGCGCCGCCTGCTTGCCGCCCGCGAGCTGCACCGACACCATGCCGCCGAAGCGCCGCATCTGCGTGGCGGCGACCTCGTGCCCGGGGTGCTCCGCGAGCCCGGGGTAGAGGACCTTCTCGACGGCCGGATGCCCCGTGAAGAATTGGACCAGCTTCTCCGCGTTGTCGCAGTGTCGCTCCATGCGCACCTCGAGCGTCTTGATTCCGCGGAGCGTGAGGAACGCGTCGAACGGCCCGGGCACCGCACCGGCGCCGTTCTGCAGGAACGCGAACGCCGCGTCCAGCTCCTCGTCGTCGGTCACCAGCGCACCGCCGACCACGTCCGAGTGGCCCCCGATGTACTTGGTGGTGGAATGCAGGACCACATCGCCGCCCAGCGTCAGCGGGTTCTGCAGGTAGGGCGAAGCGAAGGTGTTGTCCACCACCAGCTTCGCCCCGCCCTCGTGCGCCACCTGCGCCAACGCGGCGATGTCGCCCACGTTGAGCAGCGGGTTGGTGGGCGTCTCCAGCCACACCAGCTTGGTGTTGGGGCGCATCGCCGCACGGACCGCGTCGACGTCGTTCACGGCCGCGGGGGTGTACTCGATGCCCCACTGCGTGAAGACCTTGTCGATGAGCCGGAACGTGCCGCCGTAGGCGTCGTTGGGGATGACCAGGTGATCGCCGGGGCGCAGCGCGGCACGGATCATCGTGTCCGTCGCGGCCATGCCCGAGCCGAACGCCCGGCCGAAGGTGCCCGCCTCGATGGCGGCCAGGTTCGCCTCCAGCGGCCGGCGGGTGGGGTTGCCCGTGCGCGCATACTCGAAACCGTCGCGCATCCCGCCCACGCCGTCCTGCGCGAAGGTGGACGAGGCGTAGATGGGGACGTTCACCGCGCCGGTCTGCGGATCCGGCTCGTAACCTGCGTGGATGGCCCGGGTGGAGAACCCCTGCCACGATGGTGCATCGGCCTGGCTGCGCTGCTCGCTCATGCGGAACACACTACCGATCGGGCCCGCCGTCGCCGATCCCGGGCGGCGGCCCCTGCGGGCGTGACCTCCTATGCCTTGCTGATGAATCCGAGCACGTCGTGCCGGGTGATGACGCCCACCGGCTTGCCGCCCTCGATCACCATGAGCGCGTCGGTCTCGCCGAGCGCCTTGGTGGCCGCGTCCACCGGCTCGCCCGAGCCGATCAGCGGCAGCGCCTTCTCCATGTGCTTGGCCACCGAATCGGCGAGCTGCGCCCGCCCCTCGAACACGGCGCTGAGCAGCTCGCGCTCGGACACGCTGCCCGCCACCTCGCCGGCCATGACGGGCGGCTCGGCGCCGACGACGGGCATCTGCGAGACCCCGTACTCGCGCAGGATCTCGACGGCGTCGCGCACCGTCTCCGACGGGTGGGTGTGCACGAGGGCGGGCAGCTCGCCCGACTTGCCGCGGAGCACATCACCCACCGTAGCCTGCTTTTCCTTGCCATCGAGCGGGGTGCGCAGGAACCCGTAGGAGGCCATCCACTTGTCATTGAAGATCTTCGACAGATATCCGCGGCCACCGTCGGGCAGCAGGGCGACGATGACCGCGTCGGGCCCCTCACGCTCCGCCACCTCGAGCGCAGCGACGATCACCATGCCGCAGCTGCCGCCGACCAGCAGGCCCTCCTCGCGGGCCAGGCGGCGGGTCATCTCGAACGAATCGGCGTCGGAGACCGCGATGATCTCATCGGGGATCGCCGGGTCGTACGCCCTGGGCCAGAAGTCCTCGCCGACCCCCTCGACCAGGTAGGGACGCCCCGTTCCCCCCGAGTACACCGAGCCTTCCGGGTCCACTCCGACGACCTTCACCGCGCCATCGGAGACCTCCTTGAGGTAGCGGCCGGTGCCGGTGATGGTGCCGCCGGTGCCCACGCCGGCGATGAAGTGGGTGACCTTGCCGTCGGTGTCGCGCCAGATCTCCGGACCGGTGGTCTCGTAGTGGCTGGCCGGGCCTGCCATGTTGGAGTACTGGTCCGGCTTCCATCCGCCGGGGATCTCCTCGGCCAACCTGTCGGAGACGTTGTAGTAGCTGTCCGGGTGCTCCGGCGGGACCGACGTGGGGCACACCACGACCTCGGCGCCATATGCCTTGAGCACGTCGCGCTTGTCCTCGCTGACCTTGTCGGGGCAGACGAACACGCACCGGTAGCCGCGCTGCTGCGCCACGAGCGCCAGCCCCACACCGGTGTTGCCGGAGGTGGGCTCGACGATGGTGCCGCCTGGCCCCAGCAGCCCCGCCTTCTCCGCCTCGTCGATCATCTTCACCGCGATCCGGTCCTTGGAGCTGGCGCCGGGGTTGAAGTACTCCACCTTCGCGGCGACGACGCCCGGAGTCCCCTCGGTGACCTTGTTGAGACGGACCAGCGGGGTGTCGCCGATGAGATCGACCACATGATCAGCAATGCGCATGGCCCCATGGTTCCAGATCGCTCCGCACCTCGTGATACCGCTCCCCGGCGGCGTTCGCGCCGGCCGGGTGCGTGCTCCGGCGCGCCGCCGGTCCAGAAGCCTTCGTCGCTCGCGCGCTATCCGCAGGTAGCCGGAATCCGCCTCCGTGAGATTCGAGTAGTCGTCTACTCGTTCCTTACCCGCCAGCCGGTTCGATGATTGCTCTGCCGACATCAATCGCAACGAGGAGCCGATGATCATGAACACGAACCGGATATCCCGAAGCAGCACGCGCAGCAATGGCGCCCTGCCGACGCATCGCCTCCGGCGCGGGCTGCAGGTCGGTGTCACAGCCCTCGGCGTCACGGCGACGGCGCTGGTACTTGCCGCGCCCAATGCGTCAGCGCACGTCCAGTCGCTCTCCATCGACTCCGGCATGGGATTCGGCAGCCTCGGCGCCGGCCCGTACGGCACCGGCTGCTCGTACCAGGCGACCGCCCAGGCGGAACACGGAAATGAGGTGTACTTCTACGACAACGGCACGTACATCGGGTCCGCGTTGGCGCCCGGCTCCCTCGGTCCGGTCACGATCACCTGGACCCCCACCACCGCCGGAACGCATGTTCTGGTCGCCGACGACGGATTCCAAAGCGCCACGCAGACGGTCGAGGTCGGCAACGGCATCAATCTGGGGAGCGTCTGCCTGGTTCTCCCGTGACGGAGCGACGCGACCGGGTT
Source organism: Tomitella cavernea (assembly GCF_016599145.1). Classification (GTDB taxonomy): domain Bacteria; phylum Actinomycetota; class Actinomycetes; order Mycobacteriales; family Mycobacteriaceae; genus Tomitella; species Tomitella cavernae. The sequence goes on from NZ_JAENKO010000012.1 coordinate 72,396, forward strand.
CCATGGCGGATAGTTCCGGCCCGGCCCGCGGCGACGGTCGCGGGCCGGGCCGTCGGGGGCCGGGCAGTCGGGGGCACCTGCGTCGGTTCAGTGTTCACGGGTGACGCCGGGTCCGCCGCAGCATCCGGTCCCGCAGCGCCGCCCAGCACCGCCGCGAGCCCGTCCCTGCTGTCCACATCGGCGGCGAGGAACGCCCGGTAAAGGTGGCCTTCCACGGTGCGCACCGACAGATGAAGCCGATCGGCCACCTCGCGGTTGGTCAGGCCCTGCGCGACGAGCGCGGCGATCTCCCGCTGACGCACGGTCAGGCCCGACGGCGCCGCCATCGCCCGCAGCGCGGGTGTGTCCATGCCGGGGCACGCGGCAGTCAACCGGTCGGCCACGGCGCGCGCGGTCAGGGCGGAGCCGCGCCGGTCCCGCGACCGGAACACGGTTGCGGACTGCGCCGCCGCATCGGCCGCCGCAATGAGGTCGCCGAACCTCTCGTACGCCCCTGCAACAGCCAGCAGCGCCTCGCCGTCGGACTCCGCCAGAGCCGTCGCATGACGGACCACCGCCGCCGCCCGGGGGCCGTGTACCCGGCCTGCCATCGGGGTGAGCTCCGCGGCCGTCGTCGCGTCGCCGAACTGCGTCGCAGCCTGCAGGCAGAACACCTCGTCCGCGATCTGTCCGCGATCCGCTGCGCGCCCCGCCGCCGCCCGCGCCTCCGCCACGGCCTCGGTCACGCTGCCTTCTGCGGCGTACACCCACGCCCGGGCGACCGACAGGTGGCTGCCCGCCCACGCGAAGCCCGGCGGACGGGCCGCGTCGACGCACTCGAGCGTCGCACGGCCCTCCCCTGCCGCCCCCGACTTGCCCAGCGCTTCGGCGAGGAGCATCGAGCAATACCGGTGCATCGTGGTGCACTCACCCGACATCGCCGTTTGGGCCATCGCCTCGCGCAGCAGCCGCAGGGCGTCCTCCACCCGGCCGGCGTCGAGTCGGATCACCCCGCGCAACGACGTCGCCGCCGCGAAGCGCCACCCCTGCAGCGGCTGCTCGGTGTCGCACGGGAAGAACTCCTCCTCGACCTCCCGGACAGCCGCAAGATCGCCGGCGAGCCGCAATGCGATCGCGAGGTTCACGCCGAGACTGCACCGGAGTCCCGCCGCCTAGCCGGTCCGCGGCCGGGCGTCCCCGAGACCCCGCGCCGCGCGCACGGCCACGTCGACGCTCCCGAGACTGCCGAGTGCGCTGACCTGTGCACTGACCGCGATCTGCGCGTGAATCCTCGCCAGCCGTGGCGCCTCCATCGCCATCGCCGCCTCCTCCGCAGCCTCGCGCGAACGGCCGAGTACGGCGAGCAGGGCGGCGTGCACCGCGCGATGCTCCGCGATCCGTCCCGTGCGCCGGCACAGCGCCCGAGACTCGTCGAGCACCCGCTGCGCCTGTTGGGGCCTGGCGAGGATCCACACGAGGATCGCCGCATGGATCGTGCGCACCAACGCCTGCCTGCCCGGCGTGGATCCGGAGCGCGCGAACCGTTCGCAGACGGCAACCGCATCTTCGGCGTGGCCGAGCGCCACCAGGCACGCGATGCGCGGCAGGACGACGTCGACCGTCTCGTCCCGCGCCTCGGCCTCGGCCAGCATCCGATCGGCCAGCTCGAAATCACCCAGATGCATGGCGCAGCGAGCCGCCACTTCGAGGAGCCCCGGCGACGCGTCGTCGTCCGAACCGAGCGTCAGCTCAGCGCGCCGCACCACGGTCCGCGCGTCCCGTCGCCCCTTGGCAGCGAGCTCACGTGCCACCTCGCCGCTCATTCTGCGCAGCCGGATTCTTCCGCCGTGGGCGCGGCGCACCTCACCGAACAGCGGGTGCGCCAGCCGCGCTGTGGGGTTCTCCGCGCCGTCGACGGTGACGAGGCCCAGTTCCTCCGCCCGCTCGACTGCTGCGGGATCTGCGATTCGCGTCAGGATCGCAACGGGCAGCGGCGCCCCCACCGCGAGGAAGTCCACCACGTCCGCGACGTTCTCCGGGACCCGTCCCATCTTCGCTGCAATCAGGTCATACAGCCTCGGTGTGAAGGTGGGCGCCCCGGACCACACCCACACGCCTGAATACCGCACCACCCGGCCGCATGCCACTTCGTCCTCGAGGAGCTGACGCAGGTACAGCACGTTTCCCCGGGTCAACGCGAAGAGCCGCCGTGCGCTGCCGGCCTCGAACGGAGCATGCAGCGCGGCCTCGAGCAATCCGCGAGTCTGATCGAAGGAAAGCGGGGCGACGTCGACGCGCCGCAGATGATCGTCGGCCAACAGGGATGCGATCGAGTTCGACGTGTACGCACCGGTGCGCACGGTGACGATCACGGGCGCCACGCGCCGCGCCACGATCTGCTGCACCACGAAGGCCGAGGCCTCGTCGAGGTGGTGGGCATCGTCGATGCCGACGACGGCGGGCGGCGCACCGGGACGGGCCAGCCAATCGAATATCCGATGCATACGCTGCGTCGGACCTCCGTCCGCCTCCCCCGCCATCTCGTCGAGGACTCCGAGCGGAACTTCCCGCGACGCAGGCGATGCGACGAGTCGGCAGGTGCGCAGGCCGTCGCGCTCGATCTGGTCCATGGCCTCGGTGGCGAGCCGCGTCTTACCCGCGCCGACCTCACCCACCAGGACCGCTCCGCCGCTGCCGCCCTGGACAGTCTGCGAGATCCGGCGCATCTCGTTCTCTCGACCGGTCAGCGGCCAAGCACTGTCCATCTTGAAATAATACGGCCCGGCCCTCACGGATTCCATACCTCACGGCGAACAGCACCCGGGCACGGGCATTGCCTCCGCGGTGCAGGATAGATTTGAACCCGTCATTCCGGAAGGCCGCGCAGTCCGAGGAAGGTGGACACCATCGACATCCCCCTACTGCAACTGCGCAACGCCGGCCTGGCCGCCGCGGCCGGGCGGATCCCCACGCCTGCCGCCCGGCGCCGCGACACCCTCATCACCGGCGCCAAGGCGGGGGCCGCGGCCCTCGGTTCCGGCGCGGGCGTCGGCGCCGCCACCTGGGCGGGCTACAACTACCTGCAGAGCCAGGCCCAGCAGGCGCGCACCGTCATCGGCCGGCCCCGCGGGCGCCCGCCCCGCGCCGACGGCGTCTACTCCCCGGCCGAGACGGAGGGGGATCTCCTGCCGCCGGAGCGTTTCGGCGCGTCCGATCTGAGCCTGATGGTCTTCGGTGACTCGACGGCCGCCGGACTGGGTTGTGCGGTGCCGGACGAGGTTCCGGGAGTGCTACTCGCCCGCGGGCTCGCGGACGAGACCGGCCGACGGGTGCGCCTGAGCACGAAGGCCATCGTCGGCGCCACTTCGCGGGGGCTCGCCAGCCAGGTCGACGCCACGTTCATCGCCGACCCGCCGCCGGACGCCGCGGTGATCCTGGTCGGAGCGAACGATGTCACCACGGCGCAGGCGCCCTACAAGGCGGCCGCGCGGCTGGGCGACGCGGTGCAGCGCCTGCACGACGGCGGCGCCGCCGTCGTCGTCGGCACCTGCCCCGACCTGGGCGTGATCACCGCCATACCCCAACCGTTGCGCACCGTCACCCGCCGGTGGGGTCTGCGGCTCGCATATCTGCAGGCCTCCGCCACCCGAGCGGCCGGCGGACGCCCCGTCCCCCTCGCCGACCTGCTGGCCCCCGAGTTCCTCGCGACACCCGAGACGCTTCTGTCGCCCGACCGCTTCCACCCGTCCGCCGCCGGTTACGCGCTCGCCGCCGAACAACTCCTCCCGGCATTGTGCTCCGAGCTGGGCGTATGGCACGGCGGGCCGCTCGCCGAACTGCCCACCGTTTCCGCCGCCGTCGAATCCCGGCGGCCCGTCGCCCGCTTCCGCCGTGGACTCGACCGGCTCGCACGCCGCACCCCCACGAGATGAGCGCCGGTTCAACTCCGATTCGCGGCCACGTAATGTATGCGCTGAGTCGCGTCGCCGCCGGCCGGCAACGCGGTTGCACCTCGACGGCACGTAGGCGTCGATCACACACCGGCCCCTGACGGGGGTCCGCCACCTGCAAAGGAGTCCTCATGCCAGAGGCTGTCATCGTCTCCGCGACCCGCTCGCCCATCGGCCGTGCAGGCAAGGGTTCGCTCAAGGACATGCGCCCGGACGACCTCGCCACCCAGATGGTGCGCGCCGCCCTGGACAAGATCCCCGAGCTGGACCCTGCCGACATCGAAGACCTGCACATGGGCTGCGGCCAGCCAGGCGGCCAGTCCGGCTTCAACATCGCCCGCGTGGTGGCCACCCAGCTCGGCTTCGACCACGTCCCCGGCGTCACAGTCAACCGCTACTGCTCGTCGTCGCTGCAGACGACCCGCATGGCCATGCACGCCATCCGCGCGGGCGAGGGCGACGTGTTCATCTCCGCCGGCGTCGAGTCGGTCTCGAGCTTCGCCACCGGCAACGCCGACGGCTGGCCCAACACCCACAACCCCCTGTTCGCCGACGCCGAGGCCCGCACCGCGAAGCTCGCCGAGGGCGGCACGGCCTGGTCCGACCCACGGGAGCAGGGCAACCTGCCGGACATCTACGTCTCCATGGGACAGACCGCCGAGAACGTCGCCTCGCTCACCGGCATCTCCCGCGAGGACCAGGACCGCTGGGGCGTGCGCAGCCAGAACCGAGCGGAGGAGGCCATCAACCGCGGCTTCTTCGAGCGCGAGATCACCCCGGTGACCCTGCCCGACGGCACCGTGGTCTCCACCGACGACGGCCCGCGCCCGGGTACCAGCTACGAGAAGGTGTCCCAGCTCAAGCCGGTGTTCCGCCCCGACGGCACCGTCACGGCCGGCAACGCCTGCCCGCTCAACGACGGCGCGTCGGCGCTGGTGATCATGTCCGACACCAAGGCGAAGGCGCTCGGGCTCACCCCGCTGGCCCGCGTCGTGGGCACGGCCGCCACCGGGCTGTCCCCGGAGATCATGGGTCTCGGTCCCATCGAAGCCACACGCAAGGTGCTCAAGACCACCGGCATGTCGGTCTCCGACATCGACCTGTTCGAGATCAACGAGGCGTTTGCGGTGCAGGTCATCGGGTCGCAGCGTGAGCTCGGGATCGACGAGGACAAGCTCAACATCTCCGGCGGCGCGATCGCGCTGGGCCACCCCTTCGGCATGACCGGCGCCCGCATCACGAATACGCTGTTGAACAACCTGCGCGAGCAGGACAAGACCTTCGGTGTCGAGACGATGTGCGTCGGCGGCGGCCAGGGCATGGCGATGGTGCTCGAGCGCCTCAGCTGACCGACGGCCCCGGCGGCCATGGGCTGCGGGGCGGGTCGACCTGTGCAAGCGGGCGCCGCGTGATGGGATCACCCGTCGCGCGGCGCCCGTTTCGCATTGCGACGGGGATGCGCGCCGGTAAGCCCTGTCAGCGGCGCGCCAGTTGCCTGGCGCTCTGCGCGCCGCGCGCCGGTTGCGACGACACGCCGAGTCACTACGCGCGCGGCCGGATGATGCGCGCGCGGCGAGCAGGAACGGGCGCGCGAGGACCCGGTGCACCGCACCCCGGCACAGCAGAGCCCCGCCCACGATGACCGTGGGCGGGGCCCGGACTGCACGGACGGCGGGCCCACCGGGGCCCGGAGCCGCGACTAGTCGCTGCTGAAGTAGCTGAGCAGACGCAAGATCTCCAGGTACAGCCACACTAGGGTGATCGTCAGCCCGAAGGACACCGACCACGCGGTCTTCTCCGGCGCGCCCATGCGGATGAGCTTGTCGGCCTCGTCGAAGTCGATGAGGAAGCTCATCGCGGCCAGCCCGATGCACACCAGGCTGAAGATGATGGCGATGGGGCCGCCGTCGCGCAGGCCCAGGCCGCCGTCCATGAAGAAGCCCGCGATCAGGTTGACGACCATGAGCGCGAGCACGCCGAACAGGGCGCCCACGACCATCTTGGTGAACTTGGGCGTCACACGGATGGCGCCGGTCTTGTAGACGACGAGCATGCCGAAGAACACGCCGAACGTGCCGACGACCGCCTGGATGATGATCGTGTTCCCGGGCGGGCCCCCGTCACCGATGGCGATGTTGGCGAACAGGTAGGAGATCGCTCCCAGGAACACGCCCTCGGCCGCCGCGTAGGCCAGCACCAGCGCCGGCTTGTCCGTGCGGCGGGTGAAGATGGCGAACAGCGACAGCCCCAGGCCCACGATCATGCCGCCGAACGTGAGCGGCATGGCCAGCGACTCGTTGCTGTGCACCAGAACGAACGAGATGACCGCCATGATCGTGAGCACGCCTAGAGTCATCGCGGTCTTGGTGACGATGTCATCGATCGTCATCGCGCGACCGCTGGGCTCGGCGCGGTACTGTTCGGGGGCCGGCTGGCCCGGATACTGCCCGCCCTGCGGGAACTGACCCTGCGTGTATTGGCCGGCCATCCCGCGGCCCACCTGGGGCGCGCCCCCTGCCGCGTTGCCTCCGAATGTGGCGTAGCGGCCGTACTCCTTGTCCAGATCCTTGAACACGGGGTTGCTGCTTTGACGCACCGCGCCTGTCCCTCCTGTGGTGGTTCACCGCGTTGCACGCGGCGCCGTGCCGGGGTCTCTTCCGGCCTCTCACCTGCTCAACGAGCACGGTCTGCGTACAGTTCCCGGACGCCGGGCAGGTGTGGTGTGAGCCTACCTACCCGAACGCCCGGATCAACCGGGACTCCTGCGGCCGCACCGTGCCGTGGGCACGCTCGCGGCCGTGCAGCCCGCGACGGGCGGCGATGTGCTGTTCAATTGAGGCGACCGCCAGGTTCGAGCACCGCAGGAGGCCGCGATGTGCGGAAGGTTCGCCACCACGATCACCGATCGGGAGATGCGATCGATGTTCGACGTGGACGCGGCGGAGGTCGTAGGCGAGGGACTGCCCGCGTCATACAACGTCGCGCCCACCCAGCCGGTGCGGATGGTCCTCGAGCGTCCGCCCGTCGGCGGGGAGGACGAGCCGGCCCGCCAGATCCGCACCGCCCGCTGGGGCCTGGTCCCCTCGTGGGCCAAGGACAGGTCCATCGGGAACAAGCTCATCAACGCGCGCTCGGAGACGGTGACGACCAAGCCGTCGTTCCGGTCGGCCGCGAAGTCGCGCCGCGCGATCCTGCCTGCCGACGGCTACTACGAGTGGGAGAAGCGCGGCGCGGCGAAGGTGCCGCACTTCCTGCACCCGGAGGGCGTGCTGGCCATGGCGGGGCTCTACGAGATGTGGCGCGACCCGGACAAGGCGGACGACGACCCGGACCGCTGGCTGTGGACGGCGACGATCCTCACGCGCCCCGCCACCGACGAGCACGGCCACATCCACGACCGCTGTCCCGTGGTGCTGCCGGAGCAGTTCTGGGCGTCGTGGCTGGACCGCGGGCTGGCCGAGAAGGTCGACGTGCAGGCACTCATCAATTCGATCCCCGATCCGGAGCTGACCTCCTACGAGGTCTCCACCGCCGTGAACAGCCCGCGCAACAACAGCCCGGATCTGCTCTCCCCCGCGTGAGCCTGGCCGGCCGTCCCACCGCGCGGAATCAATGTGCCCCCAGTCGGACTCGAACCGACACTGCGCGGATTTTAAGTCCGCCGCCTCTGCCAATTGGGCTATGGGGGCCCACGCAGACGTCGGATGCCCGCGGGACGCGTGCAGCGTACCGTGCGGTCGCGACGTCGACGGCGCGACCGCCGCGCACGGAGGAATGACTTGCGCAACCCACTAAGGCTAGGCTAACTTCATGTCATCGCAGGGCGGGCAGGTCTCCTCACCCCGGAGCCACTCCGACGGTGGGTGTTCCGCCCCGCGATCACAGGCCCCGCGCGTCGGCCGACGCAGGGCGAACACTGACGGGCTGCGCTCACACTCGTCACGGACTGCCGCTCCCCGGACACAGGGAGCGGCAGTCGCTCGTCCCGCCGAGCACGGACATGGCCCGCAGATCCACAGCCCCGCACTGGCCGAAATCCGAATGCATGTTCTATCATTGGGTCGGTCCCGGTCGAGGGAAGCGGCCGGGACCTTCACATCACTGCAAAGCCCCCCACATCACTGCAAAGCCCTCCGACGGGCCTGACGCGCTCCGATGAACCCGCCGGCGCGTCCTATCCGATCGACAGTGCGATCCCGTCGAGGATGTCGTGTTCGCTCACCACGATTTCGCCGATGCCGGCTCGCTCCTCGAACACCTTCGCCAGCGCCCGCGTGATCAGCGCGCCCCCGCCGATCACGTCCACGCGGCCCGGGTGCATCATCGGAAGCGCCGCGCGCTCCGCACGCGTCATGGCGACGAGCCTGTCGCACACATCCCGCAACTGGCCGAACGGAATGCGTGCCAAGTGGATCCGCTCGGGGTCGTAGCGATCCAGGCCCAGCGCGATGGCGGCGATGGTCGTCATCGTCCCGGCGACCCCCACCCACGTCCGGGCCCGCTCCACCGGCACCACGTCGAGCGCAGCGGCGAACCTTGCGGCGATGAACTCTTCGGCGGCGGCCACCTCGTCGGCGCCGGGCGGATCGCCGGGCAGGCACCGCTCGGTGACGCGGACGCAGCCGATGTCCGACGACCTGGCCGCGTGCACCCCCGCACCGTCGCCGAGCACGATCTCCGTGGAGCCCCCGCCCAGGTCCACCACCGCGAACGGCCCGCCGTCCGCGTCGAGCTCGCCGACAGCGCCCGCGAACGAGAGCTCGGCCTCCTCGTCCCCGCTGATGACCTCGGCGACCGTGCCGGGGATCACCGCGCCCAGAACCTCGGCGGTCATGCCGAAGAACTCATCGCGGTTCGCGGCGTCGCGGGTGGCGGAGGTCGCCACCATGCGCACGGCCGTCGCCCCGGTGTCCGCGATGATCTCCGCATACTCCTCGAGGGCCGCCCGCGTGCGTGCGATCGCCTCGGGCACGAACGCGCCGGTGGCGTCGACCCCCTGACCGAGCCGCACCACCCGCATCTCCCGGGCGACGTCCGCGAGCGGGCCCGCCGTGTCCCCGGGGCCCTGGTCGACGTCGGCGACGAGAAGCCGGATCGAATTCGTGCCGCAGTCGACGGCCGCCACCCTCGTCATCGATTCCCCTCCGCCCCGTCGTCGACGCCTGTGCCCGCCTGGAAAGGCAGCTCCCCCAGCCGCGGCCAATCGGCGGGGACCGCCGTTCCGCGCAGCGCTGCTCCCCCATGCTCACCATCCGCGACGAGCGCGACCGCCTCGTCTCCCAGCGGGTTGGCGCCGGGTCCGCGCACCAGCGCGTGAGCGGCGAGCACATGCAGGCACTTGACCCGCTCCGGCATGCCGCCCCCGGTGAAGTCGGTGCCGAGGTCTTCGAGCGCGTTGCGCTCGGCCAAGTAGTCCTCGTGTGCAACCCGGTACGCCGCGGCCAGCGCCGGATCCCGGGTGAGCCGGTCGCTCATCTCGCGCATGAGCCCGGCCGATTCGAGCCTGCCCACGGCAGCCGTGAGCCGCGGCTCCGTCAGGTAGTACAGAGTGGGGAACGGCGTGCCGTCCGGGAGCCGGGGGGCGGTGCGGACCACCGCGGGAACGCCGTCCGGGCAGTGGTACGCCACGGCCAGCACGCCGCGCGGAATGCGGCCGAGCTGCTCGGCGACGACGGCGAGGTCGGCCGCGAGCGCGGGGTCGATGTCGGGTTCGTTCACCGGTGGATCGCCTCTCCGGATGCGGTGTGTCATTGCTGCGGGCGGCCCACGGCCGAATCCGGCCGGACGCGCGTCACCCGCCGGGCGGGGGTGCCGGGGCCGGGATCACGTTGGGCACCGGCACGTCGGCGTCGTCCTCGGCGGCGTGTGAAATGGAATCCCACACGGACCCGTACCACGGACGATTCGCGGCCTCGGCCTTGTCGTGCTGGACCTGCGCCTCGACCGGATCCCCCGGAAGCTCGACGATATACGGCGTGCGGCCGGCCTCGACGAATCCCAGCCTGTCGCGCGCCTGGGCGCGGATGTAGTCGGGGTCCTCGAGGAGCTTCTCCTTCTTCTTCAACTCGGCGATCTGCGCCACCAGTTCGGCGTGGTGGGCCGCAGCCTCCGCCGCATCCTGACGCTGGGTGAAGTAGGTCCGCACCGGGTTGGCCAGCGCCAGCGCCAGAAAGCACACCATGACGATGACGACGACGACGCGGCGCGGAGACATGCCCTGGCCCGAGCCCTCCGTCCTCGCGGATATCCGCCGCCAGGCGCTCGAGGCGCGCGCCGTGAGCGCCGCGGACCCGGAGCGCGCCGACGGGCCCGGCCGTGCGGCGGTGCCCGGGCGGGTCG
>NZ_JAENKO010000013.1 GCF_016599145.1 Tomitella cavernea
CCTCGGCCGGGGTGGCCGGCGGCGTGGTGTCCGCGGCGCGTTCCCCGGGCGGGGCGGGTACGGCCATGACCGTCGCGTCCGCCGGCGGAATCGGCGCGGCGTCGGCGGGCGGCAGCACACCCTGGGCCGACGGGGCGCCAGCGCTCGGCGCCACCGTGTCCGGAACCGCGGGTACACGGGCAAGATCGCCGGGCTTGGGCCCTTCTGCGGGCTTGGGCTCGCCGTGGACGGTCACGGAGCCGTCCGGCGCCACCACCAGACGCGCGACATCCTCGGACTGCACCATCCCCAGCTCGGCGGCCTTGCGCGCGAGTTCCGGTGCGGAGTTGCCGGCCTGCACAATCTTCATCAGCGACTCCTTCGTGTCCTCGAGCCGCGTGTTCTGCTGGTGAGCGTCGGCGATCTGGTAAGAGCGCGCCGTGGCGTTGGTTGTCAGCCAAAGCGTGATGCCGATGCCGGCGAGGAACAACAGCATGACGAAGACGACGAACGGGATCCGCCGGGCGAGTTCCCGTGGGCCGGCGAACCGCAGTGCCGTCTCGGTCGCGGCGCCGGCGCCCATACCTGATCCGCGACGCTTGCGCCGGTCGTACGCCTTACGTGACGCTGCGGAGGTCCCGTTGCCCCGGTGCCCGGATCGCCGTCCGGCGCCGGGACGCGGCGAGTGCGCGCGTCGGGACGGCTCCGAACGGGTCTTCACACGCGTGGTGATCGTGCTCGTCATCTCAGCTCCCAGCAATCCGTCGGGCACACCGCAACCGGACAGGCGCCGACCGCGGATTCTCGGCGATCTCTTCCTCAGTGGCACGCTCGGCACCCCTGGTGACCAGCTGGAACTCCGGACCGGTGCCCGGCAGTTCCACCGGAAGATCCTGAGGACTGCGCGAACGCGAACGTTCTGCCAACGCACGCTTGACGATGCGGTCCTCCAGCGACTGGTAGGACATGAACGCGACGCGGCCACCAACCGTCAACGCGTCCAGCGCCGCCGGTACCGCGGCCCGCAAAGAATCCAGCTCGCCGTTGACCTCGATCCGCAGCGCCTGGAACGTCCGTTTCGCCGGATGGCCGCCGGTTCGCCGCGCGCCCGCCGGGATCACGTCGTAGAGAAGCTCTACGAGCTGCCCGGTGGTCCGGAGCGACGCGTCCGCACGCCGCCGCACGATCGCCGCCGCGATCTTGGCCGCGAAACGCTCCTCGCCGTACGTGCTGAGGATGCGGCGGAGGTCCGCGACCGCATAGGTGTTGACGACGGTGGCGGCCGTGAGCTCCGATGAGGGATCCATGCGCATGTCCAGCGGCGCGTCCACCGAGTAGGCGAACCCCCGCTCGGATTCGTCGAGTTGCAGAGACGACACGCCCAGGTCGAACAGGATGGCGTCGACCCTGCGCTGCTCTGCGATACCGGCGGCGCCGAGTGCCTCCGCGATGCCGTCGTAGCGGGTGTGCACGGCGGTGAAGCGTCCGGCGAAGTCAGCGAGGCGCCGCGAGGCCGTGTCGATCGCCTGCGTGTCGCGGTCCAGACCGATCACCCGCAGCCCGGGGAAATGCTTGAGGAAGTACTCGCTGTGGCCGCCCATTCCCAGCGTGCAGTCGACGAAGACGGCCCGCTCGCCCGCCGCCTCGATCGCCGGCCCAAGCAGGTCGGCCGCGCGATGGAGCAGCACGGGGACATGCCCGAATTCGCCCGACCGCCGCCGCACGCTGCCTGCCCCGTCGGTCATCGTCTGCTCCAGTGGTCGGTCACGTCGATCTGCTGCCGGTCAATCTGCCCTGGTAAGGCTCGGAAAACGGAGCGGCGAATGTCCTGAGGTCTCCGGCCGACCGTGCCTGGCGTTGGGGAAGTACGTCAGGACCGTTCGGGCGGAGGCCTCGTGACATTCGCCGAGACCGCGTCGTGCGATAAGGCCGCGCTCAGAAAATGCTGCCGAGCGATTCATCGCGCGCCTGCGAGTAGCTCTCTTCGTTGGCCTCCAAGTAGTTCTGCCATGCCTCGGCGTCCCAGATCTCCAGGAACGTCACCGAGCCGATGACCACACACTCACGCGAAAGGTTCGCGTACCGGCGGTGATCCGCCGAAAGCGTGATCCGCCCTTGGCCGTCCGGACGCTGCTCGTCTGTTCCGGCAGCAAGCGCACGCACGAACGCCCTCGCCTCCGGGTTGGTCCGGGATGCGGAAGCCGCCCGGGTGGCCAACTCGAGGAACTCATCCCGCGGGTACACCGCAAGGCTGTGATCCTGGCCCTTCGTGACCATGAGACCTCCCGCCAGTGCGTCGCGGAACTTCGCCGGCAGCGTCAGCCGACCCTTCTCATCGAGCTTGGGTGTGAAAGTTCCGAAGAACATCCGACACCTCCGACTCGACCGCCTCCTCCCACGTCCGACCCGGATTGCACCGGGCCCTCTGTGCGTGGAGACCGTTGGCGGACGCCTCGATGACGACCCGTTGACACCACAGTACCCCACTTCCCCCCACTTTCAACCCCGATCACCGTCCTACATCGCGGGGTCGCATCAAATCCGCTGGTAGCGACGCCGCAAACGGTGGAGCACAAGCCCTGGACACGCCCTCTCCGCTGGTGGATCGATGAGCCGCACGGAACACATACCCGCAGCTCAACGCGATGACGGGGCCAAATCCACCGACCGAGTCACGCGAAAGGGGCGCCCCGCGCGGCTCCGGCACGACCGTGGTGGCGGAAAGTGGGGGGCGGGGGTGGGGCGAAGTGGGGAACGGCGCCGGCGTGCGGCGACGCGGCCTTCCGGCCTTCCGGCCTTCCCGCGTGCAGGCCTACGAAAGACCGCCCGGGTGCGGGGCCGTCATCGCGGCCCGCACCCGGGCGGTCGGTATTGAAGTGTGCTGTTCGGCAGATCAGCCTTCGAAACGCCGTCGGAAACGCTCCTCCATACGCTCGGTGAAGCTGCCCGCGGACTTGGGCTTGCTGAAGCGGCCCTTGAGCCCCTTGGCGCCCCCGCCCTTTCCGGGGCCCGAGCCCGCACGGCCGGGCGCCGACGGCGAAGCCGGAACCTTATCGCGCCCCCACGGCGTGCCGAGCATGAGCATCACCGCGCCCAGGAACATCACGACGAACCCGATGACAGCGAGAACAGGGAAGCCGCCGATGTGCAGTGCGCTGGTGGCGACCCCCACTATCAGGAGCGCAAGCCCGACCAGGGCGATGAACAACGCCTGGACACGCCGCTTGGCGTTGGGGGTGCCGAACCGGCGGCCCCGGACCTGCGAAGCGAACTTCGGGTCTTCCTCATACAGAGCATTCTCGATCTCGTCGAGCATCCGCTGCTCGTGCTCGGAGAGTGGCACGGCACCTCCCCCGGCTTCTCGTCATGGCGTTCAGCTGCCGAACCGAACGCGCCAGCCCCCGTCCACTACGGGCGCCTAACACCGATAATACTGTTCGGCATCGGACCGTACCACCGAATACCCCACTCCCCGGATCTGATAAACCGTCAGCGTCGCGCAGTGCCTGCACCACCTACCCCCGCGGGATCAGCCCGCCCGCGAAAGCGGGTGGCCGGCCAGGTGATCCCCATGACCGGAACCAGGCTCCGCCGCGCCGCCCAGATGCGACTCGACCACGTCGAGGAAGTCCCTGACAGCACCCGCCAGCACATCCGCCGCCGGGCCGTCGACCCTGCTCGTGACCCCGGCCTCGACGGCCTCGCGCGTGGACGAGAACTGCGCGAAGTGGTCCGCCCACGCCTTCCAGCCGGGGCCTACCGACGCCAGCCTCGCCCACGCACTGCGCGACGCCCCCTTGCGGGCCCGCGGCGGCGGCGAAACGGCCAACACCGCGGCGGCCCCGCGCACCGCCGCGACGTAGGCGGTGGCGAACCGCTCCGCCGGCCGGTCCGCTGCACCGCACAACGCCTCCGACAGGAGCACATCGGCGCGGCCGAGCAGTGCGGCCGCACGTGGCGACCGCAGACGCGACGCCATTGGCCCTCCGATCCCCCGCGGTGGCGCCGCGCACGGCACATGGCCGTCGATTCCTGCTGCCGCGCCGACCGCGCCCGACCTCATCATCGTGCTCATCGTGCTCATCGCCTCTCCTCTTTCCCGCTCGCACCCGCACACCTCCCGACTCCGCCGTGCGGGCCCCGCCCCTGCGGTACCGTGCCTCCGTCGGGCCGCCCCCGGACTGCAGCAGCCCGGCCCGCCGGCCCCGGCGGACCCGATGCCCGGTACGACCCGCTTCCCTCGGGCCGCACCGGACGATCCGGCATCGAACAACGGTTCGATGATGGCAATGCTAAACAGACCGTCCGACAACTTTGTCACCACACAGAAAGCTCGCTGCTCATGAGCCTGCTCGTCTCCGAGATCCCGGCTCCGATCCTGCGCACACGCCTCTACGAGGCCCTCGAGGTCTACGTGTCTGCGATGCACTATCCGCGCGGAGTCGAACACAGCCGCGCACCCATGTGGGCCGAGCACATGCTCCGGGACGGCTGGCGGGCGGTCGCGGCCTTCCAGATTCCGGACACCGGGCCCGGAGCCGCCGTGGCGACGGACGATGCAGCCACGGCGATGGACGATGCGACCGCGGCGATGGACGATGCGACCGCGATCCCTGAGGCGGCCAGGCTGGTGGGCATCGCCTACGGGTACCACGGTGCTCCCGCGTACTGGTGGGACCGGCAGGTGCGTTCCGCGGTGCGCGACACCGCCGGGCCGGAGGGCACCCGACTGATGTCCGATTACTTCGAGCTCACCGAGATCCACGTCGCACCGTCCGCCCAGGGCAAAGGGATCGGTGCCGCGCTGCTGACGCGGCTGCTGTCCGGCCTCGCCGAATCGCGCGTGCTGCTCTCGACCCCCGAAGTCCCCGAGGAGCAGAACCGCGCGTGGCAGCTGTACCGGAGGATGGGATTCGAGGACGTCTTGCGCCACTTCCGGTTCGTCGGCGACCGGCGCGATTTCGCCGTACTCGGCCGCACGCTGCCGCTGCCCTGATCCCGCCGGATATCCTATCCGGGTGTTGGATGCGATCGTCGTCGGCAGCGGCCACAACGCCCTGGTCGCCGCCTGCTACCTCGCCCGGGAGGGCTGGTCCGTCGAGGTGCTCGAGCGGGACACGGTCGCCGGTGGCGCGGTGTCGACCGTCGAACGCTTCCCCGGTCACCGGGTGGACCGCGGGTCGTCTGCGCACCTGATGATCCGGCAGAGCGGGATCATCGAGGAGCTCGGCCTCGCCGACCACGGACTGGACTACATCGACTGCGACCCGTGGGCGTTCGCCCCGGCGCCCCCGGAGTCGCCAGACCGCCCGGGCATCGTGTTCCGGACCGACCTGTCCGCCACCTGTGCGTCCATCGCGGCTGCGTGCGGCACACGCGACGCGGACGCCTACCGGCGGTTCGTCACCGAGTGGACCCCGCTCGCCCGCAGCGTGATGCGCGCCTTCTCCCGTCCGCCCGGCGCCGCCGGACTGTCCCGCGCGTTCGGGCCGCTGGGCATGCCCGCCTTCCTCGGCGGCGGGGATCCGCCCGCCACCCTGGCGCGCAGGCTCCTGGCCACAGGCGATGCGCTGCTCGACTACTACTTCGACGACGAGCCGCTCAAGGCCGCGCTCGCGTGGTTCGGGGCGCAGTCGGGGCCGCCGATGTCCGAGCCCGGCACCGCGCCGATGGTCGGGTTCGCCGCCCTGATGCACCAGGCGCCGCCAGGGCGCGCAGTCGGCGGCAGCGGCGCACTGGCCACGGCTCTCGTGTCGCGCCTGCGGGCCGACGGAGGAAACTTGACGACGGGCGACGCCGTGACCGCGCTGCGCCGCACCGACGGCGGGTGGTCGGCCATGACCGCGCACGGTCGGACGGTGCGCGCCCGGACGGTGGTGGCCGGATGCCACATCCTCACTACCATCGGTCTGCTCGAAAACGGCGGCGCCGTCCCCGCCTCCGCCGCGACGGATTTGCGCCGCGGCATCCGCGTCGGCCCGGGCATCGGCATGGCCGTCCGACTGGCCACGGACGCGTTGCCCGCGTACCCGTCGGCGCCGGACTGCGGGCCCGGCCCCGGCATCCATGCGGGCCTGCAACTGCTCGTCACCGACAGGGCCCACCTGCGCACCGGGCATGCCGCCGCGCTTGCGGGCCGGCTCCCTCCACGTCCCGCCGCGCTGTCGATGACGTTCAGTGCGCTGGACCGGTCGCTGTGCCCGGACGGTGAACACCAGATGACGCTGTGGTCACAGTGGCATCCGTACCGGATCGCCGACGGCACCCGCTGGGCGGACGTGGCCGAGGCAGAGGCGGACAGGGTGGTGGACGAGATCGAACGGTTCGCCCCCGGGACCCGCGCGGCGGTGACGGCCCGCCACGTCCAATCGCCGGCCGAGCTCGAAAGCGAGCTGGGCCTGATCGGCGGCAACATCATGCACATCGAGATGTCACTCGATCAGATGCTGGCCTTTCGTCCCACTGCGGAGCTCGCCGGTCAGCGGATGAGCGGCCTCGGTGCCGGCGCGGGCCGCGGAGAACCGCTCGCCGGGCTGTATCTGACCGGCGCGTCGACACACCCTGGCGGCGGCGTCAGCGGCTATAGCGGCCGCTCCGCCGCCCGGCTCGTCCTCCGGGACGCCCGCGCGGGGGCGCTGCGCCGCCTGCTGCCGACCGCACGGGGCCGAGCGCGCCGCTGTTAGTCCGAGTGGCCGATGGCCGGGCCACCACAACGTGCTTGATTCCGGGCCCCCGGCGGCCCGCGCGGGCCGCCTCCGCGACGACGTGCGGCCGCCTCGGGACGACGCGGGGCGTGCCACTCCCACGTTCGTCGGGACGGACCTGGCACGATGACTGCCGTGCCCATCACAATCCGGCCAGTCCCGTCGCGCATCCGCATCGCATCGCACACCGGTGCGGACTCCCCCGCCCCGCCCCGCGGCCCGCGTCTGCGGCTGCCGCGCCGTTCGCGGCGTGCCTTGGCCGGCGTGCTGCTGCTCGCGGTGCTGCTGCCGCTGCTCAGCGGCTGCCTGCGCGTCCAGGTGACAATGGGCGTGTCGAAGAACGACAGGGTGACGGGTCACATCGTCGCGGCGACCATTCCGAAGTCCGGCGACGACCGTGGCCCACAGTTGACGGTGCCGAAGGGGCTCGAGGACAAGATCCGCGTGCAGGACTACCGGCAGGACGGATACGTGGGCACCGAGGCCTACTTCCGCGACCTCACCTTCAGCGAAGCGCGCGATCTCGGCCGCATGATGCCCGACCACAGCAGGGACTTCGGTCTGACATTCACTCGGACGGGCGACACGGTGACCTTCGACGGCCGCGCCGACCTGTCCAACGTGCCCGAGGGCGCCGACGTGGAGATCAGCATCAACTTCCCGACCCGCCCGGCCACGACCGACGGCACCCGTGACTCCGACACCGGCGTCACCTGGAAGCTGCCCACCGGCGAGCAGACCAGCATGCACGCCGTCGTCAACTATGAGGATCCGGCGTCGAAGGGGCTGACGTTCTGGGTCGCCATCGTCTCGGTCGTCGCGCTGTCCGCCGCCGCCCTTGCCGGATACGTCGCGTGGCGCAGCCGGGACACCTCGCCCAAGCCCCGGCAGTGACCCGCCCTGCGGCGCGCGGTCAGCTCGCCGCAGGTGCCGCGACCAGCCCTAGATTCTGCAGCACCTCGCGCGTGGCGCGCGAGAAGTTGAGCGTGATGAAGTGCAGCGCGGGGACACCCTCCGCGATCAGCCGCTCGGCCATCCCGGTCGCGAACTCGATGCCGACCTCACGCACGGCGGCACGGTCCTCCTGCGGTCCCGTCCCCGCGGCCGCGGACAGGTTCGCCTCCAGCGCGGGCGGAAGCGCGGACCCGGACAGCTCCACCATCCGCCGCACGGAGCGCAGCGATGTGATCGGCAATATCTCCGGGATGATCGGCTTGGCGCCCTGGGCCGGGTCGGCTGCCGCGACACGATCGCGCAGACGCAGGTAGTCGTCCACGTCGAAAAACACCTGGGTGATCGAATACTCCGCCCCCGAACGCAGCTTGCGCACCAGATAGCGGGTGTCGTGGTCGAGGTCCGGCGACCGGTGGTGCCCCTCCGGGAACGATGCGACGCCGAGGTGGAACTCCCCCAGGCCGCGCACCAGGTGCACCAGTTCCTCCGCGTAGTGCACCCCGTCCGGATGTGCGGACCACTCCCCCAACGGGTTGCCCGGCGGGTCGCCGCGCAGCGCGAGGATGTTGCGGATCCCCTTGTCCGCGTATGAGCCGACCATCGCGCGCAGCTCGTCGATGCTGTGGTCCACGGCGGTCAGATGGGCCACCGGCGTGAGGGTCGTGTGCTCCGCGATCTGGCCGGTGATGCGCACCGTGCGGTCCCTGGTGCTACCACCGGCGCCGTAGGTGATAGAGACGAACGCGGGCCGGAGCTGCTCGAAGTCGCGCACCGTCCGCCAGAGCCGCGCCTCGGCGGCCTCATCGCGCGGCGGGAAGAACTCGACGGAGAAGGGAGTCTTGCCGGAGTCGTGCGCAGCGAGGCTCTCGACGACGGAAGGCGTACCCGTCACCTGCAAAGCCATAAGATTCCCCCGATCGCACCGATTCCCATTGCACGATCATAAGGTCAGCGCCGCAGAAGCGGCCACGCCCGCGCCCGGCAGTGACGTGCGACACGCATCCGTGGCGCGCCCCACATCGGGCCGCGACGTAGAGTTTTCCGCGTAGCGCGTATGCGCGGAGCCGCGCCGGCCGCAGCGCCCCGCGAACGCCTGGTCGCCGCAGCGCACAATCCGACGCTGCACACCTAGGAGGCTGCCCTGACAACCGGAGAAGACTCGCTCGGACCCTCTGCGAAGGCGGACGCCTCCGCAGGGCAGGCGGACGCCCGCGCGGCGGTGCGCGATGCCGTCGACGCCGCGCTCCGGGACTTCTTCGCCTCGCGTCGGCCCGTCGTCGCGGGCGTCGGCGCCGAGTTCGCCGAGGCCGCGGACCTGCTCGAGGAGTTCGTCCTGCGCGGCGGCAAGCGCATGCGCCCCCTATTCGCGTGGACCGGCTGGCTCTGCGCGGGCGGGGCCGCCACCGGCGATTCCGCCGACGCGATGATCCGGGCATGCTCCGCGCTCGAGCTGGTGCAGGCGTGCGCGTTGATCCACGACGATTTCATCGACTCGTCCGATACCCGCAGGGGCCACCCCACCGTGCACGTCGACGTCGCCCGCCGGCATCGGGAGGTCGGCTGGTCGGGCGATTCCGCGCATTTCGGCGCGGGCGTCGCGGTACTGCTCGGCGACCTCGCACTGGCGTGGGCCGACGACATGCTGCGCGAGTGCGGCCTGCCGGCCGACGCACAAGAACGGATTTCGCCGATGTGGTCCGCGATGCGCACCGAGGTCCTGGGCGGTCAGCTCCTCGATGTCGTCACCGAGTCGTGCGGCGACGAATCCTTCGACGCGGCGATGCGCGTCAACCGGTTCAAGACAGCCGCATACACGGTGGAACGTCCTCTGCAGCTGGGCGCGAGCGCGGCCGACGCCGATCCGGCGATGCTCCGCGTCTTCGGCGGGCTCGGCATCGATCTCGGCATCGCCTTCCAATTGCGCGACGACCTGCTCGGCGTCTTCGGTGACCCCGCCGTCACCGGAAAGCCGTCCGGCGACGATCTGTGCGAGGGCAAACGCACGGTGCTGCTCGCACTCGCGCTAGCCGAGGCGGACTCGGCCGACCCCGACTCCGCCGCCCTGCTGCGCAGCAGCATCGGCACCGACCTCACCCATGCACAGGTCGCGGGCCTGCGTGAGATCATTTCGGGCCTCGGGGCCGTGGACGAGGTGGAGCGCATGATCGCCGAGCTCACCGACCGCGCGCACACCGCGCTGGACGCCGGCAGCGCCACCGGCGAGGGTGCGCTTCTGCTGCGGTCGATGATAACGGCGGCCGCGCACCGGCGCCTGTGATGCGCACCGTCACCGGCCCGTCCTCCCGGGTCGTGGTCGTCGGCGCCGGATTGTCCGGTCTGTGCTCGGCCCTGCATCTACTCGGCGCGGGACGGCAGGTCACCGTCCTCGAACGCGACGCCGAGCCCGGCGGCCGGATGGGCGTCCTCGACGGACCCGGCTACCGTGCCGACTCCGGAGCCACCGTCCTCACGATGCCCGAGCTGATCGACGACGCCCTGGCGGCCGTCGGGATGACGCGTGCCGACACCTCGCCGGCGCTGCGCCTGACACGCTTGACCCCCGCTTACCGGACCCGGTTCGCCGACGGCACGGTCTTCGACGTGCACAGCGACCCCGACGAGATGGCCGCGGAGATCGCACGCGTCTTCGGCGACGCCGCCGTCGAGGGCTACCTGCAGCTGCGCACGTGGCTCGAGCGCATGTTCACCGCGGAGTTCGACCGCTTCCTCGACGCCTCGTTCGACTCCCCTCTCGACCTCGTCGGTTCGCCGGGGGCGCTCGCCGACCTGGCCAGGGTGACGGCGCTCGGCGGCTTCGGCCGGCTGGGCCCACGCGTGGCCCGCTTCATCCGCGACCCCCGCCTGCGGCGGGTCTTCACCTTCCAGGCGCTGTACGCGGGCCTCGCACCCCGCAAGGCACTGGCCGTCTACGGCGCGATCCCGCACATGGACACCTCGCTGGGCGTGTACTTCCCCGCCGGCGGGATGCGCGCGGTGACCAGGGCTCTCGCCGACGCCGTGGTCCGCGCCGGCGGGGTCATCGAGTACTGCGCACAGGCACGTTCGGTGGACGTCGCCGACGGCCGCGCCCACGCAGTGCTCACCTCCGACGGCCGCATCCACAACTGCGACGCGCTGGTGCTCACCCCCGATCTTCCGGTGGTCGACGCGCTTCTGGCCTCCGCGGGAGCACCGCGGCATCACACGCTCGCCGGAGGACGGTTCCGCCGCACGCAGTGGTCGCCGTCCGCGGTGGTGCTGCACGGAACGATCCCGCTTGACACCGCACGAGCGCGGGGGGCCGTGCCCGCCGGCGCGGCGGGAAGCTCCTGGGACCGCCCGCACCACCACACGATCGACTTCGGCGACGCATGGGACGAGACCTTCGCGCAGATCTGCGCGCGTCCCGGCCGCGGCTCGTTGATGACCGACCCCTCGCTGCTGCTCACCAGGCCGGGGCTGACCGACCCGGGGCTCGACCCGCAGTACGCCACGGGCCCGCGGGAGTTGCTGTCGATCCTGGCGCCGTGCCCCAATCTGCACAGCGCCCCGCTGCCGTGGGACGAGCTGGGCGCGTCCTATTCCGACGACATCCTGTCCGTCCTCGAGCGGCGCGGATACACCGGCATCTCCGATCCGGACCACGGTCTGCGCGTGGACCGCGTGCTCACCCCCGCCACCTGGGCCGCGCAGGGAATGGGCGCGGGCAGTCCGTTCTCCGCCGCGCACACGTTCCGGCAGACCGGGCCGTTCCGACGCCCCAACCTGGTGCGCGGGCTCGACAACACGGTACTCGCCGGGTGCGGGACCAACCCCGGCGTGGGCGTGCCCACGGCGCTCATCTCCGGCCGTCTGGCCGCCGAGCGGATCACCGGCGGACGGGCACGTCACCGGGGGCGCCCGAGGGGGGGAGCCGAAGGCCGCTCCGGTAGTGTGAGCCGTTCACGTCCATCCGCCCCGGCCACCGCCCCGGGGGGCACACAGGGGGCTGATCAGCGCTGATGAACCTGCGCCCCCTGGCATCGCCGGCATCCGGCCCCGCCGCGGACGCGGAACACGGTGCCGCGCCCACCCCCGCCGGCCGCGTGCGGCAGGCGGCGACCTTCGTCCTCCACGGCCCCGGCCGCATGGCCTGGCCGGGCTTCTTCGGCGTAGTGCTGATGGTGTTCGGCGGTTTCGGCTCGGGCGCGCTGCGCCGGCAGGACCCGCTGCTCGATACGGTCTTCCTGTCCTGGCTGCGCTACGGGCACGGGAAGATCCTCTCCGGCACGCTCGTCTACGTCGGCCTCGTGCTCATGTTCTACTCCTGGGTGCGCATCGGCCGTGCGGTACGCGCCGGCGGGTTCACCCCCTCTCAGCTCGGCGGCCTCGCGGTGGCGTGGGCGGTGCCGATGCTGTTCTCCGTGCCCCTGTTCAGCCGCGACGCGTATTCCTACCTCGCGCAGGGGGCTCTGCTCCGCGACGGCTTCGACCCGTACGCCGTGGGCCCCGCCGTCAATCCGGGGCCGCTGCTGGACAACGTCAGCACGGTGTGGACGACGACCACCGCGCCGTACGGCCCCGCGTTCATCCTCATCGCCCGCGGGGTCACCATGGTCACCGGCGACAACGTGGTCACCGGCACCATGGCGCTGCGACTGGTGATGCTGCCCGGACTCGCGCTGCTGTTGTGGGCGATACCCCGGATGGCGCGCAACCTGGGCGGGTCTCCCGCCATCGCCATGTGGGTGGCGGTCCTCAACCCGCTGGTGCTCGTGCACCTCATCGGCGGCGTGCACAACGAACTGCTCATGGTCGCCCTGCTCACCGCCGGCATCGTCGCGGTACTCGAGCGCAAACATCTACTGGGAATCGCAGTGATCTCGCTGGCCGTCACGGTGAAGGCCACGGCCGGCGCCGCGCTGCCGTTCATGGTGTGGATCTGGATACGCCACCGGCGCGACGACGACCGCACACACGGCACCGTGCCGCCACACTGGTTCCGCGAGTTCGTGCGCACGGCCGTGCCGTCGGTGCTGGTCTTCACGGCCGTCTTCGCGACGGCCACGGTCGCCGCGGGCATCGGCGTCGGCTGGATGACGGCGCTGTCCGGCGCCAACAAGATCATCAACTGGCTTTCCCTGCCCACCGCGACCGCACAGCTCTACACCGTCGCCACATCCTGGTTCACGGGGATCGGGCTCGCCCCGGCGCTGGAGATCGCACGACTCATCGGCGAGGCCGCACTGGTGGTGATCGTCGTGCTGATCGTCGCGCGTTTCCGCCACTCCGTCCACGAGGCCATGCACGGCGTCCTGTATTCCATGATCGCCGTCGTCGTACTCTCCCCCGCCACCCTGCCGTGGTACTACACCTGGCCGCTCGCGGTGGCATCCGGACTGGTGGTCTCCGGCCGCGCGATGTCGGCCGTAGCCGCGTTCAGCGTGTTCACGATGCTCATCTTCCGGCCCGACGGCTCCATCGGGATGTACCAGTGGTATCACGTGCTCCTCGCCGCCGGCTGCGCCGCTGTCGCGGCGATCGCACTGCACCGCGAGGACCCTCTCAGGCTGCGCAGGCTCCTGCGAGGCGACGGCGGACAGGCCCGTCCGCGCGCAGCCGCCGCGCCGCGCGCCGTCGGCGACGGGGACTGTTGAGCCGTGCTCCACGAACCGATGCACCACCCCCGGCGGGGTCCGGCACCCGCCACCGAAGCGCCCACGCTCCATGACTCCTACGCCCACTGCCGACGGATCGCGGCCGCACACGGCAAGAGCTACCACCTGGCCGCGCACATACTCCCCCGGCGGCGGAGGCCCGCCGTGAGCGCGCTATACGCTTTCGCCCGCAGCGTCGACGACCTGGTGGATCTGCCGCCTACCGGCGTCTCGCCCGGGGAGCTGTCCCGCCGGCTCCAGGACATCGACGCGGCCGTCGCCGACGCTCTCGCCCACGACGAGGACGGCCGGATACCGCACATGGACGGCCGCGTCTCATCGGCCTTCCTCGATACCGCCCGCGCATACCGGCTGGACCCGGCCTTGTTCTCCGCGTTCCTCGACTCGATGCGGATGGACATCCCCGGCACCGCGGAGCACGTCGCCCACTACCCCACGATGGCGATGCTGGAAAAGTACATGCACGGGTCCGCAGCGGTGATCGGACTGCAGATGCTTCCGGTGCTCGGCGCCGGGCAGGCGGCCGCCGAGCCCGCGGCCGCGCTCGGCGTCGCATTCCAGATGACGAACTTCCTGCGCGACGTCGGCGAGGACCTCGACCGGGGCAGGATCTATCTGCCGCTCGATGAGCTGGCGGAATTCGGGGTGGACGCGGAACGCCTCCTCGATGCGCGGCGGTCGGGCCGCCCCGACGCCGCGGTGCGCGCCGCGCTGGCCCACTTCGCCGGGCGCGCCCGCGAGCACTATCGGAGGGCGGAGCCGGGCGCGGCGATGCTGGCGCCCCGCCAACGGATGTGCGTCCGCGCCGCCACCGCGGTGTACGCGGAGATCCTCACCGCCGTCGAACGCAGCGGCTTCCGGGTGTTCGACAGGCGGACCGTCGTGCCCCCTGCGCGCCGGTGCCTGCTGGCGGTGCGCGAGGCCTGCCGGCCGTACCGTGGGCCAGGCGGTATCGGCTCCCCGGTCAGAACGCCATCGCCTGCGCCCGCCGCACCACCTCACGCGCGTGATCTCCCCGCAGCACGTCGGCGGGACGGCCGGGCAACGACGGGTCGTCAGTGAACAACCAGCGCAGGATCTCGCCTTCCGAGTAACCGCCGTCGCGGAGCAGGGCAATCGTCCCCGGCAACGACCGGACGACCTTTCCATCCTGCCCGTCGACCGTCAGGAACTGAGCGGGCACGCCGACGACCCCTTCACGGCGGATCGCGATGAACTCGTGCCGACGCAGCAGCTCGTGGGTGTGCGTCACGGGAACCGACAGCAGTTTGGCCACATCCGGCAGCTGCAGCAGCTCCACGGACTCGTCCAGTATGTCTTCGCAGACGGGGAAGGTGCTCACACCACCACGGTAGCGGCACCGTCCGAGCACCAGTTGCACCCTCCCCCGGAGCCGACCTTCTATTCAGTCGCGGGGCCGACAACCCTCCCGGCAGTAAAGCCGACAACCTTCCCTGCCGTGGAGCCGATAGCCGTCCCCGCCGCAGAGGCGATAACCATCGCCGCCGCAGAACCGATAATATGGTTGGCCGGTCCGGAACCAGGAGGTGCACTACTTGAGCCCTACAGTCAGCCGACTCGTCGGCATGGTGCTCGACAACCGCTACCTCATCGAGGCGCCCATCGCCCGCGGCGGGATGTCCACCGTCTTCCGCGGGACCGACCAGCGCCTGGGCCGGCAGGTGGCCGTGAAGGTAATGCACGCGGAATTCGCCGCGGATCCGGCGTTCGTGTCCCGTTTCGAGTTCGAGGCCCGGTCGGTGGCCGGTCTCAAGGACCCCGGCCTGGTGTCGGTGTACGACCAGGGAATCGACGGGGAGCACGCTTTCCTTGTCATGGAATTAGTGAGAGGGGGCACCCTGCGGGAGCTCCTGCGCGAGCGGGGCCCCATGCCACCGCATGCGGCCACCGCGGTCTCCCGGCCGGCTCTCGCGGCGCTCGCCGCAGCCCACCGCGCAGGACTGGTGCATCGGGACGTCAAACCCGAGAACGTGCTGATCTCCGACGACGGCGACGTCAAGCTGGCCGATTTCGGCCTGGTACGGGCCGTCGCCGGCACCCATGCGACGTCCAGCAGCGTCATGCTCGGCACGGCGGCATACCTTGCTCCGGAGCAGGTCAGCACGGGGCACGCAGGACCGGCCAGCGACGTCTACGCGATGGGCGTGCTCCTGTTCGAGATGCTCACGGGCCGCACGCCGTTCACCGGCGACACCAACCTGGCCGTCGCCTACCGGCGCATCGAGGAGGACGTGCCCGCCCCGGGGAACGTCATCGAGGGGGTTCCGCGCGAGTTCGATCAGCTGGTGCGCCGCGCCACCGAACGCGATCCCGCCGCCAGGTTCCAGGATGCGGGGCAGATGGGGGCGGCGCTCGAGTCCGTCGCCGGCCGGCTCCGCCTGCCGCGTTTCCGAGTGCCCGCGCCGCGCAACTCCGCACAGCACCGCTCGATGGTGGTGCCGCCGCCGCGGCAGGACGATGCGACGACGGCGTTGGGAACGGGGCGCACGGCCGACGGCGCGGACGGGTCCACCGACTCGACAACCGTCCTGCCGGCCGGGGTCGCGGCCGGGGCCGTCGGTGCTGCTGCAGCCGGTACCGCAACCGCCTCCGGCGACGACGACGCACCGGGGCCGGAGTCCTTGACGCCGGACGACGCCGGACCGTCCGCGACCCGCCAATACACTGCGATGCACCCGCGCCAGGATCCCCCCGCCGACGGCGGATACGGTCGGCCGCCGGACCACTGTCCCGACGACGGGCCCCCGGCGGCGGCCGACGGACCCTACGGTGACGCCGCCACCCGCCAGCGGCGCCGCTCGCGGCGGTCGGCGACGGCCTGGGCGGCGATGATCGCGGTACTCGCGATACTGCTGGGGGTGGCCGGCTGGTGGTTCGGGTCCGGCAGACTCACCACCGTGCCCACCACCACCGGCATGGACAAGGCCGCGGTGCTCGCCGCGGTGCGGGACGCTGACCTCGACCCCGAGGTGCGCGGTGTGTACTCCGATTCCGCGCCCGTCGACCAGGTTATGGGCATCAACCCTTCCGGCGGCACCCGCGTGTCCCGCGGGTCCACGGTCACCGTCAGCGTCTCGCTCGGCCGCCCTTCTATCCCGCAGCTCAGCGGCGACACCACCGTCGGCGCCGTCCTGGCGCAGCTGAAGGAGCGTTCCCTCAAGCCCACCATGGGGTCCGACGAGTACAGCGTCACCATTCCCGCCGATCACGTGATCCGGATCGATCCCGCGTCCGGCACGGTGGTTCCCGTCGGCTCCGCCGTTACCGTCACGGCGAGCAAGGGGCCGCCGCCGGTCCACATCCCCGACGTCGCCGGAAAGACACCGGAGGAGGCGACGAAGATTCTCGCCGACGCACATCTGCGTGTCGGCGGGCAGCGGACCGCCTTCGACCCGGACGTCGACGGGGGGCGCGTCTCCGCCACCGACCCCGCCCGCGGCGAGGTGGTCGACGCCGACAGCCGCGTCACGCTCGTCGTCTCGAACGCCATCATCGTCCCCGACGTGTCCGGCAAGTCGCCGTCAGCAGCCCGGTCGGCGCTTGCGGATGCGGGTATAGAAATGGTCGACGGCGGCACCACCTCGGGTACGGACGCGCGCGCGGGAACCGTCGGGAGGACCTCCCCCGCCGCCGGCGAGCGGGTGGATCCCGCGCACGCGCGGGTCACGGTCTACGTCTCCGACACGACCGTGGTACCGAACCTCGTCGGGGGCACTGTGGGGTCCGCCCGGTCGACGCTCGCAGGCCTCGGCGTCGACGCCCGCGTACGCCAGCTCCTCGACTCCGACAACTCGCTGGTCATCGCCCAGTCTCCGTCGTCCGGCACGCACATCAGGCCGGGTGCAACGGTCACCATCACCGCCGTGCCCTGATCGTTATCCCCGCTTCGGCCCGAACCGTCAGCCGCGCAGCATCTCCGCCACCAGGAAAGCGAGCTCCAGCGATTGCTGGGTGTTCAGCCGCGGATCGCATGCCGTCTCGTAGCGGCCGCCCAAGTCCATGTCGGAGATCGCCTGCGCGCCGCCCAGGCACTCGGTGACGTCCTCGCCGGTCAATTCGATGTGGATGCCGCCCGGGTGCGTCCCCAGGCGGTTGTGCACCTCGAAGAAGCCCTGCACCTCGTCCACGATCCGATCGAAATCGCGGGTCTTGTATCCGGTGGAGGACTCGTGGGTGTTCCCGTGCATCGGGTCGCACTGCCAGATCACCTGGTGGCCGGTGGATTCGACCTTCTCGACGATCGCCGGAAGGAAATCGCGCACCTTGGCGTTGCTCATGCGCGAGACGAGCGTGAGACGACCGGGCATGTTGTCCGGGTCCAGCCGTTTGACGTACTCGGCCGCCATCTCCGGGGTGGTGCCGGGTCCGATCTTCACTCCGATGGGGTTCGACAGCAGCTCCGCGAAGGCGATGTGCGCGTCGTCGAGGCCGCGCGTGCGCTCGCCGATCCACAGGAAGTGCGCGGACAGGTCGTAAAGCCGGGGCTGGTCGGAGGTTTCCGTGTCCAGTCTCAGCATCGCGCGTTCATAGTCGAGGACGAGCGCCTCGTGGCTGGCGTAGATGTCCGAGCTGTACAGCGCCGGATCGGTGACGCGGCAGGCGTCCATGAAACGCAGACCGCGGTCGATCTCCCCGGCCAGAGCCTCGTAGCGGGCACCCGCCGGCGAGGTCCGGACGAATTCCTGGTTCCAGTCGTGCACCTTGCGCAGGTCCGCCATCCCCGAGCTGGTCACCGAACGCACCAGGTTCATCGCGGCCGCCGCGTTGGCGTAGGCCCGCACCAGACGGGACGGATCGTGCACACGCGCCGCGGCGTCCGGAGCGAATCCGTTGACCATGTCGCCACGGTAGGACAGCAGGCCCAGTGCGTCCGTATTGGCCGACCGGGGTTTGGCGTACTGGCCGGCCACCCGCGCGATCTTCACCACCGGCATGCTCGCGCCGTAAGTGAGCACGACGGCCATCTGCAGCAGCGTGCGGATGTTGCCCCTGATGTGCGGCTCCGTGTTGTCCGCGAAGGTCTCCGCGCAGTCGCCGCCC
The DNA here is from genome assembly GCF_016599145.1 of Tomitella cavernea. Lineage (GTDB taxonomy): Bacteria > Actinomycetota > Actinomycetes > Mycobacteriales > Mycobacteriaceae > Tomitella > Tomitella cavernae. The sequence continues at coordinate 18,356 of NZ_JAENKO010000013.1, forward strand.
TGCAGCAGGAACGCCTCGCCGCGGGCGACCTCCGCGAGCTTGTCCTGCAACGATTGCACCTCGGCGGGAACCGTGATCGGCGGCACCGACTCCAGCACGGTGCGCATGGCCCGCGCGTGGTCCGGGTCCCACCCGGGCTGCTGCGCGGCCGGCCTGGCCAGCGCCGCGTCCAGCTGCTCCCGCATGCTCTGCGGCAGCGGGGGGAGATCGGGCAACAGGTCGATGGGCACGTCGACAGTCCAGTTCACCCCCCCAGCCTAAGCGGCCGCGGGACCCGGGCGCATGCGAGGTCCTAAGATCCTCCCGCAGACCGTCCCATCGGCGACGGGCCGTCCGGGTGCCCGCCGGCCAGGGCCGCGTCGATGGCGCGGAACTTGGCCAGGTTGTGCCTGGCGTCGGCCAGCGCGTCGTGGGCGTCGCCGGGCGCGGGCGGCAACGCCGGGCTCCCGCACTCCTGCCAGCGCTGTTTCAGCTCGCGGGTGAAGCGCGGCATGTACCGGGGCAGGGCGGTCATGTCGCCCCACAGCTGGCACAGCACCACGTGGTCGTACGCCCCCACCCACGCCCAGAGCTCGATCTCCCCGGGACGGACGCGCCGCGGATCGCGCCCCTGCAGCAGGTACCCGGCGAGGTCCTCCCGGATGCGGCTGCGCGAGCGGTACGCCTGCGACGACGGTGACGGGAGTTTGTCCAGGACGTTGGCCCGCACCCACCGGCCGGCGCGCGACGGGTCGAACTCCGTGGACACCGCGTAGAACTCACGCCCGTCCTCCGCGACGACCCCGATCGACACCAGGTCGATGGTGGTGCCGTCCTCAATGAACTCGCAGTCGTAGAAGTAGCGCACCCGCCCACAATAGTGGCGGGCCGCGCCGCCCCGGGATTCCGGTCAGCTCGCTTCGGTGTCGGGGATGCGGGGCCGCAGGGCGGCCTCACGCGCGTCACGCGCCGCGGCGGCGCCGACCTTGGCCGGGCCGCCGTCCTTGAGACTGGCGGCATAGATGTCGACGTATTCCTGGTCGGAGAGGTTCATCAGCGCATACATGATCTCGTCGGTCACAGCGCGCTCGATGAACCTGCTGCCCTCCAGCCCCTCGTAGCGGCTGAAGTCCAGCGGCTCCCCCACCCGGACCGTGATCTTGGTGGGGCGGTAGCTCTTCGAGCCGATGGGGTTCATGACGTTGGTACCCATCATGGCCACCGGGATCACCGGCACCCCGCACTCGAGCGCCATGCGCGCGATCCCCGTTTTGCCTTTGTACAATCGCCCGTCCGGGGACCGCGTGCCCTCCGGGTACAGCCCCAGGAGGTTGCCCTCCTCCAGCACGCGGCTGGCGGTGCGCAGCGCGGCCTGCGCGGCCTCACCGCCCCGGCGATCGACGGGCACCTGGCCGGACGCCGAATAGAAGAACCTGTTGAGGCGCCCCTTGAGCCCGGGGGTGGTGAAGTACTCGCTCTTGGCGAGGAAGGTGATCCTGCGAGGCACCATCAGCGGCAGATACAGCGAGTCCACCACCGCCAGGTGGTTGCTCGCCAGGATCGCGGGGCCGTCCACGGGGATGTTCTCCAGGCCCTCGATGCGGGGGCGTCCGAGGACGCGCAGCAGTGGACCGATCAAGATCTGCTTGAACAGCCAATACCACATACCCCACTCCTCCGTTTGCCCGATCGCCCGACCTCGATGGCCCCCGGGTACTCTACCGAGCTGCGGTGCACGTCACCACAGAGGCACCGCCGCACTCCTCACACCCCAGGGCCCGCTGACATGCGGCCGACCACGCCCGCCGACGCTCCCATTGTGCGCCACATCACGGATCTTCGGCCCGGCCGCCGGCGATCCGGCCCGCCTCCGCCGCGGCCGCTCCCCGGCGCGCCAGCTCCGCGGCACCGATCATCGCCGCTGCGACGCCGAGTTCACTGCGCCGGATCCGGGCCAGCCGCCTGTGCCCCGCGCCGGTGACGAGCCCTGCATACACGCGGCGCGCGTCGTCGAGGAAAAGCGGCGCCGACGAGGCGACGCCGCCCGCGACGACGATCAGGTCCGGGTCGAACACGTCCGCCACGATGGACAGTCCCACGCCGAGCCAGTGCGCGAAGTCCGCCATCGCCTCGAGGGCCACCGCGTCGCCGGACGCCGCGGCATCGGCCACCGCCGCGCCCGTCACGCCGCTGCCGGCACGCGCGAGCACCGATGGGCGGTCCTGGTGCGCCGCGAGCAATTCCGCCGCCGTCGCCGCGAGCGCCGTCCCGCTGCAGTACCGCTCGAAGCACCCCGACTTGCCGCACGCGCACGGACGGCCGCCAGGGACCACCGGCAGATGGCCGAGTTCGGGGGCGACACCGTTGGAACCCCGGTACAGCGCCCCGTCGACGAGCAGCGCGGCGCCGATACCCGTACCGATCGCCACGACGGCGACGTTCTCCCCCGCCCCCGCGGGCCCGAAGCACGCCTCGCCCCAGGCGGCCGAGTTCGCGTCGTGCTCCAGTACCACCGGCAGCCCCACGCGGGCCGCGATCCGCGCCGGCACGGCGGCGTCCCGCCAAGGCAGGTGCGGCGCGAACCGGACCACCTGCCGGTCGCGGGAGACGAAACCCGCCACAGCGAGCCCCACCGCGGACACCGCGTGCCGGCCGGCCAGATCCCCGATCACGTCGACGAGTGCCGCATCGAGCGCGTCGGGCTCCGAGGGCGTGACCGCCGAGACCACCTCGACCGTGGCCCCGGCCGCGTCGACCACCGCCGCGCGCAGATTGGTCCCGCCGACGTCGATACCTATGGCCGGGCCGACACCGGTGCCCGCGCCGCGGCCCGGCTCCGTCATGGCGCATCCCCGTCGCCGGGACGGTCCACCGCGACCGTGATCGGTTCGAACCGCGGCGCGCTGGACGCCGAAGGCTCTGCCCGGCCTCCCGGATCGGTGGACCGGTCGTCCTGCGCGGGCCCGCCGCCTGCATGCGCGGCGGCGCCGTCGTGGTCGCGGACCGAGTCGACGAGCAGGTCGCGCAGCGCGGTGAGCATGGCCACCCCCTGCGTGCCGAGAACCGTCAACAGCGGATGCTGTTGCCCCTTCGACAGGGCGACGAGCGCGCAGAGCGGGCACCAGGTGCACGACGACTCCGGCGCCGCGGGCCCCGGGGAGATCTGCGCGACCAACGGCGTGACCGCCGCGAGGAACCCGGCGAGCGCCTCGCGCACCTCGTCACTGATCTGTGCGGCGCCGCCCTGGTCCCCGTGGTCGTGCGGGCCGTTGCCGGACTCGTTCACAGCGGCCACACCTCCGGGTCCGGCCGGAAACGGATGCGCAGGACCCCCTTGCCCAGGGTCGCGTCCTGCACGGTGCACCGGCGCAACACCGGCGCCAACGGCACGCGGCGGCGCACTCCTCCCGCTGTGAGGACCAGGTCGTCGCCGGCCCTCCCCGCCTTCACCTCGTCCGCGAACGGCATCCGCACCGACAACGTGTACACCGAATCGAGGCCGGTTCCCGACTCGAGGTGCACGGTCGTCGCCGACGCGGAACCTCTCGCGGACGTCGCCGTCGCCGGGCCGGCGGAATCCGCTGCACGATCGAGTGCCTCGGAGAGCCGGGCGAGCGCCGCCACACCGACCGGCTCGTCCTCCGCCTCCGGCACCCGCACCACGCGAAGGCCGTCGTAGGCCTCCGCCCCGTCCGCACCGCGGGAACGGTTGACCACCACGGAATGCACCGGCGGACCCGCGAGCCCCAGCGCCGTGAGCACGCGGCGGGTCTCCGCGGCCGCGACGCCACCGGGCGCGGTGACCACCGTCACCGCGCTGTGCGCGCCGTCGCCCACGAGCGTCCCGATGCGCGAGGCCGACGACTCGAGCTGCTCGGCGGCCCCCACCGCCGCGAGCATGCGGGCGGACGAGGGGATGCGCCCCAGACGACGGTGCCGCGGCCACAGCCTCTCCAGGTACGCCGACAGGGCCGACGGAATCTCCAGCATGCGCAGCGCCGCCCCCGTGGGCGGGCAGTCGACCACCACACGATCCCAGCGGCCGCAGGCGGCCAGGTCCGCCACCTCGGCCATGCCCAGGAACTCCTGCACGCCGGGGGCAGCGGTGAGCTCCTCCGGCAGCAGCTCCCCCGCCGTCTCCGCGATCCGGGGGCCCAGTGCCGATCCGGTCAGCGCGCCCCACCTGCGGGCCGCGAGCGCCAGGGTGTCCACCTCGCGGAGCTCGAGCGAGCCGCGTCCCACCGCCCCGGTCACGGCGATGTCGGCGCTGTCGGCGCTGTCGGCGATGTCGGCAATGTCGGCGCCGAACACGTCCCGCAGAGAATGGGCCTCGTCCAACGAGACGAGGAGAACGCGCTCACCCGCGCGCGCAGCCGCCACCGCCGACGCGGAGGCGATCGTCGACTTGCCCACGCCGCCTTTCCCGACCACGAAGCGCAGCCGGGTCCCCGCGACATCCTGCTCGCTCAGGCCTCCACCCGCTTCTTCAGCTCGCCCAGCGCCGTGTTGATGATGACCTTCTCCGCTTTGCGCTTGAGAAGGCCGATCATCGGGATGTGCAGGTCGACGGCCAACTGGTAGACCACTTCGGTTCCGCCGTCGCGCCGGGCCAGAGAGTAGGAGCCGTGCTGCGACTTCTGCAGTTGCCCCTCGACGAGGTCCCAGCTCACCGACATCCCGTCGGCGGCCCAGTCATAGGCCAGCACGTAGGTGTCCTTCACCATTCCCGCGTCCATGACGAATCTGGCCGTCCGGATGCGCCCGTCCGCCCCCGTGTCCAGGACTTCGACGGAGGTGACCGCCGATACCCACTCAGGATAGGCCGCGAGGTCGGCGATGGTCGCCATCACCACGTCCGGCGACTCCGCCACGGTGATCGCACCGCTCGTACTGTCTGCCATCGTCAGATTTGCTTCCTCTCCATCGGCGCCGCTGCCGCGACCCCGGCCGCCGCAGGCCGCACCGGCCCGGCCCCGCGGGCGGCCCGGAAACCCCGCCTGCCGCCCCGAACCGCGGTCCCGGGTGCGGCCGATCCGGCTGGAATCTACCCTGCCGCACGATTCCGCGGCGGCTCTCCCGCGGCCCTTCCGGCCTCCAGGACCGACTTGACCTCGAACACCATCGCCTTGCCGTCCACCCTGCGCCGTCGATTCTCCGCCGCCTGTCCGCCCGCGGAAGCGGACGGATCCACCGGCTCCGCGTGCAGGAAGTAGTGGATCACCACGCCGTCGAGGACCGGCTCGAGCCACACCTCCATCGTGCCCTCGAGCGGCCCGGTCACCGCCCAGCGGACGCCCTTGTCGCCACGGTCCTCCCTGACCCGCAGCCGCAGATCCGGCCACCAGCGCCGCCAGCTGCGCGCATTGCGCACCGAGGCGGCCACGTCGTGCGCCGGGGCGGCGATGAAGCCCTGATCCGCGACCTGGATTCCTGTCACGGAACGAGCATCACATAGCACGGTGAACGGGCACACATCGCCCCCGCGCACAGGACCGCATCGTCCGGCCGACGCCCGCGTGCGGCCGCGAGTCCGCGCCCGCGGCCAGTGGACACCGCACGGCCCGAGTGACCCACGGGTTAAGCTGCCTGAAAGAAAGGTGACCGTCGGGTCAGGAGTCCGGTCCGTCCGTGGCCGGCTCCGGCCCGGCCGGCCACGCGGGATCAACGGCCCCACACAGCTCGACCCAGATTGTTCGGCAAGGAGTGCGGCGCGCACGGATCGGCCTTCGGCATTGCGGAGGCGGCACTGCGAACCCGTCACGCGCGGCGCTCTCCAGCGCTCGGGAGGACCTCAGGTGCAAGAATTCACGACTCCGGCGACGTTCACCGTCGCCGATGACGCCTCGGCCGTCGACGCGGTCTTCGACTTCGCCGCCAGCGACCCCGCGCTGGCGGTGTTCGACCGGCTCGTCGACGGCAGGTGGACCCCGGTGCGCGCCGACGATTTCGCGGAACAGGTGCGCGGAGCCGCCAAGGGGCTCGTCGCCTCCGGCGTGGAACCGGGCGACCGCGTGGCCCTCATGTCGGCCACACGCTATGAATGGTCTCTGCTCGATTACGCGATCTGGGCCGCCGGTGCCACGACGGTCCCCGTGTACGAGACCTCGTCCACCGGGCAGGTGGAGTGGATCCTCGAAGACTCGCAGGCCAAGGTCCTCATCGTCGAACACCACGAGCACACCGCCACCGTCGCGCCGATCCGTGACGCGGCGCCGGCGCTGAGCTCGGTGTTCCAGATCGATCCCGGCGGCGACACCCCGGACGGCGCCATCGCGGATCTGGCCGAACGCGGCTCGGGCGTGGCGGATTCCGTCATCGACGACCGCGTCCGCGGGCTCACCGCGGACAGCTCCGCCGTGCTCATCTACACCTCCGGCACCACCGGCCGCCCCAAGGGCTGCCGGTTGACGCACCGCAACCTCCTGGCCGAGTCGCACGGCGCCATCGCCGCGTTCCACACAGAGCTGCGCCGGGGACGCCGCTCGCTGATGTTCCTGCCGATGGCGCACGTCCTCGCGCATGCGATCAGCATCGCCGCGTTCCAGAGCAAGGTCACGCTGGGCCACTTCTCCGACATCCCCACGCTGGTGCCCACGTTCGGGGAGTTCAAGCCCAATTTCATCCTCTCGGTGCCGCGCGTGTTCGAGAAGGTCTACAACACCGCCCGGCAGAGCGCGCACGACGACAGCCCGCTCAAGGGCCGAATCTTCGACCGGGCCGACGAGGTGGCGGTGGCCTGGAGCCGGGCACAGGCCGACGGCGGCGCGGGGCTGCTCCTGCAGGCGCAGCACGCGCTGTTCGACAAGCTCGTGTACTCCAAACTGCGCGCGGCGCTCGGCGGCGAGTGCGAGATCGCGATCTCTGGCGGTGCCCCGCTGGGCGCCCGGCTGGGCCACTTCTTCCGCGGCATCGGCGTGACCATCTACGAGGGCTACGGGCTCACCGAAACCACGGCCGCCGTCGCAGTGAACACCGTCGACCACATCAAGGTGGGCACCGTCGGACGCCCGCTGCCCGGCAACTCGGCGCGCATCGCCGAGGACGGGGAGATCCTGGTGAGCGGCCCCGTGGTGTTCGACGGCTACTGGCGCAACGAGACCGCCACCGCCGAGTCGCTCGAGGACGGCTGGTTCCACACCGGCGACCTGGGCTCGCTCGACGCCGACGGTTACCTGTCCATCACGGGCCGCAAGAAGGAGATCATCGTCACCGCCGGCGGCAAGAACGTCGCCCCCGCCGGGCTCGAGGACAGCCTGCGCAGCCACCCGCTGATCAGCCAGGCCATGGTGGTGGGCGACCAGAAGCCGTTCATCGCGGTGCTCGTCACTGTCGACGAGGATGCGTGGCCCGCCTGGAAGGAACGCAACGGCAAGCCAGGCGACGCCACGGTGGCCGACCTGACGGCCGACCCCGACCTGGTGGCGGAGATCGACGCGGCGGTCAAGGCCGCCAACCGCACCGTCTCACACGCCGAGTCGATCAAGAAGTTCCGGATCCTGCCGAAGGACTTCTCGGAGGAAACCGGCGAAATCACCCCCACGATGAAGCTCAAGCGCAACGTGGTCGCGGCGTCGTACGCCGGGGAGATCGAGGCGATCTACGCGAAGTGACGTCCAGGCCGGCCGTCCCCGCGTGCACCGTGGGCGGCCGGCCTGATCCGGCCGGGGCCGCGCGGGCCGTTCACAGCATTGCGCGCAGTCGTCCCGCGAGCACGTCCCAGCGCCAGTTTTCGCGCACCCATTCACGCCCGGCGGCCCCCATCCGACCGGCCCGGTCCGGATCTTCGAGCACCCACGCGACCGCGCCGGCGATCTCCTCCACGTCGCGCCCGTCGACCACCCGCCCGGTCTCGCCGTCGAGCACGGTCTCCGGAGCTCCGCCCGAGTCGCCGGCCACGACCGGCACACCGCACGCGGACGCCTCCAGGAAGACGATGCCCAGGCCCTCCACGTCGAGCCCCGCGCCGCGCGTGCGGCACGGCATCGCGAAGACGTCCCCCACGTTGTGGTGCGCCACCAGCTCACCGCCCGGCACCGATCCGGTGAACACCACGTGGTCCTCGACGTCCATCCGCCGCGCCAACGCGTGCAGCGTGTCCGCGTACGGTCCGCCGCCGACGATGAGGAGTGTCGCGCCGCTCACGCGCGCCCGGATGCGGGGCAACGCGCGGATGAGCATGTCCTGCCCCTTGCGCGGCACCAGCCTGGACAGGCACACGATGACGGGCCGCTCGCCCAACCGGTAACGCCGTCGCAGCGCGGTGCGCGCGGCCGGGTCGGGGCGGAACTCGTCGCTGTCCACGCCGGGCGGCAGGTGCTCCAGCGCGGCATTCGGACCGAAGGCCGCGGCGAACCGGCCGCGAGTGTAGCGGCTCACGTAGGTGATGACGTCGGCGCCGTCACCGATCCGGCGCAGCGACTGCCGTGCGCCGGGCAGCATCGACCAGCCCACCTCGTGGCCGTGTGTACTGGCGACGATCCGTTCGGCGCCCGCCCGCCGCATTGCGGGCCCCAGCAGCGCAAGCGGGGCGGCCGCGCCGAACCACACTGTCCGGCAGTCGTGCGACCGGATCAGCTGCCGGGCGCGCCGGGCGACGAACGGCGTGGGCAGCATCAACGTGGTGGGGTGCCGCACCACCTCGAACGGCTGTTCTGCATCGAAGCGCACGTGCGAATCGCCCCGCCATCGCGGCGCATACACTACGAGCGACTCGGGCGGGAGTTGGGAGGCGAACGTGTGCAGATAGGACTGGATGCCGCCCGCACGGGGCGGAAAATCGTTGGTCACCAGCAACGTCCTATGCATGGTCACACCGTATGCGGTACCGGCCGATCCGGCCGATTCGCCCCGCGCCGCTCCCCGCGGGTCAGCCGAACCGCCCACCCAGCCATTGGGACCAGCCGCCGGCGAACTCGTTCATGGTGACGCCGATCGCCTTGTTCAGCGCCTCGTCCTGCGCGGCGGGGTCGAGTCCGCCCGCCCCGAGCGCCTTGTGCACCGCACGCAGGCCGTCCTCTCCGTAGGTGGCGACGATGTAGTCCGCCGCCGAGCGCGCGAGCTCATAGGCGAGCGCGGCGTTCGCCCCGGTGAAGTCCTTGTTCTGCGGCAACTCGTCGGGCGCCCCGTGCGCGGAGACCATCGCGGCGACGAGCGGCACCGGGGCGGGCGGCGGCGCACCGCCGACCGGCCGCTGCGCGACGTAGTCGGCGGTCCCCTCGAGCAGCCATGTGGGTGCGCCGCGGCCCACGTGCGTGCGGACCGCGGCGTGCGCGAGCTCGTGCTGCAACACCATGTGCGCGTCATCGGCGGGCATCCGGCTGAGGGCACCGGGCGCGAAGACGATGCGCTGGCCGTGCCCCGGCGTGTCGGAGTCGAGCGAGATGGTCGCCGCCGCGACGTCGGTCCTGCCCGCCGGGTTGCCCGTGAGGCCGGAGAACTCATCGGCGCTGTCAGCGATCTCCACGACCATGGTGCGGTCCCATTGCGTGCCCCAGAAGTCGGATACCGCGGCGACGGCGCCCGGCAGCATCTCCCGCACCCGGTCCGCTTCCGCGCCGTCCGCGGGGTGGCTCAGGACCAGCGAACCGCCCGCGCCGTCGATGTGGACCGGGGTCTGTGTGACAGGCCCGTACCCCCACGGGCCGGCAGGCAGGGTGGCGTGGGTCCCGTCCTGGAGTTCCCGCGTGCTCACGAGCGTCCAGTGATCTCCGTGGCGCGCCGTGATCAGGCCGACGGGAGTGTGGATCATCGCCTCGTCGACGCCCTCGATCCGGAAGTCCAGGTATACCGGCGGCCCCCACGAATCGATCGCGCCGAGCCGCTTTGCTATCGGCGCGGGGACGAACACTTCGGGGTCGTCGCCGATGTGGAATCCGAAGTCCGCGAAGTCGACAGTCGCCAGATTGCGCGCAAGTTCCAGCTGCGACTCGAGGAATCCCGGCGCGGCATGCGCGTCGATCAGGCCGCGGAGCGCGTCCTCGTCGTCGTCCTGCAGCGCGGTCGCCCACGAGGCGAGGAGCGCGTCGACGCTGTCGTGCCGCTCCCGCTGAAAGGGCGAGAGCTGCTCCGAGGTCGCAGCGGCGTCGCCTGGCGGTTCCTGCCCGTCGCCGGAGGCACAGCCGCCGAGGAGCACGACCGCCGCAGCGGACAGCGCTACCGCGGCCTTCGCGAGGCGGGCGCCCCACGCCCTGGTGGTGCTGGACTCTTCCGCCCTGGTGGTGCTGGACTCTTCCGCCCTGGTGGTGCTGGACTCTTCCGCCCTGGTGGTGCTGGACATAGCGTTCTAGTAGCGCCGGACATTGTGGATCGGGAACGAGTCGACGGTCTGGACTTTGACGGGCACACCGAAGGTGGAGGCGTGCACCATCATCCCGTTTCCCGCGTAGATGCCCACGTGCGAGACGTCGTCGTAGAAGGTGACCACGTCCCCCGGCTGCATGTCGGCAGGATTCACGGGGGTGCCGCCCTGCGCCTGCTGCTGGCTGGTGCGCGGGACGTCGATGCCCACCTGGGCGTAGGCCCATTGGACCAGGCCGGAGCAGTCGAACTGGTGCGGGCCGGTGGCGCCCCAGACGTAGGGGTCGCCGATGCGGGTCAGCGCCACCTGCAGTGCCGCGAACTCCGGCCCTGCGCCGACTATCCCGGCAATGTCGAATCCGGCCGGAATGAGCGCCCCGGCGAGCTGTGCGCGCGCGGCGCCCGTCATCTGCCCGTACAGTTCGCGCACTTCGTTGATTCGCCCCTGGAGCGAGTCCTGCTTGTCGCGCAGTCTGGCCTGTGCATCCTGGGCGGCCGTCGTGGCCTGCGCGGCCTCGTCGGCCGCCTTCGCCGACTCCGCACGGGCCGCGCGCGCTTCGGCTTCGGCCGACTTGTATGCGGCCAACCGCTTTTCGGTCTCGAAGGTGATCTGGTCGAGCACCGACATCTGATCCAGCAGTTGCTGCGGCGACTTGCTCAGCATCAGCGCGTACAGCTTGTTGACCTGCACACCTTGGTAGTTGGCGGCGGCGACTCGGTCCGCGGTGTCGCGGTACCTGTCCACCGCCGCCTGCGCGGCATCGACCGCGGCCTGCGCAGCGTCCCTGCGCGCCTCGGCCGCACGCTGGTCGGCCTCCGCCGCGTCGACCTTCTGCTGCTGCGCCAGCACCGCCTGGTTGGCGCGCTCGGCCTCGTGGGACAGCGTGATGATCTGATCGACGGCCGCCGCAGGGTCCATGGGGGCGGGCGGCACCGTGAACGCCGCCGCGGGGTCGGGCACCGCGCTCCGCGCGCGGTCCGCCGCGGGGGCGGCCGGCGCAGGCTGTGCGTCGACGACCGGGACTGCCGGGTCCGGCTGCGGATCGGCACCGGCCTGGCCGACGATGCAACCGCAGACCACCGCCACGGCAAGCGCAGTAACCGATCCACGCAACGTGGGCAGGCTGTGTTCAGAGACCACCGCGCGCGTTACCCCCCGTCCGGTTCACACGGCCGTACAACACGGCCGGTCATCAGGTGCGACCCCCGGCCGCCCGGCGCGGAAGCACGAGGAATGCTCGTTGTTCCGCGCCGGGCGGCGGAGCCGCAAGGGTCAGACGGATACGACTGCATGTCGTGACCGGAACGCCGAACGGCAAGGTCGCGAACAGGCTACGAAATTCGCCGACGACTGTCCAACTCCCCGGGGGAAGCCGACATCAGATGCGACGCGCACCCACGGCGTTCATGACGTTGAGATCTGCGTACTTCACGGGGACGCCCGATGTGGTCGCGTGCACGATCTGACCGCCCCCCACGTACAGGGCCGCGTGGCCGCCGCCGGCGTAGATGACGATGTCGCCGGGCTGCAGGTCGCTGAGCGACACGGCGTGCCCTGCGGCCGCCTGGTCATAGCTGGTGCGCGGTAGCTGCACGCCGGCCTGCGCATAAGACCACTGGATCAGACCGGAGCAGTCGAACGCGTTGGGCCCGTTGGCACCCCAGACGTAGGGCGATCCGACCTTGCTCTCCGCGGCGGCGAGCGCGCGCGAGCCGACACTGTCCTGCAGCGAGCCGAGGGAGTCGCCCGTGGAGGAGTCGCCGAGCGAATCGCCGGCGCCGCGGTCGACGAGGATCTCCGGCAGGTCGATGCCCTCCGGAAGCGTGAACCCGGCCGGCGCCTGCGACAGCATCGCATCGGTCGTCGGGATCTCGGGCAGGGTGACGCCTTCCGGAACGTCGAACGTCCCGATGCCCTGCACGGTGACCGTGTCCGCGGCGGCCGGCGCTGCAACGAGTCCGATCGTGCCGGCCGAGACGGCACCGATGGCGAGTGCACTGCGCGTGGTGGTGCCCAGCGCGCTCTGCTTCTTCAACCTGTGTTTGGCCACAGCCCAGGTGTCTCCGTTTCTTCCTCTTACCGCCGACCGGGTTAGCTGACGGGTTCGGGCTAGGAAGACTGCCCTACCGCGAACGTGCTTGCGCACGCGGCGGATTCACCCCAGAACTCGAGTGGGTCCCCGATTCGATGCCCCGCATCGACTAGGCGGTGACCTGCGCCCCGCGCCGGGCGGCACGGCGTTGCATCGCAAGGTCTCGGAAAGATTACGAAACGGATACCTTTTGTGTCCAGCCGCCGCGGCGGCGATTCTCCGATCGGGGCTCGCGGGACCGCCCGGGCGGCGCGATCTACGGCCCGGGCGGCGGCCGCACCGACGGCACCCGGCAACCGTCGACGCCCGGCATTTCGATGCGGACCCCCTGCTCAGCGTCCACCCCGCAGTGAATCGGCGACATCGGCGAAGCGCCGCCGGTGCGACGATGCGGCCGCCGGTATGCCCCGGTGTGACGCTGGTCGCATTCCGTCCCACGCACCGGGAACGGCGGTCTGTCGGAGGCCGCGCCTACTCTGTTCGCCGTGACGGACCCAGCGACGACCCCCCGCGGTGCGGCGGGTGAACAGCTGCGGCTGGACCGTTTGGACGCCCCGCTCAGCGCCACCACGTTCGTCGTCGTCGATCTGGAAACCACGGGAGGGCGCGCCGGCACGGACGCGGTGACGGAGATCGGCGCGGTGAAGGTACGCGGCGGCGAGCTGCTGGGCGAGTTCGGGACGCTAGTCGACCCCGGCCGCCCCATCCCGCCTTTCATCACACGGCTCACCGGCATCTCCGATGCCATGGTCACCGGCGCACCGGCGATCTCCGCGGTGCTTCCCGCGTTCCTGGAATTCGCGCGCGGCGCCGTCCTCGTGGCGCACAACGCGCAGTTCGACGTCGGATTCCTCAAAGCGGCCGCGACGGCTACCGAGACGGCATGGCCGCAGTTCCCGGTGCTGTGCACGGTGCGCCTGGCGCGACGGGTACTCGGCCGTGACGAAGCGCCGTCCGCCAAGCTTTCCGCACTCGCGCGATTCTTCGACGTCAGCACCCAGCCCACCCACCGGGCCCTCGACGACGCCCGCGCCACGGTCGACGTCCTGCACGGACTGCTCGGTCGCGCCGGCAGCGAGGGGGTGCACACCTTCCCGGATCTGCTCGCGCACATGTCGCCGGTGAGCAGAGCCCAGAAGACCAAACGCCACCTGGCCGACCCGCTCCCGCACTCGCCGGGCGTCTACCTGTTCCGCGGCCCGTCCGACGAGGTGCTCTACGTCGGCACCGCGGTGGATCTGCACCGTCGCGTGCGGACCTACTTCACCGGATCGGAAAAGCGCGCCCGCATGAAGGAGATGGTGGCACTTGCCGTCCGCATCGACCATGTGGCCTGCGCGCACGGGCTCGAGGCGGAGGTCCGCGAGCTGCGCCTGATCGCCGCCCACGAGCCGCCCTACAACCGCGCGTCCAAACAGCCCTCGCGCAGCTGGTGGGTGGACCTCTCCGACGAGCCGTTCCCGCGCGCGGTCGTGCGCCGGCGCTGCGGGCCGGATTCGCTCGGCCCGTTCCGCAGCCGGGGCGCCGCCGCGGAGGCCGCCGAGGCGCTCGCGGAAGCCTGCGGCATCCGCACTTGCACTCACCGCATCCCAGCGGCGGGGGTGCACGGGGCCGACTGCAGCACGCTCGGCGCGGTCGGCGGATGCCCGGCGGTCCCCCTGCGCCCCGGCGGCCCGGGCGGCGACGCGGCGGGCCACCCAGGGGAGACACGCGAGGAGTACGCCGCGCGCCTCGAGCCGGTGCGCGCCCTCATCCGCGGCCTCGACGACGCGCCACTGGAATCCGCCCGGCTACGCATCGCCGAGCTGTCGGCTTCGCGCCTGTTCGAGTCCGCCGCGCGCAGACGTGACGGACTGCATGCCCTGGTATCCGCGCTCGCGCGCAGCCAGCGCCTCCGTGCACTGGCCGCGCTCGACGAGCTGGTCATCGCCAGGCCGGACGGCTCCGCAGGCTGGCAGTTCGCCGTCGTACGGTCGGGCCGCCTGGCCGCGGCCGGGTGCGCACCGCGGGGAGCCGCCCCCATGCCCGTGGTCGACGCCGTGACCGCCGCGGCCGAGACCGTCCTGCCCGGGCCTGGCCCGCTGCGCGGCGCCACCGGCGGTGAAGTGTCGATCGTGGCCCGCTGGATTGACCGCCCCGGCTCGCGCATCGTCCGCTCCAGCAGCGGGCTCGTCACGCCGATTCGCGGTGCAGCGCGGTGGGCCGACTGGGCGCATCTGGCCCGCGAAGGCCGCGCCACGGCGAACTACGCGGGGTGACCCCCGTCGCCGGGGACGCACAGGGGACAATGGCGTCGAGCCGCACAGACCAAGAGGAGTCGAGCAACGATGATCACCGCAATCGTCCTGGCCGCCGTGGAACCCGCCACGATCCCCGAGGCCGCACAGGCCATTGCGGACATCCCCGGCGTCGAGTCCGTCTACTCGTGCGCGGGCGACGTCGACATCGTCGCCGTGGTCCAGGTGCGCGACCACGAGGCCGTCGCGGACGTGGTGACCGGTCGGATCAACAAGATCGCCGGCATCGTCCGCACCACCACGCACATCGCGTTCCGCTCATACTCGAGCGCCGACGTCGAAGAGGCGTTCTCGATAGGCGAGTGAAGGCCGTGGCGTGAACACGGACACGAGGCCCCGGCCGGCCCCGGCTAGGACGAGGACGAGGCCTCATCGGCCGCCGCGCGCCCGCTGACGTCGACCCACCGCGCCAGCAGCGCCGCCGCGGCCCCGGAATCGACGGTCTGCGCGGCCGCAGCGTAGTGCGCCGCGATCCGCTCGGTGACCGTCCCCGGGCCGCCGTGGAACGCGGCCAGCGCGGCGGCCGAGTTGAGCAGTACCGCGTCCCGCACCGGCCCCGGCTCGCCGGCGAGCACCGCGCGCGCCACGTCCGCATTCTCCTCGGCGTCGCCACCGCGGAGCAGATCCAGCGACACCTTCTCCACACCGAGTGCTCGCGGGTCCAGCGTCTGCTTGGACACCATTCCGTCCTCGACCAGATAGACGGTGGAGGTGGTCGAGGTGGTGAGCTCGTCGAGCCCGTCGTCGCCGCGCACCACCAGTGCGGACTGGCCGCGCTCGGCGAACACCCCGGCCACCGTCTCGATGAGATCCGGGAACGCGCAGCCGATGAGACCGGAGCGTGGGCGACCCGGGTTCGTGAGCGGGCCGAGGACGTTGAATACCGTCGGAATCCCGATCTGCCGGCGCGGCAGGCCCGCAAAGCGCAGCGCGGGGTGGTACAGGGACGCGAAGCAGAAGCCGATGCCCGCCTCGCGGATGCACCGCGCGACCCCCTCCGGACCCAGGGCGATGGTCACGCCCAGCGCCTCGAGCACGTCCGCGCCGCCCGACTTGGAGGACGCCGCGCGGTTGCCGTGCTTGACCACCGGAGCGCCGGCCGCCGCAACGACGATCGACGCCATCGTGGAGATGTTCACCGTGTTCGCGCGGTCGCCGCCCGTGCCGACGATGTCGATGCCGTCACGCGCACCGTCGACGAGCCGCGCATGCGCGAGCATGCCGTCGGCCAGCCCCCGGAGCTCACCGGGCGTGGGCACCTTCATCTTCAAAGCCACGCCGAAGGCGGCGATCTGCGCGGGCGTCGCATTGTCGCCGAAGATCTCGTCGATGGCCCACCGGGTGTCGCCGGCGTCGAGCTCCGCGCCGTCCACCACTCGACCAAGGATGCCGGGCCACGAGCGCTGCTCCGGAGCCCTTGCGGCCACCTGTGCGTCCCGATCCATCTCCACCCGCCTCATCCGAGTTCCCACGTTCGCCTGCAACCGCTGCGCGTTCGGCGGGGTTCCACCCCGGTGCACCGGCCGGGCCCGGCACTCCAGGACCGAACGGACGCCCCGGGCTCCGCATATCCACCGACGACGCGGGCGGCATCCTGCGCACTCCCGCGAAGGCAAGCCTATCGGCACGCGGTACGCGGCCGGTCCGGCGGTGGGCCCGGCTACTGCAGCGCGTCCCATCCCAGAACAGTGCCACCGAACCGCTGTGCCAGCCCTGCCATCCGTGCACGCTCCTGCGCCAGGTGCAGAGAGTCGAGCCGTTCGACCCGCACCAGCTGCACAGGTTTGCGGTCGTCGCCCCAGCCGGGCGGACCCGCACAGGCCGGGACGTCACCCGGGTACTCCTGATAACCGGTCTGCGCACCGATGGCCACGATCCGCTCGGCAGTATCCTCGGGGACCAGCAGGAGGTGACGGGACACCGCAGGCGCAACGCTGTCCCAGACCGGCGCCGTCGATGCGGCACGCTCGAGGATGGCGCTGCACGATTCCGCCTCGTCCCCCGACGAGGCCACCACCGCCAGTCCCGGGTCGGCCGGATCCGGCGCGGGCGCCCCGCGGGCGCCGCCGAACCGTCTGCGCCACCAGGCGCGCACGCCGCTGCGATCCGCCACCTGTCATCCTCCTTCGTCGTCGCCGACCGCCCGCCGGCACCGTCACGCCCCGGACCGCCCCGCTTGACACGGCGAGACACACCGTCCTGCGCGCGCCAGGGTACCGAAACTGCAGGTCACCATGCTTGGGAATTATTGCCGACAGGCAATTTCGGACCCGATTGGGCAGAAGTTACTACGAGGGGTCATACTTCCATCTGTGACGAGCGCAGTAGGGACATCAGGATCCGTCATCAGCCAACGGGTGCACTCGCTGAACCGACCGAACATGGTCAGCGTGGGAACAGTCGTCTGGCTCTCGAGCGAGCTCATGTTCTTCGCCGGCCTGTTCGCGATGTACTTCGTCGCGCGTGCCCAGGCGACGGGCGGGTGGCCGCCGGAGCCCACGGAGCTGAACCTGCCGTATGCCCTGGTCTTCACCATCATCCTCGTGGCGTCGTCGTTCACCTGCCAGATGGGCGTCTTCGCCGCCGAGCGGGGCGACGTGTTCGGCCTGCGACGCTGGTACTTCATCTCGTTCATCATGGGCCTGATCTTCGTCATCGGCCAGGCGAACGAGTTCCGGGAGATGGTCGCGCACGGAACCACGCTCGCCAGCAGCTCCTACGGCTCGGTCTTCTACATCACCACCGGCTTCCACGGCCTGCACGTCATCGGCGGTCTGATCGCATTCCTCTTCCTCATCGTCCGCACAAAGATGAGCAAGTTCACGCCGGCTCAGGCCACCGCTTCGATCGTCGTCTCGTACTACTGGCACTTCGTCGACATCGTCTGGATCGGACTGTTCCTCACGATCTACATCATCCGATAGCGCTTGACCCGCAACCGGTCGGGAACGAACACCGCGAGGCTGTGTTCAGTCCGTCCCGCGATACACAAAAGGGATACCGATGAAATCATCTCCCCCACCTGTCGCCGGTGAGCCCGGTGATGACACCCAGGCACCGGACCCGGCCCGCGCCAAGCGCAGCCGCAAGATCCGCCGCCGTGCGGCGGGCGGCGCCTTGCTGCTCGGCGGACTGTCCGGCGCCGGGCTTCTCGCCGCAGCGCTGACCCCCACCCCGCAGGTGGCGACCGCGAACGAGGAGCAGACGGCGCTGGTACGCGAGGGCGAGCAGCTCTATGACCAGTCCTGCATCACGTGCCACGGCGCCAACCTGCAGGGTGTCGACGGCCGCGGCCCCAGCCTCGTCGGCGTGGGCGAGGCCTCCGTGTACTTCCAGGTCGCCAGCGGCCGCATGCCGGCTTCGCAGTTGGGCGCGCAGATGCCGCGCAAGAAGGTCGAATACTCCGAGCAGCAGATCGACGCCCTCGGTGCATTCGTGCAGGCCCACGGCGGCGGACCGACCGTTCCGCGGAACGCCGACGGTGAGATCGCCAGCGACTCGCTGCGCGGCTCCGGCCGCGGTGAGGACATGCTTCGCGCGTCGGATGCCGCCGTCGGCGGCGACCTGTTCCGGCAGAACTGCGCGTCCTGCCACAACTTCACCGGTCAGGGCGGCACGCTCTCGTCCGGCAAGCACGCGCCGGACCTCAATAATGTGCCGGAAGCGCAGATCTACACGGCCATGCTGACCGGCCCGGAGAACATGCCCAAGTTCTCCGACCGGCAGCTCACGCCGGACGAGAAGAAGGACATCATCGCCTACGTCAAGGGCGCCACCGAAGCGCACGAGCCCGGCGGCCTCGCGCTCGGCGGATTCGGCCCCGCGGCCGAGGCGGGCGTGATCTGGGCGGTCGGCATCGTCGCCGCCGTCGGCGCCGCGCTGTGGATCGGAGCCCGCTCATGAGCAACGACGACACCAACCGCGACTACACGGACGAGGAACTGGCGCAGATGAGCCAGGACGAGCTGGTCAAGCTCGGCACCAACCTCGACGGCGTCGACGTCGCATATCATCGCAAGCGCTTCCCGATCCCCGGCACAAAGGCCGAGAAGCGCGCCGAGCGCACCGTGGCCATCTGGTTCATCATCGCCGGACTCGCCGCAGCGGCGTTCTTCGGCATCTACATCTGGTGGCCGTGGCAGTACAAGGGCGTCGGCGACGAGGGCGAGTTCATGTACAGCCTGTACACGCCCCTCATCGGCGGCACGATGGGCATCGCCATCCTCGCCGTCGGGATCGGCGCGGTGCACTTCACCAAGAAGCTCATCCCCGAAGAGGTCTCGATCCAGCAGCGCCACGACGGCCCCTCCCCCGAGGTCGACCGTCAGACGATGTCTGCGCAGCTGCAAGACTCCTACGGGGCCACCGGTCTGGCCCGACGCAAGATGCTCAAGGGCACGCTCGGCTTCGGCGCCGTGGCGGTGGGCATTATGGCCATCCTTCCGCTCGGCGGGCTCATCAAGAACCCGTGGAAGAAGCACCCGATGACCAACCTCGGTGACGGGACGCTGCACACCAGCGGTTGGACCCCCCACTTCGAGGGCGAGAAGATCTTCCTGCGCCGCGACGTCGGCGACCCGCACGTGGTCGAGAAGATCCGCCTCGCCGACCTCGAGGCCGGCGGCATGGAGACGGTGTTCCCGTTCCGCGAATCGGATCTGGTCGACTCGCCCGGGCATCCGTCCGAGGAGAAGCTGCTCAATGCGATGCGCGGCAGCCGCAACCCCGTGATGCTCATTCGCCTTCGCACCGAGGACACCACCAAGGTGATCAAGCGCAAGGGCCAGGTGAACTTCAATTACGGCGACTACTTCGCCTACTCGAAGATCTGCACCCACCTGGGCTGCCCGACCTCCCTCTACGAGCAGCAGACCAACCGGATCCTCTGCCCCTGCCACCAGTCGCAGTTCGACGCTCTGCAGTGGTGCAAGCCGATCTTCGGGCCGGCGGCGCGCGCGCTGCCGCAGCTGCCCATCACCATCGACGAGGACGGCTACCTCGTCGCCAACGGTGACTTCATCGAGCCCCTGGGCCCGGCATTCTGGGAGCGTAGGTCATGAGCAACGCACACCTCGCCAAGGCGGCGAACAACATGGACGAGCGCTACCGGCTATCGGCCGGCATGCGCCGACAGATCAACAAGGTCTTCCCCACCCACTGGTCGTTCCTTCTCGGTGAGATCGCCCTCTACAGCTTCATCGTCCTGCTGATCTCGGGCATCTATCTTTCTCTGTTCTTCGACCCGTCGATGGCGGAGACCACCTACAACGGCGTCTACCAGCCGCTGCGCGGCATCGAGATGTCCAAGGCGTACGAGTCGGCCCTGAACATCTCGTTCGAGGTGCGCGGCGGCCTGTTCGCCCGCCAGATCCACCACTGGGCCGCGCTGATGTTCGTCGCGTCGATCATCGTGCACCTGTGCCGCATCTTCTTCACCGGCGCATTCCGCAAGCCGCGCGAGGCCAACTGGGTCATCGGCTGCGTCATGCTGCTGCTGTCGATCGCCGAGGGTTTCTTCGGCTACGGCCTGCCGGACGACCTGCTCTCCGGCACCGGCCTGCGCATCACCTCCGGCATCATCCTGGGCCTGCCGGTCATCGGCACCTGGCTGCACTGGGCGGTGTTCGGCGGCGACTGGCCCGGCACCATCATCGTGCCGCGCATGTACGTGCTGCACATCCTGCTGATCCCGGGCATCCTGCTCGCGCTCATCGGTGCGCACCTGGCGCTCGTGTGGTACCAGAAGCACACCCAGTGGCCCGGCGCCGGTCGCACGGAGAACAACGTCGTCGGCGTCCGCATCCTGCCCGTGTTCGCCCTGAAATCGGGCGGCTTCTTCGCCGTCACTTTCGGCATCCTCGCCATCATGGGCGGCGTCTTCCAGATCAACGCCATCTGGAACCTGGGCCCCTACAACCCGTCGCACATCTCGGCAGGTTCGCAACCGGACATGTACATGCTGTTCACCGAGGGTCTGGCCCGCATCTTCCCGGACTGGGAGCTCTACCTCGGGCCGTACACGGTGCCGGCGGTGGTCTGGGTCGCGGTGGTCCTCGGCGTGGTGTTCGCGCTGCTGTTCACCTACCCGTGGATCGAAGCGAAACTCACCAAGGATACGCAGCACCACAACCTGCTGCAGCGTCCGCGCGACGCCCCGGTCCGCACGTCGCTCGGCACCATGTCCCTCGCGTTCTACCTGGTGCTGATGTTCTCGGGCATGAACGACGTGATCGCGCTGAACTTCGACATCTCGCTCAACGCGACGACGTGGATCGGCCGTATCGGTGCGGTGGCACTGCCCCCGATCGTGTACTTCGTGACCTACCGGTTCTGCCTGGCACTGCAGCGCAGCGATCGGGATGTGCTCGACCATGGCATCGAGACCGGCCACATCAAGCGGCTGCCGCACGGCGAGTACATCGAGGTGCACCAGCCGCTCGGACCGGTCGACGAGCACGGCCACCCGATCCCGCTCGAATACCAGGGGTCCCAGTTGCCGAAGAAGCTCAACAAGCTCGGTGCGGCGGGCCGCCCGGCACGCGGCGGCTGGCTCACCGCCGACCCGGAGGACGAAGCCCGGGCCCTGGACGACGCCGAGCACGAAGGCGAGGAGAGTCAGCTCGACATGCTCCGCGAACGCCAGGAACAGGACAAGGGAATCGGCCACCGCGGCTGACCCCCTGCGGCCATGACCGACGGGGCGGGCCCCGGATCGCACAGCGGTCCGGGGCCCGCCCCGTTTCGCGTGTCGTAGGTGCGGCGGGGCCGAGCGAGACCGTCCCCGCCGATTGCACCCCTCCCCTCCCCCATCGCCGTGCCGAACGGCCGCCGGACGGGCCCGCGCGGTCACCGACATGCCGAACGCGGCACGCATACCCGCACGGCCCGGTGTCCCCGCACCGCTGGGCACCCCCGTGCCGATATTCTGTCCACAGGCGGCCACGGTCGTCGCTACCACCGCGATGAGAGGAAGCGTGCGGATGCCCCCGTTCCCCCGTATCCGAGTAGTCGGTGCCGGCACCATGGGCCGCGGAATCACGCAGCTCGCCGCCGGTGCCGGGTGCAGTGTGGAGCTCACCGACGTGTCCGCCACCGCAGTCGACGACGGCGCGGCCTTCGTGTCCCGCATGCTGCACCGCGCCGCCGCGAAGGGGCTGACCACCGCGGCCGAGGCCGAAGCGGCCATCGGCCGGATCCGGACAGGGACGGACCCCACCGCCCCCTCCGACGACATCGACCTGGTCGTGGAGGCCGTGGTCGAGCGTCTCGACGTCAAACAGCGTCTGTTCGCCACGTTGTCCGGTGCCCTGCCCCGGGCGGTCCTCGCCTCCAACACGTCGTCGTTGTCCATCACCGCGATCGCGTCCGTCGTCGCCGACCCGTCGCGCGTGATCGGCCTCCACTTCTTCAACCCGGTGCCACTGATGAAGATCGTCGAGGTGGTTCCGGGCACACGCACCTCCCCCGACGTGCTCGCCGCCGCGCGCGCTTTCGTCGAGCACACCGGCCACACGCCTGTGCAGGCCAAGGACAGCCCCGGCTTTCTCGTCAACCTTCTCGGGCGCGGTCTGCCGACGGAGGCTCTCGCAGTTCTCGACGAGGACGTCGCCGATGCGGCTGATATCGACCGCATCGTCCGCGACATGTTGTACCTGAAGATGGGCCCGTTCGAGTTGATGGACCTCTCCGGGCTCGACGTGTCCCACCCCGTGCTGGAGAGCATCTGGAAGGGCTTCTACGGCGACGAGCGGCTCCGCCCGGCCGGGAGCACCCAGGTGCGCGTTTCCGCCGGCCTGCTCGGCCGGAAGAGCGGCGAGGGGTTCTACCGCTACGCCGACGGGGTACCGCAGGTGCCGGCCGAACACGCCGCCGCGCCCGACCCGACCGCCGTCCCGTTGCACATCGTAGGCGGGGGCCCGCTGGCCGATCTGCTGCGCGCGCGGGGCGTCACCGTCTCCGACGGCCCCTCAGATTCCGCGGTGTCCGTCGTCCAGCCGTTGGGCCGTCCCGCCTACCTCGCCGCGATCGAGCACGGCCTGGACCCACGCCGCACCATTGGCGTCGATCCGCTCGGCGTCCCGCTGCTCACTGCGGGGTACAGAGTCGACGGCGGCGAGGGGGAAGGGCACCGGGCGCGACTCGCAGTGATCGCCCCGTTCACCGTCGACCGTGATGCCGGGCGCCGGGCGGTGCGCGCCCTCGCGTCGCTCGGCTGCGCGATCACCGTGACGGCGGACGGGCCCGCCCCGGTGGCCCAGCGGATCGCGGCGTCGATGGTCAACGTCGCGTCGATGGCGGCGGAGAAGGGGCTGGCCAATCCGGATGACATCGACCGGGGCGCACGCCTGGGACTGGGCTACCCGCTTGGCCCGCTGGCCATGGGTGACAGCATCGGCCCGCAACGCATCCTGGCGATCCTCGACGGGCTTCTCGATTACACCGGAGACCCCCGCTACCGTGCGTCCGGATGGCTGCGCGCCCGCGCCGACCTGAGGCTGTCGTTGCTGGACCCGGCGGCACGTCCGCACGACCTGCTCGGCTGAACCGGCTTCCGGCCCGACGGCCGTCGGTTCCCCGTGCACGCATCGCGCCGCCCCGGGGCGGCACCGGCCATGCACGACGCGTCGATGGCGCGCATGGCGCGGGCATCCGATGCCGTCGGAAGGGATGACATCCACCGAAGACACCTCCGGAGACACGCCACCCATAAACCCACGCC
>NZ_JAENKO010000014.1 GCF_016599145.1 Tomitella cavernea
CCCCCGGGCCCCGCCGGGGGGGGCCCCCGCCCCCCCCCGGGGCGGCGCGGGCGCCCCCCTCGGCAGAGGGGCGCGCCATCGACGCGTCTGGGTGTGGTCTGCCGGCTCGGCAGTCCGTGCCCCGCAGGGGCCGCTGGGCTCAGTGACGCTCGGGGCCCACGTGGTACTCGAACACGAGCCCGGCCGCCGCCATGAGGATGAGCACGATGGCGAAGATGAACAGCCACGGCAGCCACAGCGCGAAGCCGATGGCGAAGATACCGGCCGAGAACGCGACGAGGATCGGCCACCAGCTGTGCGGGCTGAAGAAGCCCAGGTCGCCGGAACCGTCGCTGATCTCGGCGTCCTCGTAGTCCTCCGGGCGCGTGTCCAGGCGGCGCGCGACGAACCGGAAGTAGGTGCCGATGATCATCGCCAGGCCCGCCGCCAGCACCATCGCCGTCAGGCCGGCCCATTCGAGTTCACCCTCGACGGCGGTGAAAATGCCGTACACGATCGCGATGATGATGAAGAACACCGTCACCAGTTCGAAGATTCTTGCTTCGACCTTCATGTCAGTCCTCGTCCTAGATCCGCAGGTGGGCTGCTACTTGCCTTCGGTCGCAGCCGCTGCTGCCTGATTGAACCGCTGCTCGAACGGGTGCGTGGTGATCGCCGTGGGCGTGCACACGTCCGTGCCGTTGTAGTCGCACATGTTGTCCTCGGCGGCCGGATTCACGGCGGTGGAGTGCCGCTGCTGCAGGGCGGCCAGCGCGTCGGCATTCGACACCTGCTTGCCGCCGTTGCGCTGCGGGTCCCGGATCTCCATGTACTCGTTGAACAGCGGCTCCGGAATGGCCCGGACCTCGAAGTTCATCATCGAGTGGTAGGTGCCGCACATTTCCGCGCAACGTCCCACGAAGGCGCCCGGGTGGTCGATCTTGTCGATCGTGAACACGTTGCGGGACTGGTTGGCCTCAGGGAAGGGCATCACGTCGCGCTTGAACAGGAACTCGGGAACCCAGAACGAGTGGATGACGTCCCTGGACGCGAGAGTGAAGCGCACCGACTGGTCGACGGGCAGGACCAGCACCGGGATCTCGGTGGTGGAGCCGACGGTGGTGATCTGGTCGTCGTAGAGGTAGGACCAGTCCTCACGCATTCCGGTCTGGCCGCGGTCTTTGGCCTCCTGGACCTCGGGACTGACGTCGAAGTGGCGGTTCAGTTTGCGGTCCGGATCCTCCGCGCTCGGATCCGGCGGGTTGTCGTAGCCGGCCGTGTGCGCCTGGCGGTAACCGAACTGCCAGTTCCACTGCAACGCGGTGACGTCGACCGTGACATCCGGGTTCGGCGGGTTCTCGTTGACGTAGTTCTGCGTCTGCACGGTGAAGAAGAACAGCACGGCGATCGCCACGAACGGCGCCGCCGTGTAGGCGAGCTCGAGCGGAACGTTGTACTGCGTCTGGCGCGGGAAGTCCGGGGAGTTCTTCTTCTTGCGGTGGAACATGAGCGTCCAGAAGACCAGGCCCCAGACGATCAGGCCCATGGTCATCGCCGCGACGATCGACCACGTCCACAGCTCGCGCATGCGCTGCGCCTCCGGCGTGACGCCGTCCGGCCAGCCCGCGCGAAGAATCGGGTTCTTGATATCCGTCAGGGAACACCCCGCGAGCGCCATCCCTGCAAGGCCCAAAGATGCCGCAAGCCCTATGCGCCGGACGAGCCGACGCCGACCACCGTGTGCCACGTTCACGCCTTCCTGCCTTGCTTTTGCCGAGTGTTGCTGCCCATCGGAATACTACGCAGCGTAGACCACGGGGCCGGGAGAACCCGAACTCGGCCCTGCGACCAGCGGGACGCACACTGCGCCGCGGCCCGACGAAGCCGCAACCGCAGGCGACCCCGTCCGTCGACGCCACTGTCGCCGGACGGGGTCGCACCCGACGTCTCCGATCATTGTGCGGCATACTCTGCTTGCGAAAGCGCCGAATCGGCTTCTCCGCGCGGTCCGACGCCCCCCCGGGGTGCGGGCATCGGGGATCCCGTCAATGATCTGCGAGGTGTGCAGCCCCTGTGTGTGGCCTTCTCGGACTCGTCAGCGCCGACGCGGCAGTGCCGCCGGCGGCCATCGACAGGGTGCGCGCCGCCCTGACCTGCCAGCGGCACCGCGGCCCCGACGAGTCGGGCGTGTGGACCGAACCTGCGGCGGCCGGCGGCGGAACTCCGCACGGCCGAGTGGTGTTCGGCTTCAACCGCTTGTCGATCATCGACATCGGCCACTCGCATCAGCCGCTCACCTGGGGCCCTGAGGACGACCCGGACCGCTACACGCTCACGTTCAACGGTGAGATCTACAACTATCTGGAACTGCGCGCGAAGCTCGAGAAGGACCACGGCGCGGTCTTCCGCACCGAGGGCGATACCGAGTCGATCGTCGCGGCCTTCCATTACTGGGGGCCGGCCGCGGTCGAGCAGTTGCGCGGCATGTTCGCGTTCGCGATCTGGGACAGCCGGGAGCAGACGATGTTCCTCGCCCGCGACCCGTTCGGCATCAAGCCGCTGTTCTACGCCACCGGGCCGCATGGCACCGCGTTCTCCAGTGAGAAGAAGAGCCTCATCGCCCTCGCGGACGTCCTGGGCATCGGCCTCGAACTGGACCCGCGTGCCACGGAGCACTACATGGTGCTGCAGTACGTCCCCGAGCCGGAGACGCTGCACGCGCGAATCCGCCGGCTCGAATCGGGCACGTACGCGACGGTGCGGCCGGGCGGCGACGTGGAGCCGCACCGCTATTTCGCGCCACGGTTCCCTGTGCGGCCGGTCCCGGCGGGCGCGGAGGAGGCCCGCTACCGCGAGATCGCCGATGCCCTCGAGGACTCGGTGGCCAAGCACATGCGGGCCGACGTGACCGTCGGCTCGTTCCTGTCGGGCGGCATCGACTCGACGGCCATCGCCGCGCTGGCCATGCGCCACAACCCGGACCTGGTCACCTTCACCACCGGGTTCGAACGCGAGGGGTATTCGGAGGTGGACGTCGCCGCCGAGTCGGCGGCTGCGATCGGCGCCCGGCACGTGGTCAAGGTGGTGAGCCCCGCGGAGTTCGCCGCATCGATCCCCGCGATCATCTGGTACCTCGACGATCCGGTCGCCGATCCCGCGCTGGTGCCGCTCTACTTCGTCGCACGGGAGGCCCGCAAGCACGTCAAGGTGGTGCTCTCCGGGGAGGGTGCGGACGAGCTGTTCGGGGGCTACACGATCTACCGCGAGCCGCTGTCACTCAAGCCGTTCGAGCGCCTGCCCCGTCCCCTGCGGCGCGGCGCGGGCCGACTCTCCGAGCGCATCCCGGACGGGGTCCGCGGCAAAAGCCTGCTGCACCGCGGGTCGATGACGCTGGAGGACCGCTACTACGGCAATGCGCGCAGCTTCAGCGACGCCCAGCTGCGGTCGGTGCTGCGCGGCTTCCGGCAGGAGTGGACGCACCAGGATGTCACCGCGCCGGTCTACGACGTTTCCCGCGGGTGGGACCCGGTGGCCCGCATGCAGCACCTGGACCTGTTCACGTGGCTGCGCGGGGACATCCTCGTCAAGGCCGACAAGATCACCATGGCCAACTCGCTGGAGCTGCGCGTGCCGTTCCTCGACCGCGCGGTGTTCGAGGTGGCGCAATCCCTGCCACTGGACCAGAAGATCACCCGGCAGACCACGAAGTACGCATTGCGCCGCGCGCTCGAGGGCATTGTGCCGCCGCACGTGCTGCACCGCGCCAAGCTCGGCTTCCCCGTTCCGCTGCGGCACTGGCTCGCGGGCACGGAGCTCTACGACTGGGCGCATGCCGTGATCGCGGAGTCCGGAACCGACCACATCTTCGACAAGGCCGCCGCCGCCCGGATGCTCGCCGACCACCGTGCGGGCGTGGCCGACAACAGCAGACGGCTGTGGACGATCCTCGCCTTCATGATCTGGCATGGGATCTTCGTCGAGGAGCGCATCCACCCGGAGATCGACGAACCCGCTTACCCCGTCGAGGTCTGACGCCCACCCCCGGGCCCTCCTCCCGCCGGCGGCCCGGCTTTCGGCGGACGCCGGTGCGGGCAGGCGTGACGTGTATCCGCACCGGCGTGCCGCCGGGATCAGCCGGGCAGCAGCGCGGCCAGGTCGGCGGCCGCGTCGGGTCCGTAGGCCGCGCCGAGGCGTGCGGTGGCCGCGTCCTTGTCGAGGGACCATTCCTGCGTGCCCGTGGTCTCCAACACGTGGACGGCGACCAGCGACCCCAACTGGCCCGCCCGCTCCAGCCCCAGCCCGGCGGTCCGCGCGGCGAGGAAGCCGGCACGGAATGCATCACCGACGCCGGTGGGATCCACCGGCTCCTCCGACGGCACCACGTCGACCTGCACGGTGGAGCCGTCGGCGTCCACCATCACCGCCCCTTTGGCGCCCAACGTCGTCACCCGCAGGCCGATCATCGCGGAGACCTCCTGCTCGGTGAGCCCGGTCTTCTGCAGCAGCAGGCTCCACTCGTATTCGTTGCTGAACAGGATCTCCGCGCCGTCTATCAGCTCGCGGGCCTGCTCGCCGGACAGCCGCGCCAGCTGCTGCGACGGATCGGCGGCGAACGGAATGCCGAGTTCCCGGCATTCCCGGGTGTGGCGGATCATCGCGTCCGGGTCGTTGGCGCCGATGAGGACCATCTCCAGCGGCCCGTGCTCCTGCGCGAGCGCCCCCATGCCGATCTCCCGGGCCTGCGACATCGCCCCGGGGTAGAACGACGCGATCTGCGCCATCTCCGTGTCCGTGGTGCACACGAAGCGCGCGGTGTGCGCCTTCTGCGACACGAGCACCCCGCTGCAGTCCACGCCGTGCTCCTCGAGCCAGGCCCGGTATTCGGCGAAATCGACGCCCGCCGCCGCCGCGAGCAGGGGCCGTCCGCCGAGCACGCCCATGGCGAACGCGATGTTGCCGCCGACACCCCCTTTACGGACGACCAGGTCGTCGACGAGGAAGCTCAGCGAGACCTGGGCGAGATGCTCGGCGAGCAACTGTTCGGAGAACTTCCCCGGAAAACGCATGAGATGGTCGGTGGCGAGTGAGCCGGTGACGACGATGGTCACGAGAGTGGCCTTTCGGATTCGGGTACAGGCGCGCAGGCCCCGCCTGCGATCGGAGCCTGCCGGAGCTCGAGCGCGTCCCGGGCTTGCACGCCGGATGCCGAGCGGACTTCACCGTACTCGGCCGGGCCGGCGCAGCGCCGCCGCCCGGAAACGCGTGCGGGGCCGGCACCTGTCCCAGGTGCCGGCCCCGCACGGGGTGCCGCTGCGTCAGTTGAACGAGTCGCCGCAGGCGCACGAGCCGCCCGCGTTGGGGTTCTCGATGGTGAACCCCTGCTTCTCGATGGTGTCCGCGTAGTCGATCGATGCGCCCTCGAGATACGGGCTGCTCATCCTGTCCACGACCAGCTTGACGCCGCCGAACTCCGCGGCGTGGTCTCCGTCGAGGGCACGGTCGTCGAAGAACAGCTGGTAGCGCAGTCCCGCGCACCCGCCGGGCTGGACGGCGATGCGCAGAGCGAGGTCGTCACGGCCCTCCTGGTCGAGCAGGGCCTTGGCTTTGGCTGCGGCCTCATCGCTCAACGTCACGCCGTGGGTGGCGGTGGTGCTCTCGACAGTCATGAAATCTCCTCAGCTTGTTGCGACGCACGCCTATAGGGTCAACGGTACCGCCCGCCGCAACATTCCCGCGGCCTGCGGGTCCGGGAATATCCGGGGATCATGCCGCCCCGGCCATGGCCTGCGCGGCCCGCCGCGCCGCCTCGGACACGAACGCCGCGGGATGCGCCATCGCCGCGTCGACCGACCCCGCGACCTCGGCCGCCGCCCACGCCTCGTCGACGCCCATGCGACGACGGTCCGGCTCCGCCAGCGCGATCCGCCCGGCGACGACGATCACCCGTGCGCCGTGCCGGGCACCCTCCTCGGCGAGGTGACCCACGACCTTGCCGCGTGCGGACCCGGCGTCGAGGCACCCCTCGCCGGTGAGCACCACATCGGCATCGCCCACCGCCGCGCTCCTGCCGGTGACCTCGCCGACGATCGCGGCCCCCTGCCGTACCCGCGCGCCCAGGGCCATCAGCAGCCCGCCCAGTCCTCCCGCCGCGCCCGCGCCCATGCCGTCACGCACGTCCACACCGGTGTCGGCGAGCAGCACGGCGCCCCACTCCCGCAGGCGCGCCTCGAGCCGGCGAACCGTCTCCGCGTCGTCGGCGCCCTTCTGCGGCCCGAACACCGCGGCCGCACCCCCGGCGCCGAGCAACGGGCTGCGCACGTCGACGGCCGCAGTCAGCTCCACCCCGCAAAGCGCCCCGCGCATCCGGCCCACGCCGCCGAACGCCTCCGCAGCGCCCGCCCCGCCGTCGGTGCAGGCGCTGCCGCCGAGGCCGACGACGACGCTTTCCGCGCCCTCGGCCACCGCCCGTGCGATGAGCTCGCCGACCCCGAAGCTGGTCGCCTCCAGCGCCGTCTCCCGGTCCGGCGGCCGGCCCAACAGCTGCAGACCGCACGCCTGGGCCGACTCGATGAAGGCGGTGTCGCCCGCGCGGAGCCACTGCGCGGGGGCCGGGGCGCCCAACGGTCCTGTCACGTCCGCCCACCGCGATTCCACGTGCGCCGGACCGATGCCGCGCCGCAGCACGTCGATGAACCCGGGGCCGCCGTCCGACTGCGGCGCGAGGGTCAAGGCGTCGCGGGCCCGGACACGGGCCCAGCCCTCCGCCATCGCGGACGCCGCCGCGGCGGCGGTGAGCGTCCCGCCGAACCCGTCCGGCGCTACCAGCACGCGGAGCGGTCGCGTGCCGGGCACGTGGCGCATCGCCTCCATCCGTCCACGATAGGCCGGAGCGCGTCGAGCATCGACCAGGGTCAGGGCCGGCGACGCCGTCCCTATAACCTGGTGGGGTGAAGTTTCTGCGCCGCGAGGCATCGGATGCACAGCCGACGCCCGACGATCCCGCCTCGGACACCGCCCCCTCCCCGAACGACGCCACCACGGACTCGAGTGGCGGCCCGGACTACGGCCCCGGGCCGGACGGAAGGGCCGCCGGAAGCGGAAGGGCCACCGAGGCGAAGGGCCGCCCCACCCCCAAACGCAACGCATCCGAGAAGCGCCGCGGCCCCGTCGGGCCCGCCCCGATGACGGCGAAGGAGGCGCGCGCCCGCCGTCGCATCCACCGCGACGGGACCAAGAAGTCCCGCGAGGAGCGCAAGTCCGAGTCGGCGGAGCGGCGCGCGGCGATGGCCGACCGTCGCGAACGCATGATGGCGGGCGAGGAGAAGTTCCTGCCCGCCCGGGACCGGGGGCCGGAGCGGCGCTACGTCCGCAACATCGTCGACTCGCGTCGCCACCTGGTGGGCCTGTTCATGCCGCTGGCCATCGTCATGATCATGTCGCTGTTCCTGGCGCCGAACATCCAGGCCGTGGTCAGCTTGTTCATGCTCATCATGGTCGTGCTGATGATGATCGAGGGCTTCTTCCTGAGTCGGCGCACCTTCGCACGCGTCGCCGAGCGGTATCCGGATGTGGTCGACAGCCGCTTCTCCCTGGGCTGGTACGCGTTCGTGCGCGCGTCGCAACTACGGCGCATGCGCACCCCGCGGCCGGAGGTCTCCGTCGGCGATGAGGTCTGAGGTGAGCGCAGCTGCAGCGGAGCTCGGTGCGACCTTCCCCACCGTCACCGCGCCCGACGCGAAGGTGCTGGGCGACGCGCAGGCCCGCCAGCGTGAGCTCACCAAACCGCCCGGCTCGCTCGGGCGGCTGGAGGACGTCGCCTGCTGGGTGGCCGCGTGCCAGGGCCTGTGCCCTCCGCGCAGGCTCGAGCGGGTGCGGGTCGTCGTCTTCGCCGGCGACCACGGGATCGCGCGCACCGGCGTCTCGGCGTTCCCACCCGACGTGACCGCGCAGATGGTGCAGAACTTCCGCCGGGGCGGCGCCGCCGTCAATGCGATCGCGGACAGCGTCGGCGCTGGTGTCCGGGTGGTCGACATGGCGGTCGACGGAGACCTTCCCGGAGCGGATTCCAGAGCTTCGGAGGCGGGGGCCCCGGAGGCGGGGGCCGCAATCCCCGCAAACGCCGATGCCGATCCGGTGCGGGCGTACAAGGTGCGCTCCTCGTCGGGAAGCATCGACCGCGAGGACGCGCTGACCGCGGCGGAGACGATCGCGGCCATCGGCGCCGGCCGCGCCATCGCGGACGAAGAGGTGGACGCCGGGGCCGACCTGCTCGTCGCCGGCGACATGGGCATCGGCAACACCACGCCCGCCACGGCGATCGTCGCCACCCTCACCGGCCTGGAACCGGTGGTGGCGGTGGGACGCGGCACCGGCATCGACGACGCCGCGTGGATGCGCAAGACCGCGGCGATCCGCGACGCGATGTTCCGCGCCCGGCACTTCGTCGGCGACCCGGTCGCGCTACTACGGACGATCGGCGGCGCGGACCTCGCGGCGATGGCCGGATTCCTCGCCCAGGCGGCGGTGCGCCGCACACCCGTGATCCTCGACGGACTCATCGCCACCGCAGCGGCGCTGGTGGCCGCACAGCTCGCCCCAGGCTGCGCGGACTGGTGGCTCGCGGGCCATCGTTCCGCGGAACCGGCGCACGACGCGGCGCTCGAACGGCTGCACAAGCAGCCTCTCCTCGACTTCGGCATGCGGCTGGGCGAGGGCACCGGGGCGCTCACTGCCGTCCCCGTGGTGCGCGCCGCGGTCGCCACGCTGTCGAACATGTCCACCTTCGCCGACGCCGGCGTCTCCGGTGCTGCGGGCTGACGGGGAAGACGGCCGCCCGCACGGGCTGCGCACCGTCCTCGACGGCCCCGCCCTGGCGCTGTCCTGGCTGACGGTGCTGCCCGTCCCCGTTCCCCGCGGCGGGATCGACCGGACGCGAGCCCGCCGCGCCATCGTCTCCGCTCCGGCCGTGGGGGTGCTGCTGGGCGCGGCCGCCGCCGGAGTGCTCTGGTGCGCACTCGCCGCGGGAATGGCCCCCGTGCTCGCGGGACTGGTGACCGTCGGACTACTCGCGCTGGCCACCCGGGGCATGCACGTGGACGGGCTGGCCGACACCGTCGACGGGCTCGGATGCTACGGGCCGCCCGAGCGTGCGCTCGAGGTGATGCGTTCCGGCGGGGCGGGGCCGTTCGCCGTGGCCGCGCTGGTCGTGCTCCTCGGCTGCCAGGCCCTGGCGTTGGGGGCGCTGGCGGACGCCTCGCAGTGGGTCGCCATCGCGGTCGCCGTCGCCTTGGGACGCGTGGCCGTCGTCGTCGCATGCCGCCGCGGCATCCCACCGGCCGCGCCCGGCGGATTCGGCGGTCTCGTCGCCGGCACGCAACGAGCCGGCGTGCTCGCCGCCTGGTCCGTCGCCGCCGCCGCGGCGGCGGTGGTCGCGGTGCCGCAACGGATGTGGCAGGGGCCGGTCGTCGTCCTCGTCGTCCTGGCCGCGGCCATCGCCTTCACTGCGCACTGCGCCCGGCGCTTCGGCGGCATCACCGGCGATGTCCTGGGCGCCGTCATCGAGGGCTCCGTGGCGATCGCCACGGTGGCGTTGACGCTCTGATCCGCGCCCGCTGCACGTCGGCCATGGGATGTCAGGCCAGCCGCGACATCCAGCCGTGCGTGTCTGCGAAGGTGCCCCGCTGGATGCCGGTGAGAGTGTCCCGCAGCGCCCGCGTGACCTCGCCCGCCTCGCCGTCGGCCACAGTGAACTCGCCGCCTGCGTGCTTGACCGTCCCCACGGGGGTGATCACCGCCGCAGTGCCGCAGGCGAAGACCTCGGTGATCTCGCCGGACGCGCAGCCGCGCTCCCACTCGTCCGCGCTGATGCGACGCTGCTCCACGCTGTAGCCCGCGTCCGCCGCCAGCTGCAGCAGCGAGTCCCGGGTGATGCCCGGCAGCAGCGAGCCGGACAGTTCCGGAGTGACCAGGCGCGCGTCGGAGCCGGAGCCGAAGACGAAGAACAGGTTCATCCCGCCCATCTCCTCGATGTACTCGCGCTCGACGGCGTCGAGCCATACCACCTGGTCACAGCCCTGCCCCGCCGCCTGCGCCTGCGCGATCAGCGAGGCCGCGTAGTTTCCGCCGAACTTGGCCGCACCCGTACCACCGGGGGCGGCGCGCACGTACTCGTGCGAGAGCCACACGCTCACCGGCTTGATGCCGCGCGGGAAATACGCGCCGGCGGGCGAGGCGATGAGCACGTACCGGTAGTCGTCCGACGGGCGCACGCCCAGCCCCACGTCGGTGGCAAACATGAACGGCCGCAGGTACAGCGACTCCTCGCCGCCGGCCGGCGGAACCCACGCGGAGTCGACCGCGAGCAGCTGCCGCAGAGACTCGAGGAAGAGTTCCTCAGGCAGATCGGCCATCGCGAGGCGCTCGGCGGACGCGCGGAACCGGCGGGCGTTGGCGTCCGGACGGAACGAGTGGATGCCGCCGCCCTCGTGCCGGTAGGCCTTGAGCCCTTCGAAGATGGACTGGCCGTAGTGCAGCACCGTGGCAGCCGGGTCGAACGTCAACGGCGCGTAGGGGCCCACCACCGCGTCGTGCCAGCCCTCGCCGGGCGAGTAGTCGACGGTGACCATGTGGTCGGTGAAGAACTTCCCGAAGCCGGGGGCGGCCAGTACGCGCTCGCGCTCGGCGTCCGAATGCGGTGCGGGATGCGGATTATGCGCGAATTCGGGAAGACCGGTCATGCGCGTCATCGTATCGCAGGCGGTCATCTGACCCGGCTCGGCAGGAACGGCGGCGGCACCACTTCGCACCGCAGCCCGCGGCCGCGCACGTCCACGGTCACGACGTCGCCCGGCCGTGGGGCGGATCGCGCGTCCACCAGCGCCAGTGCGATCCCCGCGCCGAGGGTCGGCGAGAACGTGCCGGACGTGCACACACCCAGCACGGCCCCGTTGCCGCCCCGGACCCCCTGCCCCGGGCGGGGAATGCCCCTGTCGACGGCCCGCAGAGCGCGGAGCCTGCGCGGCGGGCCGGCCTCGCGCATCGCGCGGAGCGCGCCGCGTCCGCGAAAAGCCGGCTTGTCCCAGGCGACGGCCCAACCGCACCGCGCCTCCAGCGGCGAGATGCTTTCCGACAGTTCGTGCCCGTGCAGCGGATACGCCATCTCGGTGCGCAGGGTGTCGCGCGCGCCGAGGCCCGCGAGGACCCCGCCCTGATCGTCGACCGCCGTGCGCAGCGCGTCGAACACCGCTCCGGCCTGCGCCCACGGGATGATCACCTCGTAGCCGTGCTCGCCGGTATAGCCCGTACGGCCCACCCTCAGGCCCACCGTCGTCCCGCCCGGTGCCACGGAGCCGTCGGCGAACCGCATGTAGTCCATCCCCACCGGCAACCCCACGGCCGCCAGGACCGCGGGCGAGCGCGGCCCCTGCACCGCGAGCACCGCCAGTTCGCGGTGCATGTCGGCCACCTCCAGCCCGGGGGGCGCGCCCGCGCGCAGCACCGCTGCGACCGCCTGCGCGTTGGCCGCGTTGGGCACCAGGAACACCTCGTCGGCGCCGATTCGGTAGGCGAGCATGTCGTCCACGACGCCGCCTTCCTCGGTGCAGCAGAGCGTGTACTGGGCCGCACCGTCGTCGAGCGCGCCGAGGTCCGCGGTGAGCACTCTGTCGGCATACGCCGCCGCGCCGGGACCCCGTACCGTCAGCTTGCCCAGATGCGAGACGTCGAACAGCCCCACCCGGTCGCGCACGCCGTTGTGCTCGGCGACCACTCCGGTGTAAGAGATCGGCATCTCCCAGCCGCCGAACCCGCCGAACGTCGCGCCGGCCGCCGTGTGCATGTCCTGCAGCGGGCCGTGCTGCGGCCCCCGGGCCGCCGCGTCCGTGGAGTCCATGCCCCGACCGTAACGCCGCCGCGACGGCGGCACCGCCGGTTCGCACGACCATGCGCCGGCCGCAGGGGGCCGGCCGGGCCCGGTCTGCACGGCGCCGCCATCGCACCCGTGCGGTCGATACGATGGCTCCGTGCACCCGCCGGCCCGTTCCGGCGGGCGTGCACCGGCCGCTCCGGAAGCGGACCGCGCCGCATCGACCCATCCGGCAAGGCGACCCGTCCGACAGCACGACCCGTCCTGCACGACATCGCCGCCGGCCACGATCCACCAGGAGCCGCAAGTGAGTGCCTCGCACACCGCCCCCGCTTCCTCGACGTTCCCCGCGCCGGCGCCTCGGCTCGCCGCGGTGACCGCCGTCGACCCCGCCGCCGAGGTCCTCGTGGTGGGCCTGTTCAAGGGCGAGGCGGGGCCGTCCCTGGCGGACCTCGGCCCGCTGTCCGGCGGGCTCGCCGCCGATGTGCTCGCACGCCTGGAGTCGGTGGGCGCGGACGGGGCCGCCGCCACGGTGCAACGGGTCCCGGCCCCGCCGGATCTCGGCGTCGCGAGCGTCCTCGCCGTAGGGCTCGGCGATGTCCCCGATCCGTCCGCGGAGCCGGACGACGCTGCTGCAGGCGAGGCCGAGGAGCGCCTCCGCCAGGCCGCGGGCACCGCAGCACGGGCACTCGACGGCGTGGAGCACGCGGTCACCACGCTGTCGCTGCGCGGAGCGGGCCCCACGGCCGAGGGCTTCGTGCTGGGCGCCTACCGGTACACCGAGTTCAAATCCGCCCCGGGGCCGTCGCCCGTGGGGCGGGTCGACCTCTTGGTTCCGGACGCGGGCGGGTCCGACGACGGCGTGGGAGCGGATCCCGCCGCGCAGGTGGAGCACGCCGCGACCGTCGCCGCCGCCGTGGTGGTGGCCCGGGACTTCGTCAACACCCCGCCCAGCCACCTGTATCCGGCCGAGTTCGCCGACCGTGCACGCGCACTGGGCACGGTGACGGGCCTGCACGTCGAGGTACTCGACGAGGACGACCTGGCCGAGGGCGGCTACGGCGGGATCCTGGGCGTCGGCAAGGGGTCGTCCCGTCCGCCGCGCCTGGTACGTATGGCCCATCGGGGCGGTGAGGGGTCGGGTCCCGGCGTCGCACTGGTCGGCAAGGGGGTCACCTTCGACTCCGGCGGCATCTCCATCAAGCCGGCCGCAGGCATGGAGAACATGACCTCCGACATGGGCGGCGCCGCAGCCGTGGTCGCCACCGTGGTGCTCGCCGCCCAACTGGGCATCCCCCTCGACATCACCGCGTACGTCCCCATGGCGGAGAACCTCCCGTCGGCCACCGCCCAGCGGCCCGGCGACGTGCTCACCCAGTACAACGGCACCACGGTCGAGGTCATCAACACCGACGCCGAGGGACGGCTCATCCTGGCCGACGCCATCGCGCGCGCATGCGAGGATTCCCCCGCCTACCTCATCGACACCGCGACGCTCACCGGCGCGCAAATGGTGGCGCTGGGTTCACGCACCCCCGGTGTGATGGGCACCGACGAGTTCCGCGATCGCGTCGCCCGGATATCCCGGACGGTGGGCGAGAACGGCTGGCCTATGCCCCTGAGCGAGGAGCTGCGCGCCGACCTCGATTCGAAGGTGGCCGACCTGGCCAACGTCACCAATCACCGCTGGGGAGGCATGCTGGCGGCCGGGCTGTTCCTGCGCGAGTTCGTCGCCGACGGAGTCCAGTGGGCGCATCTCGACGTGGCGGGACCCGCCTACAACACAGGTGGCGCCTTCGGCTACACGGGCAAGGGCGGCACCGGCGTGCCGGTGCGCACCATGATCGCCGTGCTCGAGGACATCGCCTCGAACGGATGACTCCCCGGCCGCCCGCCGCGTGCCCGTGCGGTCATGCGGCGGGCGCGTGCGGGCCGGTGCCCGCGTCCGGCATTCATTCCACCGGATCCTGCTCCGAGGCGCCCTGCCCCGAGGCCCGTCCCCCGAGCATTTCCGCGCGCAGCGCGCGGCGCCGCCGGATCCGCGCGCGCTCGATGTGGTCGCGCATGCGCTGCGGATAGCCGACCTTGGTCACGTCGTAGATCGGGATGGCGGCCT
Source organism: Tomitella cavernea (assembly GCF_016599145.1). GTDB lineage: Bacteria > Actinomycetota > Actinomycetes > Mycobacteriales > Mycobacteriaceae > Tomitella > Tomitella cavernae. Next base: position 13,959 of record NZ_JAENKO010000014.1, read on the forward strand.
CGCGGCCCACCCGCGCGGCACCGCGGGCTCCGCCGGGTGCCCGCCGGGTCCAACTGCCGTCCTTGTCGACGAGGACGATCGTCACCGCGTTGAAGGAGTTCTCCGGTTCCACGAACCCTTCCACGCCCTCGTGGGACTTGGCCCAGGCCACCAGGTACGTGCGGTCCGCGTCAGTGCGCGCGCGCTTCTCCTTCGCCACCGGCCCGCCGAACAACCCGTCCAACAACCCCATCGAGCAACCCCATCGTCACGTTGACAATTCCTGTCGCGCCTCTTCGCACCCGCCTCGCGCCGACACGTGCCCGGATTCCCGCACAATTCTGCCACCGGAATCGGGGGCCCGCCGCGCCGACCGTATCCCCCGCACACCGTGTACCCAGCGGCCGGCGGAACGCGCCGTCCCGTTCCTGCACCAGGGGAACGACCCTACCGGCGGGTCGTTTCCGGTGCACGGCTTGTACAGCACACCCACCACGAGCACAAATCGCGCACGGGTGCAAGGATGGACGCCGGAGATGCCCGACGACTCCGGCAACGGCAGCGCGGGTGCGGCCTTGCGAAGGCAACGAGCAACGCCCGCCCGCAGAGTCCGTGCCGCTCTTCGGCAAAACGGCACCTCCAGGCCCACCGGCCAGCCCACAATGAAACCGTGCCCGCCGACCGGGCAGCAGCACGGCGCAGAGCGACCCCGAAGAACACATACACAACTTTCAGGAGTCAGACGACATGGCCTTCTCCGTCCAGATGCCGGCCCTCGGCGAGAGCGTCACCGAAGGGACCGTCACGAGGTGGCTCAAGCAGGAGGGCGACACGGTAGAGGTCGACGAGCCCCTGCTGGAGGTCTCCACCGACAAGGTCGACACCGAGATCCCCTCCCCCGCGGCCGGCGTTCTCACCAAGATCGTCGCGCAGGAGGACGACGTCGTCGAGGTCGGCGGCGAGCTCGCCTCCATCGGCGAAGCCGGCGAGACTCCTCAGAGTCAGCCGGCACAGCAGCAGGAGGAGGCCCCTGTGGCGCAGCAGGACTCGGCGCCGCAGCAGGACTCCACACCTCAGCAGGACTCCACACCTCAGCAGGACTCGGCGCCGCAGCAGGACTCCGCACCCCAGCAGAGTTCCGGCGGCAACGCAGGTGGCGCCGATGACGGCAGCCCGGTGACGATGCCCGAACTCGGCGAGTCGGTCACCGAGGGCACGGTCACCCGGTGGCTCAAGTCCGTCGGCGACGAAGTGGCAATGGACGAGCCGCTGCTGGAAGTCTCCACCGACAAGGTCGACACCGAGATCCCCTCGCCGCTCGCCGGAACCCTGCTGGAGATCTCCGCGCAGGAGGACGATGTCGTCGAGGTCGGCGGACAGCTCGGCGTCATCGGCTCGGGCTCCCCCGCCTCCGGGCAGAATCAGTCGCAGCCTCAGCAGAGGCAGGAGGCCGAGCCGCAACAGGAGGCGCCTGCTTCGGCGTCTCCTGCGCAGGAGACGCCGAAGCAGGCCGCTCCTGCGCAGGCCGCTCCTGCGCAGGAAGCTCCTGCGCAGGAAGCTCCGGAGCGGCCGGCCCCCGCACAGGAGGCCCCGAAGCAGCCGGCACCCTCCCGGAAGCCCGCACCCGCATCTGCGTCTGCGTCTGCGTCTGCGTCCGACTCATCGGGCAGCACCCCGTACGTCACCCCGCTGGTCCGCAAGCTCGCGGGCGAGCACGGAGTGGACCTGAACGCCGTGCGCGGCACGGGCGTCGGCGGTCGCATCCGGAAGCAGGACGTGCTGGCCGCGGCCGAGGACAAGAAGGCCGCGGCGGCGCCCGCGGCCGCCCCCGCCACGTCCGGGTCCGGCGCTCCGGCCGCCGCGCCCCGGCCGGAGCTCGCCCACCTGCCCGGGACCACGCAGAAGGCCAACCGCATCCGGCAGATCACGGCGATCAAGACCCTCGAGTCGCTGCAGACCACTGCGCAGCTCACCCAGACCCATGAGGTCGACATGAGCCGTGTGGCCGCCCTGCGCGCGCAGGCCAAGGCGTCCTTCGCCGAGCGGGAGGGCGTCAACCTGACGTTCCTCCCGTTCTTCGCCAAGGCAGTGGTCGAGGCTCTCAAGGCGCACCCCAACGTCAACGCCAGCTACGACGCGGACGCCAAGGAGATCACCTACTACCCGGCGGTGCACCTCGGCATCGCGGTGGACACCGAGCAGGGACTGCTCTCGCCAGTCATCCACAACGCGAGCGACCTGTCGCTCGCCGGGCTCGCGCGCGCCATCGCCGACATCGCCGGCCGCGCCCGCGGCGGCGGCCTCAAGCCGGACGAGCTCACCGGCGGCACGTTCACGATCACCAACATCGGCAGCCAGGGCGCGCTGTTCGACACCCCGATCCTCGTCCCGCCGCAGGCCGCGATGCTCGGCACCGGCGCCATCGTCAAGCGCCCGTCCGTGGTCAAGGACGACGCGGGCAACGAATCGCTCGGCATCCGGTCGATGTGCTACCTGCCGTTGACCTACGACCACCGCCTGGTGGACGGCGCCGACGCGGGACGCTTCGTCAGCACCATCCGCCAGCGGCTCGAGGAGGGCGCGTTCGAGGCCGATCTGGGCCTATAGGGACACCGCCCTCGCACGGGCCATCCCCGCGCCTGCGCGCGCGACCGCAGTAGCCCACCGCACCCGGGTCTTCGTCGATACGATGAGACCCGGGTGCTGTGCGTTTACAGGAAGGGGTGCCGTGCAATGCGAGTGGCGATCGCGGGATCATCGGGGCTGATCGGCACGGCCCTCGCCGCCCGGCTCCGGGAGGACGGGCACCGGGTGCTGCGCCTGGTGCGGCGCCCCGCGCGCGGCGACGACGAGATCCCGTGGAGCCCGGCCACCGACCACCTGGACGGCGCACACCTGGACGGCGTCGACGCCGTGGTGAACCTGTGCGGCGTGGGCATCGGCGACCGTCGCTGGACCGGCGCCCGCAAGCAGCTCATCCGCGACAGCCGCGTGGAGCCCACCGGGGTGATCGCCCGTGCCGCCGCCGCGGCGGGCGTCCCCGCACTGATCAACGCGGGCGCCGTCGGCTACTACGGCGACACCGGCGACCACGTGGTGGACGAGTCCTCCCCCGCCGGTTCGGGTTTCCTCGCCGGGGTGTGCGTGGACTGGGAGGGAGCCGCCCGCGGTGCCGCGGACGCGGGAGTGCGGGTGGTCACGTGTCGCAGCGGCGTGGTCCTCGCGCCGCGCGGCGGAATGCTCGCCCCGCTCAAGCGGCTCTATTCCCTCGGGCTCGGCGGACGGCTCGGCAACGGTCACCAGTACATGTCGTGGGTCTCGCTCGACGACCAGATCCGCGCGATCATGTTCCTGCTGCGCAATCCCGAAGCGCGCGGGCCGGTGAACATCACCGGCCCCGCCCCCGTCACCAACACCCAGTTCAACGCCGCGCTCGGGCGCCGGCTGCACCGCCCCACCCCGTGGATCGTCCCGTCGCCGGCGTTGCGCGCGGTGCTCGGCGAGTTCGCCTCCGAGGGCGTGCTCACCGGACAGCGCGCCATCCCCCGGGAACTCGAACGCCTGGGGTTCGCCTTCCGGCACGCCACCATCGGGCAGGCTCTCGACGCCGCCGTCTGACCCGGCGGGCGCACGAGCGCCGGCCGTGCCCCCGCCGATCCGCCCCGCGCGGGGCCGCCGGGACCGTATCGGCGGCGGCGTACTGTCGTCGTCATGCGCAGCGCCACCGAATCGATCCGCTCGTCCGCCCGCCCCGTGGCCGTCAGCGAGTCGGGGCGCATCGACTACCTCAAGGCGTGGGACCGCCAGCGCGCGCACCTCGACGAGCGTGCGGCGGGCGGACCGGATTCGATGCTGCTGCTGGAGCACCCCGCGGTGTACACGGCGGGCCGGCGCACTCTGCCGGAGGAGCGCCCCCGGGACGGGACGCCGGTGATCGACGTGGACCGGGGCGGCAAGATCACCTGGCACGGCCCGGGACAGCTGGTCGGCTATCCCATCATCGGACTCGCCGAGCCCGTCGACGTGGTCGAGTACGTCCGTCGGTTGGAGCAGGCGTTGATCTCCGTGTGCACCGGCCTCGGGGTGCAGTGCGGGCGCGTGCCGGGCCGTTCCGGCGTGTGGCTGCCGTCGTGCACGGCGGGCGCCGTGGTGCGGCCCGAACGTAAGATCGCGGCCATCGGCGTCCGGGTCGAGCGTGGCGTCACCATGCACGGCTTCGCGCTCAACTGCGACGCCGACCTGACCGACTTCTCTTCGATCATCCCCTGCGGGATCACCGACGCCGGCGTCACGTCGCTGAGCATCGAGCTGGGCCGCGACGTCCCCTCGTCGGAGGTCCTTCCCGCCGTGCGGGACGCGGTGCCGGCGGCTCTCGACGGCCATCTCCCCGTGGAGGAGTGCGACATCCTCCGGCGCACGCCGGAGGGGCCCGCCGGTGCGGCGTCGCCGTCGTTCATGGAGCCCATCCGCCTGGGTTGACGTTGCCGCGCGGCGCGTAGCATCGGCCGTGTGACTGTGGCCCCAGAAGGACGCAAGCTCCTACGCATCGAAGCCCGGAATGCTCAAACACCCATCGAGCGCAAGCCGGAGTGGATCAAGACCCGTGCACACATGGGTCCCGAATACACCGAACTCAAGGGTCTCGTACGCAGCGAATCGTTGCACACCGTGTGCGAAGAGGCCGGTTGCCCCAACATCTACGAGTGCTGGGAGGACCGCGAGGCGACCTTCCTCATCGGCGGCGACCAGTGCACCCGGCGGTGCGACTTCTGCCAGATCCACACCGGCAAGCCCCAGCCGCTCGATACCGATGAGCCGCGCCGCGTGGCCGAATCGGTGCGGTCGATGGGCCTGCGGTACTCGACGGTGACCGGCGTCGCCCGCGACGATCTGCCCGACGGGGCGAGCTGGATCTACGCCGAGACGTGCCGGATGATCCACGATCTCAACCCGGGTACCGGCGTCGAGCTTCTCATCGACGATTTCCAGGGCGACGCGGACGCCCTGCAGGCCGTGTTCGACGCGCGCCCCCAGGTGCTGGCGCACAACCTGGAGACCGTCCCCCGCATCTTCAAGCGGATCCGGCCGGCGTTCCGCTACCAGCGCAGCCTCGACGTGCTCACTGCGGCCCGCGAAGCGGGGCTGGTGACCAAGTCCAACCTGATCCTCGGAATGGGCGAGACCACCGACGAGGTGGTCGAATCGATGCAGACGCTGCGCGACGCCGGCTGCGAGATCCTCACCATCACGCAGTACCTGCGGCCCTCGGCCCTGCACCACCCCATCGACAGGTGGGTCAAGCCGCAGGAGTTCGTCGAGCTGTCCGACGCCGCCCGCGGAATGGGGTTCTCGGGGGTCCTCGCCGGGCCGCTGGTGCGCTCGTCGTACCGCGCCGGCCGGCTGTACGCGCAGGCGGTGCGTGAACGCGGCGAATCGCTGCCGAACAACCTCGCGCACCTCGCCGAGTCCGGCAGCACGTGGCAGGAGGCGGGCTCGGTGCTGGCCAGGATGCGGCAGTCCTGACGGTCATCGCCGCTGTGCGCGGCGCCCCCTGGCACGTGCCCGCCGTGCCCGCGCCGCGGACCACGGGCACGGCGCTCGCGCGCGGACCCGTATCCTGAGGAGCATGGCGAAGGGCAAACCCACCAAGGAAGAGCGCAAGGCGGCGAAAGCGGCTTCGCGCGCCGCGTCCAAGGAGCGCCGCGGGCAGATCTGGCAGGCGTTCCAGATGCAGCGCAAGGAGGACAAGGCCCTCCTGCCGCTGATGGCGGCCACGCTGCTGATCGCCGTCGGCATTCTGGTGGGGCTGAGCTTCCTGGTGGGTATCGCCTGGTGGGCCGCGCTGGTGCTGGGGATCATCCTCGGTGCACTGCTCGCGTTCATCGTCTTCGGCCGCCGCGTGCAGAAGAACGTCTACCGCAAGGCGGACGGGCAGGCGGGCGCCGCCGCGTGGGCGCTGGAGAACCTCAAGGGCGCCTGGCGCGTCACGAACGCCGTCGCCGCCACCACACAGCTCGACGCAGTGCACCGCGTCATCGGCCGTCCCGGCGTCATCCTCGTGGGCGAGGGCGCGCCGCACCGGCTCAAGCCGCTGATGGCACAGGAGAAGAAGCGTGCCGCTCGGCTGATCGGCGACACCCCGATCTACGAGTTCATCGTGGGCAACGAGGAGGGGCAGGTGCCGCTGGCCAAGCTGCAGAGGCAGATCACCAAGCTCCCCAAGAACATCGACACCAAGACCCTCGACAGCATCGAGGCGCGCATGACGGCCCTGCAGAAGAAGGGCGGCTCGGGTGCGGCAATGCCCAAGGGGCCTGTCCCGGGCGGCGCCAAGCAGAAGGGCATCCAGCGCACAGTCCGCCGGCGCTGACCGAACGGGTCCGGAGGACAGAGCTCGGCACACACTGCCCACGGGAGGGGCCCGGCGACGCGCTGTCGCCGGGCCCCTCCCGTGTGTCCTGGCTGCCGTGTGTCTGGCTGCCGACCCGCCGCCGGCCCCGCCGCGGGCGGGATCAGCGCGCGCAGATGACCGCCGTCTGGGTGGCGCGGTCGTGCAGTCCGCGCCCGTCCTCGTCCATCACGAGCGGGGGCAGGATGAAAAAGGTGAGCAGCACACGGAAGAACGCGCGCGGCAGGCCGACGGGCACCTCGGCGTCGACCCGGGCGACCCCCAGGCCCATCGCCGTCTGGCCGGGAGTGGCCGCGAACAGCCACACGCTGACCACACTCACCACCGCCCACACGACGGCGCCCGTCGTGGCGGGACCGCCGGGCAGCGGAAAGAAGGCGAGCAGGAGCATGGCGACGCCATAGCACAGCAGCCAGTCGATGAGCAGCCCCGTGACCTTGCGGCCGGTCCCGCCCACCGAGCGGGGGCCGGACTCGGGCAGGCCGAGCCGCTCCCCGCGGTACTTGGCCACGCTGCCGTCCTCCCCCTTGGGGAGGGCCGCGGCGGGGCCCGAAAGCCAGGATCCGGTCATTCGACGCATGGGCGCCAGGATACGGAACTGCACGACGCCCGGCCGCCGCGGACCGCGTTCGACCTGCCCCGTGCCCTGCGCGAGCCGGGGCGCACACCGCGACCCGAGACGAATGTCACCCCGGACACGTAACGTGTAACACCGTCGCAACATCCGGTTGACTGACGGGCAACACCGCGTCTATACCGTGATTCGCGTACACCCGGTCGCCGCACCGCGACGGGTCATGACTGAGGAGCCTTACATAGTGTTCACTTCTGCCGAACAGGTACTCGCCTATATCCGTGACGAGAAGGTCGAGTACGTCGACATCCGCTTCTGCGACGTCCCCGGCGTCATGCAGCACTTCTCCATCCCGGCGGCCGCATTCAGCCACGACGTGTTCGACGACGGCCTCGCCTTCGACGGTTCGTCCGTGCGCGGATTCCAGTCGATCCACGAATCCGACATGCAGCTGTTCCCGGACGTCACCACGGCCACGGTGGACCAGTTCCGCAACGCCAAGACGCTGAACATGAACTTCTTCGTACACGACCCGTTCACCCGCGAGGCCTACAGCCGCGACCCGCGCAACGTGGCGCGCAAGGCCGAGGAGTACCTCAGGAGCACGGGGATCGCAGACACCTGCTTCTTCGGCGCCGAAGCCGAGTTCTACATCTTCGACTCCGTCCGCTTCGACTCGTCGGTCAACGGCAGCTTCTACGAGGTCGACTCCATCGAGGGCCGCTGGAACAGCGGGCTCGCCACCGAGCGCGACGGCAGCCCCAACCTGGGCAACAAGATCCGGGTCAAGGGCGGCTACTTCCCCGTGGCCCCGTACGACCACACCGTTGACCTGCGCGACGCGATGTCGACCAACCTCACCGAGGCCGGCTTCGAGCTCGAGCGCCTGCACCACGAGGTGGGCACCGGCGGCCAGCAGGAGATCAACTACAAGTTCGGCACCCTGCTGCACGCGGCCGACGAGCTGATGCAGTTCAAGTACATCATCAAGAACACCGCCCACCAGCACGGCAAGACGGTCACATTCATGCCGAAGCCCCTGTACGGCGACAACGGCTCCGGCATGCACGCGCACCAGTCGCTGTGGAAGGACGGCGAGCCGCTGTTCTACGACGAGTCCGGCTACGGCGGCCTGTCCGACATCGCCCGGTACTACATCGGCGGCATCCTGCACCACGCGCCGTCTCTGCTGGCGTTCACCAACCCCACAGTCAACTCCTACAAGCGCCTGGTCCCCGGATACGAGGCCCCCATCAACCTGGTGTATTCGCAGCGCAACCGCTCGGCCTGCGTGCGCATCCCCGTCACCGGCAACAGCCCCAAGGCCAAGCGCATCGAGTTCCGCTCGCCCGACTCGTCCGGCAACCCCTACCTGGCGTTCGCCGCGATGATGATGGCCGGCCTCGACGGCATCCGCAACAAGATGGAGCCGGCCGAGCCGATCGACAAGGACCTCTACGAACTTCCGCCCGAGGAGGCCGCGAGCGTGCCCCAGGCCCCCACCTCGCTGGAGGCCGTCATCGACAACCTCGAGCGCGACCACGATTACCTCACCGAGGGCGGCGTGTTCACCACCGACCTGATCGAGAAGTGGATCGAACTCAAGCGCGACGACGAGATCAGTCCGATGAACCTGCGCCCGCACCCGTACGAGTTCGACCTGTACTACGACTGCTGAACCTGCCAGCGCGCCGACCCGGCATCTCCTACCGGGAGTGCCCGCGTCCGTCCGCTGAGAGTACGCGGGAGAATCGGCCCGCGCCGCGATCATCCACGCGATCGCGGCGCGGGCCGATTCTCGCCGCTCGACGCCGCCCCATTCTCCGCCTGCCAATTCAACACGCGGACGCCTCAGCCTCGTTAGCATCCAGGTGTGGCCGATACCAGTGGCTCAGATCACGCTAAGCATGAGCGCGCCGCCGGGGCACCCGGTCCGTCACGAGCAGGAAGTGCCGTCCGCTTCCTCACAGGCATCGGCGCGCTGTTCGTGCTCGCCGGCTTCGCGGCGTGGTCGGTGCTGAGCCTGCACGCGCCGTCCCCCGCGGGCGTCGACGCGCCGCCCGCCTCGTTCAGCGCGGACCGCGCGATGGAACACGTCGAGCAGAGCGCACGGGTTCCACATCCCACCGGCTCCGCCGCCAACGACGAGGTCCGCGCCCACCTCATCGACAGGCTCACCGGGCTCGGGCTGCAGCCGCGGGTGAACAGCACTCTCGGCGTCGTCGTCCGCGGCCCGGACCGTGTCAACGCGGCGGCAGTCGACAACATCGTCGCCGTCATCCCCGGCACCGACTCCACCGGCAGGGTCTTCCTCGCCGCCCACTACGACTCCGCCCAGTTCTCCCCCGGCGCCGGCGACGATTCCGCCGGGACGGCGACGATCCTCGAGATCGCGCGGGCGCTGCAGGACGCGCCACCACTACGCAACGACGTCGTGCTGCTGTTCACCGACGCGGAGGAGTCCGGGACCATCGGGTCGGAGGGCTTCCTCGCCTCCGACCCGCTCGCCGCCGACGGCGGAGTGGTGCTCAACTTCGAGGCCCGCGGCGCGTCGGGGCCGGTGGTGATGTTCGAAACCTCGGAGGGCAACGCCGCGCTCGCCCGGCTCTACGCCGCCACGGCTCCGCATCCCGCCGCCACGAGCGCCGCGGTGGAGGTCTACCGCCGCCTGCGCAACAACACGGACTTCACCAACTTCCTCAACTCCGGCGACTTCACCGGGATGAACTCCGCGTTCTTCGACGGCGCCGCCGTCTATCACACCCCGCAGGACGTGCCCGAGCGGCTGAGCAGGGCGAGCCTGCAGGCGATGGGCGACAACGGGCTCGCGCTCACCAGGGCGCTCGGTTCCGCCGACCTCGCCGACTTCGCGCGGCCCGCGCCGCACGACGAGACCTACTTCACCGTGCTCGGCTCGGTCGCACACTACCCCGGCCCGTGGGTGTGGCCGCTCGCCGGACTCTCGGTCGTCCTCACCGGCGCGGTGGCCGCGATCGCGTGGCGCACCCGCCGGGCCACTGCCCTGCGCCTGGTCGCGGGCACCGCCGCCGCGCTGGTCCCGCTGGTGATCGCCCCGCTCGCCGCGTACGGCGTGTGGCGGCTGCTCGTGCTCATCCGGCCCGGGTACGGCAGCGTGCTCGACCTCTGGCGGCCGGCGCTGCTGCGCATCGGGATCATCGTGCTCGCGGTCGCAGTGTTCCTCGCGTTCCTGGCCCTGACCCGGCGGCGGATCGGGACGGCCGCCGCGGGATTCGGCTGCCTCGTCTGGCTGACCGCCCTCGGCGTCGTGTTCGCGGCCCTGGCACCGGGCGCGGCATACCTGGCGACGCTGCCGGCACTCGCCACCGGCATCGCCGCCGCCGTGGCCCTGTCCGTCCGCATGCCGTGGCTGCGCGTGACCGCGACGCTCGCCGGTTCCCTTGTCGCCGTGCTCGTGCTGGCCCCCGCGATCGCGATGTTCTTCGCCTCGCTGGGCATGCCGATGGCCGCCGGGCCCGCGCTGTTCACGGTACTGCTGTGCTTCGCGGCCGCACCGACGCTGGACCTGCTGTTCAGCATGAGCGCCGCCGAGAGCACCACCGCCGGCGGACGACGGTACCGCCTCGCCACCGCCGCGGTGCCGATGACCGCATTCGCCTCCGCCGCGATCCTGCTGGGCGTCGGCACCGACGTCAACGACTTCGACGCCCGCCACCCCGAACCCGCGCAGCTCATGTACGCGCTCGACGCCGACACCGGCAGCGCGCACTGGCTCAGCGAGAACCCGCCCACCGACTACACCCGGCGATATCTCGACGCGGAGGCCGAAGCCGGCGACTACCTGCCCTTCACCCGCAGCGGACGCGAGTCCGGTCCGCTGGAGCCGGCGGAGGTGTCAGGCTACTTCCCCTACATCCACCAGAGAGTGCAGGTGGGACCGGCCCCGACGGCCGAGCTCCCGGCGCCGGCGCTCGATGTCGTCTCGGATGTGCAGGCCGGCCGGCTCCGCACGATCACCGTTCACGCCGCCCCGGGCCGCCCGGTGCGGATGATCACCGTCGGCGTCGACGCCGGCGGGGGCACCGTCGAGGGTGTGCGCATCGAGAGTGCCGACGCCGGGGAGGCCGGTGGCGAGGGCAGGGACCTCGGAGGCGACGCGGTGGGCTCGTCCACCAGTGCGGTCACCTTCCACGGCCCGACGTCCCTGGGGATCACGCTGCGGTACCGGATCTCCGGGGACGGACCAGTGCGGCTGCGGGCCGTCGGCGGCAGCGACGGGCTCGACGGCCTGCCCGGGTACGTCGCTCCTCCGGACGGAGTCGACATCGCGGGAACACACAGCTCGGGGCTGCTCATGGTTGCCACCGAGAGGGTGCTCGACTAGGGGAGCCCACGTCCATGGGTCGTGCCCGGCGCGCGCACGGCCACGGATCGTCACAGTCCGATAACGGTATTCACCTCTGTCACATGTAACGCTTCGACACCACCGGAAACGGAGCAAGCTGACAGGTGGACGACCGGTCGGCGACACGCGACCGGGGGCCGAGAACAGCAGAAGGGTCGGATTCGGCAGGAAAGGCGCACCCGGTGCTCAGCGATCTATGGGACTTCGTCTCATCACGGCGCGAACAACTCCTCATCGACTCGTACCAGCACGTCAGCGCCGTCATCCAGTGCGTCGTGATCGCCACGGTCATCGCCGTCGTCGTGGGCATCCTCGTCTACCGCAGCCCGCTCGGATCGGCGGCCGCCACCGCCCTGTCGAGCGCGGTTCTCACCATCCCGTCCTTCGCGCTGCTGGGCATCCTCATCCCCGTGGTGGGGCTCGGCGTGCCGCCCACCGTCATCGCGCTGGTCCTCTACGCGCTACTTCCCATCATCCGCAACACCATCGTCGGGCTCGGCTCCATCGATCCGGGCACCACCGACGCCGCCCGCGGCATCGGCATGGGCCGCCTGCACGTGCTCGCGCGCATCGAACTGCCCCTCGCGTGGCCGTCCATCCTCACCGGAATGCGCGTGAGCACGCAGATGAGCATGGGCATCCTCGCCATCGCCGCCTACGCGAAGGGCCCGGGACTGGGCAACCTGATCTTCTCCGGGCTCTCCCGTGTCGGCAGCCCCACCGCCGTGCCGCAGGCGCTCACCGGCACGGTGCTGATCATCATCCTGGCGCTCATCCTGGACGGCGTCTACATCGTCATCGGCAAGCTCACGACCTCGAGGGGACTCCATGCCTGACCACGCTTCCGGCGCAGGCGCCGCGACGACCACCGACGCCAGGACGATCTCCGGGGTCGAGATCGTGCTCGACGAGGTCACCAAGCGCTACCCCGGCAGCAAGACCCCCGCCGTCGACCGGGTCTCGATGACCGTCCCCGCCGGCGAGATCGTCGTGTTCGTCGGCCCCTCCGGCTGCGGCAAGACCACCACGATGCGCATGATCAACCGGCTCATCGAGCCCACCTCCGGAAAGATCACGATCGCCGGCCGCGACGCGCTGTCGATCAAGCCGGACAGGCTCCGCCGCGGCATCGGCTACTCGATCCAGCAGTCGGGACTGTTCCCGCACATGACCATCGCACAGAACGTCGGCATGGTGCCGGGCCTGGTGGGGTGGAAGAAGAAGCGCATCGCCGAGCGCGTCGACGAGATGCTGGACCTGGTGGGGCTGGAGCCCGACACGTACCGTGGGCGCTACCCGCGGCAGCTCTCCGGCGGGCAGCAGCAGCGCGTGGGCGTGGCGCGCGCCCTGGCCGCGGACCCGCCGGTGCTGCTCATGGACGAGCCCTTCGGCGCCGTCGACCCCATCACCCGCGGGCTCCTGCAGGACGAGCTGCTGCGGCTGCAGTCCGAGTTGGGCAAGACCATCGTCTTCGTCACGCACGACTTCGCCGAGGCAGTCAAGCTGGGCGACCGCATCGCGGTGCTGGGCGGGCAGTCGAAGATCCTCCAGTACGATACGCCCGAGGCGATCCTCGCCAACCCGTCCGACGACACCGTCGCCGGCTTCATCGGGTCCGGCGCCTCACTGCAACAGCTCACCCTGCTGCGCGTTCGCGACGTTGAGTTGGAGCACTGCCCCACCGCCCACGAGTCCGACGCGCCCGACACGCTCCGTGCCGCCCTCGGCACACGGCGGCGTACCTGGGGCCTCGTGCTCGACGCACGCAACCGGCCGGTGGCCTGGGTCAACGCGCGCCACCTCGCCACCGCGCCGTCGCTGCGCGGCATCGGAGACCCGATCGGCGAGGTCGTCAGCACCCAATCGACGTTGCAGGACGCCCTCGAAGCGCTGCTGGCCGCATCCAGCGCGTCCACCGTCGTCACCGGCAGCCGCGGACAGTACGAGGGCCTGATCAACATCGACACACTGATCCAGACGGTACGCACACTGCGCGAGGAATACTCCGACGACGAAGACGGAGACGAACACGGCGGAGCCGGTGGGCCTGAAGGGGACCCCGCGCCGGCCGCCGGGAGCGGCGACACCCGCACTCCCCCGACGGTGATCGGAGGCGAGCCGGAATGACCATCACCCAGGACACGGTGACCGCCGGCGAGAAAATCGCCGACCCGGTGGACATCACCGACTCCGGGCGCCGCGGCGACAGCATCCGCATGTTGGCACAGCCGGTGGTGGCGGTGGGAGGGGCCGCGGCGATCCTCATCTGGGCGTTCGCGTTCAACGATCTCAACGCCACGCAGCGCGAGACCCTCAACGCGTCGTCACTCGGCACGCGGCTGGGCCAGCACATCGCCATCACCGCCGTCGTCACCGCGATCGTCGTCGCCATCGCCGTGCCACTGGGCATACTGCTCACCCGCCGGGGGTACAAGGCGCTCTCGCCGGTGTTCATCGGTATCGGCAACATCGGCCAGGCCTCCCCCGCCATCGGCCTGCTCGTGCTGCTGTTCCTATGGACCGGCAAGACCGGATTCTGGATCGGTGTCCTGCCCATCGCCTTCTATTCGCTGCTGCCGGTACTGCGCAACACCATGCTCGGCGTGCAATCCGTCGACCCGTCGCTGATCGACGCCGGCCTCGGCCAGGGCATGTCGCCGATGACGGTGCTGCGGCGCGTCGAGTTCCCGCTGGCGGTGCCGTTCATCCTCGCCGGACTGCGCACGTCGCTGGTCCTCGCCGTGGGCACCGCCACCCTGTGCTTCCTGGTGGGTGCCGGCGGCCTAGGCGTGCTCATAGACACCGGATACAAGCTCCGGGACAACCCCACGCTCTATGTCGGCGCGGTCCTGGCCGTCGCGCTGGCCCTGTTCATCGACTGGCTCGGGGCGCTCGCCGAGCGCTTCATCGGCCCCAAGGGACTGCGCTGATGGACACCGCACCCGAATCGCCCGCATCGGCATCATCCGGGCCGCCGGCAGCACGACGAACCCCGCACCGCAGGTCCGGCCAGAGCCCGCTCGCCCGCGCGTCCGCCCTCATCTCCGCGCTGCTCGCCACCGCGCTGCTGGCTTCGTGCGGGCTCCAGTCCGGCGGTGCACTGCCGCTGTCGGTGGGGCCCGGCAGCATCGAGACCGATCCCGGACTCGAGGGCGTCAAACTCACCGTGGGGTCGAAGGACTTCACGGAGAACATCATCCTCGGCTACATCGCCGAGTTCGCGCTGGCCGCAGCGGGCGCCGAGATCCGGGACCTGACGGACATCCAGGGTTCCAACAGCGCGCGCGCCGCCATGGAGGCCGGCCAGGTGGACCTCTACATCGAGTACACCGGCACCGGCTGGATCAACTATCTGCACAACGAACACCCCATCCCCGATGCCCAGGAACAGTTCGAGGCGGTGAAGAAGGAGGACCTGGAGCGCAACGGCATCGTGTGGGCCGCGCCCGCCCCCATGGACAACACCTACGCGCTCGCCGCAAGCCGGACGGTGGTCCAGGACACCGGCGTGCGCACGCTGTCCGACTACGCGAACCTCGTCAACGCGCACCCCGGGTCGATCAGCACTTGCATCGAGACCGAGTTCAACAGCCGCCAGGACGGATTCCCGGGCATGGCCGCGGTGTACGGCTTCAACCCGGACGATGCCGGCAAGAAGATCCTGCAGACGGGGATCATCTACCAGGCCACCGCCACCGGCGGCGAGTGCACCTTCGGCGAGGTGTTCACCACCGATGGCCGCATCAAGGGCCTGGATCTGTACGTGCTCGAAGACGACAAGCAGTTCTTCCCCCACTACAACGCGGCCGTGACCATGCGCGAACAGGTCTACAAGGACCATCCGCAGATCGTCGCGGTCCTCGCGCCGGTGATGAAGGAGATCACCAACGACGAGATCTCCACGCTCAACGCGAAGGTGGACGTCGACGGCGAGGAGCCGGCCGACGTCGCACGGAAGTGGCTGGTGGACAAGGGGTTCGTGACGGACGGCTGATCCGGCCGGGACCGCGCAGAATGTGATCTGCCCCGCGGAACCGGCGCCGGGGTTGCGCATCGGCGCCGCGCGCGGAAACCTACTCGGGATGTCCGACTTCGTCGCGAGCATCACGGACTCGCTGGCCGGCATCGGCCCCGCCGGATACATCACACTCATCGTCGCCGTGAGCGTCGTGTGCCAGTGGTTCGCATGGCGCATCCGCATGCCGTCGATCCTGCTCATGCTGCTCGTGGGCTTCGGACTCGGACAGATCGTCTCCGCCGAAGAGGTGCTGGGGCGCGATCTGCTCTTCGACGGCATCAGCCTCACCGTCGGCATCATCCTGTTCGAGGGCAGCATGTCGTTGCGCCTCAAACACGTTCAGGACCTCGGCCGCCCCGTGTGGCGTCTGTGTTCGGTGACGGTCCTCGTCGCCTGGGCGCTCATCACGCTCACCGCCTGGCTGATCGGATTCGACATCAAGGTGGCGCTGCTGGTGGGGGCGATCCTCGTGGTCACCGGCCCCACCGTGATCGCGCCGATCCTGCGGTCGCTGCGCCCCACCCGGCGCGTGTCGTCGCTACTTCGGTGGGAAGGCATCGTCGTCGACCCGATCGGCGCGGTCCTGGCGCTGCTGGTGTTCCAGGGGATCGTCAGCGGCGAGGGCGGGCAGGCCGCCTCCGCCGTGCTCATCGCGCTGGGAAAAACGCTGCTCATCGCGTTCGGCATCGCACTGCTCATGGGTGTGGCCATCGAGTTCGTCATGCGGCGCAGGGCGGTGCCCGACTTCCTGCACGGCGTGTTCTTCCTGGCCGCTGCGATCACGGCGCTCGTAGCGTCCAACGCGCTGCAACCGGAGTCGGGGCTGCTCACGGTGACGATACTCGGCATCTACCTGGGGAACCGGCCGGAGCTGCATCTCGAGCACGTGGCCGAGTTCAAAGAGCACCTGCAGATCCTGTTCGTCGGCGCGCTTTTCATCGTGCTCGCGGGGCGCATCAGCCCCCAGCAGATCATCGACGTCGCACCCAAGGCGCTGATCTTCATCGCCGCCCTGGTGCTCGTCGTGCGTCCGGTGAGCATCGCCCTCGGCCTGCTGCGCACCAAGGTCACGCGGAACGAGCGGATACTGCTGGCCTGCATGGCGCCGCGCGGCGTCGTCGCCGCCGCTGTGACCAGTATCTTCGCCCTCGGGCTCACGCAGTCGGCGGACGCGCTCTCGGCAAAGGCCGACGCCGCGAGCGGCGACGACAGGCAGGCCCTCGTGGCCCAGGCGGCCGACCTGCAGCGGATCGCGGGGCAGGCCGCGGAAATGGTGCCGCTGGTCTTCGTCCTCATCGTGTGCACCGTGGCCATCTACGGGCTGAGCGTCGGCAGGCTCGCCGAGCGCCTGGGGCTCGCCTCCGCGAACCCGCAGGGCGTGGTGTTCGTCGGCGTCAACCGCTGGGTGGTGGACGCCGCCAAGCTGCTGCAGGATTCGGGTATCCCCGTTCTGGTGGTGGCGCGCAACTATGTGACGCTCTCCGGGGCCCGCATGGCCGGGCTGCCCACGATCACCGCGAACATCCTGTCCGAGTACGCGGTGAAGGACATGGACCTGTCCGGGATCGGCTACTTCATCGCATGCACGCCCGAGGACGAGACCAACGCCACCGCCGCCCGCGAGTTCTCCCACATCTTCGGCCGCGCCAACACTTTCCAGCTGCACCGGGGGGCGAAGTCGACGGGCACCGGCAGCACCCGACGCGACACCGCCGGACACCTCAGCGCCCGCTACGCCTTCGTCCCGCCGCTGTCACGTGCCGAACTCGACCGCCGGATGATGGCGGGCATGACCGTCAAGAAGACCGCGCTGAGCAGCAAGTACACGCTGGCCGACTTCCGGCGGCAGTACGGCGACGACGCGGTGATCCTGTTCGTGCAGCGTGGCGGCGTCACCTCCGTCGCCCACGAGTCGACCAAACTCCCGTCGGCGGAGGGCACGTTGATCGCGATGGTGCCGGTGACCGAGGACGCCGGCGCCGCGCGGCAACCGACCGCCCAGGCGCCGGCCACCGACGCCTGACCCGGCGGGAGTTCCGGAGGCGAGCGCTCAGCCGAAGACCCGGTCCACCACCGCCCGGGCCCGGCGGGTCACCCTCAGGTAGTGGTCCAGGAACTCGCCCGCGTCGTCACCGCGCCAACCGGCCGCGTAGGCGACGGCGGCGAGCTGGTCGCCGGTGCCCGGGATCTGGTCGCCCGCCTTGCCACGGGCCAGCACGATGGCGTTGCGCGCCCGGGTGGCCAGCAGCCACGACTCGGTGAGCATGTGCACGTCTTCGGCCTCCAGCAGCCCGATCCGCTCGATAGCCTCAAGAGTCTCGAGCGTCGACGTGCCGCGCAGCTCCAGGTTCTCGTGCGCGTGCTTGAGCTGCAGCAGCTGGACGGTCCACTCGATGTCCGCCAGCCCCCCGCGCCCGAGCTTGGTGTGGGTGGCCGGGTCGGCACCGCGCGGCAGCCGCTCGGAATCCACCCGGGCCTTCATCCGCCGGATCTGCAGCACCGTGTCCGCATCGATGCCGCCCGGCGGATAGCGGAACTCGTCGATCATGTGCAGGAACCGCAACCCCAGGTCGGCGTCGCCTGCGACGGTGGTCGCGCGCAGCAGCGCCTGCACCTCCCACGACTCCGCCCACTTGCGGTAGTAGGCCTGATACGACGCGAGCGTCCGCACCAGCGGCCCGCTGCGCCCCTCCGGCCGCAAGTCCGCGTCCACCTCCAGCGGCGGGTCGACGCTGGCCCGGGTCAGCAGCGAGCGCACCCTGTCAGCGATTCCCGACGCCCACCGGACCGCCTCGGCGTCCGACGGCGAGGGCGTGCCTGGCTCGCCGCGCACCGGGTCGCAGACGAACAGCACGTCCGCATCGGAGCCGTAGCCGAGCTCCCCTCCGCCGAGCCGGCCCATGCCGATCACGGCGATCCGGGCCGGTGCGGGCAGTCCGGACTCGGCGGCATCCGCGCGGGTCACCGCATGCAGCGCGGCCTCGAGCACCGACACCCACACCGACGACAGCGCGCGGCACACCTGCCGCACCTCGAGCATGCCCAACACGTCGGCCGACGCCACGCGCGCCAGCTCGGCCCGCCGCAGCGACCGCGCCGCCGCGATGGCCCGCTCCGGGGACCGGTGACGCGCCGCCGACCGGGTGAGCCCCTGCGCCACGACGGTGTAGTCCACGGCGAGCAGCTTCGGCCCGGACGCCCCGTCGGCGTACATGTGCACCACGTCGGGCGCGCGCAACAGCAGGTCCGGGATGTACCGCGACGACCCGAGCACGAGCATGAGGCGCTTGGCCAGCGCGCCCTCGTCGCGCAGCGTCCGCAGGAACCACGGATGGTCGGTCATCGCTTCGGACAACGTGCGATAGGCCAGCAGGCCCGCGTCCGGATCGGGCGTCTCGCCCAGCCACTCGAGCAGGGTAGGCAGCATGAGCGACTGGATGCGACCCTTGCGTGTGGCGCCCTTGGTCAGGGCCGTCAGGTGCCCCAGGGCATTGCGCGGCGCCCGGTAGCCTAGAGCGGCCAGTTGACGTTCCGCCGCCTCCGGGCTGAGCCGCAACGCCTCCGAGTCGATCTGCGTGACGGACTCGAGCAACGGACGGTAGAAAAGCTTGGCGTGCAACCGGCGGATGTGCTGCGAGTGCCGCCGGATCTGGCGCTGCAGTTCGTCCACGATGCCGCGCCGGGTCTCCGATCGCACGTGCGCGGCGCGCGCCAGCCAACGCAGCGCCTCGGCGTCGCCGGGCGGGGGCAGCATGTGCGTGCGCTGGAGGCGCTGCAGCTGTAGACGATGCTCCAACAGGCGCAGGAACACGTACGATTCGATGAGCTGGGCGGCGTCGCCCCGGCCCACGTATCCGCCGGCCGACAGCTGCGCCAGCGCGTTCAGCGTGGACTTGGAGTGCAGCGTCTCGTCTGCGCGCCCGTGCACCATCTGCAGCAGCTGCACGGCGAACTCGACGTCGCGCAGGCTCCCAGTGCCCAGTTTGATCTCACGCTCGCGGACGTCCGCCGGCACCAGTTCCTCGACCCGGCGGCGCATCGCCCGCACCTCGGGTACGAAGTCTTCACGCTGCGACGCCGTCCACACCATCGGCCCCACGGCAGCGGCGTACTCACGTCCCAGCTCGACGTCTCCGGCCGCGGGCCGTGCCTTGAGCAGCGCCTGGAACTCCCAGGTTTTCGCCCAGCGGCGGTAGTAGGCCAGGTGCGAATCGAGGGTGCGGACCAGCGCGCCCTGCTTGCCCTCGGGCCGCAGCCCGGCGTCGACCTCGAAGAACGCGCTGGACCCGATGCGGATCATCTCACCGGCCAGGCGCGCCGTGAGCGCGTCGGCCGGCTCGGCGACGAAGACCACGTCCACGTCGCTCACGTAGTTGAGCTCGCGGGCGCCGCACTTGCCCAGCGCCACCACCGCCAGCCGCGCCTGCACCGTCTCCTCGTCGCACACCGTCGCCACCGCGACGGAGAGGGCGGCCGCGAGCGCGGCGTCCGCCAGGTCGGACAGGTGCCTGCCGACGGCCCGGAACTCCAGGCCCGGCTCGTTCTCGATCGTCGGGGCCAGGTCGACCGCAGCGAGCAGCAGCAGGTGGTCCCGGTAGCGGATGCGCAGCGCCAGCACGGCCTCCGGCCCGGTGACGGCAGCCCGATGCAGTCCGTGCCCGCCCTCCGGCACGGCATCGACCGCGGCAAGCAGGTCCGCCCGTATCTCGGCGCGCCCTGGCAGTTCCGGCGCCGCCGCCAGGCGCCTCCATGAGCCCGGAAAGTGTGCGAGGTGGTCCCCCAGCCCTGTGGACGAGCCGATCACCGACAGCAGCCTGGCCCGCAGGCGGCTGTCCGAGTGCAGTGCCTCGTCCAACGCGCCCCAGCCACCGGGACCGGACTCGGCGCCCCCGTCGCCGTCGCCCCGGGCCGGGCCGGACGCATCGAGGGCCTCCTTGATGCGCACGAGGGTGCGCAGCGCCAGGCCCGCGTCCGGAGCGCGCGAGAGCGCCCACAGCACCGCGACGTCGTCCGCACCCGTCCAGCCCAGCTCCGCGAGGTCCTCGGCCGCGTGCGCCTCGACCAGTCCCAGCCTGCCCGTCGAGGGGATCCGCCCCCTCGTGGTGCGTGCAGGCATCGTCACAACCCCAGGTAGTTGGCGATCTCGAACTGCGTGACCTGCCCGCGGTAGGCGGCCCACTCCTGCCGCTTGTTGCGCAGGAAGAAGTCGAAGACGTGCTCGCCCAGCGCCTCTGCCACCAGCTCGGAACCCTCCATCGCCTTCAGCGCGTCCCCCAGACTGGTCGGCAGCTCCCGGTACCCCATCGCGCGGCGTTCGCCCGGCGTCAGCGCCCACACGTCGTCCTCGGCTTCCGGAGGCAGCTCGTATCCGCCCTCGACGCCCTTGAGACCGGCGGCGATGAGCACCGCGAACGTGAGGTAGGGGTTGCAGGCCGAATCCGGGTTGCGCACCTCCACGCGCCGCGACGACGACTTATTCGGCGTGTACAGCGGCAAGCGCACGAGCGCCGAGCGGTTCGCCCGCCCCCACGACGCCGCGGTGGGGGCCTCGCCGCCGTGGATGAGCCGCTTGTAGGAGTTCACCCACTGGTTGGTGACCGCGCTGATCTCGTGCGCATGCTCGATGATCCCGGCGACGAACGAGCGCGCGGTGGCGGACAGCTGCAGCGGGTCGTCATCATCGTGGAACGCGTTGTTCTCGCCCTCGAACAGGCTCATATGCGTGTGCATAGCCGAGCCGGCGTACTCGCTGAACGGCTTGGGCATGAACGTGGCCCGCACGCCCTCCTGCAACGCCACCTGCTTGACCAGGTACCGGAACGTCATCACGTTGTCCGCCATGGACAGCGCGTCCGCGTAGCGCAGGTCGATCTCCTGTTGGCCCGGCGCCGCCTCGTGGTGGCTGAACTCGACGGAGATGCCCATCGACTCGAGCGCGTCGATGGTGTGCCGGCGGAAGTTGGGCGCCTGGTTGTGCACGGCCTGGTCGAAGTACCCGCCCCGATCCGCGGGTGTCGGGCGCCCGGAGGCGTCCAGCCCGGCCTCCAGCAGGAAGAACTCGATCTCCGGGTGCACATAGCAGGTGAAGCCCGCATCCCCCGCCTTGCCCAGCTGACGGCGCAGCACGTGCCGCGGGTCCGACCACGAGGGCGACCCGCCGGGCATGAGGATGTCGCAGAACATGCGCGCGGTCGGCTGGCGGCCGTCGTCGGACACCCACGGCAGCACCTGGAACGTCGACGGGTCCGGCATGGCGACCATGTCCGCCTCGGACACGCGGGAGAAACCCTCCACGGCGGAGCCGTCGAAGCCGATGCCCTCGGTGAACGCGCCTTCCAGCTCGGCCGGCGCGATGGCGACCGACTTGAGGTAGCCGAGGACGTCGGTGAACCACAGCCGGACGAACCGGATGTCCCGCTCCTCGAGCGTGCGCAGCACGAATTCCATCTGACGATCCATATGCACGACCCTATGCACTCGCCGCGGACGGTGCGCGCGAACGTCCCCGGGCCGCGCGGGCGCGCCACCGGTGAGATGGGTCACCGGCGCATGGATGCCGGGCGGCGTCGGTGGCAGACTCTCCTGCGTCACCACCTTAAGAACCCGGGGACCCTGCAGCAGGGCCTCGAGGCTGAGAAGAGGATCAACGATGACCGACACATCCCCGTACGGCTCCGCGCCTGCGGGCGGCCAGACCGCCCGCAGGCCCGTCATCCGCACCCACCACCTGCAGAAATGGAAGCAGGAAGGCAAGCGGTGGGGCATGCTCACCGCCTACGACTACTCCACCGCCCGCATCTTCGACGACGCCGGCATCCCGGTGCTGCTCGTCGGAGACTCGGCCGCCAACGTCGTCTACGGCTACGACACCACCTTGCCGATCGACTCCGACGAGTTGATCCCGCTGGTACGCGGCGTCGTGCGCGGCGCACCGCACGCGCTCGTCGTCGCCGACCTGCCCTTCGGCAGCTACGAGGCATCCGACGCGCAGGCGCTGGCCGCCGCGGCCCGCTTCTGCAAGGAGGGCCTGGCGCACGCGGTCAAGCTCGAAGGCGGCGTGCGCGTCGCCTCGCAGGTCACCGCCCTGTCGCAGGCCGGCATCCCCGTGATGGCGCACATCGGTT
Organism: Tomitella cavernea; assembly: GCF_016599145.1. Lineage (GTDB taxonomy): Bacteria > Actinomycetota > Actinomycetes > Mycobacteriales > Mycobacteriaceae > Tomitella > Tomitella cavernae. The sequence goes on from NZ_JAENKO010000014.1 coordinate 36,447, forward strand.
TCACCCCGCAGAGCGTCAACGGGCTCGGCGGTTTCCGCGTGCAGGGCCGCGGCGAGGCCGCGCGTCAGCTGCTCGACGATGCGGTGGCAGTCCAGGACGCCGGCGCATTCTCGGTGGTCATGGAGATGGTGCCCGCCGACGTCGCCGCCGAGGTCACCGCCAAGCTGTCCATCCCCACCGTGGGGATCGGCGCCGGCGCGCAGTGCGACGGGCAGGTGCTGGTGTGGCAGGACATGGCCGGCTACACCTCCGGGAAGACCGCCAAGTTCGTCCGCCGCTTCGGCGACGTCGGCGCGGCTTTGGGCGACGCCGCCCGCGCCTACGCGGCCGAAGTCGAGGACGGATCCTTCCCGGCGGCCGAGCACTCGTTCTGACCGGGACGACCGCCCCGGTGCCCGCGCCCCGTTCCGGGCGCGGGCACCGGGGTTTCCGTATCCTCGGCCTGGCGCCCGCCCGCGGCGCACGCCGCCAACCACGGAGGAACGTGAGCATGAGCTCGAACACCGCCCGCAGCACCGCGGCCCGGCCCCCGGCGCTGCGCCGGGCACTGCCCGCGGC
>NZ_JAENKO010000015.1 GCF_016599145.1 Tomitella cavernea
CCGGGCGCCCACGCCGCGCGCGCCCGCTGGAACGGCCCGGCGCGCAGGTCCCGCGTCCGATGCGCAGCGTCCGATGATCCGCGGCCGAATCCCCCCGCCATCTACAACCCCCGTCGTGTTCCCCCTGCGCCGGGTCCCCGGTGCCCGGCCGGGACCACGTTACGGGGCCGGCGGCGGTAGTACGAACGAAAACCGGCGCGGTTGTGGATAACCGCGCAGGCCGCGCACAGGGGAGGGGGCGGTACTACCTCAGCCCGCGGCGGATCCGGAGGCTGCGGGCGCGGGGCTGGACTTGGCGTCCGAGCCGGACTTGCTGCCGGCGGCGGCCGAGCCCGACGAGGAGGTGCCGGACGACGCTCCCGCGGCCGACGAATCAGAGGACGACGACTCGGAGGATGACGACTCGGAGGACGCCCCGGCAGGCACGGTGCCCGACCGGCTGTCGGTGCGGTAGAACCCGCTGCCCTTGAACACGATGCCTACCGAGTTGAACAGCTTGCGCAGCCTTCCGCCGCAGTCCGAGCACACCGTGAGCGCATCGTCGCTGAACTTCTGGACGATGTCGAAGCTGTTGCCGCACTCGGTGCAGGCGTACGAATAGGTGGGCACGGGCGGACCTCCCGGGGTGGGCCGCGCAGGACGCGGCGGGTTGGTTTCGCGGCGGAGCGCGGGCGGCTCGGGCCGGGCCGGTGCACCACGTCGAGCGGGACTGCCGCCCCGTTGCACCGCAGTTCCGGACTTTTGAGCACTCCGACTACATGAGTGCTAACGCTTCCATGGTAGAGGTTGTTCCCCTGGCCGTCAGTGCCGGTCTACTCTCGGGCTATGCGGAACGCCCCCTCGCCCGGAGTGAGCACCATGCCGATCCGCACGTCGTGCGGGTCCTCGGGGAGCTCCTCGACCAGTTCGCCGTCGCCGACGACGCAGACCATCGACGCTCCCGGCGCGGCCGCGGGGAGCGTCCGGTCGTAGTAGCCGCCGCCGCGGCCGAGCCGCACCCCATGCAGGTCCACCGCCACCGCGGGCACCAGAATCAGCGAGGCCTCGGCGATCGCGGACGGGGCGAGTACCGGCCCCGGCGGCTCGAGCAGCCCGTAACGGGCGGGGCGCAGGGCCCCGCGTCCCGTATACCGCGCCCAGGACAGCGGCCCCGGCGCGCCGGTGACCGGGACGAGCACGCGCAGGCCGGAGGCCAGAGCGTCTTCGAGCATCCGCATGTCGCCCGGCTCCGCGTCGGTAGGCACGTATGCGCAGATCGTCGCACCCCAGGGCAGGGTGGTGAGGATCTCGGTGCGCCACGCCGCAGCGAGGGCGTCCGCCTCGGCGCGGAGTGCGTCGTGGGTCGCTGCGGCCCGCAGCGCGCGGAAGCGCCTGCGCCATTCGTGTTTGTCGACGGCGGCCGGCCGGGCGCCATCGGCATGCTTGCGGCCCGCCTGCCGGGCCGCCGCGGCGGAAGAAGGCCCACCGTGCGGGTCGTTGCTGGACATCCGTGCTGCACCTCTTTCGCCGTGCGCATCGCGCGCTGCTGCTGCGGGGGCCGGGCCCCGGGGAAAGCGCCGGTATTCGCGCGAACTGAACTCGGCGTCGCGCCGCTCGATCGCGGTGACGCGCCGATCAATAGTTAGGGTAGGGCTATGACATCTCGGAGTGCGGCGGACGAGCCGGCGGCATCGCCGCAGTGGGGAGCGGGGCCGTTCCGCACGGCGATCGTTCCGGCGGCGGGGCTGGGGACGCGGTTCCTGCCCGCCACCAAGACGGTGCCGAAGGAGCTGCTGCCCGTCGTGGACACGCCGGGCATCGAGCTCGTCGCAGGCGAGGCCGCCGAGGCCGGCGCCCGTCGCCTGATCATCATCACGAACGAAGGCAAGGACGGGGTGGTCGCGCACTTCCGTTCGGACCCGGAGCTCGAAGCCACGCTGGCCGAGCGGGGCAAGACGGATCTGCTGGCCAAGGTGCGGCGTGCCCCGGAACTCATCGACGTCGAGGCGGTGGTGCAGCCGTCGCCCCACGGGCTCGGTCACGCAATCGGGTGCGCTGAGCCCGCGCTCGCCGCCGACGAGGACGCTGTCGCCGTCCTGCTGCCGGACGACCTCGTCCTGCCCACCGGCGTCCTCGAGCAGATGGCGGCGGTGCGCCGCGAGCACGGCGGCTCGGTGCTGTGCGCCTTCGAGGTGCCGGAGGACCAGGTCAGCGCCTACGGCGTCTTCGCCGTCGAACCCGCCGGCAGTGCTGACGGAGACGTTCAGCGGGTGACGGGGATGGTGGAGAAGCCGGCGCCGCAGGACGCACCGTCGTCGCTGGCCGCCGCCGGCCGGTACATCCTCGACCGCGCCGTGTTCGACGCCCTGCGGAGGATCGAGCCGGGGGCCGGCGGGGAACTCCAGATCACCGACGCCATCGCGTTGCTCATCGACGAGGGGCACCCGGTGCACGTGGTGGTGCACCGCGGCCGCCGCCACGACCTGGGCAACCCCGGCGGGTATGTGCGCGCGGCCGTCGATTTCGCGCTGCAGTCCGACGAATACGGGGCGGAGCTGCGGACCTGGCTGCTGGAATACCTCGGCGTGCCGCAGGGGGCCGCGCGCGCGTGAACGCCCGGCGCATCCGGATCGGCCGTCGATGCCGACGGCGCGTGCGACCATGACCCTCGGGTCGGCAGGCAAGGAAGGGGACAGCCGCTTGCGTTCGGTGGAAGAACAGCTCAGTCGTGTGACGGCGTCGGCCGTGGCGCCGCGGCCGGTCCGCGTCGCGATCTCCGAGGCGCAGGGGCTGCTGTGCGCGGAGGAGGTCGTGGCCACGCGTCCGCTGCCCGGGTTCGACCAGGCGGCCATCGACGGCTACGCGGTGCGCAGCGTGGACGTGCGGGACGCGGGTTCGGCCGTCACGGGGCCGGAGGGCGAACCCTCCGAAATCACCCTGCCGGTCGTCGGCGAGGTCTCGGCCGGGTCGCGCCGGCCCACGCGTCTGCAGCCGGGCCAGGTGGTGCGGGTGCGCACCGGTGCGCCGTTGCCGACGCTGGCGGACGCGGTGCTCCCCACCGGTTGGACCAACGGCGGCCACGCGCGCGTCGCCGTCTACCAGCCGGTGCTTTCCGGGGCCTACGTGCGGCGGACCGGCGACGACGTCCAGCCGGGCGACGTCGCGGTGAAGGCCGGCACGATCATCGGCCCGGCTCAGGTGGGGCTGCTCGCCGCCGTCGGCCGCGACAAGGTGCTCGTGCATCCGCGGCCGCGCGTCGCCGTGATCTCCGTGGGCGGCGAGCTCGTGGACATCGACCGCACCCCAGGCACGGGCCAGGTCTTCGACGTCAACTCGTACGCGCTGGCCGCGGCTGCGCGCGACGCCGGAGCGGAGGTGTCGCGCGTCGGCATCGCCGGATCCGAACCCGCCGAGTTCCGCGACGCGGTGGAGAGCTACCTGCTGCGATCGGAGATCATCGTCATCGCCGGCGCCGCCGGCGGCATGGCCTCCGAGCGGTACCACGACGTGCTCGCCGAGCTCGGTTCTCTCGAGGTCGCGCGAGTGGCGATGCACCCGGGGTCGGTGCAGGGGTACGGGTTGCTGGGGGCGGAGAGCGTGCCCACGTTCCTGCTGCCGGCCAACCCGGTGAGCGCGCTCGTCGTGTTCGAGGTGATGGTGCGTCCACTCATCCGGATCGCGCTGGGACGGCGCCGGCCCATGCGCCGCAAGGTGCGGGCACGCACGGTGGCGCCGATCAGCTCCATCGAGGGGCGCACGGCCTACCTGCGCGGCCAGCTGATGCGCGACGAGACCACGAACGAGTACCTGGTGCAGGCGCTCGGCGGGGCCGCGGGGGCGTCGTCCCATCTGCTCGCGACGCTCGCGGAGGCGAACTGCTTCGTCACGATCCCGCCGGAGGTCAGCTGGGTGGATACCGGCGACGAGGTCGAGGTCGTCTTCCTGGCGCAACAGGGCTAGGGCGCACAGTGTCGGCGACGGGGCGTCGACCGGGCGCCGGTGAACGCTCGGAGCATCCGGGCTGGCCCGCACACATCGGCGCGTTGGAGGTGCCGGCGGGTGTGGTGACGTTGCGGCCGGTGCGGATGCGCGACGCCAAGCAGTGGAGCCGGGCACGCATCCGGGACGAGGACTACCTGCGGCCGTGGGAGCCGACGGGGTCGGAGCCGTGGGTCCTCCGCCACCGGTCGGCGGCGTGGCCGGCGATCTGCATGCGGCTGCGACTGGCGGCACGCCACGGAGCGATCATCCCGATGGTCATCGAGGTCGACGGCAGGTATACGGGCCAGCTGACGGTCGGCAACATCGTGCGCGGCCCGCTGCGGTCGGCGTGGATCGGGTACTGGGTGTCCACCGAATACAGCGGCAAGAGGGTGGCGTCGGCCGCGGTGGCGCTCGCCGTGGACCACTGCCTTTCCCGGGTGGGACTGCACCGGCTCGAGGCCACGGTGCGCCCGGAGAATCTGGCGAGCCGGTCGGTGCTGCGCCGGTCGGGGTTTCGGGAGGAGGGGCTGCTGCGCAACTACATGGACGTCGACGGCGCGTGGCGTGATCACATCCTCGTCGGGATGACCAAGGAGGACTTCGGGGACACCGCCGCGGCGCGGATGGTGCGCGCGGGTCGCGCCCGATGGCATTGAACCGCACTGCATGCCGCCGGGACCCGCACTGCATGCCTCCGGCACCGTGTGATCCGGTGCGCCCACGGCGTGGCACGTTCCGATGAGCCCGGGCTGCCTCTAGCCTGATATGCACGGCTACCCGTCCGGGTGTCGTCGGAGGAACAGTGGAGGGGGTCGCCGCGTGCCGAACTCGCTTGTATGGATCGGGTTGGTCGTCGTGTGGATTTTCGTGCTGTTCCCGATGGTCACCGGCCGTCGGAGGCCGGTGCGGCGCACGGGGGAGGCGACCCTCGCCACGCGCGTACTGCACCGGGGCGGAATGGCACGGCCGGTGCGCCGCGGGCCCGCGGCCGGTCACGCCGGAGACCCCGATTGGGTCCCCACGGAGGAGCAGGAGCGGGCGCGTCACCGGCAGTTCGAAGACCCGGACACCACGCGAGCGGAGGCTCAGATGGACAGTGGCACAACCCGCTCCAGCGGGTCGGACGTGGACGACGAGATCCTCGACGCAGAGGTGGTGGAGGACGAGGCCGGCGCGCGTGCGCGCACGGCGCACGGCCCGGGCGCGGCGGGCGGTACAGCGCACGGAGCCGCGGGCGACGAGGATCCCGACTCTGACCCTGCCGACTCTGAACCTGCCGACACTGAACCTGCGGTGTCGAAGGAGCTGGACACGGTCGACTCCGGTGCGGCGCCCCGCCGCACCGGCCGCGGAGGCTTCGATCCCCAGGCGGACGCGATCGCCAGCGCCGAGCGGTACCGGACCCGCCAGCGGGTGGTCCTGTCGATGGCCGGCGGCATCGTCGTCACCGCGGTCTTCGCGCTGGCGTTCCTTCCGTTGTTCTGGTGGGGCACCGCGGCCTTCGCAGGCGCGGTGATGGTGTACCTGGGGTATCTGCGCCGGCAGGTGCGGCTGGAGGAGCAGATCCGGCGCCGGCGCATGGCTCGGCTGAAGAAGGCGCGCAAGCACGAGCAGGTGGACCGTCGCGCACAGGCCACGGTGCCCGGGCCGCCGCAGCACCGCGGCGTGGTGGTGCTCGAATCGGACGATGGCGACCCGGACTTCGAACACCTGCCGCCGTACGAGCCTGCCGTGCACGAGAACCTGCGGCACGCGTCGGGGCAATGAAATCTGCTGGTCAGGGTTCGATTTCGTGCTCAAGTCCGAACCTGCTATTGTCTTTCTCAGCGGTCCACAAGACCGCTTCGGGGCTGTGGCGCAGTTGGTAGCGCGACTCGTTCGCAACGAGTAGGTCAGGGGTTCGATTCCCCTCAGCTCCACCCGTGATATGCCGGGGCATCCGACTAGGTGCTCCGGCATTTTTTGTTTCGCTCCCCGAACTTGCGGCGCATTCGGGGGCGCGCCTTCGATCCGCGCATACGTTGTGCGGGCCGAGCGCGTTTTCGTCGGTGGTGGTGCGGAACGGGCGCTCGAACCGACGCGCGTGCAGGTGACTCGGCTTGCGCGCGACCGGCCCGGGAGTTCGGTGAACCCGCTGGCTACTTTGGCGGCATGAGTTCACAGAAGGGGACTTTCCGAGCCCTCCTCGTCATGATTGCCGCGTCGGTGCTCCTCTCCGGCTGCGCGTCCGCCGAGACCGCGGAGTTCGACGGGGGATGCGGTGCCGCAAGCGATCCGGCCGTATGGTTGGCCGCTGACGGACCCGACGGGATGGGCGGCGGGGAGATCATCGACACCCTGGACCGGATGCCGGTCGCCGCGCGCCCGGACGGCCTGGTCGCATCGGTGCGGGCGGACCGGCTCGTGTTCCCACACGAGGACGGCGGCGAGGTCGCGGTGCCGCTGCCGGGCGACGAGTTCTACGTGTCCGTCGCCTCATACACGGACACGACGCACCAGTGCTTCTACCACGGTCTCACCACCTGCCTGGGCGAGCTGCGCAACGCCGACGTGCGCGTGACGGCCACAGCTGCCGACGGGACGCAGGTGCTCTCCGCCGAGGACCTGCGCACCGTCGACAACGGCGTCATGGGCTTGTGGTTGCCGCGCGGATTCGACGGCGCCGTCACCATCGTGCAGGACAGGCGCACGGCCACGGTCCCGGTTGCGACAAGCGGCGACGGTCCGACCTGCCTGACCATCGCGCGGCTGACGCAGCAGACTCAGTCGCCGTCGCCGGATCGGGCGATGAATTCGGAGACGGCCTGCCCGATCACGTCGGGCGAGTGGAAAGGCAGCCAGTGGCCGGTGGCCAGGTCGGTGCGCGAAAGTTCTGTCACCCACGTTTCGACGTCGGAGTAGATCGCCGGCCGCAGGGCGATGTCGCGCCGGTTGACCAAAAGCCGCACCGGCACCGTCGTCTGGCGCGGGTCGGGATGGCGCAGCCGCGGGAGGATGTTGGCGGAGTAGATGCGTAGTCCGCTGATCATGTCGCGCTGGAGCGACGGGGCCAGGTGGATCCGCTCGGGCGGCGTCCCGTCGATGACGCGTAGGAACCTGCGCCAGAGCGAGGGTCGTCCGACGGTCCGGAAGAACAACCGCGGCACCACCGGCGTCATGAAGAACCCCGTGTACGCGGACGATGCCAGTTGGCTGAGCGCCTGGCCGATGCCGCGTGCGGTGGGGCGGCTCAGACGCTCGCGCACCCACACGGCCAGGTGGTCCAGGCTGGGGCCGGAGATCGACGTGAATGTGGCGATCCGCTCGTCGGCGTCCGTGCGGCACACGGCCTCCCACCCCTGCACCGAGCCCCAGTCGTGTCCGACGAGGTGCACCTTGCGGTCCGGGCTCACTGCGTCGATGACGGCGTAGAGGTCGTCGGCCAACTCGTCCAGGCCGAACTCCGACACCGTTCCGGGGACGGTGGATTCGCCGTGGCCGCGGGTGTCGTAGGTGACGACGCGGTGGCGCTTGGCCAGCGCGGGCACCACGCCGTCCCACAGACGGTGGGTGTCCGGCCAGCCGTGCACGAGCAGCACCGTGGGCCCGTCGGGGTCGCCCTGCTCGAACACGGCCAGGTTGGTGTCGCCGCGGGTGACGGTCCGGCGGCGGGGGGACGAACTGTCCGGGCTGTGGCGCCCGGATACCGATGCGTCGGTGTTCATGCGGCTGCTCCTCGGTTGCTCGTGCGGCCCCGGAGTGCGGAGTGGCACCCGGCACCCGACACGTTATTGTACTCATATCAAACAATGACGGTGACGGGATGCGCATCGGGGTCTCCGCGCAGCGCGACGCCGGGGAGGCGTGTTCCTCGGCGGTAGAATCGGATTGAAGCCACGGCCGGGGCGGTCACGCGGGGGCAGAGGAAAAGGGGGTGCGACATGACGGCGCGCACGGTCGACACCGTTTTTGCGGACGTCTCGGCCTACCAGCGCCCCGTCGACGACAGCTATCCGCATCGCGTGCTGTCGATCAGGTCCAACGACGGCACCATTCGGGACCCGAACTTTCCGGAGAACTACCGCTGGATGAGCCGCGCCCTCGACTCGGGCCGCCTGGAGTTCGGCATCGTGTACTTCTTCTGGCGGCCCAACTGGCGGACGTGCGTGCAGGTGCAGCAGTCGATGATCAAGGCCGCCGGCGGGCCGCATCCGCGGATCGCCTGCATGATCGACGTCGAATCGGACCGGTCCCAGCACGGAGACCATTCGGCAGGGATCAACGGCGCGTTCGACTTGCTGGCGCGGTGGCTGGGCGATGCCCGCCGCGTGATCGGCTACGCCAATGCGGGCGACTTCCACTCGATGTGGCCGGACCGTCCCGACGGACTCCGGGTGATCGGCGCCGGCTACCCGGTGGATCCCCGTCTCCCCGGGGAGATCGCCCATCAGTACACCGATGGCACGCTCGGCGGCCTCCCGGGGTTTCCGATGGGCGCCCCGCCGTTCGGGCCGTGCGACATGAACCTGGCAGCCGGCACGAGCGCCGTGGACCTGGCCGCAGAGTGCGGTATCGGCGGCGACCTCGACGTGCGTGCCGCCGAACAGTACAAGGCGGCGTTCATGGGTGCTGTGGGTTCCGACGTCAGGGATGTCCGCGAGCAGCTGTGCGGTGAGGGGGCGCGCGACACGGGCGAGTACACGGGGTGGCCGCAATTGGGCGGACGTACCGTGACGGACGGAATCGCGGCAGTGCTCAAAGTGTTGCGCAACGGCTGACATTGCTGTGGTGGGGGGCCGCTGCTCCCTGTGCGAGTTGGCCCTGCCGCGTAGCGACATCGCATGTACGGCCGAGGGAGAGCGGATATGGACGGGCCGGCAGAAGTCGGTTCCGTGCAGATGATTCCGTGCAGAAGAAGAGGAGGCGGGCAGGATGGCCAGTCAGGTCGACCGGGTCAACGAGTTCACGGCCGCATTCGACGGGGCGATAGGCAGCGACGTCAAGGACGTCCGCGAGCAGCTGTGCGGTGAGGGGGCGCGCGACAAGGGCGAATACACGGGGTGGCCGCAACTGGGCGGCCGCACTGTGGTCGATGCGATCGCAGCGATCGGCGCCGCGCTCGGTGTGCCGGGGATGTACGACCCGCACTCCGAGCAGCAGGCCGGGGACAAGTCGGCGTAGCCGGGCGCGTCACTGCGCGGCATTGTCGGCCTGGCGGCTGCGCGCTATTGTTCTTGCGTCTAACAGTGTTCGCGCCAGAGGGCGCGCCGCACCGCTGCGCAGGGGCGCAGGTCGTGAGTGCAGGCCGAGGGGAGAGGCGAGAATGGGGACGGCACGGAAACTGCTGACGGCGGCGGGGTCGGTTCTGCTCACGCTGGGGGTGGTCACGGCAGCGGTGCCCGCCGTGGCGCAGCCGGCGCCCGGAGTCGCGTCCGGCCCCACGGCGGGCACGCTGGGGGAGCAGTGGACGGCCACGCACGACGGCCCGCAGCGCTACCCCGGCATCCACGTGCAGCCGGACGTGCCGATCACGATGAGCGACGGGGTGGTGCTCAAGGCCGACGTCTACCGGCCGGCCGATGCCGCGGGCGCGCCCGTCGATGCGAAGACGCCCGTGATCGTCAACATGACCCCCTACACCAAGCTCCTGTCGCGACTGGCGAACCTGGCGCTGTCGGTCCCGGGGATCGAGGAGCCGGTGATGGACTTCGCCCGCTCGATCAATGAGACCGGAACACCGTTCCAGGGTGTCGCGGACCTGGTCAAGACTCTCTCCGGCGGCGGAATCCGCACGTTCGCCGTGGACCCGCAACTTGTGCGCTCCGGCTACACCCAGGTGGTGGTGGACGTGCGGGGCACCGGGTTCTCGCAGGGGATATGGCAGGTTTTCCGGGAGCGGGAGCAGCAGGACACGCTCGAGGTCATCGATTGGGCCGCCGCGCAGCCGTTCTCCGCCGGTTCGGTGGGCATGAACGGCGTGTCCTATTCGGCGATCAATCAGGTGCAGGCCGCCGCGAAGAACCCGTCCGCGCTCGGGGCGATCTTCCCGGTGGAGCCGGGCGCGGACCTTCTGCGGGACGTGGTGGCTCCCGGCGGCGGCGTCGGCGTGGGGTTCCTGCCGTTCTGGCTTGCGGCGATCGACGGGCTCAAGTGGGTCCCGGACGTCCGCTCGATGCTGCGCGGTGAGTTCGACGAGCAGTGGTTGCGCGACCGGATGGCGGACCCGGCCACGTTCCTGGACGTGTTCGCGGACGCCGTCACGGCGCCCACCGTCGACGCTGTGCAGGGCGACCTGCGTCGACTGCTGGACAAGGACAGCACGCTGCGCCGCGACCTGCAATCGCACCCGGAGCGCATCACCGTGCCGACGATGGTCTACGGCGGGTGGCACGACCTGTTCGCCAACAGCGAGCCGCGCATCTATAACGCGATCCCGTTGGAGCCCGGGACGAAGCAGCTGATCATGGGCGACGGATACCACATGACCTTCGGCAGCGGATTCGGCGAGCCCGGCGCCCCGCCGCGCCTGGACGTGCTGCAGCGGGCCTGGTTCGACCACTGGCTCAAGGGGATCGACAACGGGATCGAGACCTACGGGCCGGTGACGATGCTCCAGCAGGGCGGCGAGTGGATCAGCGCCCGGGGGTTCCCGCAGCCGGGGATGGAGTACCGGCGTATCTACCTGGACGCGGCGCCCAGCGGGACCGCACCGGGGTCGGTGCACGACGGCACGCTCACCCCCGACGGGCCCGGCGCGCCGGCCACGCTGACGGCGGCGCCGTCGCTGAACACGCTGTGCTCGCGCGATGCCGCCGAGCAGACGATGGGGATCGTGGCGGCCGTGGAAGCGTGCGGGCGCGACTCGCGCATCGCCGAGAAGGCCGCCCTGTCGTTCACCAGCGCCCCTGTGGCGGAGTCGACGGTCATCTCTGGGCCGGTGAACGTGCACCTGAACACCGTCATGGACGCCACCGACGGGTATTGGACCGCCACCCTCAACGACGTCGCGCCCGATGGGAAGTCCACCGTGCTCACCAGCGGCCAGCTCGTGGCGTCGCTGCGCGCGATCGACGAGGAGAAGAGCGGGTATTCACCGTCCGGCGACATCGTCGACCCGCATCACGTCCTCTCGCTCGACGCGCTCGAGCCGGTGACGCCGGGACAGCCGACGCAGCTCGACGTGGGGCTCGTCGCCACCGATGCGGTGCTGCAGCCCGGCCACCGCCTGCGGGTGGACGTGTTCGCGTCGAACTTCCCGAAGGGGCTGCCGCCGCGGCCGCTGCTCAATGCGAGCGGGCTCAAGCCGCAGCACCTCGTGCTCGACCCCGCCTCCCCGAGTTACGTCACAGTGCCGACCGGTCGTCCGATCGGCTGATCGCGGCCCCCCGGGGGGCTCGCCAGCGTCGCTCAGCCGTCGGCGAGTTCTCCGTGGGTATCGGTAGACGTCTCCGGCTTCGACAGCAGGCGTGCCAGGCGGCATTGTTCCCGGCCGGAGTGGCCGAGCATCCGGGTCTCCTTGGCGAAGTGGTCGACGGCGACGCTGTCGACCAATGCCAATCCCTCGTCGGTGAGCCGGGTGTGGACGATGCGCCGGTCTGGTCACCAGCGACGAATCGGCCAGTTGCCTGGTGGTCATGCGGAACGGCGGGCCATTCCGGCGCAGCGCGGCGAGCACCTCGCAAACCGCCATGTCGATGTCGAGATCGACGAACATGCACATGAGCTCCGCGTGGTAGCGCAGGTACGTCCGGTGCAGGCGACCGAACACCTCGAGGGCGGACACGTCCAGGTCCGGCCACTGCACCGCCCACTGGACGACGATGTGGCCGACCGGATCCGGATCCAGCGACATGCCGTTGCGCATGGGCTCCTTCCGGAGACGTTCAGCACTGAAGCAATCGGTGCGACGCGGTCGTGTCAGCACAGTGCACCGCCGGAACGGCTGACGTGTCGGGGGTCGGCGGCGCGCCCGGGGCCGGGGGTCAGCCGTCCAGGTGGGCGATGCAGTCGATCTCCACGGTGGCCCCGTAGGGCAGCGCACTGACCTCCAGGAAGGTGCGTGCGGGGCGAGGTGCGGTGAAGAGTCGCTCGAACTGCCGGTTCGCCTCCTCGCGCAGCGACAGGTCGGTGACGAAGTAGGTCAGCTTCACCACCTGGTCGCGCCGCCCGCCGACGGTGGCGAGGCGTTCGGTCATGCGCTCGACCGCGGCGTCGAGGGCCTCGGTGCGGCCCGGCACCGCGTTTCCGGCGGCATCGACGGACAGCGCGCCGGAGACGAAGGCGAATCCTCCAGCCGCGTATGCGGGGCTGTACGGGTGCGGGTCGCCTGCGGCGGGGCTGCGATCGGCGGGAGTGTCCGGTTGCGCGGTCATCGTGGCTCGCTCTCGTCGAGGTGGTCCGGGCGCGGCGCGGGCACCGCAACCTCGCAGGCTACGCCAAATATCTGATCGACTGGCCGAATGCGGATGCGGGTGTCGCGGAGTGCGCACGGCTGGCGGGCACGGGACCTATGCTCGCCTCATGAGCGGAAGCGGCTGGCGCCGGGCCAGTTTCGATCGGGCCGTGCAAGAGGGCGCCGACGGGCTGGCGGCCGGGGGAGTACCGGTGGGGGCGTCGCTCGATATCGGGGGTCGCCTGGTCGCGTCCGGGCGCAATCGGCGCGTGCAGGATGGCGACCCCACTGCGCACGGCGAGATCTCGTGTCTCCGCGCGGCCGGTCGACGCGGCTCATACCGGGACGCCGTGCTCTACACGACGCTGGCGCCCTGCGCGATGTGTGCAGGGGCGATCGTGCAATTCGGGATCCCGCTGGTGGTGGTCGGCCAGGGGCGCACCTTCCCGGGCGAGTTGGATCTTCTCCGCGAGCGAGGCGTCCGGGTGGAGCTGCTCGACGACCCACGCTGCGTGGAGCTCATGGAGAGGTTCGAACGCGAGTATCCGCGGGTGTGGGCGGAAGACATCGGCATACCGCCGGACGCGCGCGGGCACTGACTGTTCGGGGACGGCCTCGCGCTTCACAGCGCGAAGCGCTCCGCCACCTGCTCGCGCGTCAGCCCGAAGTCCTCGAGCGTGTACCGGTGCGCGGGTTTGCGGGCGCCGGAACGGCTCTCGGCGTGCATGGCCTCCATCGCGCGCTGAGCCCTGGCGCCCAGCGTGATCCCGAACCTGTCGTACACCGCTCCGACGGTGCCGAGCGGGTCGGCGACGAAGTCGGAGTAGTCGACGTCCACGAACTGTGCAGGGTCGTACCGGGCGCGCGCGGTGTTGAACGTGTCGAGCCCCCGCGCCCACAGCTCCAGCTGGCCGGGGCCGATGTTCGCGCCGCGGAACACCTTCGACCATCCGTCGGTGGCGTGCGAGGCGAGGCTGCACGCCGAGGCCATCGCGGTCACCGGGTCGCGGTGCGTCTGGATGATGAGCGCATCCGGATACACCGCCATGATCTCGTCGAGCGCGAACAGGTGGCTGGGATTTTTGAGCACCCATCGCTTGTCCGGGTCGTTCAGACCGATCAGCTGCAGGTTGCGCTTGTGTCGGGAGTAGGCGCCGGTCCAGTCCTGCCGGGCCAGCCACGACGAGTAGGAGGGCAGGTGGCCCAGGCATTCGTAGGAGACGGACAGGAACGTCTGGCGCAGCAGCTGCCAGCATTCCTCCACCTCGGCGGCTGACATGTAGTGCACGCCCATGAACTCGGGGTTCTCCACGTGATGCTTGCGGAAGCCCTCCTCGATGGCGCTGAACACCGGGTCGGACTCCCAGGTGTCGCGCGGCGGCCGCGGCTGGGGCATCTCGGCCAGCCACATCTCGAGTCCCTGGTGGCCGGGGTCGGCGTTGAGGAGCCGGTGCAGCGCGGTGGTGCCGGTGCGCGGCAGGCCGGTGACGAAAATCGGGCGCTCGATCGCGACGTCGGCGTGTTCGGGATGCTGCTCCCACGCCGCCTCGGACAGCAGTCGCGCGATGAGGGCGCCGCGGAGGAACACCCGCGACATCTTGCTGCCGAGCGGGGTGAGCGCCTCGTCGCGGGCGTAGGAGTCCAACAGCACCCCGAGCGCCTCGTGATAGTCGTCCGCGCCGAAGTCGTCCAGGCCGGTCTTGGCGGTCGCGGATGCGTGGAGGTCGTCGATCGTCCCGACGGTGGTGCGGTCGGTGGAGGTCATCGTGCGCCTTCCGTGAGGTCGTGGGCCGAGGGCCGTCAGTGGTGGTATTCGCCGCAGTTGACGTCGAGGCATTGGCCGGTGATGGCGGCCGCCATCGGCGAGGCGAGGAAGACGACGGCATCGGCGATCTGGTCCGGCTCGGGCAGCCGGCGCAGGTCGGAGCCCGCGGCGGTGTGCGCGTAGATCTCATCGACGGTGGTGCCGTATTTCTCCGCCTGGTGCGCGAAGTACCCCTGGAGCGTGGGTCCCCAGATGAAGCCGGGGGCGACGGAGTTCACGCGGATGCCCTGCGGACCCAGCTCGGTCGCGAGGGACTGCGACATCGACAGCAGCGCGGACTTGGCGAGCTTGTAACTGCCGTAGCGCTCCTGGGAGTGGCGCAGCACCATCGAGTTGATGTTCACCACGGAGCCGACCGTGTCCGCCAGCGCGTCCGTGAAAAGCTGCGTGAGCAGCAGCGCGCCGAACACCGTGAGCTCGATCGCCCCACGGATGTGCGCGAAGTCGGTTTGCGCGAAGGGTTTGCGTGACGGGATCGTGAAGGCGTTGTTGATCAGAGTGTCGACGCGACCGAACTCGGCCGTCGCGGCGTCGCGGAGGGCCGCGGCGGAATCGGCGTCGGTGATGTCCGTCGGCACGACGAGCGCGCGCCGGCCGAGCGCACGCACCCGCCCGGCGACCTCGTCGAGGCGGTCCTTGGTGCGGGCGGCGAGTACGACGTCGGCCCCCTGGCCGGCGCAGCGCAGGGCGATGGCCTGACCGAGCCCGGGGCCGACGCCGGACACGACGACGACCGTCCCGTCAAGGAGGCCCGCGCCCGCGTTCGGCTGTGCGCTCATCCCAGCATCCTTTCGGCGAACTGCGCCTGGCGCAGGGCGATCCGCGCGGCGTACTCGTCGGCGGTGATGGTGTTCTGCGAGTAGTACGGCAGGTGCGCGGCGACGTCGTCGAACGGCACCACTTGCACCGTCGGTCCGTCCTCGGGCGTGTATTCACGGGAGGTGCGTTGCCAGCGGAATTGCAGGTATCCGCGCTCGTGACCGAGGGTCTCCACGTGGTTGACGATGCCCGGGTCGCGTTCGGAGACCACGATCCGGATCTTCCCGTCCGGATCCACCTGCGCCTGTGCGTTGTTCAGCGAGGTCTGGTGGTGCACGTAGTCGAGCGAGATGTACCACATGCTGCCCAGCTGGAACCCCTGGTAGGGCGCGTCCGAGCGGGGCACGGTGATGATCATCGCCTGGTCGCCGGCCAGCTCGTAGTGCCCCACCGACGAGTACTGGGTGGCCAGGCCGCCTGGGGTCAGCCGTGGTGCGGACATCGTGTTCACCGGCAGGTTGAGGTAGAACCACTCGGGAAACTGCAGCCACGTGCGTACGCGCTGCACCAGCGCGCGTCCGGCGCGCGCGAAGCGCTTGTGCGCGTCCGCGACGGTGAACGGTGCAGGCGCGGTGCCCGCGGTGTCCTTCCTGCGCACTTGTGCCGACAACGGCGAGCGCGCCTGGTCCCAGTCGCTGTAGACCTCACGGATCACCAGCTGGCGGGACCCCTCCGGCAGGGCGAAGTAGTTGCGCTCCGCCGCGGCGCGGCCCTCATCGGGCCCGAAGTGCACCTCGAAGGCGCCGTCGGAGTCGATGTCGAGTTCCCTGTCGTCGAAGGCGAGGGAGCTGGGCGGCACCTCGGAGTCGGTGTAGGAACCCCCGATGACCTGGAAGCTGATGTCGGCGGCGTTGCCGCGGCGGCCGGTCACGATGTACTCGCATCCGGCCTCGACAGCGCACCCGTAGTAGAGCGTGTCGGGGTTGTCCAGTCCCATCTTGGTGTAGGGGCCGGTGCCCTGCATCAGGACGGGATGCGTGCGCACCGGCGCCCACGCGCCGTGGAGCGTGGACGCGATGCACCCGGCGAGGTATTGCATGCCCTCCACCAGGTCCTGGTCGGTCCGCACGTGCGGAGCGCCAATGACAAGACGCTCCGCCTCGGCGACGGCATCGGTGAACGATCGCGTGAACCGTCCGGCGTCCGGGGCGGCGTTCGCGGTCGGGCCGTTGCCGCGTTGCTCGGTGGCTGGCACATCGTCTCCTCGTCGGGTCGGGGAAGGTCCGGGGCCGCGCGGCCGCAACAGTGGTGCGGCTGCGCCTCGCGCGGAGGTCGCGATGATGGTACAAATATGTACCGGTCCGGTAGCTTCTGCAATGTGATCCTGTCACCGGGATGCGGGGAAGGTCAATGGGTGGTGCCGATGTCGGACGCGCAGGCTGACGAGGAGGCCCGCGGCGGTCGTGGCGGACGGCGTTCGCCGCCGGCCCGCCGCGTGATCCGTGTCCTCGACCACTTCGTGCAGCACCCGGATCGGCGCTACGGCCTGTCCGAACTGGCCCGCCGCCTGGAGATCAGCAAGCCCACATGCCTCGGGATCCTCACGGAACTCTGCGCGGCCGGGTACCTGGTGCGCGACGACGCGCACACCACGTACGGGCCGGGGCCGTCGCTCATCGCCGCGGGCCGCGCGGCCGGCGACGGGCTGCCCATGGGGGTGGTGGCACGCCGGCACCTGGAACGCCTGGCCGCCGACCACCACTCCGCGTGCACCGCGTCGGCGGTGGCCGGCGGCCGGATCGTCGTCCTCGAATCCGTCGGACCCCTGCCGGAGGGTGGACGGTCGGCCACCGGCAAGACCTACCCGTTCGCGCCGCCGGTGGGCCTGATGTACGCGCTGTGGGAACCGGACGCGGTGTTCGAGCAGTGGCTGTCGCGCGCGCCGACGGCGCCCGTCCGCCTCGACCGCGATCGGCTTCGCAGCGTGGTGGCGCAGTGCCGTGCACGCGGGTACCTGGTGGACAGGCTCACCCCGGCGGGCCAGCGGCTGTACCGGCTGATGGCCGGATTCGACACCACCGAGCTGCCGGAGGAAGTGCGCGGGCTGGTGGGCGAGATGGTCACGAGCCTGGGCGAGCGCGTGTACCTCCCCGACGCGGACGGCGGAGCGGACGGGCCGCACCGCGTCAACGTCATCGCGGCGCCGGTGTTCAGCGCGTCCGGACGCCAGGCGATGGTGGTGACCTTGCACGTCGGCGCCGAGATCGCGCGCAGTGAGATCGAGCGCAGGGCCGCGGCGCTGTGCGCCACCGCGGCGGCGGTGACGGCGGAACTGCACGGGACGGATCCCTTCGCGTAGCCCGCGCCCGCCGGGTGCGGGGTGTTTGCCGGGGTGCGGTGGTGGGTAGCCGTCAGTGACGGTTCTTCCGATTGAGGGAGGTCGACATGCGGACCCGGGATTCCGCGGCGGACCGCGAAGGCCTGCTGACCATGCCGCGCAGCCGCGGCGCGATGAGCGGCGTACTGCTGATACTTCTGGGCGCGTGGGGCGCGATCATCCCCTTCGTCGGGCCCCTGTTCGGCTTCGCTTTCACACCGGACACCGCGTGGCAGTGGACGGCGGCACGCGGATGGCTCGAGGTGTTGCCGGGCGCCGCCGCGATCCTCGGCGGCCTGATCCTGATCGGCAGCGGCAGCCGGGCGTCCGCGTCACTGGGCGCCTGGCTGGCCGCGGCGGCAGGAGCCTGGTTCGTCATCGGACGGACGCTCGCCGGCCCCTGGGGAATCGGCGACGTGGGTGTGCCGACGGGGACGAGCAGCGGGATGCGGGCCCTCGAGGAGCTGGCGTTCTTCAGCCTGCTGGGGGTGGTGATCGTCTTCCTCGCCGCGGCCGCGCAGGGCCGTGTGTCCGTGCGCGGCCGCCGCGCGGCCGGCAAGCCGGCACCCGCCGCAGAGAGGGACCCGCGCGCGTCGGCGGCCGGCGCCGGGCCGGTGCCGGAAACGGGCTCGGAAACGGGGCCGGAAACGGGGCCGGAGCGCAAGGGTGCCCACGAGTACAGGCCCGCGCAGGGGGATCAGGGAGCAGGGTGAGCAGCGGCCCCTCGGGCGTTGACGCGCCGGGCGGGCGGCCGTGCGCAGGTACCGTGCAAGGTGGCGCGCCGCCCGGATCTCCCGGTGCGGGCCCCGGGCCCCGTGTGGGGCTCTGGCGTCCGGCTGCGGCACGCCTGTCCGCGTCGAGGAAGGGGACCGATGGGCTTTGTCATGAAGAACCAGAAGACGGGGTTGGACCAGGTGCGCTCCGACGGCGCACGCAGCGCGCCCGACGTGTCGGCGGTGGGCGGCGCGGCGTCGATCAGCGTGACGGTGTCCTACCCGCACGCGGCGGACGGGGACGAGTGCCGCATCGCGTTCTATCCGCGTGGGGCGGAGGCCCCGTTGCAGGCCTTCGTGCGTCCCGCACCCATCGACGAGTCAGCGGTGGTGTTGACGAGCGCGCAGCCGTCCGCCTCCCATAGCTTCGACGGCGTCGCGGCCGACGACTACGACGTCTACTACCACCTGCGGGCCAGCCGCGGTGACGCCACAGTGTGGACGAACATTGCCCCGGATCGTCTCGAGGACACGCCCGCGCCGATCCGAGTCACGGTCGGCAGCGTCACCCAACAGGGCATATCCGACGTCGGAGGCTTCTTCGGCGGCGCCGGCGGCGGCGTGACGCTGGGATTCTAGGCAGTACCGGGGAAGCGGACCACGGGGAGCCTTGTGCACTCCGTGTGCCCCGCGGCACTCCCGATGCGTGAGAACCGGTCCGTGCCCGGCACGGGCGGCGGGCCGGGGGAGAGGAGACCGCGCGGGCCTTCGCGCTGGCCGGGGCCGGGGTGATCCTCGCCGCCCGGCGCAGTGCGGGCACCGCCGCGGCGGCGAGGACTGTGTCCGCGCGGACCGGAGGGATGAATGTGCTGGTCAAAAACGCGGGGGTGATGTACACGCCGCTGTCGTGCACGGCGGACGGTTTCGAGTCGCAGTCCGGCACGAACCACCCCGGGCATTTCCTTCTTACGATGATGCTGCCGCCCGCGCTACGCGCGGGTGCGTTGCGCAGCGGGAGACCGTCGCGCATCGTCGCCGTCTCGTCGGACGGGCACCGCAGCTATCCGGTGGACCTCGATGACCCGAACCTCCATACGCGCGAGTACTACAAGTTCGCCGCCTACGGGCAATCGAAGTCGGCGAACGCCCTGATGGCCGTGGAACTCGACGCGCGTTTCGGTGACGGCCTCGACCGGCACGGCGGCGCATACCTGTCGGACTGCGCGATCGGGCAGGCGGCCGTGCCCGCGCGTGACTCGGAGACCGCGGTGCGGCTGTGGCAGCTGTCCGACGCATTGGTGGCCGTGGCGCGCTGAAACTCCCTGTGCGGGCGCGGCACCGCGGCGGCGCGGGACCGACCGGGGTTTCAGCCGTCTACGTCGACCAGATGATGCTCGAGGTCATGGACTAGGTACGCCGCCAGTGAGAGGGCGGTGAACCGCGCGCCGTCGCCGCGGGCGCCCTCCCGCCGCCATGCGTCGCCGTGCACCGCGGCGAAGCCGTCCGCCAATGCCGAAGCGGCCGCAGCGTATTCGTCCACGACTGCGTCGGGGTCCTGCGTGTTGTAGCGGCCGTCCGCCTGCGCGGCATTCTGGTCCCAGTCCGGGAAACGGGCGGGCGGAGTCCCCGGCGGGGTGCGGACGATGAGATCCAGGCGTTGCGCGAACGTGCGGCAGACGTCGCGCACGTGGCACGCGTACTCCAGCGGCGACCACACGTCCGGGGCGGGCCGGACGGTGCTTCCCACGCGCCCAGGCACTCGCGCCCACCGCGGGATCGTGGCGCGGATGCGGTCCGGCACCGCCGCAGGGGTGACGGTGGACGGGTCGAATCCGCATTCCGCGCATGGCTCGCGGGTGATCGTCGTCCAGTCGCGGGTCTCCGGCGGGACGGGTTCGGCGGGATCGGGCACAGGGGGATCGGGCACAGGGGGATCAGGCACAGGGGGATCGGGCACGGTCGGCATGCCACCATCATCGTCCGGGGCGGCGCGGCGCGCACCACCCGCCGCCGTGCATGTGGCTCGGGGACGGGGTGCTGCCGGCGGTCGTCAGCCCAGCGCGGACTCGAAGACCCCGCGGATCGCGGCGTCGTCGAAGCCCAATGCGCGGACGGTGCGGACGAACTCGACGGCGGCCAGCTCCGCCGAGCGCCGCGTGACGTCGCCGGTGCCGACGACGAAGGTGCCCTTGCGCCCGCGGGTCTCGACGACCCCCGCGGCCTCGAGCTCGCGATAGGAGCGTGCCGCGGTGTTCGCGGCGATGCCGAGGGTGTGCGCCAACTCGCGGACGGCCGGCAGCTTCTGCCCGGCGATGAGCCCGCCATCGCGCACGAGGGCGATGATCTGCAGCCGCACCTGCTCGAACGGGGCGGTCGGCGAGTCATGGTCGATGGTGATCGAACCGATGCCGGTCATGGGGGTCTCCTCCCGGTCAGCGCCAACTGGGCAGCCACAGTTCCATTTGCCAGTGTTCTTCTGAGATGGTGCCGCCGGTGAGGATCGGCCACAGCCACACGTAGTTCGCGATGACCAGGGCGACGTAGCCGCAGACGATCGCGAGGCCGAGCCACCGGCGTTCACCGGGACGGTAGGCCCGCGGATCCGGGGTGGGCGCCGCGGGCGCGGGCCCGGCCGGGTGCGGCGGGGGGTGTGGTTTCCGCGCGCCGAGGATCTCGCCGAGGACGAGAGTGATTGCCAGGATGAGGAACGGGGCCAGGCCCACCGAGTAGAAGAAGTACATCTGCCGGTCGAGGTTGAGGAACCACGGCAGGTAGCCGGCCGCGTAGCCGACGAGGATCCACGTGTAGCGCCAGTCGCGTCGCGTGACGATCCGCCAGACCGCCCAGGCGGCCACCGGCAGCGACAACCACCACATTGCCGGGGTGCCGACGATCATCATCGCGCTCACGCACTTGTCCGAGCCGCAGCCGGTCACCTTGTCGCCGTCGGCGAAGTAATACAGCAGCGGCCGCAAGCTCATCGGCCAGGTCCACGGCTTGGACTCCCACGGGTGCCGGTTTCCGGCGGAGTTGGTGAGGTGTTCATGGAACTCGAGGACGTGGGCACTGTAGTACCAGAGGCTGCGCAGCGCGTCGGGCACGAAGGAGAAGTCGCCGCCGGTCCCGATCTTCCAGCCCACGGCGTGCCGGTCCACGCCCACCTCGCTGGCGAACCACGCCCACCAGGAGCCCAGGTAGGTGAGCAGCGGCACCAGCACGAGGCTGGCGAGTGCGGCCGGAGTGTCGCGCACGAGGGTGCCCGCCCACGGACGCCGCACCCCGAAGCGTCGGCGCGCCGCGACGTCGGACATCACGCAGAGCAATCCGAAGAACGCCACGTAGTAGAGGCCGCCCCACTTCGCGGCGCAGGAGAGCCCCAACAGGACCCCGGCGCCGAACCGCCACCACCGGAAGCCCAGCCGCGGTCCGAATGCCGAGTCGTGGATCCGTCCCTCGGCGGCGACCAGCGACATCCTGTCGAGCACCTGCTGGCGGTCCCGCAGCAGGCAGGCGAAGGCGGCGACCATGAACACGGTGAGGAAGATGTCGAGCAGCGCGGTCCGCGACGACACGGTGAGCACGCCGTCGGCGGTGGCCAGCAGTCCCGCGACGGCGCCGAGCATCGTCGACCCGGTCATGCGCCGCGCGATCCGGATGATGAGCAGCACCAGCACTGTTCCCGCCACCGCGGAGGCGAAGCGCCACCCGAAGCCGTCGTAGCCGAACATCCACTGTCCCAGGGCCATCAGCTGCTTTGCGAGTGGCGGATGCACCACCAGCTCGTAGCCGGGGTTGTCTTCGATCCACCCGCCGCCGATCATCTGCCACGCTTGCGGCGCGTAGTGCTTCTCGTCGAACACGGGCGTGCCGGCGTCCGTCGGGTTGCCCAGCGTGACGAACCGGGTGACGCCCGCGATCGCCGTGATGACGAGCGTGGTGATCCAGCCGCGGAGCTTGTCCGCGGGCGCCGACGCCACCGGCGGGGGCGAAGGACGATGCGGGCCGCAGTCCCCGTGGACGCCTGCAAGCCGGGGCCGGGCCGGCGCCGTCCCCGGCGACGGCGGCCTTGCGCGCCGGCCGAATGCGCCGTGCTCCGGGGCCGAAGCAGGACGGCCCGGCGCCGACGCGTCGACCGAGGAGTCGGCACTGCGGGCGGTGGTCATCGGCGGCACACGACGATGGTAGGCGTTGCATCGAGGGCGGTGGATGTCCGTAGGCTCAGCTGGCATGGACGAGAGCGACACCGGGACGGACGCCGGCAGGGACGAAAGCGACGCTGTCGGTGCCGATGGCTCCGGCGCTCCGCACGGCGGTTCCGCCGATCGCGACGCGGCCACCGGCGGCAGGCCACGAGGGGAGTGCGGGCGCCTGGTCCTGGCGGCGACGCCGCTGGGCGAGACCGGTGACGCCTCACCGCGTCTGCGCGCGGCCCTCGCGGAGGCGGACGTGGTGGCGGCCGAGGACACGAGGCGCACGCGGGCGCTCGCCGCGGCGCTGGGGGTGGCCATCGGCGGGCGCGTCGTCAGCTTCTACGACCAGGTCGAGTCGGCGCGGATCCCCGCGCTGGTGGAGTCGATCGCCTCCGGGGAGACCGTGCTGTTGGTGACCGACGCGGGAATGCCGTCGGTGAGCGATCCGGGCTACAGTCTCGTCGACGCGACCATCACCGCAGGCCACCGGGTGACCTGCCTTCCTGGGCCGTCCGCGGTGACGACGGCGCTCGCCCTGTCCGGGCTGCCCGTGGACCGGTTCTGCTTCGACGGGTTCGCGCCGCGCAAGCCGGGGAAGCGCCGGGAGTTCTTCGCGACTCTGCGCGACGAGCCGCGCGCGAGCGTGTTCTTCGAGTCGCCGCACCGGCTCGCCGCGTGCCTCGATGACGCGGTCGCCGTGCTCGGCCCCGACCGGCGCGCCGCGGTGTGCCGCGAGATGACGAAGACCTACGAGGAGGTGCGCCGCGGCACACTCGGGGGACTGGCCGCATGGGCCGCCGAGGGGGTGCGCGGCGAGATTTCCGTGGTGCTCGCCGGCGCGGCGCCCCGCCGCCGGTCGGCGGCGGATCTGGTGGGGGAGGTGGAACGCCGCGTGGACGGCGGGGCCCGCCTCAAGGACGCCTGTGCACAGGTGGGCGAGGAGCAGGGGGTGTCGAAAAGGGAGCTCTACCAGGCGGTTCTCACCGCGCGGGGATGACGGGACGACGACCGTCGTCGGCGGCAGATGACGGGGTCAGGCCGACGATGCTGGCCGCCTTGTCCAGGCACTCCTGCCATTCCGACTCGGGATCCGAGTCCGCGGTGATTCCGCCGCCGACGCCCAGTACCGCCGTGCCGTCGGGGCGGAATTCGACCGTGCGGATGGCCACGTTGAGCTCGAGGCCCGCGGCCGGCGAGAACATGCCGACCGTGCCGCAGTAGACGCCGCGGGGCCGGTTTTCCCACCCGTCGAGGAGGTCCCGTGCCCGGGCTTTGGGCGTTCCGGTGACCGACGCCGGGGGGAACGTCGCGTCGATCAGGTCGGTGTCGGCCGTCCCCGGCCGGAGGGTGGCGGCCACCGTGGAGACCAGATGCCACACGCCGGGCGCCCGCTGCACCTCCAACAGGCGTCGGGCGTGCACCGAGCCGACGGCTGCGACGCGGCCGAGGTCGTTGCGCACCAGGTCGACGATCATGATGTTCTCGGCCACGTCCTTGACGGAACGGCGCAACCGGCCCGGCGGTGCGGTCAGCGGGGCGGTCCCCTTGATGGGGCTCGACTCGACCCGGTTCCCGCTGCGGCTGAGGAAGGTCTCGGGCGACAGCGAGGCGACCGCGCCGCCGTGGCCGTCGATGTATGCGGCGCGCAGTGGCGTGGTGGCGGCCGTGGCGTCGGCGAAGAATCCCAACGGCGACCCGGCGAAGCGCCCGCTGAAGGCGGTGCACACGCACGCCTGGTAGATCTCCCCGGCCGCGATGGCCTCGAGGCACGCTGCGATGTTGCGGCGATGCTGCGTCGCGTCGGGGCGGCGCCAGTCCACGGACCAGCCCGGTCCCGGGGCGCCGTCGTCGGTGCGCGCGGTGAGTGCGGCGATATCGCTCGGGCAGCGCACCCCGGTGAGCGACTCCCACCACCAGCGCCCGTCGGTGTCGAGCACGAGGACGCTGTCCGTCCAGGCTCCTGCGGCGGCGGGTAGCCTGCCGTGGCCGGTGGTCGCGCGAGCGCCGTCGGGGTAGGACAAGTAACCGATCCAGCCGCCGCCGATCGCGGGGCGGCCCGGCGCGGGGGCATCCCCAGTCGATGTGGTGGGCCGGTGGGCGTCTGCGCCGAATGCGTGCCGTGGGTCCACCGGGAGCGCCCGGCACTCGGGCGCGATCACAGCAGCGGCCCCGAACCACCGGCCGGTCAGCGCGGCGGGCCCCGCCGCGGCGCGGCGCGCGGCCCGTGCGCCGAGCCCCCGGAGCACCGCGGACACGGACGCTCCGGGGCCCAGGCACTGTTGCAACATCGCATCAGGGTGTCACGACCGTGGATCGGGTGCGAACGGGCCGCGCCCGGTCTGCCGGTGTCACGCGTCCGCTCGCGGGGCTCATGCGCCGGGTAGGGGGAGGCGGCCGGGGAGACGCCGGCCGCCGGCGGTGATGGTCGCGGTTTCCGCGGCGTCCGTGCCGGCGCACCAGCCGACGGGGTCGATCTTTCCCGCGTGCGTGGGGCGCGAATGCGGGAACAGGCGCTGGGCCGCCTTGTGCACCGCGTCGTCCTGGGCTCGCAGAACGGGAACGAGGACGCCGTCGCGCACGCCTGCGTCGGCGGCCGCGTCCCGGGTCGCCTGCCGGTGCGACTCCGCCAGCCGCTGCCCGATCCGGGTGGCGAATCCGACGAGGAACGACCGGCGGAATGCGGCGGTGCGCCCCGGCGCGGCGGTGCCCGGAGACCGGGCCTGCATGGCACGCGTGCACTGCACCAGCAGCGACGTGTAGAGCAGTTCCACCTGCTCCAGCGCGCCCTCGGGGCCGATCACGGTTGCGATGGCCAGCCGTTTGGACCAGACGGTCCGCACCGTGTTCACCCTGCCGATGATGGAGAGCAGCGTCACCTTTTCGCGCAGGTACGGATTGTTCAGGTGGATCCGCCGTGCGGAGACGGCGAACCCGTCCGCGTCCGTGGCGCGGTGGAGCAGGGCCGTGTCCACCGCGTGCCGGGTGATCAGTTCCTGGGCCTTCGCCGTCAGTGCCTCGGCCTCGTGCGGGAAGTCGGTGGATTCCGCTTTGGCGAGCAGGCCCCGGATGCGGGCGGGCACCTTGGGGTCGACCGCGCGCGGGCCGGCGCCCGCGGCCGGTGCGCCTCCTGCGGGGCCGGCCGACGCGGAGTGCGGACCCCACAGCGACGGCGGCGGGCACAGGTGCGGCCAGTCCGGCAGCGATTCCCACAGGAGTACCAGCGCGCCGGCCGAGAAGCGGTCCGCCGCGGACCCGACGCCGGGCAGGGCCGGAGAATCGGAGCCGGCGCCGCCGGCCGGCCGGTCCCCGGTGCGGCACCCCGGCCGGCCGTGCTCCGTGGCCGCCCCCGCATAGCGGCGTGCCGCGCTGTCCGCGGCGGGCTCGGCGAGCGCCATCGCGTGGATCTGGTCTGACCATTCCGTGGGAGCCCCGGCCAGCGGGATGACCCGGTAGGCATGGGCGAGAAGCAACGATGTGATCAGCCCGGCCTTGACGTCGGAGAAGTGCCGGCCGGTGACGTGCAGGACGTCCTGCGGCTGCCAGCCGCGCTCGTAGACGTCGGTGAGGGCGCCCAGCACGAGCGCGGCCGAGTGCCGCGCGGAACCGTCGGCTCCGCAGACCCCCGGGCAGCCCTGACCCTCGCAGCAGTAGCCCTCGTGATAACCCCCCTCGTGCGGGCCCGTGCGGTGCCCGCCGCGATCGCGGTGCGCCGTGCTGGAAGCGGTCCCGGTAGCGGCTCGGTACATGATCGTGCTCCCCCTCGTGCTCGATGTGCGCGTGCCTGTGTGCGGCCGATGCGGCGGATCCCCACGGCGGTCTCCCACTGCCGTCACCCGTGCGGATCCGTACCGGGATCCACACGGGTGACCGGAAACCGTCATCCATACATGTGTTCTATCGATCGCACGTTCGCAATCATGCATGAACCCACCGACAAGTTCTGCGCGCAGCACGCAATAAGCTGTGCGCATGTCTTCCTCTGTGCTCACCGCCGTCGCGTGGCCATACGCCAACGGGCCGCGCCACATCGGCCACGTGTCCGGCTTCGGGGTGCCCTCCGACGTCTTCTCGCGCTATCAGCGGATGATCGGAAGCCGCGTTCTGATGGTCTCGGGCACGGACGAGCACGGCACGCCGATCCTGGTGCAGGCGGACGCGGAGGGCATCGCGCCGATGGACCTGGCGGACCGCTACAACCGAGTCATCGTGGACGACCTGCAGGGCCTCGGCCTGAGCTACGATCTGTTCACCCGCACCACGACGCGCAACCACTACGCGGTGGTGCAGGAGCTGTTCCGCACGCTGCACAAGAACGGCTACCTGGTGCCGAAGACCACCACCGGCGCGATCAGCCCGTCCACCGGCCGCACGCTTCCGGACAGGTTCGTCGAGGGCACGTGCCCCATCTGCGGGTACGACGGCGCCCGCGGCGACCAGTGCGACAACTGCGGAAACCAGCTCGACCCCGCAGACCTGATCAACCCGCGCAGCAAGATCAACGGGGAGACACCGAAGTTCGTCGAGTCGGAGCACTGGTTCCTCGATCTGCCCGCGCTGGCGGACTCGTTGGGCGACTGGCTCAAGGGCCGCACCGGATGGCGGCCGAACGTGCTGCGCTTCAGCCTCAACCTCATCGACGACATGCGCCCGCGCGCGATGAGCCGCGACATCGACTGGGGCATCCCCATCCCGCTCGAGGGGTGGCAGGACCGGCGGGACAAGAAGCTCTACGTCTGGTTCGACGCTGTCATCGGATACCTGTCCGCGTCGATGGAATGGGCTGCGCGCACCGGGGATCCCGAGGCGTGGCGCGAGTGGTGGACGGACCCGAACGCCGTCAGCAATTACTTCATGGGCAAGGACAACATCACCTTCCACTCGCAGATCTGGCCGTCGGAGCTGCTGGGCTACCGGGGCGAGGGCGCGAACGGCGGCGAGCCCGGACCGCTCGGCGCGCTGAACCTTCCCACCGAGGTGGTGTCCTCGGAGTTCCTCACGATGAGCGGATCGAAGTTCTCGACCTCTCGCGGCACGGTCATCTACGTGCGGGACTTCTTGCGCGAGTTCGGCCCCGACGCGTTGCGCTACTTCATCTCCGTGGCCGGCCCGGAGACGCAGGACACGGACTTCACCTGGGAGGAGTTCGTCCGCCGGACCAACTTCGAATTGGCCAACGAATGGGGCAACCTGGTCAACCGCTCGGTGTCCATGGCGTTCAAGAACTTCGGCGCCATTCCGCGTCCCGGCACGGTGACCGACGCCGACGCGGAGCTGCTGCGGACCGCGCACGCGGCGTTCGACACCGTCGGCGCGGACCTGGCGCGCAGCAGGTTCCGCTCGGCGGCGTCCGAGGCGATGCGCGTGGTGTCGGCCGCCAACAAGTACATCTCCGACACCGAGCCGTGGAAGTTGGCCAAGGACCCGGCACAGGCCGACAGGCTCGCCACCGTGCTGCACACCTCGCTGCAGGTTGTCTCGGACGCCAACGCGCTGCTCACGCCGTTCCTGCCGCACTCGGCGCAGTCCGTGCACGAGCTGCTCGGCGGCAGCGGGGTGTGGGCGGCGCAGCCGGAGGTCCGGGAGGTCGACGATCTGGTCTCGCCGTCGCTGCCGGAGGGGCCGGTGGGCGCCGGTCTGCCCGCAGAGGGGCGCAGCTACCCCGTGCTCATGGGCGATTACGCCGCCGAGCAGGCGGCGTGGCGGCGTACCGAGGTGCAGCCGGGTACGCCGTTGTCCAAGCCCGCCCCGCTGTTCCGCAAGCTGGCCCCGGAACTGGGGGAGACCGGTCCGGAGTGGGCCCCGGTGGACAAGTGAAGCGCGAGCGCCCGGCGCCGCCGGTTCCGGAGCCGGCGGGCGACCTGATCGACGCGCATACGCACCTGGACGCGTGCGGCGTGCACGACGACGCCTCGCTCGCCGCCGTGCTCGACCGCGCCGGGCGCGCCGGGGTGGGGCGTGTCGTGACCATCGCCGACGATCTTGAGGCGGCCCGTTTCGCCGTGCGGGCGGCGCACTGGGACGAGCGCGTCCACGCCGCGGTGGCGCTGCACCCCACCCGGGCGAACGCGCTGGACGACGCGGCGCGGGCGGAGCTGGAAGCGTTGGCTGCGGACGACCGGGTGGTGGCCGTCGGCGAGACCGGGCTGGACTGGTACTGGCCCGGGAAGATGGACGGCTGCGCCGAGCGCGGCGACCAGCTCGAGGCCTTCGCCTGGCACATCGACCTCGCCAAGCGCACCGGTCTGCCGCTGATGATCCACAACCGCGAGGCCGACGACGAGGTGCTGGCCGTGCTGGCATCCGAGGGAGCGCCGGACACGGTGATCTTCCACTGCTTCTCCTCCGGCCCGGAGACGGCCCGCAGGTGCGTGGACGCCGGTTACGTGCTGAGCTTCTCGGGGACGGTGAGTTTCCGCAACGCCAAGGAGTTGCACGCGGCGGCGGCGATCCCGCCGGACGACGGATTCCTGCTCGAGACCGACGCACCGTTCCTCACTCCACACCCGTACCGCGGGGCGCCCAACGAGCCGTACTGCCTGCCGTACACGGCCCGTGCACTGGCGCATCTGCGGGGGGTGAGCGCGGAGGAGATCGCCGCGTGCACGACGGCCAACGCCGAGCGCGTGTACGGCAGCCGCGGCCGCGACCTGCACCTGTAGTTCCGGTCGAGGGTTCGGACTCCGGGTCCGAAGGTCGACACGCCCGCGCGGCGGAACGGTGTGGCACTTCACAATTCCGCTGTATTTCCTGCGTACGGCGCTGTCGTGTGGAGTCGTCCTCGGCGTGCGGCTGTACTGGATTGCAGTACCGATACCTGTTCGTTACCGTCCTGTGATCGTGATAGCCGGGATGGGGAAGTCCCGGGCGCCACGGCGGGGCATGCGCCCGCACGCCGAAGACCGACGGTCCGCTGGGATGCGGACATCCGGTGGTGCCTTCCCCCTGCCCGGAACTGCCACCACAGGAAACCGATGTCAGCCTTCGCCCGGATCAACCGCGCCCCGTCACTCCTTCTCCGTGCTGTATTGGCGGCGCTGCTGCTGACCCTGGTGGCCGGGGGCGCCGCGGTGGCGGCGATGCTCAAGACGGTCACGCTCGACGTCGACGGCCAGCAGATCCAGGTGCGTACCATGGCCTCGTCGGTGCAGGGAGTCATCGAGGACGCCGGGTACACCGTGGAGGACCGCGACGTGGTGGCCCCGGCGACGGGTGAGGACGTCTCCTCGGGCGACAAGATCGTGCTGCGCAACGCCAAGCCGCTGACGATCACCGTCGACGGTCAGCAGCGCACCGTCTGGACCACCGCCAGCACGGTCTCCGAGGCGCTGGCCCAGTTCGACGCCGCGACAGCAGGTGCCAAGGTGTCGGCGTCGCGTTCGCATCGGCTGCCGTTGGATGGAATGGCGCTCGAGGTCACCACGCCCAAGCCGGTGACGCTGGCCGACGGCGGGCAGACCATCGAGGTGGACAGCGCCGACGCGACCGTGGGCGACATGCTCACTGCCCTGGGTACCCCGCTGGATGCCGACGACGTCGTGGAACCGGCCGCGTCGACCCCCGTGAAAGAGGGGATGACGGTGACTGTCAAGCGCATCGCCACCGAGACCGAGACGGTCACCGAGTCCTTCGAGCCGCCGGCGGTGAGTACCGACGACGACACGCTCGCCAAGGGCAAGACCGAGGTGACCTCCCCGGGCACGCCCGGCAGCCGCGAGGTCACCTACAAGGTGACGACGGTCGACGGCAAGGAAACCGAACGCGTCAAGCTGGACGAGAGGGTGCTCGATCCGGGCGTACCGGCCGAGGTTCGCGTCGGTACCAAGTCGGCGCCGTCGGTGCCGCATGGTGGCGTGTGGGATGCGCTGGCGCAGTGCGAGGCCACCGGCAACTGGTCGATCAACTCCGGGAACGGCTTCTACGGTGGTCTGCAGTTCACCCAGCAGACGTGGCAGGCCTTCGGTGGCGGGCAGTACGCCGCACGGGCCGACCTGGCGACGCGCGAGCAGCAGATCGCCGTCGCACAGAAGGTGCAGGCCGCGCAGGGGTGGGGCGCCTGGCCACTGTGCAGCAGCAAGATCGGTGCACGCTAGATTCTGAGGATGCCCGACACTTCTGACGAGGGCGGCGCGGCCACCGGCCGCGCCGCCCTTCTCGGCCCCGCCGAGGTCCGTGCGCTCGCCGAGCGGCTGGGGGTCCGGCCGACGAAGACGCTCGGCCAGAACTTCGTCCACGACGCCAACACCGTGCGGCGGATCGTCGAGAAGGCCGACGTGCGGGCGGACGACACGGTCCTCGAGGTGGGGCCCGGGCTCGGGTCGCTCACGCTGGCGCTGCTCGACGCGGCCGCGGCGGTGGTGGCCGTCGAGATCGATCCGGTGCTGGCGCGGCAGCTGCCGGCCACTGCGGCCGAGAGGGCGCCGCACGCGGCCGGCCGCCTCACCGTCGTGGAGGCCGACGCGCTGCGGGTACGCCGCGGCGCTCTGCCCGCCGCGCCGACGGTGCTCGTCGCGAACCTGCCCTACAACGTCGCGGTACCGGTGCTGCTGCATCTGCTCGCGGAGGTCCCTTCGCTGCGCGGTGCGCTCGTGATGGTGCAGGAGGAGGTCGCCGACCGGCTCGCCGCCGGGCCGGGCAGTCGCACGTACGGGGTGCCCAGCGTGAAGGCGGGGTTCTTCGGGACCGTGCGGCGTGCCGGGTCGGTGGGCCGGGCGGTGTTCTGGCCCGTCCCCAAGGTGGAGTCCGGTCTGGTGCGCATCGACCGGTACGCCGCCGCCCCGTGGCCTGCCGACGAGGCGCACCGGCGCGCGGTCTTCGAGGTGGTCGACGCGGCGTTCGCGCAGCGCCGCAAGACCCTGCGCGCCGCGCTGGCCGGCTGGGCGGGCGGTGCCGCCGAGGCCGAGCGGCGGCTGCGGACGGCGGGGATCGACCCGTCCGCACGGGGCGAGCGGATCGACACGGCCGGATTCGTGCGCCTCGCCGCGGCCGGGGCGCTGCGCGCGCCGGAGCCCGGCGGGGCACTCGACTAGGCTGTGGGCCGTGCTGAGAGTCGTTCACGAACCCGTGGTGGTGCAGGTGCCGGCCAAGGTCAACCTGCATCTGGGAGTGGGGGACCTGCGTCCCGACGGCTATCACGAGCTGACCACTGTCTTCCAGGCGCTGTCGCTGCATGACACCGTCAGCGTCGTCCCGGCGCACGGACTCGAGGTGCATGTGCGGGGCGAGGGTGCCCGGTTCGTCCCCACCGACCGCCGCAACCTGGTGTGGCGTGCCGCGGAGGCGATCGCAGCGCACGCCGGCCGCGAGCCGAAGGCCCGGATCACGGTGGACAAGGGGATCCCCGTGGCAGGCGGGATGGCCGGCGGCAGCGCGGACGCCGCGGGCACGCTGGTGGCGCTCGACGCGATGTGGGGGCTGGATCTGCCGCGCGACGAGCTGCGCGGGATCGCGGCCGGGCTGGGCAGCGACGTCCCCTTCATCCTGTTCGGCGGCACGGCGCTCGGCACAGGTCGCGGGGAGGACCTGACGACGGTGCTCACGCGCAACGACTGCCACTGGGTCCTGGCTTTCGCCAAGGGCGGGCTGCGCACTCCCGACGTCTTCGCCGAGCTCGACCGTCTGCGTGCCAAAGGCGTTCCGGACGGTTCCGCGCACGATGCATCCGGCGGGCGTCGGCCCGGGCCGCGACGGCTCGGCTCCGCCGACGACCTCCTGCAGGCTCTGGCCGCGGGGGACGTGTACAGGCTCGGCCCCGTCCTGGGCAACGATCTGCAGGCGGCGGCGCTGTCGCTGCGGCCGGACCTGCGGCGCACGCTCGCGGCCGGGGAGCGGGCCGGGGCGCTGCGCGGCATCGTCTCCGGTTCGGGCCCCACGTGCGCTTTCCTGTGCACGGACGAGGACGCCGCCCTGGCGGTGAGCCTGGAGCTCGCCGGCGAGGGCGTGTGCCGCACGGTGCGCGTCGCATCCGGACCGATGGCGGGCGCGCGCGTGCTCAGCGACGACCACAACGACTATGACGACCCCGAGGATCTTGCCTGATGGCCCACCGAGTCCTGGTCAATCTCGAATCCGTATCGAAAAGCTTCGGCATCAAGGCCCTGCTCGACGACGTGTCGGCCGGGGTGCACGAGGGTGACCGCATCGGCGTCGTCGGGCTCAACGGAGGCGGCAAGACGACGCTGCTCGAGGTGCTGACCGGGCTGGAGCCGCCGGACGCGGGCCGCGTCAGCTCCGCGGGCGACCTGCGCCTCGCGGTGGTGACTCAGCGCGGCGAACTTCCGCCCGGGGCGACGGTGGGCGAGGTGGTGTTCGGCCCGCTGGGCTTGGCGGAACACGAGTGGGCGTCGGACCGCCGCATCCGGGGGATCCTGCACGGCATCGGATTCGGCGCGGAACTGGGCGGCGCCACCGCGAGCGGTGCCGATCCGGAGGGCAGGCGCCTGCACACGCCGGTCGACGAACTCTCCGGCGGCGAGCGGCGCCGGGTGGCGCTGGCCGCGGCGCTGGTCCAGGATCTCGACCTGCTCGTCCTCGACGAGCCGACCAACCACCTGGACGTGGAAGGCGTGCGCTGGCTGGCCGGGCACCTCCTGTCGCGGCGGAGCGCCTTGGTGGTGGTCACCCACGACCGTTGGTTCCTCGACACCGTCGCCACGCGCACCTGGGAGGTTGTCGGCGGAAAGGTGGAGGGCTACGAGGGCGGGTACAACGACTGGGTCTTCGCGCGCGCTGAGCGGGCACGGCAGGCCGACGCGTCCGAGGAGCGCCGGCGCAACCTGGCACGCAAGGAACTCGCCTGGCTGCGCCGCGGCGCACCGGCCCGTACGTCGAAGCCGCGCTACCGGGTGGAGGCGGCCGAGGCGCTCATCGCCGACGTGCCGCCGCCGCGCGACTCCATCGCGCTGAGCTCGTTCGCGCGTCGGCGCCTCGGCAAGGTGGTGATCGAGCTCGAGGACGTCGAGCTGCGCGCCCCGGCGGCGGGCGAGGGGGAGCAGGGCCGCGTGCTGGCGCAGGACCTCACCTGGAGGCTGGCGCCCGGCGAGCGCGTGGGCCTGGTCGGGGTCAACGGGTCTGGCAAGACGACGCTGCTGCGGACCCTCGGCGGCGAATGGCCCCCGGCGTCGGGCACGAGGATCCAGGGCAAGACGGTGCGGATCGGCTGGCTGCGCCAGGAACTCGACGACCTGCCCACCGACATGCGCCTGCTCGAGGCCGTCGAGGACGTGGCACGCGTCGTCCAGCTGGGCGACCGAGAGATGTCGGCCTCCCAACTGGCCGAACGGCTCGGCTTCAGCCCGGCACGGCAGCGCACTCCGGTGGGCGACCTGTCCGGCGGCGAGCGGCGCCGACTCCAGCTCACCCGCGTGCTCATGGGCGAGCCGAACGTGCTGCTGCTCGACGAACCGACCAACGACCTCGACATCGACACGCTGCAGCAGCTGGAGGACCTGCTCGACGGTTGGGCCGGAACGATGGTCGTGATCAGTCACGACCGCTACCTCATCGAGCGGATCTGCGATTCGGTCTGGGCGCTTTTCGGCGACGGCCGGCTCACCCACCTGCCGCGGGGCATCGCACAGTACCTGGAGCGGCGCGAGGAGCTCGCCGCGCAGACGGGGGCCACGGCAGGACAGGCGGGTACGGCGCTAGACGGGGCGGCGCAGAAGAACTCTGCGGGCGGCGTCGGCGCGGGCGCCCGAACCGCGGACGCGGGACCGTCCGCGGCCGAGCACCGCTCGATGACCAAGGAGCTCGGCAGGCTCGAACGCTCCGTGGCCAAGCTGGACACACGGATCGCCGGCCTGCACGCACAGCTGGCCGAGGCCGCCACGGACCCCGACCGCCTCATCGCGCTCAACGCGGACCTGGCGCAGGCGGTCGGGGAGAAGGATGCGGCGGAGGAGCGGTGGATGGAGATCGCCGCCGAGATCGGGTGAGCGGCCGTGCCCGGCGAGCACAGAGGGGGGCTGAGACGTGCATCACTCAGGCCGGTACCTTGTGCGCCGCTCACAACCCGCGGGCATAGGGTGCGGGATACGACTTTCTGAGGGGAGCTGCGTTGAGTTCATATGTGGAGAGCACCATCGACGGCACGGTCGGACAGATCGTCCTCAATCGGCCGTCCGCCCTGAACGCCCTGGACACCCCCATGATCCGCGAACTTTACGCGGTGCTGGTGGGGTGGAAGGACGACGACGCGGTGCAGACCGTGCTCGTGCGCAGTGCCTCGGACAAGGCGTTCTGTGCGGGCGGCGACATCCGCTCGGTGCGCGAGTCCGTTCTGGCCGATAAGAACGGCGAGGTCTACGGATTCTTCTCGGAGGAGTACCGGCTCAACCAGCTCATCGCCGACTACCCCAAGCCGTATGTGTCGCTGATCGACGGCGTCAACATGGGCGGCGGGCTCGGCATCTCCGTGCACGGAGCGGTCCGGGTGGTCACCGAGCGCGCGATGTTCGCGATGCCGGAGACCGCCATCGGGTTCATCCCGGACGTGGGCGCCAGCTGGTTCCTGCCCCGCATCCCCGGGGCCGCCGGACTGTACGCGGGCCTGACCGGCGCCCGCCTGAACGCCGGAGACGCCCTGGAGCTCGGCCTCGCGACGCATTTCGTGCCCTCCGCGGGGCTCGACGCCTTCGCGAAGTCCGTCGTCGCCGACGGGTTGGAGGCGGCGCTGGGGACGCTCGACGCCGCGCAGGCCCCGGAGTCCGCCATCGCAGCGGTACGCCCGGCCATCGACGAGGCCTTCGCCGGATACGACCTGGCCGTCATTTCCCAGCGGGTGGCCCAGGGCGATGAGCCGTGGCGGGTCGCGGCGCGCAAGGCGCTCGCTTCGGCGTCACCGTGGTCGATGTCGGTGAGCACCGAGCTGCTGCGCCGCGGCGGCAAGTCCGCGACGCTGGAGGAGTGCCTGGGCCGTGAGCTGCGCGCCGCGGTGAAGATGACCGCCTGCCCGGACTTCGCCGAGGGAGTGCGCGCGGTGCTGGTGGACAAGGACCGGAACCCGGCCTGGACCCCGGCGGCGATCGCCGAGGTGTCGGTGGACGCGGTCAACGAGGTCTTCGACTCGCCGATCTGACAGGTTCCTCTCCGGCTGGTCGTGCCGATCGTGCCGGCTCACGTGCAGGGGGCGGCCTCGTCGCCGCACCCGCACGGGGGCGCGATCTCCCCGCATTCGACGACCAGCGTGTGTCGCACTCGATCGAGTGCGGTGCAGCCCGCATCGGTGCACTCCATGACCAAGTCATGGTGCACGATCAGCGTGCCGTGGCAATGATCCAGTTCAGCGGCGCACAGAGGGCACATTGTCGATACCGCCGCCCCGTCGTCGCGGGCCATGCGATCACGCTCCCTTCTTGGTTCGCGGCTTGCTGTTCGCGGTCTTCTTCGCCGCTGCTTTGCGGCCGCTGGAGGTGGTGGCGCTCTTCTTCGCAGCGGGCGGCTTCTTGCGGGTGTCCGACTTCTTCGTGTTTTTCGTGTTCTTCGTGCCGGACGTCGAGCGCGATCCGGAGTCGTCGTCCACGCTGGCGCTGAGGGCGCGAAGCAGGTCGGACACGTCCTCGTCCTCGCCGCTGCCCTTGCCGGACCGGCTCCGGCGGCGGGTGCCGCCGGA
Organism: Tomitella cavernea; assembly: GCF_016599145.1. Classification (GTDB taxonomy): domain Bacteria; phylum Actinomycetota; class Actinomycetes; order Mycobacteriales; family Mycobacteriaceae; genus Tomitella; species Tomitella cavernae. The sequence continues at coordinate 35,808 of NZ_JAENKO010000015.1, forward strand.
CGCTTGTGTCCGGCCGCCGACCAGTTTCCCCTCGACGAGTTCGGCGACCGCGTCGCGGTACCGGTCGTGATACTCGGTCGGATCGAAGACATCGTCGGCCATGTGGTCGACCAGCGTCATGGCCATCGACATCTCCTCACTGCGTACCTGCGGATGCTCTTCCTGAAGGAAGGGGAAGGCCGGTGTGCGGACCTCGTCCGCCCAGTGCATCGTGCTGAGCATGATCACGTCGGACGCCGCCCGCAGCACGGCCATCGCCTCACGGTTGCGCAGGGTGATCCTCACGATCGCGACACGGTCGGACTTGTGGAGCACGTCGCGCAGCAGCAAGTAGGGCCGGACGGCGGACTTCCGCGGCTCGAGATAGTAGGTCTTGTCGTAGTAGACGGGGTCGATGGACTCGAGCGGGACGAACTCGACCACTTGCGCCGAGCGTGAGGACTGCGGTTCGGCCGCCGCGAGCTCGTCGGGTGTGATCACGACGAGCTCGCCGCCCTCTGTCTGATACCCCTTGGCGATCTCCGAATACGGAACCTCCTCGCCGTCCTCGGAGCACACGCGCTGATACCGGATCTGCCCGCCGTCCTGTGCGTGCACCTGCCGGAATCTGACGCTGTTGTTCTCCGTGGCCGCATACAGCCGGACAGGGATGCTGACCAGACCGAATTCGACCTGCCCGTTCCAGATCGACCTCATGGGAACCACCTCCCGTCGCGACGCCGCACACTGAGGCGCCGGGCATCGACTCCGAAAGTACTTACTCGGGTGCGCATGCGCGTGACCATCACAGATCGCCGGGCGACTTGTCGCTGCGCAGGCCGCGCCACGACGGGTGCCGGAAGCGCCCCGCCTCGGTACGGCCGGAGTGTCGGATTTCGCCGACGAGCCGCGGGGTGACCCACACGGGGTCCGGGGCGTCGGAGCGGGGCACCGCGTCACTGAAGGGACTGGTCTTGCGGCGGATCCGGCGCATCGAGGCGGTCAGTCGCGCGAGCTCGTGCTCGTCGAAGCCGGTGCCCACTTTGCCGGCATAGCGCAGTCGCCCGTCGGCGTCGGGTTCGCCGAGCAGCAGGGCGCCGAAAGTCTCCGCGCGCGAGCCGCTTCCGCGGGTGTACCCGCCGATCACGAGCTCATCACTGGCGAAGTGCTTGTGCTTGATCCACGCGTCGGAGCGCTTGCCATCGGCATACCGGGAACCCAGCCGCTTCGCGACGATGCCCTCCAGCCCATCGTCGCTGCTGCGGCGCAACGCCTTGCGAGGGTCGAGGTCATATGGCGCGGGCACTTCGGCGGCGTGCAGCCGCGGGGCGAGGGCCTCGAGAACCTTGCGGCGATTGCGGTAGGCGACGCGCAACAACGGTCGCCCATCGAGGTAGAGGACGTCGAACACGTAGAGCCGCAGCTCGGTGGCCGCGGCGCGGCGCTGCAGGCGCGCGAAGTCCGGGACACCGCGCGCACCGGGCGCCACCAGTTCGGCGTCGAGTACCGCGTCGTGGCCCCGAAGATCCTCGGCCAGGGCGGCGAACCGGCCGAACTCGTCGGTCACATCGCGACCGTTGCGGCTGTGCAATCGCACCGCTGCGTCGTGGACCTCGATGATCACGCGGTGCCCGTCCCACTTGCCCTCGAACGCCCACTCGTCCGGATCGAGGCCAGTGATGTCGCCGGGCGTCGCGAGCATGGGCCGGAGTCCGCGCGGGAACGGCGCCCGCGATCCCCGGCCGGCCGCGATGGTCTGCCCGGTGCCGTCGCTGGAAGGCCCGTCGCCGGAGGGCTCGTCATCGGAGTCGTGCGTGGCGGACGGCCGGAACTCCGGCTGGTCCTTCTTCAGATGCACCAGCCAATGGGCGCCGGAAGTATGGCCGCCTTCCGCGCCGTCACCGCGGGACTCCGTCCCGCGTCCGCCGCTGCGGCCGACTCCGGGCGTGTGGATCAGGGCGTACCGTCCGCGAAGGCGCTTGCCGTGCAGGTCCACGACCACCTCGTCGTCCTGCCACTTCACCGCCGAGTACGTGCCATTATCCCAGATCTCGACCCGGCCGCCGCCGTATTGGCCCCGGGGGATCTCGCCCTCGAAGGACGCGTACTCGAGCGGATGGTCCTCGGTGTGCACCGCGAGGCGGTCCTGGCCGGTGTTAGCGGGGAGATTCTTCGGGACCGCCCACGATACGAGCACGCCGTCGCGCTCCAGCCGGAAGTCCCAGTGCAGGGTGCCGGCGTGGTGCTCCTGTATGACGAATCCGGCTCCGCCGTCCGCGCCGCGCGGGTCCGCTTCCGGCAGCGGCTCGGTGGTACGGCCGAACTGCCGGCGCGTGCGGTATTCGCCCAACCGGCCCGTATCGTCGCGGGTTCCGCGCGCGCGGCGCCCGCTCGAGCCCCGGCTACGGCCCCGGTCAGAGCCCTTCACCAGGTCGGTCAGCAGGTGGCCGTGCTCGTCCACGCGGCGCAGCACCTCGTCGAATGTGAGCTGGCGCAGTGTCGGATCCTCGATCTCGTCCCACGTGCGTGGCGCGGCGACGGTCGGGCGATCGCGTCCGCGCAGCGAGTACGGTACGATGGTGGTTTTGGCGCCGTTGTTCTGGCTCCAGTCGATGAACACCTTTCCGCGGCGCTGCGCCTTCCGCATCGTCGTGGTGACGGTGCGAGGATGTCGTGCGGCGACCTCGTCGGCGACACGGCGGGCCACGTCCACCGCGTCATCCGACGTCACCGGGCGGTCCAGTGCCACGTACAGGTGAATGCCCTTGCTTCCGGACGTGACCGGGTGGCAGGTGAGTCCGTTCGATTCGGTCAGGTCGCGTATCGCCGTCGCCACCTGCGCACAGTCGGCGAGTCCGGTCTGTTCCCCGGGATCGAGGTCGAACACCAGACGGTCGGCGAGGAACGCGCCGGGGGAGTCCGGCGCGTCCGAATCGGGGTCGGGGCGGTCGTGTCGCCACTGCGGGACGTGCAGCTCCAGCGCCGCCTGCTGGCCGAACCACGCAAGGGTCGCCTCGGAATCGGCGATCGGATAGGTGGTCCGGTGCGTGCGGTGCGCCAGAGTGCAGCGGTCGATCCACTCGGGCGCGGAGGACGGCAGCTGCTTCTCGAAGAACGACTCCTCCGCTACGCCGCGCGGCCAGCGCTTGCGGGTGACGGGCCGCTCACGCAGGAGGGGCAGAAGCAGGGGTGCGATCTCGCGGTAGTAGCCGATGACGTCCGACTTCGTCACCGCGCCGGACCGTCCCTGTGCTGGATAGAGCACACGGTCGATGTGGGTGATCGCCACCTTGCGGCCGCCTACGGTGACCATGCCTGAGGGTAACCGGGACCGGTGTCCGCAAACCTGACGACCGCCGGCGGCGAGCGTGCCCGGCCGGGAGCCTAGTCGCCGGCCGCGGTATGCCAGTCGCTGGCCGCGGTGTCTCAGTCGCCGGCCGCTGTACTTCAGTCGCTCGCCGCTGTACTTCAGTCGCTCGCCGCGACGAGAGGCCGCAGCGTGAGCTCCGGGTTCTCCTTCTCGATGTACTGCAGCCGCCACTTGTCGCTGAAAAGTGCCAGGATGACGCCGTCGGAGCGGGTGAACACCTCGACGCCGCGCTGGCGGTTCAGTCCGGGCGCGGATTCCTTGTCGGTCTCGCGCGCCACGGTGTAGCCGAGGTTGTTCACGACGGTCTCCACGCCGAACTCGGCCTGCATCCGCGCGGTGACCACCTCGAACTGCATCGGGCCGACGGCGGCCATCACCGGGGAGGCGTCGCCGCGCGCGTCGTTGCGCAGCACCTGCACCACGCCCTCGGTGTCGAGCTGGTCGATGGCCTTGCGGAACTGCTTGTACTTGCCCGCGCTACGGGCGCTGATCATCGCGAAGTGCTCGGGCGCGAACGACGGGATGGGCGCGAACTCGATGCGCGGATCGCTGTAGAGGGTGTGCCCGGGGGCGAGCGCGTTGGCGTTGACGAGACCGACGATGTCCCCCGGGTAGGCGTCTTCGACGGTGTTGCGGTCGCGTCCGAACACGGTGAGCGCGTACTTGGTGGCGAACGGGCGGCCGGTCTGCGCGTGTGTGACCACCATGCCCCGCTCGAATGTCCCGGAGACCACCCGCATGAATGCGAGCCTGTCGCGGTGTGCGGTGTCCATGCCCGCCTGCACCTTGAACACGACGGCGCTGAACGGGTCGCTCACCTGGCGTGACTTCCCGTCGACGCCGTCGCGCGCGCGCGGTGGCGGGGCGTAAGCGACGAGCGTGTCGAGGATCTGCCGCACGCCGAAATTCAGCATGGCCGACGCGAAGATCACCGGGGACGTCTGCCCGGCCAGGTACATCTCCTGGTCGTGGTCGGCCCCGGTCTCCGAGAGCAGCTCGCTCTCCTCGACGGCCGACTGCCACGCGTCGCCCTCGCGGGCCGCGGCGGCCTCGGCGTCCAGGTGCTCCTCGGGCGCGACGGTGGCGCCGCCGGAGGTGCGTGTGAAGCGGATGAAGCCCTCGTCGCTGCGGCGCAGCAGGCCACGGAAGTCGCCCGCGATGCCCACCGGCCAATACAGGGGGGTCGGGATGAGACCGATGCGCTCCTCAATCTCGTCGAGCAGCTCCAGCGGCGACCGGCCGGGCCGGTCCCACTTGTTGATGACGGTGACCACCGGAATGCCGCGGTGCTTGCACACCTGGAACAACTTGAGCGTCTGCGGCTCGAGGCCCTTGCCCGCGTCGATGAGCATCACCGCGGCGTCGACGGCCGTGAGCACCCGGTAGGTGTCCTCGGAGAAGTCGGAGTGGCCGGGGGTGTCGACGAGGTTGATCACGTGGTCGTCGTAGGTGAACTGCAGGGCCGTCGAGCTGACCGAGATGCCGCGGGCCTTCTCCATCTCCATCCAGTCCGACACCGTGGACTTGCGGCCCGCTTTGCCGTGCACCGCACCGGCCTCGGAGATCACCCGGGCGTGCAGCGCCAGTGCCTCGGTGAGCGTCGACTTGCCGGCGTCGGGGTGCGAGATCACTGCGAACGTGCGTCGGCGTCGCGCCTGCACGCCCGCGGCGTCATTGCCGGGGGAGTGAGCCCCGCCCGCCGCTGTCGCGGGATCGGTGTTGGGGGCCGACGCGTGCTCGGTGGTCACCGGGGATCCTTCCGGGATTGCGGGTGGTGCGGCACCGGCGGTGCGGCACGGATGGTGTGTCACGCCCGGTGCGGTGATGGCGCGAAGCGGGGCATTGTGGGAAACCGCGTTCCGCCGCGTTGCCGCCGATCGAGTTTACCCGGCCGAGAAAGGTGGCCGATCATGCCCCATGCAGGCGGTTCTGCGCGAAGCCGAGCCCCCGCTCGGCTACGAGCTCCGCGGCATCGGCGGCCTCCTCACAGAACACCCCGAGCTCTTTGCGCTCTGCCGCGGAGAACGGCTTGAGGACGTAGGAGGCCGGATCCATCCGCCCGGGCGGGCGGCCGATGCCCGCACGCACACGCAGATAGTCGCGGGTACCCAGCGACGACGTCACCGAGCGCAGGCCGTTGTGTCCGCCCTCGCCGCCACCGGACTTCACCCGGACCGTCCCGAAGTCCAGGTCCAGCTCATCGTGCACGACGAGGATCCTGTCCGCGGGCACGGAGAAGAACTTCGCCGCGGACGCCACCTGCCGCCCGGAGACGTTCATGAAGGCACGGGGCTTGACCACGGTCACGGGGCGCCCCGCCAGGCGGCCCTGCGCGATCTGCGCGCCGCTGCGCTTGTGCACCGTGAAGCGGGCGGACATGCGGTCGGCGAGCACGTCGGCCACCAGGAAGCCGATGTTGTGCCGGGTGCGCTCGTACTCCGGGCCCGGATTGCCCAGCCCCGCGATGACCAGGGGACGGGTGTCGGAGCCGTCGAGGTCGGCGAGGGCGGGTCCCGGCGTATTCACAGGGGGCATCATCGCATCCCGGCCTGCAGTCGCCGCATCCCGATGCCCTGCGACGACGGCGCCCCGTCCCCGGGGGGGCGGGGCGCCGTCGTCGTTGAAGGATGTCAGGCGGATGGCCGGGTCACTCTGCGGCGGCCTCGCCGGCCTCGCCCTCGGCGGCGGCCTCGTCCTCGTCGGGCGCGGACCGCTGCTCGGCGACGTTCACCAGCAGAAGCTCCGCGTCGTCTTCGAGCTCGGTGCCTGCGGGAATCTGCACATCCCCGGCGAGGACCTGGGCGCCCACCTCGGCACCCTCGATCGAGACCTCGATCTCCTCCGGGATGGAGAGCGCGTCGGCCTGCAGGCGCAGTGTCGTGACCTCGTGGAAGACGATGGTGCCGGGCGCGGCTTCACCGGTGACGACCAGCGGAACCTCGACGACGACCTTCTCGCCGCGCTTGACGGTGAGCAGGTCGGCGTGCTCGATGTAGTTGCGCACGGGGTGGATCCGGACCTCCTTGGTCAGGGCCATGTGCTCCTTGCCGTCGATGTCCAGCGTGACGATGGCGTTGGTGCCGTGGTTGCGCACGACCGCGGCGAACTCGAGCGAGGGGAGGTTCAGGTGGATCGGGTCGGCCCCGTGGCCGTAGAGGACGGCCGGGACCAGGCCTTCGCGGCGGGCGCGGCGCGAAGGGCCCTTGCCGAACTCGGTGCGGGGGGTGGCGGCGATGCGCAATTTGTCGGCCATCGGTGTCTCCTTGGAAGAAGTGCGGTTGCGGGGTGCCCGGCTGCGGGCGCCGATCGCGCGCCGCGCCGTGCACCGGCCGCGCCGGTGACACCGCTGGTCGCGTCGATAACGGTCCGCCCGGGCCGGTGATCGACCGCGAGCCACCCTCGCCGAGACAACGTTGCAAAGAATACCCGGTGGCGCGGGTCCGTGAGTGAGTGGGCCCGAGCGCGCAACGTCACAGCGGGAACGCGGTTCCCGTCAGCTTCTCGGACAGCGTCCACAGGCGCGCCGCGGTGGTGGCGTCCAGCGCGCGCGCGGAGCGGCCGATGGCGGTGGGCGCGCCGCGCAGCTGGAACAGCCCGCGGGGGCCGACGTACGTGTCGCCGGGGATGTCCGCGACGGCGGCGAACAGGGTCGGAAGAGCCCCGCCGCATGCGTCCTGGCCGACGAACCTGCTGCCGAACCGGAACAGCGCCGTCGCACCGGGGACGGACAGCTGGTCGCCGAGCCCGGTCGACGAGGCCCCGGGATGCGCCGTCACCGATCGCACCGCGGAACCCGAATCGGCGAGTCGGCGTTGCAGGTGCGCCGCGCACAGCAGGTTCGCCAATTTCGCCTGACCGTAGGCCCGTGCCCGGGAGTGGGGGCGGCGCTCGTAGTTGAGGTCGTCCAGATCGATCCGGCCCGCCCGCTCCGCCAGCGACGCCACCGTCACCACCCGGTCGCGCACCTGTGGTAACAGCAGATTCGTCAGGGCGAAGTGGCCCAGGTGGTTGGTCCCCATCTGCATCTCGAACCCGTCCGCAGTGCGCTGCAACCGCGGAGTCATCACGCCGGCGTTGTTGATGAGCACGTCGATCGGGCCGGCCCAATCCTGTGCGAACCTGCGCACCGACGCGAGATCCGCCAGGTCCAGCGCCCGGACCGAGACCGAGCCCGGCGCCGGCCAGGACGCACCGGGCGGGCGGGCGGCGAGTCCGTCGGCGACGGCACGGCCCTTCACCTCGTTGCGCACGGCCAGCGTGACGTCCGCGCCGGCCGCGTACAGCGCTGCCGCTGTTTCGAGGCCGATTCCGCTGGTGGCGCCGGTGACGACGAACGTCTTGCCCGTCAGCACCGGGACGTCGGACGCGGACCACCCGCCGCGCTTCCGGCCCCGTGCGGAACCCCTTCTCACCGGGGCAGAATCTCCTCGACGTTCTGGATCGGCCGCGCCAGCCGGACCCCGAGGTCCGTCACTACGAGCGGACGTTCGATGAGGATCGGGTGGGCGGCCATCGCGTCGAGCAGAGCGTCGTCGCCGGCGTCCGCCAGGCCGAGCTCTCTGTAGACGGACTCCTTGGTGCGGATCGCCTGACGCGGGGTCAGGCCCGCCTGTTCGATGAGCCGGGCGAGCTCGCCGCGAGTGGGAGGCGTGTCGAGGTACTTGACGATCGTGGGCTCGATGCCGTTGTCCCGCAGCAGCTGGAGGGCGTTCCGGGAGGTGCTGCAACGCGGGTTGTGGTAGATCGTCGCGGAATTCTCGTCGGACATGGAGTCTCCTGGGGGTGGGGCGTGCGGAGCCGCCGCAGATGCCGGCAGCACAACCCTAGCTGGCCGCGGCGGCGCTGATTCCCGCCCGACGGCCGAAGAAGCTGCCGTCGCCCAGCGACGCGCCGCTCGCGTAGCCCCAGGCGGCGAGGCCCGATGTGCACCGGCCCGCGGCGAACAGCCCGGGCACGGGGTCGCCGTCCACGTGCAGCACCCGGGAGTCGGGGTCGGTGCGCAGCCCGCCCAGGGCGAAGCCGCCGGTGCGCCCACGCAGGTCGATGACGGCGATGTTGCCTTCGAGGGGGCGCAGCCACTGCGCGTTCTTACCGAACATCGGGTCCTCGCCGCGCGCTGCGTGCCGGTTGTACAACTCCACCGTCGCCTGCAATGACCCTTCGGGCAGGCCCGCCTCCGACTCGACCTCGGCGACCGTCTCGCCCACCCACTTCGGCCGGAACCGCAGGAACGGGGTGGCGCTGACGGTGGAGCCGGCCTCCTCGTAGGCGCGCTCGTCGAGGACCAGGTAGGCCTCGTTGCCCTGGTGCAACGCCATCTCCTGGCCGATGCGCCCCGGGTAGGTGTCCTCCGTGACGAAGCGCTGGCCGCGCCCGTTGACGAGGATGCCGCGCACCATCATCTGCGGGTCGCAGTGGATCGCCACCTCGGCGGCGTCCATGTGCATCAGGTCGGCGCCGACGGCCTGGCCCATCCGGATGGCGCGGCCGTCGTGCTGCTCCACCGCCGAGCCGGGTCTGCCGGCCAGCAGCGGCACGTGCGCGCGCATCATCGCGTCGTTGTAGGTGAAGCTGCCCGCGGCCAGCACCACGCCGCGGCGGGCCCGCACCGTCAGCTCCTTGCCGAAACGAGTGCCGATCACGCCGACGACCCGGTCGCCGTCGTCATCGGCGGACACCACGAGGCGCCTGGTCGTCACGTCGTACTCGCTGCGCACGCCCAGCTCGGCGATCCGTTCCGACAGCGGGGTCATGAGCATCAGCCCCGCGCTTTGCTCGCCCGCCTTCTTCGCGCTCATCTGCGGCACGTGGCCGCGCGGGGCCGCAGCGGCGACGGAAGTGAACGGCGCCGCGTTCTCCCCGCCGGTGTACATCAGGCCGTCGTCGGCCGGGGGCTCCCAGCCGGGCTCACCGAAGAACGAGGGCTTGAAACGCACCCCGGCGTCCACCAGCCAGTCGTAGTGGGCGACGCTGCCCTCGCAGTAGGCGTCGAGCTTCGCCCGGTCGGCTCCGGGGCCCATCGCGGCCGTCAGGAACGCCTTCATGTTCTCGACGTCGTCGTCGAAACCCAGGGCGCGCTGCAGCGCCGTGCCGCCGCCCATGTAAATGAACCCGCCGGCCAGGGCCGCGGCACCGCCCCATCCGCCGGCGCGCTCGAGAATCACGACCTGGGCGCCCGTCCTGGCCGCCTCGATCGCCGCGCAAGCGCCCGCGATGCCGTAGCCCACGACCACGACGTCGGCCTCGACGTCCCACTCAGGGACGCCGGCGCCTGTGGGCGAGTCGATGCGCAGAGGACGGACCGAGTCGGGCGAGGACGGCGCACCGGGGCGCGGTGTGGTGTGAGTCATGCAACGGGTATATCCGAGCCGCCGCCGGGGTGCGGAGCGGGTCTCCCGTGCATTGGGATCGGACATGGGGCGGGCGTCGGCGAGTGCCGTGGGTGCGTCCGGGGTAAGCCTGATCGATGATGCGCAGATCGCCCCGTTCGGTGCCGCGGACGGTTACTGTCGGTGAGGACCCGCGTTCGTGTGAATCGAGGCGCCCACCTGAGATGTCCCACTCCACCGGAACCACGCACCCCACCGGATCGGCCGGGCCGCCCCGGACGGCAGGAACCGTCCGGACGGCCGGGGCGGGACACCGCGACGCTCCGGCGACGGCGGACCACGGGCGCGTGCCTGTCACTGCGGAGTCCGCCCAGGCTCGTATCGTCCAGCAGTGCTTCGGACTGCGTCCGCCGCGCCTGGTCGGCGCCGAGCTCGAGTGGTTCACCAGGGCCACGGCGGGGAGCAGGCCCACCGCGGCGCTTCTTGCGGAGGCCCTGGGCGCGCACGCGCCCCGCAGCATCGCCCCGGGGTCTCCGCACGCGCCGCTGCCGGCCGGGGGTTCGGTCACGGTCGAGCCGGGTGGGCAGGTGGAGATCTCCAGCCTTCCACTCACGGATGTCGACAGGCTCTGCGCCGCACTGGCCGCGGATGCCGCGGTGCTGCGCGCGCTGCTGGACACCCTGGGCATCGAGATGCTCCCGGGCGCCGTCGACCGAGTCCGGGAACCGTCCCGCATCCTGACTGTGGCGCGCTACGCGGCGATGCAGGATCGCTTCGATCGGAGTGGCCCGCGCGGAGTGCAGATGATGTGCAACACCGCGGCCATCCACGTGAGCGTCGATTGCGGGGCCGACCTCGACGATCTGGCCCTGCGGTGGCGGATGCTCGATGCAGTGGGACCCGCGCTGGTGGCGGCCTTCGCCGACGCCGGCTCCGCCGCGACGGGCATGGACGCGAACGACGGAAGCGAGGGGCGCGGCCGGTGGGCGTCGGAACGCATGCGCACCTGGCTGACCCTCGACCCGGGCCGTACCGGGCTCGACGCCGCGGCGCCCGGGGCGTCCGCCGACCCCGTCGCCTCCTACACCCGGTGGGCTCTGGGAGCGCCGCTGCTGTGTGTCCGGCGCGGGAACGGCGATTGGTCCGTTCCCGGTGACGTGACCTTCGCCCAATGGATCGCGGGCGGGGCCGGCGCGCCCGATCGGGCGCCCACGATCGCCGACCTCGACTACCATCTCACCACCCTGTTTCCACCTGTGCGCCCCTGCGGGCACCTTGAGGTGCGCTACCTCGACGCACAGCCAGCGGGATTCCGCGGCGGCCAGGGTGGGGAGCCCTGGCGAGCGCCGATCGCCGTGATCGCCGCGCTGGCCGGTACACCGGACGCCGCGCGTCGGGCGGCCGCGATCGCGGAACCGACGCGCGGGGAGTGGCGTCGGGCCGCGCGCCACGGCCTCGCCGACGAAGAGCTGCGGGGGACCGCGCGCGCGTTGCTGGAACTCGCGGCGGAGGCGGCATCCGGCGGCCGCGCGGCGGAGACGGCGGAGGCCATCGAGTCGGTGTGCCGGCGCATCGCCGGCCCGGATCGGCGTCCCGCCCGCACCGGAGATGCTCCGGCCGCGGAACCCGGTGACGCATTGCGGGCGGCATGCCGCGGAGCGCTGGAACGGGCCCGCCGCCGGACGCGGGGCCTCACGGACATCCCCGATGATCAACTGACCGCGCAGCATTCCGCGCTGATGTCACCGCTGGTATGGGACCTGGCGCATATCGGCAACCAGGAGGACCGGTGGCTGGTGCGCGCAGCGGGCGGATGTGCGGCTACCCCGGCGCGCGCCGGCCTCGGTGATCCGTCCGGTCTGGACGCGGTGTCCGGTCTGGACGACCTATACGACGCGCTCCAGCACCCTCGCAGCACGCGTCCGTCGCTTCCGATCCTGGGGCCGACGGAAGCGCGTGCCTATGCCGAGTCCGTCCGGGAGCGCGCATTCGACGTGCTCGACCACTGCGGGTTCGACGGCGACGCGCTCACCGCGGACGGCTTCGTCTTCGGCATGGTCGCCCAGCACGAGCAGCAGCACGACGAGACCATGCTCGCCACCCACCAGTTGCGCACCGGGCCGGCCCTGTTGCACGCCCCGGCGGCCCCGCGCGCCCGCCGGGCCACAGGCCCCGTCTCCGCCGACCCCGCTCCCGAGTCCGCAGTGCCCGAGTCCGCAGTGCCCGAGTCCGCAGTGCCCGAGTCCGCAGTGCCCGAGTCCGCAGTGCCCGAGATTGTCGTGCCCGGGGGTGCGTTCACCATGGGCACCGACGGCACGGCCGGGACGGAATCGTGGGCGCTGGACAACGAACGCCCGGCGCACCGTGTGGAAGTCGCCGCGTTCGCCATCGAGGCGCTGCCCGTGACCAACCGCCGGTACGCGCACTTCATCGCCGACGGCGGCTACCGGCGCCGTGAGCTGTGGTCCGAGCGGGGATGGCGCCACCGCGTGGAGGAAGGGCTCGAGGCGCCGCAGTTCTGGAGCCGCGACGGCGACGGCCGCTGGCAGCGCCGCCGGTTCGGGGCGACGGTGGCGCTCGAGCCGGACGAGCCGGTGGTGCACGTGAGCTATTTCGAGGCGGAGGCGTTCGCCGCGTGGGCGGACAAGCGGCTGCCCACCGAGGCCGAGTGGGAGAAGGCCGCACGTCACGACGCGGCGGCCGGGCGCTCGCGCACCTATCCATGGGGCGACGCGGAACCCACCGAGTACCACGCGAACCTGGGGCAACGGCACCTGTCTCCAGCCGGGGCGGGGGCTTACCCGGCCGGGGCCACCGTGACCGGCATCCACCAGCTCATCGGGGACGTGTGGGAATGGACCTCATCCGGCTTCGAGGCGTATCCGGGCTTTCGGGCTTTTCCGTACCGCGAGTACTCGGAGGTGTTCTTCGGGGGCGACTACCGTGTGCTGCGGGGCGGCTCTTTCGGTACGGACGCGGTCGCCTGCCGCGGCACGTTCCGCAACTGGGACCACCCCGTGCGGCGGCAGATCTTCGCGGGCATCCGGCTCGCACGCGACTATCCGGCAAATGATGGCGTCGGCATCGCCGCTGCCTCCGAGCGCGACGGTGCGCGCGCCTGATGTGCCGTCATCTGGCCTTCCTGGGGCCCGCTCGCACGGTGGCCTGGGTGGCGACGCACGGCAGGCATTCGCTGGCCCGGCAGGCGTGGGCGCCGCAGCAGATGCGCGGCGGCGGCACGATCAACGCCGACGGGTTCGGCGCGTGCTGGTGGGCGTCCGGCGGCCCGCAGGGAGTGGGCCAGCATCGCACCACGCTGCCGGTCTGGTCCGACCCGGCATTGGGCCGCACGGTGGCCGCCGGCGGGGAAGGGGTTGACGACGGGCAGGGGGCCGACGGTGGGCCGGCGGTGCGCGGGGCGCTCGAGCAGATCCGCACGACGGCGATCCTCGCGGCGGTGCGCTCGGCGACCCCGGGCATGGCGGTGTCGGCGCAGGCGTGCGCGCCGTTCACCGACGGCCGGTGGGCGTTCAGCCACAACGGGGTCGTCCGCGGCTGGCCCGGCTCCGTGGCCGGTCTGGCGGACGAGATTCCGGCAGCCGAGGCGATGCGGTCGGAGGCCGCCACCGATTCGGTGTTCCTCTGGCAGCTGTTCCGCGCGCGCATCACGGCGGGCATGGACGCTGCGGATGCGGTGGCGTCGCTGATACAGGATGTCGAAGAGCGCGCCCCCGGATCCCGGCTGAACCTGCTCGCCACCGACGGCGAACGCGTCGTCGCCACCGCCTGGCGCCATTCCCTGTGGGTCCTCGACGCGCCTGACGAGCTGTGGATCGCCTCGGAGCCGACCACCGACGTGGGGTGGTCGGAAGTGGACGACGGAGCCCTCGTCGATGCGCGGATCGGACGCTTACGGTCGGAACCGATTTCCATGGCAGCGAACAGCCGGTGAAGGGAGCCCGCAACCGATGACGACGACCCTGGTGGACGTGCACCTGACCGAGGCGGACTTGGAGGAGCAGCTGCGGGCCGACGTCGCGTCAGGCCTGTCTGCGAACCCGAAGAACCTGCCCCCCAAATGGTTCTACGATGAGCGGGGAGGTGAGCTGTTCGAGGCGATCACGCGGCTTCCCGAGTACTATCCGACGCGGACCGAGCGCGCACTGCTGATGCGGGCGGCGCCGGAGATCGCTGCCGCGAGCAGGGCCACCACCCTGGTCGAGCTCGGCTCGGGGTCCTCGGAGAAGACGCGACTGCTTCTGGCCGCGTTCGCCGAGCACGAGGGCCTGAAGATGTATGTGCCGCAGGACGTCTCGGAGCCGTCCATCCGTCTCGCCGCGGACGCGCTGGCGATCGAGTTCCCCGACCTGCCGGTGCGCGGGGTGGTCGGCGATTTCACGGATACGACGGCATCGCTGCCGAGGGTGGGGCGTCGCCTGGTCGCATTCCTCGGCGGCACCATCGGAAACCTGGAACCTGGCCCCAGAGCCGCCTTTCTGCACGGCGCCGCCGGGGCGATGGAACCCGGGGAATGCCTGCTGGTCGGAATAGGCCTCGTCACCGACCCCGCGGTGATGATCGCCGCATACGACGACGCGGAGGGCGTCACGGCGGAGTTCAACCGCAACGTGCTGCACGTGCTCAACCGGCGCCTGGGCGCCGATTTCGTGCCGCACATGTTCGACCATGTCGCGCTGTGGAACGCGGGGAACAGCTGGATCGAGATGCGGCTGCGGGCCCGGCGCGCGATGCGCGTGTGCATCCCCGCGGTGGGGATCGAAGTCGACTTCGCCGCCGGGGAGGAGCTACGCACCGAGGTTTCCGCCAAGTTCACTCTCGACGCGGTCGGCCACGAGCTCGCTGCGGCGGGCCTCGACCCGGTGCATACCTGGACGGACGAAGCGGCGCGCTTCGCCCTGGTGCTGGCGTGCCGCCGCGGCTGACGATCGGGAACGTCAGAGCCCGTCCAGCGTGAACCCGCCCGGCGGCTCACGTCGCGGCTTGTCGCGGCCGCCGGGTTCTGGAGGAGGCGGCGGCTCCGGCGGGCCGGGACGCGGTGGGTGCGGCCCCGGACCGGCGGCAGGAGGAGCCGGCGGTGGGGGAGCCGGAGGTGGGGGAGGGCCTCCGGGCCCAGGCTGCGGCGGAGGAGGCGGGGGCGCGTCGGCTGTTCCGGCCTCCGGGGGCGTCGTCCCGGCCGCGCCGGTCTGCGCGTGCCACTGGTCGAGCCGCGCGAGCGCGTCCGCTACATCCTGGCGCGGGCCATCGGAGCGTTGTTCGGCGTAGAAAGCCTCGCCCAGTGCGCGGTACATATCACCGGCCTCGCGCTGCTGCTGGTACTCGTCGAGTTTCTGCTGGCCCTGGTCCAGGCCCTGCTGTGCCATGGCCGCCGCGCGCTCGGCCGCCTCTTTGGCTTTGTCCATGAACCCCATCAGTCCATACTTCCAGAGAACAGCCCGCCGGTGAATCCCTTGCGGTCCTCGTCCGGCCCCACGTTCTTCATCAGCGCCTGCGCGATGCCGGCCGTCGTCATCGATTGGATGATCACCCGGCCGTCGCCCTCCAGCGTGGCCAGATGCACGCCTTCGCCGCCGAGTGCCATGTTCATCACGCCCTTCATATCCATGCCGCCTACGCGCTCCACCCCGTATTTGACGGAGCTCTCGAATGCGACGATGCACCCGGTGTCCACCTGGATCTTGCCGCCGTAGTCGGCGGGGTTGAGGTCGACGAAGTCGCCGGCTCCGGCGATGAACGCGGTGCCGGTGCCGCCGAGCTTCTCCAGGATGAAGCCCTCGCCTCCCCACCGGCCGGTCTTGCCGCCGGAGAAGGCGATGTCGAAGTCGATCGTGGATTCGGCGGCGACGAAGGCGTCCTTCTGCGCCAGCCATTGTGTGGAACCGTCGAGTTCGAGCGCACGGACCTGGCCGGGCAGAACGCCGGCGAACGCGACGAGGCCGGGCTGCTGCTGCGCCGAGTACACCTGCACCGCGAGCGACTCGCCGGCGATCATCCGTTTGCCGACGTTCTTGGCGAGCCCCAGCAGCGATGACGCGGTGGTCTGGCCGCCACCGGGGTTGCCGGACGGCGCCCCGAGGGTCGTGCGGACGTCCACGTTGGTGGTCTTCCACAGGAACTTGCCCGGCTCACAGAACACCGATTGGCCCTGTGCGAGCTGGCAGGCCACCATTTGCATGGAGCCGCCGATGAGCTTGTGTGTGACGGTCATGGGCGCTCCTCGATCGTTGCGTGTGCGGCGTCGCACACCGGAATTCGTGCCCGTGAAGTATAGGGCGCCGCATACGCGCGCGGGTGGCGATCCGCGCGGGTTCCGTTCCGATCCGCGGCGTGCCGCCGGTCAATCGAGCATCGGCGAGAACCCGCGCGGGCCCGCCGGAGCCGCCGCGGTGCTTGAGAGGCGCCACTACGACCACCGCTCCGGCGGGCGGCAGAGTACTGAGAGCGGCGAGCATCTCGACGGCGTAGCGTCCGGCGCCGAGGATGGCGTGATGGGCGGGGAAGTCTGTGGACGATCCGCAGTCGATGCTGGGCGCATCGGTGCCGATGGCGACGACGGCCCGTCCGTGCACCAGTAACTCGACGGCCTCGCGCGAGAACCCCGGCCAGTGTGCGTCGCCGGCCGCGTCGGGTGTCAACGACCGTGCCAGCGCACCCACTTCCGCGTTATGGTCCGGGGCCGCGTGCGGTGCGGGCTCCGCGGAGGGGCTCGGGCGTACGGGCGCGGAGGCGTGGTCGATCCCGGGGGCGGGTCTGGTGATGAGCGCGACGAGGGCGCCGTCCGGGACGGGGCCGTGCCGCGATTCCCAGGCGGCTATGTCCGCGGGCGTGGCGAGTGCATCTGGCTCGGAAGTGGCACGGCCGGCGATGTCGATGAGCACGAGCGGGGCGACGAGGTCGTCGACGCGGATCCGATCGACGCCGGCCCCGCCTGGAGCACAGTGCAGTGGCGCGTCCACGTGGGTGCCGGTGTGCTCGCCGAAGCAGAGCTCGTGCACGAGGAACTCCGGCGATGCGGGGACGCGGCGCATCCGGAAGAGCGGATCGCCGGGCCACTGTGGGAAGTCCTCGTCGAGTGTGTGGGTGAGGTCGAGGATCCGGCGGGGCCGAGCGGTGGGCGTGGCGGCGGGGTCGTGGTGGTGCACAGACACAGTCTGCACGACGGCCCGGAACTGCCCTGAACAAACCACACAGACACGCACTTGTCTGACAAGTGCTAGTGTTCCGACCTGACGTGACGATGTGGACGAAGGGGGCCATCGCTATGGCGAGTGGGCAGAAGCCGGGAAGCGTTGTAGCCGTGGGCGGAGCCCGGGTTGCGTGGACAGCCGGGACGGGGGTGACGACCGCACTCGCCGTCGGCGGTATCGGCGGCGTCATCGGCGGGCTCCTCGGCGGCGGGAGCGGCGTGTTCTTCGGGGCGCGGCTCATCCTGCGCATCTCGCACCGGCTTCTGCGGTGGCTGTTCGTGATCATCCTGATGGCCACGTGCCTCAAGCTCTTCGTCGACGTCGCAGGCGCCGACCCGTTGCGCGGATCGGCGATCGTGCCGGAGCACCTGATCGACAACCCGTGGTTCACCGTGCCCGTCTCCCTCGCGCTGGGGCTCGTCATCGGTGTGTGGTCGGCCGGTATGGGTCTCGGTGGAGGACTCCTGGCGGTGCCGGTGCTCATGATGCTGTTCGGCGCGGATCTCGTCACCGCGGAGGGGACGTCCCTGCTGATGTTCTTCCCCAACGCGGTCGTCGGAACGGTCGTCCATATGCGCCAGGGGACCGCCGACACGCGGCTGGCCACTGTGCTGAACGTCGGGGCGCTTCCCGGGGCGGTCATCGGCGTGCTGCTGGCGCTGACGATGGACATGAAGGTCCTCAGCGTCGTCTTCGCGGTCTTCGCGCTGGTGATCGCGATGCGCGAGCTGTATCGGATGCGCGGCCGGCGGCGTCACACCGCAGACGCGCAGAAGGGCAGCGATGAACGCGGAACCGGCGCCGCGGAACCGGAGGTTACTATGTCAGACAACCGGATGACTAAGGGCTGAATGATGGATTCACTGACGCGTGTCCCCCTGTCGCAGCAGGCCGCAGAGGCGTTGCTCGACGCGATCGGCAGTGGCCGTTGGGAGGTCGGAGAGCAGCTGCCGGGCGAGCTCGCACTCGCGGGTGAGCTCAAGGTGAGCCGCTCGACGATCCGCGAGGCCATCCGCCAGCTCGCTGCACGGGGGGTGCTGACCAGCCGGCAGGGGATCGGCGTGTTCGTCACGTCGGCCACGCCGACGGACGGGTGGGACCGGCTCGCCCGGCTCGGGGCGATCGCCGAGGTGGTGCAGGTGCGGATCGCCATCGAGTCGCGCGCAGCCGCTCTGGCCGCAGCAGAGCACGACGGATCCGACGCGGAGACGATCCGGCGTGCCCTCGCCGAACGCAACGCGATGGCAGCCCGGGCAGCTCCCGGGGAGCTCGCTCAGGCGGACATCGCCTTCCACCGCGCGGTGGTCGCCGCGGCCCGCAACGAGCTGCTGCTGGCCCTGTTCGACAGCCTCCGGCCGCGGCTGGTGGCTTCGATGGGGGGCTTGCTGGAGATCATGGATGTCACCGAACACGATGCGCACGAGCACACCGCGATCGTCGAGGCGATCTTCGCACGCCGTGCCGACCGGGCGGAGGCACTGACCCGCGGGCATCTGCTGGGCCTGGCCGACGCGCTGCGGAGGCGGTCGTGAGCGCTGCGGAGGCGGTTGTGGGCACCGCGCACAGCGGCGCCGTGCTGTGCGTGGACGGCGTGACGGTCATGCGCCAGGGGAGGGCACTGGTCGAGGGGGTTTCCGCCGAGGTCCATGCCGGCGAACACTGGGCGGTGATCGGTCCGAACGGCGCGGGAAAATCGACGCTGCTCGCGTTGTGCGGGGCGAAGCTGCATCCGACCAGCGGCACGGTGCATGTGCTGGGGCACCGGCTGGGCCGCGTAGACATGCGGGAGCTGCGCACGCATATCGGGCACATCGACCCGCGCACCCGCATCGAGGCGGACCTCACCGTGCGGGAGGCGGTGCTGACCGGTCTGGTCGCGGCCTCGGACCTGCCCGCGCGGTGGGCGCCGGCCGCCGCGGACACTGCGCTGGCCGACGAGCTGACGGCGACGCTCGGGCTCACCGCCCGCACGGACACGCGCTGGTCGGTGCTCTCCCAGGGGGAACGTGGCCGCGTGCTCATCGCCCGGGCGCTGATGACGCGGCCGCAGCTGCTCCTGCTCGACGAGCCGACGACGGGCTTGGACCTGGCTGCGCGGGAGATCCTCCTCGATGTGCTCTCCGGGCTCCGCGAGGCGCATCCACGATTGTCGTCGCTGCTGGTCACGCACCATCTGGAGGAGCTTCCGGCGTCCACGACGCACGCGCTGGTGATCGCCGACGGCCGGGTACTCGCCTCCGGGCCGGCCGCACAGGTGCTGACCTCGGCGACGATCACCGGGGCCTTCGGCTATCCCATCGCCGTCGAGCGGCGCGCCGGCAGATGGACCGCGTCGAGTGCGGTGACGGGGCGGCGAGACGACTTCGCCGGGAACGGGGCCGGGATCGTGCAGATCCCGTGATCGTGCGGGCTGCTATCCCGTCTGCAGACGGCGCGCCTTCTCCAGGGCGGCGAGGGTGTGCAGGACGGTGGTGCGCTGGCGCTCGAGGTCCTTGATCCGCGCGCGGGCGGCGAGGCCTCCCGAGGCGGACTTCTCGGTGATCTGCGCGTCGATGGCGCCGAGCTTGTCGAGCAGCGTGGTCACACGGGATTCGAGCGTCTGCAGATCGACGTCCGTCGCCGGCGACGACGCCTTGCGGGTGGACCGCACGCGGCTCGCGCCGGTTCCGGACTCGGACTTGCGCGGGGCGCGGCTCGGCGCCGGCTTCCGCGCGCCCTGCGGCTGCGCCGTGGTGCTCCCGGCGTCGACGTCGATCGACTCGACGCGCTCGACGGCGCTGCTGCGCGTGCCCGTCATGGCCTTGCGGATCTGCTCACGACTCGGCGGCTCGGCCAGGCGCCGTGCGTTGAGCGCGGCGCGGGCGTCGCGCGCGGCGACGCGGTGCTCGCGCTCCTCCTCGTCCTCGGAATCGAGGGATCCGCCCAGTGGGCGCAGGCCGTACATGCCCAGGAAATCGCGCGCCTCTGTGACGACGTCCTCGTGCTGACGGCAAGTGGCGCAACGGTGTTCGTTCTTGTAGACCTCGATGGAATCCTCACCGCCGCACCACACGCACAGGCCGGGGGACCAGTGCCGCGCAGGGGTGGAAAGTGCTGAGGAGCCGGATGCGGTGGAACAGTGCGTGGGGAGATCCTGAGCGAGAGTCACGAGCGGCAACATTAGGTGACGGTTCCATCGCTGTCGACACCGGGACCGCCCCGGCGTTGCCGAAGTCACATGGGCCGGGCGTGCCGCCAAGAGTCGTACGTCCGTCCGAGTTTGACGGTTCAGCCCACGACCTGCGTCAGCCACTCGACCAGCGGGCTGGCGGCGCGCCAGGATGCGCGGACACGATCGAGCGCGGCGGGGGTCTGCACCCACTCGGGGCAGCCATGGTCGAACCGCGCGGTGAGGGAACGGTGACGCAGCAACCGGATCCGCCGATGGCCGGCGGGATAGCCGCGCGGGTGCGTCTTGAGGCGGTCGCCGCCGATCGTGAAACCATCGTGCGTGAGGGCGTCGACGATGCTCTCCAGCTCGGCGCCCCGCACGTCGTCGTCGATCGCAGCGCGCAGCCGCGCGAGCTGCTCCGGCGCCAGCGCGTACGACCCGCCCGCCGTCGACAGCCCGGCGGCGTCGATCTGCGCGTAGTAACCTGTGCCCGGAGCGGTGGCCACGAACAGGCCCTGGTGCGTCTTGTAGGGCGTCTTGTCCTTGCTGAACCGCACGTCCCGGTACGGGCGGAACACCTTGGCGGCGCCGAACTCGTCCTCCAGCGCGGCGGCTAGCGTCTCCATGGATGCCCGCACGGTGTCGCGGTAGAAGTCCTTGTGCGCCTGCCACCACACCCTGGAGTTGTCGGCCTCGAGGTCCTCGTAGAAGTCCAGGGCGGCGAACGGGATGCCCGCGAAGCCCCCGCCGCAGGCATCGTTGTCGGTGGCGGGGGCTTCGTCCGGTGGCATGTGCGCGAGCTCGCGGCGTCGGCCCGGACTCAGGCGATGCCGTTGAACAACGAGGTCACCGAGCCGTTGTCGAAGACCTCGCGGATGGTGCGGGCCAGCAGCGGTGCGATGGACAGCACGGTGAGGTTGTCGAACTGCTTGTCCCCGTTGATCGGCAGCGTGTCGGTGACGATGACCTCCCGCGCGCCGCAGTTCGCCAGGCGCTCGGCGGCCGGGTCGGAGAGCACGCCGTGCGTCGCGGCGATGATTACGTCGCCCGCGCCGGCCTCCTTGAGCACCCGGACGGCGCCGGCGATGGTCCCGCCGGTGTCGATCATGTCGTCGATGAGCACGCAGGTGCGGCCCTCGACGTCGCCCACGACACGGTTGGACTTGACCTGGTTGGGCACCAGCGGGTCACGGGTCTTGTGGATGAACGCCAGCGGGGCGCCGTCGAACGAGTCGGCCCACTTCTCCGCTACGCGCACGCGACCGGAATCAGGGGAGACGACGGTCATGTTGTCGGTGCCGTAGCGCTCGCGCACGTAGTCGCCCAGCTGGCCTTGCGCGTGCATGTGGTCCACCGGGCCGTCGAAGAAGCCCTGGATCTGGTCGGT
Organism: Tomitella cavernea; assembly: GCF_016599145.1. GTDB lineage: Bacteria > Actinomycetota > Actinomycetes > Mycobacteriales > Mycobacteriaceae > Tomitella > Tomitella cavernae. Next base: position 57,229 of record NZ_JAENKO010000015.1, read on the forward strand.
GTGCAGGTCGACGGTGATGATGCGGTCGGCGCCCGCGGTCTTGAGCAGGTCGGCGACGAGGCGGGCGGAGATCGGCTCGCGGCCGCGGTGCTTCTTGTCCTGACGGGCGTAGGGGTAGAACGGCAGGATCGCGGTGATCCGCTTGGCCGAGCCGCGCTTGAGCGCGTCGATCATGATGAGCTGCTCCATGATCCACTGGTTCAGCGGATACGGGTTGCTCTGCAGCACGAAGGCGTCGCTGCCGCGCACCGACTCCTCGAAGCGCACGAAGATCTCGCCGTTGGCGAACTCGCGGGCCGTCTGCGGGGTGAGTTCCACACCCAGTTCCTTGGCCACGCGCTCCGCCAGCTCCGGATGGGCGCGGCCACCGAAGAGCATCAGGTTCTTGTGGTTGTCCGCCGAAAGTGCGCTCACTGGTCTCCGCCGTCCTCGTGATCGTCCTGTTGTTTCTGCGCAAGCCGCGCGGCGTCGGCCGACGCAGTCTGCGGCCACCTCCGCTCGACCCAACCCTCGAGGTTGCGCTGCGCCCCGACCGTCATGGCCAGGGCCCCCGGGGGGACGTTTTTGCGTACGACGGTGCCGGCGGCCGTGTAGGCGCCGTCGCCGATCGTCAGGGGCGCGACGAACATCGTGTCCGACCCTGCGCGCACGTACGAGCCGACCGTCGTGTGGTGTTTCTCGAGACCGTCGTAGTTGACGAACACGCAGGACGCGCCGATATTGGTGTGCTCGCCGATCGAGGCGTCGCCCACGTAGGTCAGGTGCGGCACCTTGGAGGCCGCGCCGATGTCGGCGTTCTTGGTCTCGCAGAAGGCGCCGATCTTGCCGCCCGCGCCGAGGACCGTGCCGGGACGCAGGTAGGCGAACGGACCGACGGAGGCGCCGGGGGCGATCCGTGCGCCGGTGCCGTGCGTGCGGATCACCATCGCGCCGGCGCCCACCTCGACGTCGGTCAATGTGGTATCGGGGCCCACCGTGGCACCCTCGTCGACGACGGTGGCGCCGTGCAGTTGCACGCCGGGATGCACCGTGACGTCGGGTGCCAGGCGCACCCCGACGTCGATGCGCGTGGTGGCGGGATCGACCACGGTGACCCCGGCCCGCATCCACTCCTCGACGATGCGCCGGTTGAGCTCGGCGCTGAGCGCGGACAACTGGACGCGATCGTTGACCCCCGCGACCAGGTGGGCATCGTCGACGTGGGTGGCGCCCACACCGCGGCCGGCGGCGCGGGCCGCGGACACCGTGTCGGTGAGGTAGATCTCGCCCTGCGCGTTGTCGGAATCGAGCCGGCCCAGCGCGCCGCGCAGGAACAGCGCGTCGAACGCGTACACGCCGGAGTTGACCTCGCGGATGGCGCGCTGGCCCTCGTCGGCATCGGACTGCTCGACGATGCCGACCACCGCTCCGTCGGCGTCGCGGACGATCCGGCCATATCCCGTGGGATCGGCGAGCGTGGCGGTGAGCAGGGACACCGCGGCGCTCGTGGCGTGATGCTCGGCGATGAGCGCGCGGAGGGTCGCGGCGTCGAGCATCGGCACGTCTCCGGCCGTGACGACGACCGTCCCGGCGAAGTCCGCGGGCAGCCCCTCGAGCCCGTGGGCGACGGCGTGGCCGGTGCCGTCCTGGCTGGGTTGGACGACGCCGGTCACCGGGGCGCCGAGCCGCGCACCCACGCGTTGTGCCTCGGCGGAGACCGCGTCGGCCTGGTGGCCGAGCACGGTGACCAGGTGCGCGGGGGCCGCTCCGGCGGCGGCGTGGAGCGCGTGCGCGAGCATCGAACGGCCTGCGAGCGTGTGCAGGACCTTGGGGGTGGCCGAACGCATCCGAGTGCCGGCCCCGGCGGCGAGGACGATCACGGCGAGCGCGTCATCAGGTGATGATGCCTGCTCAGGCATGAAGCTCCCTTGCGTCTAGCGGGCTGATGCGGCGGCGGGCGCACCGAGACAGCGACGATCTTACGGAACACGGAGAAGATCGCAGGCCCGGGGTCGGCACGCAAGCCCGCCGGTGAAAGCGGAGGCCGGCGTGCGAACCGGCGGCTCAGGCGACCAGCTTGAGGCCGATCACGCAACCGATGATGCCCGCCAGTAGCAGTACCTTGACCAGCGATGCGGACTCATCGCCCGTCGCCATGGCGTAGACGACGGTGGCGCACGCGCCGATGGCCACCCAGATCGCGTAGGACGTGCCGGTGGGCAGTTCCCGCATGGCGTACGCCAGGCCGCCCATGCTCACCGCGACGGCGGCCGCGAACGTCAGCGAGGGCCACAGGCGGGTGAATCCCTCGGACTTGCCCAGCGCTGTCGCCCAGACGGCCTCGAACAGGCCGGAGATGATCAGTACGAGCCAGTGCATCATTCGCTCCTGTGAGGCCGTCTTGTCGCGCACCGGGTACGGCCCCGCTCGTCCGGGAGCCCGGACGGGCCCTGTTGGAGATGGTCGCACATGTTGACCCCGCACCGTTCCGGTGCGCGCGGCTTCGGCGCCCCGAGGCGGCTTCACTTCGGTGGCCGCGGCATGACACCATCTAGGCTGTGAGCCGCGCGCGGCGCAGCGCGGGAGCGATTCCGCTCCGTGCCGCGGCGCATTCCGCCGTGGTGTAATGGCAGCACCTCTGATTTTGGTTCAGATAGTTCAGGTTCGAGTCCTGGCGGCGGAGCAAAATAGCCTGTGACCTGCATAAAGGCAATCATGAGCCGGTCCGCTCGCCCCCGCTTGTCCCACTCTGGTCCCGCACGGCGCCGTCGACCGCACGGGCCGCGCCCGCTCGTCGAAACCCGTGCCGGTTCGGACCACTGGTCATCCGGGGGCAGGGAGGAGCGTCTCGCATGTAGGGCGGCCCGACCGGTGGAGGAAGCTTCGGTCGTCGACGCTACCGGCCGGCGAATTCGATTCTATGCGCGCCGCGAGCGACTGCGCCGCGACCGACCGCAGTCGCAGAGATGGTGACACCGCCCGGGTGGTGTTCGACGTAGTCGAGGAACATTCCGATGGTGGCGTCGGCGCCCGGACTGTCTTCGGGGGCGGTGAGGTCGTCGCCGGCAGGCGGGATCGCACAGGCGGCGTCGACCACGGCGACCATGCGCACGCCGGCGGCCGAGCGCACGAACAGGTTGGCGAAGCCGCCGACCGAACGCAGGCGACCGAGCACCGTCGACAACAGCTCCTCCTCGAGCGCGGCCACGACCGGATGCGGCCCCTCGTGGCCGACGACGGGAAGCTCGACCTCCGCGAGCTCGCCGAAGGCGAGGCTGTAGTCCAGATCGCTGCGGAATCGGTCCGGTGCGTTCACACGACTCATCCTCCCTCACCTCGAACAATACGCATCCGTTGGTCACTGATGCCGATAGCCGACTGAAATGCGGGATCCACATCACTCACGTCATCGAGACGGTAGAGGGCCCGCGGTGTGTCACGGCCGCTCTCGTCGTGCAGATGGCAGTGGCCGTGGCAGCAGTCGATGCGCTCGACCTCTTGCCAGGCCGAGGCGGTGAGGACTTCGGTGAGGATGACGAAGTCGACCAGAAGGCCATTCGCGCGCCAGGTGAAGACCTTGCGCTGGACGGTGTTCCCATCGTCGAAGGGCTGCGCCCACTCGCGGGTGCGGCAGGACGCGCGCGACGGAGGCGCGTACCGGCCGTGCGAGGAAGTGGCGAACTCCTCCGTGTCCTCGCGTGCCTTACTTGAGGGCCCGGTGTCTCTGCCGGCCTCGTCTTGCGACGGCGCCGGCCGTCCTTCCCCGTGTCCACGGTGCAACGCGCGGGGCCCGGATCCCAGGTTGGACGCGATTCCGCCACAGCATCGGAGTCGTCCTATCCGGGACGGATCCGGGCCCCCCTTTCGCGCCCGCGCAGGCGTAGCCCCAGCATCTCCCGTGCCGGCGGTGGACCGGCGTGGTTCACCCTAGGCCCGCGCACCGACCGGTCTCACTCCGCGAGCGCAACGGCAAGATCGGTAGGGGTGCGCATCGGAGTCTTCAACCCCGCGCTCACTCTGCCTGTATTGCCCTCCGGGTAGCGGCCCGTCATCGAACCCGGCGCGGCGACGAGGATGCGCAGCGCCTGGCCCAGCGCTTCGCCTCGATCACGTTGTCGTAGGGCCAGGGCGAGCATCGCCGCATGGTTGCAGGTGTGCAGCCACGGATCGGGTTGGGAAACGATGTGGGCACGCTCGAGGTGCCGCCACCGGTCATCACCACCCGTCGCGGCTTTCGCTGCCGCCATCTCGTGTCGATACGCCCTACGGGCGCCATCGGTCATCGATGTCATCAGCAGCACCCGTCGGTCTCGGCCGCCGGGCAGCAGGCCGGGTCGACCACCACGACGAGGCCGAGCAGGTCGCCCAGTGCGTGCCCGATGCGCGGATCCGCGAGCTCGTATCGGCTTCTCCGGCCTTCCGGAACGGCGACGACGAGTCCGCAGCCGCGCAGGCACGAGAGGTGATTGGACAGCGTCTGCCGCGAAACGCCGAACTGCTCCGCCAACTCGGACGGATAGCCCGGGCCGTTCCGCAACGACAACAGGATCTGCGTCCGCGTGGCATCGGACAGCGCATACCCGAAGCGGGCGAGAGCGTCGCTACGCGTGATCGGTTCCACCCGCAGAGAGTACATGAAACAGTGAATTCATAAAAGGCTGTATCTAGGCGCGTCGGCTCGCGGGGGCGCATCGACTAGTGTGCGCAGTGTTCAGGTTCGAGTCCTGGCGGCGGAGTTGACGGACGTACCCGGCCGGTGCCGGTCAGTGCAGTGATGACGGCCCTCTCCGTGCGCCCGCGGCGAAGGGTGGGAAACCATGGGGGAAGCGGCCGGGCAGGACACCGCGCAAAAAGACGGGCCACGGCCCCGCAAGCGGATGTCCGGCACCGAGCGCCGGGAGCAGCTCATCGCCATCGGCAGGTCGCTGTTCTCCGAGCGCGGCTACGAGGCCACCGCCATCGAGGAGATCGCGCAGCGAGCCCACGTCTCCAAGCCCGTCGTGTACGAGCACTTCGGCGGCAAGGAAGGGCTGTACGCGGTGGTGGTGGACCGCGAGATGGCCACGCTGCACAAGGCCATCACCGCATCGCTGTCCACGCACAGGAACCTGGCCCCGCACAGCTCCCGGCTGCGGCTGGAGCGGGTGACGCTGGCCCTGCTCACCTACGTCGAGGAGCATTCCGAGGGGTTTCGCATCCTGGTGCGCGATTCTCCGGTGGCCGCGGCGGACGGCACGTATTCGAGCCTGCTCAACGAGGCTATCGGGCAGGTCGAGTACCTGCTGGCGGCCGACTTCGCGCGCCGGTCCCTGGACCCCGACCTGGCGGCGCTCTACGCGCAGGCGCTGGTGGGCGTCGTGTCGTCGTCGGCCACCTGGTGGCTGGATGTGCGCCGTCCCTCCAAGGAGGTCATGGCCACACACTTGGTGAACCTGTGCTGGAACGGGCTGGCGCACCTGTCCGCCGAGCCCACCCTGGATCCGCGCACCCTCGAGTTCGGCGCGCGCGGCGCAGGGCTCGCCCCGGCTGAGGAACGCGACTGATCACGGTCGGCCGGGCGCAGCTCCCGTCGACCAAGTGGAAATTGCACGATCGGCGGTGAGAACGTGCGCTGGTTGCTTGGTCGGCGGCCGCCGGGCAAGCGGCGGGCAGCGCACGCGGACAGAGTGACGGAGGGCGCGCGGCCGCCGGGGATTAGAATCGGCTGCGGCCGCGTTCCGCACCATGAGAGTCCTGCCGTATGGCAGACATGACATCGCCGCCGCATCATCGACCCGCCCCCAGACGACCACGCCGATCCCGGCCGTATCGAGCCGGCCGGTCCGACGCCGTGCCGCACATTTACGAATCGGGCAGCCCGAGTCCCCGCCGCAGGCGGCCCGGGCGGCCCGCGAGGAGCCTTCTCGTTGTCCACCATCGCCCCGTCGTCGACCCCCGCCACCCCGATGGCCGCGCTCGCGGATGTCGCCCTGTCCGACCATGCGCTGCGCGAGTTCGCGGACATGGCGGGGCGGCCGGAACTTGCCGTCGTCGCCCCGTCCGCGGCGCGCTCTCTGCTCGCGGCCGCCCTGGGCCGGCGCGCACCGGTGCTGCTCGTGACGGCGAGTGGCAGGGAGGCGGACGACCGCACCCGCGAGCTGCAGGAGATCCTCGGCGACGCGGTCGCCCAGTTCCCGTCGTGGGAGACGCTGCCGCACGAGCGGCTGTCCCCGGGCGCGGACACCGTGGGCCGCCGTCTGTCGGTGCTGCGCCGGCTGGCACGCCCCGAGGACGCCGTCTACGGGCCGCCGTTGCAGGTCATCGTCGCCACGGTGCGCTCGCTGGTGCAGCCGATGGCCCCGGGGCTCGGCGAGATCGACCCGGTGATCGTGCGCGAGGAGGAGGAACACGACCTGGAGAGGCTCGTCACGCGCCTGGTCGAGCTGGCCTACACCCGCGTGGACATGGTGGGAAAGCGGGGCGAGTTCGCGGTGCGCGGCGGCATCCTCGACATATTTCCGCCCACCTCCGACCACGCGGTACGCGTCGAGTTCTGGGGCGACGAGGTCTCCGAGCTGCGCCCGTTCTCGGTGGCGGACCAGCGTTCCATCGCGGAGGTGGAGGTGCCGGTGCTCATCGCGCCGCCCTGCCGTGAGCTGCTGCTCACCGGGGACGTGCGCGAGCGTGCCGCGGCGCTCGCCGCCGGGCATCCCGAGGATGCGGCGCTGGTCGAACTGCTCGAATCGCTGGCCCAGGGGATCCCCGCCGAGGGCATGGAGGCCCTTATACCCGCGCTGGTGCCGGGCGGCACCGCGCTGCTCACCGACGTGCTTCCCGCCGGCGCCCACGTGCTGATCGCCGATCCGGAGCGGGTGCGCACCCGGGCGACGGACCTGGTCAAGACCGGAAAGGAGTTTCTGGAGGCGTCGTGGAGCGCGGCCTCGGTGGGGGGTGACGCGCCGTTGGACACTTCTCGGCTGGATCTCGGCGACACCGCCTACCGCTCGCTGCGGCAGGTGCGCGAGGCGGCCGTGGAAGCGGGCGTCCCGTGGTGGACGGTGAGCCCGCTCGCGTCGGGCGACGACGGCGAGTACGTGCCGGAGCTGTCCGCATCACCCACGGCGCGGGGGTCGGAGGAGCAGATCGCGACCGTTTTCGCGACGCTGCGGGCGCACGTCACCGGCGGCGGCCGGGCGGCCTTGATCGTCGGCGGCGCGGGTACCGTCACCCGCCTGCTGCAGCGGCTCGCGGACGCCGAGGTCCCCGCGGTGCGTGCGGGCACGCCCGAGGATGTGGATCCGGGGCGCGTCGCGGTGCTCCGCGGTGCCATGCAGGACGGGTTGGTGCTGCCCGACGCAGAGCTGGTGCTCATCACCGAGGCCGACCTCACCGGCAACCGGGTCGCCGCGGTCGGCGACGGCAAGCGGATGCCGCCCAAACGGCGCAATCAGGTGGATCCGCTGGCGCTGGCCGCGGGCGACCTGGTGGTGCACGACCAGCACGGCATCGGCCGGTTCGTGGAGATGACTTCGCGCACGGTCTCCGGGGCCCGCCGCGAATACCTCGTGCTCGAGTATGCGGGAAAACGCGGCCAGCCGGGCGACAAGCTGTTCGTCCCCATGGAATCGCTCGACCAGCTCTCGCGCTACGTGGGCGGCGAGCTGCCGTCGCTGAGCAAGCTCGGCGGGTCGGACTGGAAGAACACCAAGCGCAAGGCGCGCAAGGCGGTCCGGGAGATCGCCGGTGAACTGGTGCAGCTCTACGCCAAGCGTCAGGCGGCGCCCGGGCACCGGTTCGCGCCGGACAGCCCCTGGCAGCGTGAGATGGAGGACACGTTCGCCTTCACCGAGACCGGAGACCAGCTCACCGCCATCGACGAGGTCAAGTCCGACATGGAGAAGGCCGTGCCGATGGACCGCGTCATCTGCGGCGACGTGGGCTACGGCAAGACGGAGATCGCTGTGCGCGCGGCGTTCAAGGCGGTGCAGGACGGCAAGCAGGTGGCGGTACTTGTGCCGACGACTCTGCTGGCGCAGCAGCACCAGCAGACGTTCGAAGACCGCATGGCAGGCTTCCCGGTCACCATCAAGGGACTCTCGCGCTTCACCGATCCGGCCGAGTCGCGGGCCACCGTCGAGCAGATGGCCGCCGGGGAGGTCGACGTGGTCATCGGCACGCACCGGTTGCTGCAGACGGGCGTGCGGTGGAAGGACCTGGGCCTGGTCATCGTCGACGAGGAGCAGCGCTTCGGCGTGGAGCACAAGGAGCACATCAAGGCGCTGCGCAGCCACGTGGACGTGCTCACCATGTCCGCCACGCCCATCCCGCGCACCCTGGAGATGAGCCTGGCCGGTATCCGCGAAATGTCGACCATCCTCACCCCGCCCGAGGAGCGTCACCCCATCCTCACCTATGTGGGCGCGTATGCGGACAAGCAGGTGGCGGCCGCGATCCGGCGCGAGCTGCTGCGCGACGGCCAGGTGTTCTACGTGCACAACCGGGTCAGCTCCATAGACAAGGCGGCGGCGCGGCTGCGAGAGCTGGTGCCGGAGGCGCGCGTGGTGACCGCGCACGGCCAGATGAACGAAGAGGTGCTCGAGCAGACGGTGCAGGGGTTCTGGAACCGTGAGTTCGACGTGCTGGTGTGCACGACGATCATCGAGACGGGCCTGGACATCTCCAACGCGAACACCCTGATCGTGGAGCGGGCCGACGCGCTGGGCCTGGCGCAGCTGCACCAGTTGCGCGGGCGCGTGGGCCGCGGGCGCGAACGGGGCTACGCCTACTTCCTGTATCCGCCGGAGAAGCCGCTGACGGAGACCGCCTATGACAGGCTCACCACTATCGCCCGCAACAACGAATTGGGCGCGGGCATGGCGGTGGCCATGAAGGACCTCGAGCTGCGCGGCGCCGGAAATGTGCTGGGCGCGGAGCAGTCCGGGCACGTCGCGGGGGTCGGCTTCGACCTGTATGTGCGGCTGGTGGGGGAGGCCGTAGAGGCCTACCGGGCGGTGGCCGACGGCGCCCCCGTGGCCGCCGCGGAGGAGACCAAGGAGGTGCACGTGGACCTGCCGGTGGACGCGCACATCCCGCCCGACTACATCGACGGCGACCGCCTGCGCCTTGAGGCCTACCGCAAGATCGCAGCGGCCGCCGACGAGGCCGGGGTCGCCGCGGTGGTCGACGAGTTGGTCGACCGCTACGGCCCCGTGCCGGAGGAGGTGCAGCGCCTCGTCGCGGTGGCGCGGCTGCGATTGTTGTGCCGGCAGTACGGCGTCACGGACATCGGTGTCAGCGGCACCCAGGTGCGGCTCTCGCCGATGCCCCTCGCCGATTCCAAGCAGCTCCGGCTCAAGCGGCTTTACAAGGGTGCGGCGTACCGGGCGACCACCTCGACGGTGCAGATCCCGTTGCCGCGCACGGGCGGACTGGGGTCGGCCCGGTTGCGTGACACCGAGCTGCTGCAGTTCGTCGTCGACTTCCTCCTGGCGCTCGACGGCAAGCCGGCCGGGATGGTCGATCTTTCCACGAGCCTGGCCACTGCCGCCCCGGCGCCGGCATGACGGGGCCGGACGGCGCGCCGCGGGAAGGGGCCCGGCTGCTCGACGCGGTGGCGCTCATGGACACGCTGTGCACCGACGGCGCGTGGGAGTCGCAGCAGACGCACTCCAGCCTCACCGGCTACCTCGTGGAGGAGACCTACGAACTTCTTGACGCCATCGCCTCCGGGGACCGCGACGAAGTGGTGGCCGAGCTGGGCGACGTGCTGCTCCAGGTGCTTTTCCACGCCCGCATCGGTGCGGACTTCACCATCGACGACGTGGCCGAGTCGTTCATCCGCAAGGTGTCGGCGCGTTCGGCCGGTGTGCTGGCCGGCGGCGTGGACCTGGCCACCCAGGTCGACGACTGGGAACGCGCCAAGTCGCGGGAGCGGCCGGACTCGTCGGCCATGGACGGCATCCCCGCGGCCCAGCCGGCGCTGGCGCTCGCCGCGAAGATCCTCGCCAGGGCGCGCGACGCCGGAGTGCCCGCCGACGCGTTCCCGGCCGGGCTCACCACGGTGACGGTGGGCCCCGACGGCGGCGCCGAGGAACGACTGCGCGCCGAGGCGTTGGAGTTCGCCCGGCGGATCCGGGCGGCCGAGCGCGCGATGCGGGCGGCCCGGCCCGGTGACGCGGGCACGGACCTCGAGGGCGGGGAACGGCGCGCGCGGCCCAGCGCCGACGAGTGGCGTACCGCGCTGAGCTGATCCGTCGTCGCCAGGCCACACCACCGCGTTGGGTGGACATCTGGTCGCTATTCGGCGGATTTCCGACCAGAAGTCCACCGAACGCGTTCCCGCGGCGGACCGGCACGCCGCCCCGGGTCCGTAGCATGGGTTGGCCGACGGCACCGGCGACGCTGCAGTGGGCTGGGTGCACGGCGGAGCGCAGTGCGGTGGGCGCAATGCAGGTGAGTGCAGTGCAGGTGAGTGCAGTGCCGTGAGGACGGATCAGGAGGTCGACGGTGGGCGGTGCCAGACGTGCGCGCAGTCGCGCCTCGACGGTGATCGCCGCGGTGATGCCTGCACTGGTGGTCAGCGGTGTCGTGGGCGCCGCCGTGGTGTCCTGTTCTCTGGTCGAGCGCCCGACCGTCCCCGATCTCAACCCGCCGGGCGCGGGTGCGCCGCTGCCGCCCATCGACGTGGAGGCGCCCGGCCGCAGCGCCGATCAGCTGGCGGATTGGGCGTCGGGTCTGAGCGGCCAGCTGGGCATCTCGCAGACGGCCCTCGAGGCGTACGGCTATGCGCAGGCGGTGATGGCGGTGGCGCGCCCCGACTGCCATCTGGGGTGGACGACCGTCGCGGGGATCGGGTCAGTGGAGAGCAAGCACGGGACGCATGGCGGCGCGTCGGTGTCGGCGGCCGGCCAGGTGAATCCGCCCATCCGGGGCGTTCCCCTGGACGGTCGCCCCGGGGTGGCGAATATCGACGACACCGACGGCGGGGCCATGGACGGGGATCCGGTTCATGACCGGGCGATGGGGCCGATGCAATTCATCCCGGAGACGTGGGAGCGCTGGGGGGTGGACGCGAACGGCGACGGCATCGCCGACCCGGACAACCTCGACGATGCGGCGCTCACCGCAGGGCGCTACCTGTGCGGGTTCGGGCGCGATCTGTCGACCGCGACGGGATGGACCTCGGCGCTCGCCTCCTACAACATGTCGGAGGCGTACGCGCGTGAAGTGCAGTTCCGGGCCAACGCCTACTCGGTGGGCGTGCGCCCCTGACCTCAGTGGGGCATTAGACCGTTCGACTGACATTTAGACGCACGTTCTTCGTTGTAACAGCTGCACAACATGTTCTATTCGGGATGGTCACGCCGGTTTGTGCGCATGGGATTGCGGCACGGGTCGGCGCTGGTCATGGATGTGGTGGCGGTGGTCTGAGCGGGCATCGCACGGCGGCTCGCGGCTGTGCCCGATATTGATCGAACGTCCACATTTGCTCTGTGACATTTACTAAAGTGGATGAACTGGTGCTTCAGTGTTAGCGTTTTAGCAGGTCTTCGGGGGTCGCTGCGGACTCGCGACGCGTGTTGCATGGACGGGGTATCCGGGATGTGGCACGGAGCTGCTGTTCGTACGTAGGGGTTCTCGGCTCCCTCCGTCAGGCGAAAACGGTGACCCTGTTGCCGAAATCCTCCGGCGGAACACCGCCGGGAGTGACGACGCGGAAAAGGCTGTGCCGGCTGCTGCTCCCGCCCGAGCGGCGCCCCGGCTTCGACCGCGTCCGCGGGTGATCGTCCGCACCCGCATTCCGGGCCCGATCCAAAGCCGTCCGCCAACGGCGAGGGTCGGGCCCGGGTCTGCTTCTTCGGATGGGGCACGCTTCGGAGCTTCCGCCGGCGTGGTCGCCGGCCGGGCTTCGCGGCCGTGCAGCGTCGTGATTGTCCGGCTCGCTTTGCGGAACGAAGTCAGTCTGGGGGCGCTTCTTTTCGGCCTCGTTGTTGTCCTCCGAACGGACGACAAAATCGCTTTGAGATTCTGTGAACTTTCGTAACGGCATGAGGACTTGTCGGTGAGGTGGTCTACTATTCGACGTGTTCCGGATCGAGGCTGTGTGCAGCCGCGATAACTGTCAATTATCAAGCCGGTGCACTTCTTCGATGAAGTTGACCGACCGGCTTTCTGCAAAAGGGAGTGAAAATGAGCGTGAAGAAGTTCGCCGGCGCCTCTGCGGCCGGCATCGCTTCAGTGGTACTGGTACTCGGAGGCGCGGGCGTGGCGGGTGCCCTCCCGGGTGCCGGCAGCCTCGGGTCGCTGACGGGCTCGGTCGGCGGCGACCAGTGCGGCACCACCGTGGTGACGCCGGAAGCGATGGGCGATTGGGCGACGCCCCGGGACGAAACGCCGGCAGCGATCGTGGCGGCGGGCGCCAATGATGCTGACTTTGGCAACGGTGTCTTGACCTTCCCGGAGGACTCTGCCGAGAAGCCGGGGACTTCCCTGTACAACGAGGTCAAGATTCCCTTGTCGGACCTCCTGGATGACGAGGGCAAGGCCGAGGTCTTCCAGTTCGATTACACCACGAGTGGCCAGGCCCCGGCGCTCCAGCTCCGAATCGTAGGAGCGAATTATAACGAGTCGATGGCCGAGTCCGATGCGGCGTCGGGCGCCAAGCATTTCGAAAGCGGTTTCGCGACGATCGTGTGGAGCCCGGCTGCGGCCGACGGGTCGTGGAAGAAGGCCGACACCACGGGCAGCGATCAGTTCTGGGTGACCCGGAGTATTGACGGTACTGAAACGCTGCCGGAGCTGAACCGAGGGCCGGGAAACATGGACACGCTGGAGAACATCATCGCGCGCAACCCTGATGCGACGCTGATCGGCTACGGCGTCCAGCAGACCCGCGAGAACGACTCCACTGATGTCAAGGTGGACAACTTCACCATCGGCTGCCAGGTCACCGATTTCGAGGTGACCGCACCCGGTCCGTTCGGTTCGCTGGCCGGCCTGTTCGGGAGTGTCGGTTCGAGCGAGCAGTGACGATCCCCGTGACCGGTGACGTTCCGTCACCGGTCACGGAACGACACACGGGCGCCCCGCCGGACCACCGGCGGGGCGCCCTCGCACGCGTCAGCCCCCGATGCCCACCGGAATGTCGCCGACGATCGAGATCCGGTCCATCACACGCTTCTGCGGGAAGTAGTCGCTCGCCGCATAGTGCTGGCAGGTGCGGTTGTCCCACATGGCCACCGTGTCGGGGCGCCAGCGCAGCCGCACCTGGAACTCGGGCCGCTGCACGTGCCGGTAGATCACCGAGAGGATCTCGTCCGACTCCTCCTGCGAGACACCGAGCACGCGGGTGGTGAACACCTGGCAGGCGAACAGCACCCGCCGGCCCGTCTCGGGGATCACCCGTACCAGCGGATGCTGCACCGCCGGCAGGTGCGGGCGCAGCAGGTCCACGGCCTCGGACGGCATCGACTTGCCGAACGCGTGCAGCCAGTCGTGCTCCGCCGAGAGGTGATCGATGTGCTCGCGGAAGGCGGCGGGCAGGGTGTCGTAGGCGGCGGCGGTGTCGGTCCACAGGGTGTCACCGCCGCTCTCGGGCAGCTCCACCGCACGCAGGACCGCGCCGAAGGACGGTGTGGCGCTCCACGTCACGTCGTTGTGCCAGGAGTTCTCGACGCCCGCGCTCGCCATCCCCTTGGCAAGGGTGGTGACGTCGACGTCCGTCTGGCCAGGCTGGGTGTACTTGAAGAAGGGGTGCTGCTCGAGCTCGCCCCACAGCTCGGCGAAGGCGCGGTGGTCCTCGCGGCTGATGTGCTGGTCGCGGAAGAACAGCACCTTCCACTCGAGCAGGGCACGGCGCAGCTCGGCCAGCGTGGCCGCGTCGAGGTCGCCGCCGAGGCGCAGACCCGACACCTCGGCGCCGATGGTGGTGCCGACGGGCGTCACGGTGATGCGCTCGTAGGGCTGCGGCTCGGCGCCGTCGGGCAGGCGGTCGGCCACGATCGGCCCGTACATGAGCAGCGGATCGGTGGTGGAGTCGCCGTAGATGGTCGAGGTGGGGACGGCGGGGGCGTCGGTGGCGGTCATGGGTGGTCCTCTCGGATCGGTGATGTGGATTGCGGGACCGTGGAATGCAGATCGAGCGCGTCCGGCCCGGCCGGTGCGGTGAGCAGGCCGTGGCACGTGTCGACGAGCCGCGCCGTGACACGGCCGGGCGACAACGCGGCGCCCGGGACGGAGAACGGCGGTGGGGGGAACGGCCGTGGGGGGAACGGGAACGCGGGGGAGTGTCCTGCGCCGTCCGTGGCGGCCTCCGCGGCGGCGAGGGCGCCCACCACATAGCCCAACAGCCCGGCGGTGCGCCAGCAGGCCGTCTCCTCGTCGAGACCGTGCCGAGCACCCGGCGCGGTGAGCACCGCGACCATGCGCCGGCGCGTCTCCTCGACGGTGAACAGCGTGCTGTGCTCGGCGATGAGTCCGGCGAGCTCGGGCGAGACCAGCGACTGCGCCAGGAAGCGCGCGTACGCGGAGCCGGGGGCGAGCAGAACCCGGCGGGCCAGCGGCACCACGAACGCCTCGGCCAGGGCGCGCAGCGGCGCCTCGGGCCCCGTCGGAGGGGCGGCGTCGAGCGTGTCGAGCATGGCCCGGCGGTGCGCGGCGATGGGGTCCATGCGTTCGGCCAGCACGGCGCCGACCAAGCCGTCGCGGCTCCCGAAGTGGTAGTTGGCGGCCGACTTGTTGGACTGGCCGGCGGCCTCCTGCACGGCGCGCAGGGTGAGGGCCGTGAGCCCGCGTTCGGCGACGATGCGCTCGGCGGCGTCGATCATCGCGGCGCGGGCGGGGGACTCGCGTCGGGCGGTGGCGCTCGTCAGTGTCACACCTCACACATTAAGGATAGGACCTTAATCTGGCAATGGCCGGGTTGCGCGGGGCCCCCGATCGCCGGCCCGTCCTGCCGCGTGCCTGCGGGACGCGGCAGGACGGGGCAGATAAGCTGACCCGAGTTGCGCGGGCCCGCGCGGAACCACCACATCGACGATCGATAGCCAACGGCGCCGATCGATAACCAACGACATCGACAGACTGAGGAGTACGCCCGTGGCCGTCATCGAACAGGTCGGAGCACGCGAGATCCTGGACTCCCGTGGCAACCCCACGGTCGAGGTCGAGGTGGCCCTCGACGACGGGACCTTCGCCCGCGCCGCCGTCCCGTCGGGCGCCTCCACCGGTGAGCATGAAGCCGTGGAACTGCGCGACGGCGGCGACCGCTACGGCGGCAAGGGCGTCACGCAGGCGGTCGAGGGCGTGCTGGGCGAGCTCGCCCCCTCGGTCATCGGGCTGCCGGCGGAGGAGCAGCGGCTGGTGGACCAGGCATTGCTGGACGCCGACGGCACACCGGACAAGTCCCGCCTGGGCGCCAACGCGCTGCTCGGCGTCTCGCTGGCCGTGGCCAAGGCGGGCGCCGAGTCGTCCGACCTCGAGCTTTTCCGATACCTGGGCGGCCCCAACGGCCACGTGCTGCCGGTGCCGATGATGAACATCCTCAACGGCGGCGCGCACGCGGACACGGGCGTGGACGTGCAGGAGTTCATGGTGGCGCCCATCGGCGCGCCCAGCTTCAAGGAGTCGCTGCGCTGGGGTGCCGAGGTCTACCACTCGCTCAAGGCCGTACTGAAGAAGAAGGGCCTGTCGACGGGGCTGGGCGACGAGGGCGGCTTCGCGCCGGACGTCGCCGGCACGCGCGAGGCGCTCGACGTCATCTCCGACGCGGTCGCCGCCACGGGGCTGGTGCTGGGCCGTGACGTGGCGCTGGCGCTCGACGTGGCCGCCACCGAGTTCCACTCCGACGCCGGCTATGCCTTCGAGGGCACTACCAAGACCGCGGCGCAGATGACGGAGTTCTACCGCGAGCTGCTGGGGTCGTATCCGCTGGTGTCGATCGAGGACCCGCTCAGCGAGGACGACTGGGACGGCTGGGCCGAGCTCACCGCTGCGATCGGCGACAAGATCCAGATCGTGGGCGACGACCTCTTCGTCACCAACCCGGCGCGCCTGCGCACCGGCATCGACAAGAGTGCCGCCAATGCGCTGCTGGTGAAGGTCAACCAGATCGGCACGCTCACCGAAACGAACGACGCCGTCGACCTCGCGCACCGCAGCGGGTTCCGCACGATGATGAGCCACCGGTCCGGCGAGACCGAGGACACCACGATCGCCGACCTTGCCGTGGCATTGAACTGCGGGCAGATCAAGACGGGCGCGCCCGCGCGCAGCGAACGCGTCGCCAAGTACAACCAGCTGCTGCGCATCGAGGAGTCGCTGGGCGACGCCGGCCGCTACGCCGGCGCCGGCGCCTTCCCGCGCTTCAGCCCGGAGGGCAGCGCAAACTGATGGCGGAGCGGGGCAGGCGTCGGCCGACAGGAAGCCCGGGCGGCAGAGAACCGGGGCGCAGTGCGCGCGCCCGGGACTCGCGCTCGCGCGCGTCCGGCCGCTCGCAGGCCCCGCGGTCGTCGTCGACCCGCCCGGGCACCGCCACGGC
>NZ_JAENKO010000016.1 GCF_016599145.1 Tomitella cavernea
CGAAGTACGTGTCGGTCACGTGGAAGTCCAGCGGCGGGCTCGCCAGGATGACGCCCGTCAGGCCGCCGAACAGGAACGTGATGATGAAACCCACCGAGAACAGCATGGGTGTCTCGAACGTCAGCTGTCCCCGCCACATCGTGCCGATCCAGTTGAAGAACTTGATGCCCGTGGGCACGGCGATCATGAAGCTCAGCAGCGAGAAGAACGGCAGCAGCACCGAGCCGGTGGCGAACATGTGGTGCGCCCACACGGCCATGGACAGGCCGCCGATGGAGATCGTGGCGTAGATGAGGCCCACGTAGCCGAAGCAGGGCTTGCGGGAGAACACCGGGAAGATCTCCGAGACGATGCCGAAGAACGGTAGCGCCACCACATACACCTCTGGGTGACCGAAGAACCAGAACAAGTGCTGGTACAGGATCACGCCACCGTTGGCCGGGTCGTAGATGTTGGCGTTGAAGTGCCGGTCGATGATGAGCCCCAGCAGCGCCGCCGCGAGCAGCGGGAAGATGAGCAGCACGAGGATCGAGGTGACGAGGATGTTCCAGGTGAAGATGGGCATCCGGAACATCGTCATGCCCGGCGCGCGGAGGGTGACCACCGTGGTGATCATGTTGACGCCGCCGAGGATGGTGCCCAGCCCGGAGAGCACCAGACCCATGATCCACAGGTCCGCGCCGGCACCCGGGGAGTACATCGAGTCCGACAGCGGCGTGTAGGCGAACCAGCCGAAGTCCGCCGCGCCGCCGGGGGTGATGAACCCGCCCAGGGTGATCAGCCCGCCGAACAGGTACATCCAGTACGCCATGGCGTTCAGGCGCGGGAAGGCGACGTCGGGCGCGCCGATCTGCAGCGGAAGGATGTAGTTGGCGAAGCCGAACACGATCGGCGTCGCATACAGCAGCAGCATGATCGTGCCGTGCATGGTGAACAGCTGGTTGAACTGCTCATTGGACAGGAACTGCTGCTCCGGCCGGGCCAGCTCACCACGCATCAGCAGGGCCATCAGACCGCCGACCATGAAGAAGGAGAAAGACGTGACCATGTAGAGGATGCCGATCGTCTTATGATCGGTGGTGGTCACCATCTTGTAGATGAAGGAGCCCTTCAGCCCCTTGCTCGGCGGATACGGCCGAGTAAGGGTTGGCTTAGGCGCTACGGCTGTCAACTGCTCCTCCTGACTAGGCATCCCGGGCACGAAGATGAGTGCCCGGGGAACGTCAAACGGCTTGCGCTTGCACTGATCCTAAACCCTAAACCACCCCACACTCGACCGGGTCCTACAGTTCGTCGTATTCACGGGTTCCGACGCTGGTGGCCCACCGTGACGGGCCCGGCTCCCTCCGGCCGGCGAACGCCCCGGGAACGGGCCCGGACGGCGGTGAAGACGAAGCACCGGGCACCGCGTTCTCACCACCGGACGACGGCGTCCTCGCCGACGACCGACACCCGCCCGACTGTGTTATATCGCCCGTCCGGCAGTGTTATAGCCCCCGCCCGACAGTGTTACTGTCGGGCGTCATGGTTCCAGCCCCGCGCCGTGCCGCGCCCCGTCACCGCATCCGCGGCGGAGCCGTCTCCCCCGTCCGCGTGCTCGTCACCCTCGCCGTCGCCGGCCTCGTGTCGGCCGGATGCGCGAGCATGTCGACGACGCCCGTCGACAGCGACGGCGTGCCGCGCAGCACCACCCGCATCGTCGGCGCCCCGGTGCTCGGCGTGGACCGCGAGCCCGGCGATGCCTGCGGCCCGGAGGCGCCCCTGGATCCGGGGGCTTCCCCCTCTCTCGACGCCGAGCGCATCGTCGCGGTCGGATACTCCGCGCTGGATACGCTGTGCGCGCTGGGCCTGCAGGACCGCGTGGTCGCCGTCGCCCCGCCCGCCGGCACCGCCCCGCTCCGCTATCTGGGCGGGTGGGCGGCACACGCGCCCGCCGTCGGGACTGCGGAGGACCCCGACGGGTCCGCAGTCCAGGCGGCCCGTCCTGACCTGATCCTCGTCGACCAGCAGGACGCGGTCGACGCCGGTCTCGGCGCTCCGCGCACGCGCACCGTGACCGTCCCGACCGCCGGGCCGTGGGAGGTCACGGTCGAATCGGTCGCCCAGGCGGTGGGACGCGACGCCGCGGCACGCGCGATGATCGGCCGCTTCACGGACACTGCGGCGACCACGGGCCACGACATCGCGGCCGCCCAGACGCAGGCCTCGGTGGCCCGGTTCACCTCCGACTCGCTGGGGATCCTCGGCCCCTCGTCCTTTGCCGGGCAGGTGTTGCAGCAGGTCGGCGTGCACCGTCCCCCCGCGCAGCGTTTCAGCTCGCCGTCCGTCCGCCCGGTGGACGGCGATGACCTGGCAGCGCTGGAGGGCGACGTGCTGTTCTTGTCGTTCGCGGGGAAGGACAGCGGCGACGCCGACGCCGGCGGCCACACCCCCGCCCTACGCCATGGCGAAGAGGTGATGGACTCGGACGCCTGGACGTCGATCGCGGTGACCGAGAATCGGACGTTCACCGTCGACGACGGCGTGTGGTCGCGGGGGCGGGGCCTCGTCGCCGCACGCGAGATCCTGGACGACGTCCGCGGGTCGCTCAACGCGTACGGCTGAGCGCGCAGGAGGCCCCGGCGCGGGTCACACAGAGTTTATTAGGGCTGACTTACCTCGGTCGGCCGTCCAATGCCATGATGCTGCCATGGAGATGTCATCTCATGGAAAGTCCGCGTCCGCATGCTCCGGGGGCCGGCGGGGCTCACGCGCCGCGGCGAGCGCACTCCTCGCCGCCGCCGTGGCCGCAGCACCGGCCCTCGTCCCCGCGACCGCAGTCGCCGCGCAGCCGCCGTCCGCGGAGCAGCAGACCGTCGAGCAGCCGGGCATCGAGGTCTTCGCCGCCGACGGGACGACGCCCCTGGGCGGCACCGCGGTCCGGTCCGGCGACACCATCGTCGTCAAGGGCCACGGCTTCGACCCGCGGGCGAACACCGAGGGCCTCCCCCTGCCCGTGCTGCCCGGCACCCCGCACGGCGTGTTCGTGGCATTCGGGGCATTCGCCCCGCAGTGGCGCCCGTCGCAGGGTGCGCCGTCCGATGCGCGCGACGGGCAGAATCGTTCGGCCACCGCGTGGGT
The DNA here is from genome assembly GCF_016599145.1 of Tomitella cavernea. GTDB lineage: Bacteria > Actinomycetota > Actinomycetes > Mycobacteriales > Mycobacteriaceae > Tomitella > Tomitella cavernae. Next base: position 3,121 of record NZ_JAENKO010000016.1, read on the forward strand.
GATGACCGACGAGGCCCTCGGCGCCGTGCCCGACGTGCCGTTCGATCTGCGCCGCACCATCCGGCAGCAGTGGGCGCCGATGGACGACGACGGTTCCTTCACCGCGCGTCTCACCGTCGCCCCGCCCGCCGCGGCCCCGGACGGCGCCCGGTACGGGGTGTACAGCTACGCCGCGGCCGGCGCGGTGAACGCCGAGGAGGAGCTCTTCGTGCCCGTGCGCTTCGACCCGGCCCCCGGTCCGAACACCCCGGTGCCGCCGGAGCCGGATCTGGTGTGGGGCTTCTCCCCCGGGTTCGACGGCCTCGTCACGGACACTCTGATGGGTGCTGCCGACGGAGACGACGGAGCCGCCGTGCGTGACGACGGGCGCTGGACGTTCCGGTCCGCGGGCGCCGACGTCGACCCCGCCACCGGGTTCGGCACCGCTCGTTACGAGGGCACCGTGGTGCTGTCGACGAAGTTCCATTTGCTCGAGATCGCCGTGTCCGACCCGTGGATCGAGTTCACTCCGGACGGCACCTGGCTGTCCGCCGAGACCTCGACGGGCGCGATGGTGGGGACCGACTCCATGAGCCGGGTCCGGTTGGCCCGGCTGGACCTGCCGGCCGACGCCGATCGGCGGTCCGCGGAGGACGTGACCGGCACCTTCACCGTGCCGACGGGCCAGCCGGACGTCCTGCTCCCCTACTCGGGGCAGCCGATAGCGCCGTTGGACTTCACCTACTGAGACGACGCATCCGCTCCGGCCCGGTGGCTCAGACTCCGACGGGGCGGAGCGGGTGCAGCGCGGGAGCCCCGGCGAGGTGTTCGCGCAGCGCCGAGGCGGCGAACTTGAGGTTCAGCCCCCGCATGTGGGCGTCCAGCGCGCCCTCGTCCGCCCACGTTTCGATGGTGACGAAGGTGCCCGGCGCGGCCGTCGAGGCGAACACCTCGTAGGACACGCAGCCGTTCTCCGCGCGGCTCTTGCCGGCGAGCTCGGTGAGCACGCGCTCCACCTCGGCCGCCGCGCCGTCCTTCGCATCCATCGTGGCCACGACCTTCACCTGCGGCATGCGCCGTCCTCCTTCGTCGTCAACATGATTCATGAACCACCCGCCGCTCGCGTGATCGGCGTGGCATCGCCGATCTTCAGCCGTCGTCCACCGTCAGGCCGAAGTCGCGCGCGTGCTCGAGCAGGGACTGCGCACGTGCCAGACGGGGCCGGTCACTGCCGTCGGCGATGCGGCTGCCGTCCTCCCCCAGCCGCGCGATGAGCTCCCGGGCTTTGGCTATTTCGTCGGCACCGGGGCTCAGGTGGGCATTTATCGCGGCGGTCTGCGCGGGGTGCAGCGCCAGCTTGCCGGTCATGCCCATGTCCGCGCTGATCGCGGTTTCGCGCGCCAGCACGTCCGGGTCGGCGTCCATCGTGGGGCCGTCGATGGGCGGCGCGCAGCCGCCGAGGTGGCTGGCCAGCACAAGCTGCGAACGCACGTACGCGAGCGCGAGCGCCCCACCGCCGATGCCGGTATCACGGCGGAAGTCGTTGAGCCCGAAGGCGAGCCGGACCACGGCCGGGACGGCGGCGATCTGCTTGGCGGACTCCAGCCCGGCGGCCGATTCGATGAGCGGAACGACGGGCACGCCGGCGCCCAGTTGTGCGGCCGTGCGGTCGACGTCACGCGGCGTGGAACTCTCCGCCAGCACGACGCCTGCCAGCCCCGGCCGACCGCGCAGCGCATCGACGTCGTCCCGCCAGTGCGTGGTGGTGACGGCGTTGATCCGCACCCACAATGCAGCACCCGATTGGAGCCGGCGGACGACGTCCTCGCGCGCGGAGACCTTGGCGTGCTCGGGCGTGCCGTCCTCGAGGTCGAGGATCACCGCGTCGGCCGCCGAGCCCTCCGCCGCCGAGATCCCGCCGGGGTCGCACGCCGGCACCAGCAGCCACGAGCGCGCGAGGGCCGACGGGATCGTGCTGCGCCCGCCCACCGGTCCGGTCATACGTCGCACGCTATCCGACTCCGCCGGGCCGGTGGGCCGATTCGCCCGGGACGGCCGGCGCTGCTAGAAGTCCCAGTCCTCGTCCTCCGTGTTGACCGCCTTGCCGATGACGTAGCTCGAGCCGGAGCCGGAGAAGAAGTCGTGGTTCTCGTCGGCGTTCGGGGACAGCGCCGACAGGATCGCCGGGTTCACGTCGGTCTCGTCCTTGGGGAACAGGCCCTCGTAGCCCAGGTTCATCAGCGCCTTGTTGGCGTTGTAGCGCAGGAACTTCTTGACGTCCTCGGTGAGGCCCACCTCGTCGTAGAGGTCCTGGGTGTACTCCACCTCGTTCTCGTAGAGCTCGAAGAGCAGCTCGAAGGTGTAGTTCTTCACCTCCTCGCGCTCCGCCTCCGTGAGCTTCTCGAGGCCCTTCTGGAACTTGTAGCCGATGTAGTAGCCGTGCACCGCCTCGTCGCGGATGATCAGCCGGATCACGTCTGCAGTGTTGGTGAGCTTCGCGTGGCTGGACCAGTACATGGGCAGGTAGAAGCCCGAGTAGAACAGGAACGACTCGAGCAGCGTGGAGGCGACCTTGCGCTTGAGCGGCTCGTCGCCCCGGTAGTAGTCGAGGACGATGCGAGCCTTGTTCTGCAGGTTCGCGTTCTCCTCCGACCAACGGAAGGCCTCGTCGATCTGCGGTGTGGAGCACAGCGTGGAGAAGATCGTCGAGTAGCTCTTGGCATGCACCGACTCCATGAACGCGATGTTGGTGTACACCGCCTCCTCGTGCGGGGTGATCGCGTCGGGGATGAGACTCACCGCGCCCACCGTGCCCTGGATGGTGTCCAGCAGCGTCAGCCCCGTGAACACACGCGTGGTGAGCTGCTGCTCGTACTCGGTCAGCGTGGCCCACGACGGGATGTCGTTGGACACCGGCACCTTCTCAGGCAGCCAGAAATTGCCGGTGAGGCGGTCCCACACCTCGGCGTCCTTCTCGTCGGGCACGCGGTTCCAGTTGATCGCCGAGACGCGGTCGATCAGCTTGACGCGCTTCCCGTCCGCCGGGCTGTGGGCTGTGGGTGCGGACATGTCGGTTCCTCGATTCCTCTCGTATCCGGGCACCGGATGCCGATATTGTCGAATATCCTGCTTCTCACGCCGGCGGGCAAGGATCGCCGCGTCTTCATCATCCGGGCCCGAGGCATCCACCTCGGGCCCGGGTTGCGTGCACACTCGCTGCATCACAACATGCAGCTGACGCAGCCTTCCACCTCGGTGCCCTCGAGCGCCATCTGCCGCACGCGGATGTAGTAGAGCGTCTTGATGCCCTTGCGCCAGGCGTAGATCTGCGCCCGGTTGACGTCGCGGGTGGTGGCGGTGTCCTTGAAGAACAGCGTCAGCGACAGGCCCTGGTCCACGTGCTGCGAGGCGGCCGCGTAGGTGTCGATGATCTTCTCGTAGCCGATCTCGTACGCGTCCTGGAAGTACTCCAGGTTGTCGTTGTCCATGTAGGGCGCCGGGTAGTAGACGCGCCCGATCTTGCCCTCTTTGCGGATCTCGATGCCCGAGGCCACCGGGTGGATCGAGCTGGTCGAGTTGTTGATGTAGGAGATCGACCCCGTGGGTGGCACTGCTTGGAGGTTCTGGTTGTAGATGCCGTGCGCCATCACCGACGCCTTGAGTTCGCGCCAGTCGTCCTGCGTGGGGATGGCGATGCCGGCGCCGGCGAACAGCTCCCGCACCCGTTCCGTCGCCGGCTCCCACACGCGCTCGGTGTACTTGTCGAAGAACTCGCCGCTGGCGTACTGGGACTCCAGGAAGCCGGCGAAGTGGCTGCCCCGCTCAATGGCGAGGCGGTTGGAGGCCCGCAGCGCGTGGTACAGCACCGTGTAGAAGTACATGTCGGTGAAGTCCACGCCTTCGTCGGACCCGTAGTGGATCCGCTCGCGGGCCAGGTACCCGTGCAGGTTCATCTGGCCCAGCCCGATGGCGTGCGATTCGCTGTTGCCCCGCTCGATCGACGGCACCGAGTCGATGTGCGTCTGGTCGGACACCGCGGTGAGCGCCCGGATGGACACCTCGATGGTGCGCGCGAAGTCCGGCGAGTCCATGGCTTTGGCGATGTTGAGCGAGCCGAGGTTGCAGGAGATGTCCTTGCCCACGTGCGCGAAGGTGAGGTCCTCGTTGAGCTGCGACGGCGTGGACACCTGCAGGATCTCCGAGCACAGGTTGGAGTGCGTGACCTTCCCGGCGATCGGGTTCGCCCGGTTCACCGTGTCCTCGAACATGATGTAGGGGTAGCCGGACTCGAACTGTAGCTCGGCGAGCGTCTGGAAGAACTCGCGCGCCTTGATCTTGGTCTTGCGGATGCGCTGGTCGTCCACCATCTCGTAGTACGTCTCGGTGATGTTGACGTCCGCGAAAGGCTTGCCGTACACGCGCTCCACGTCGTACGGGGAGAACAGGTACATGTCGTCGTTGCGTTTGGCCAGCTCGAAAGTGATGTCCGGGATGACCACGCCCAGCGAGAGCGTCTTGATGCGGATCTTCTCGTCGGCGTTCTCGCGCTTGGTGTCGAGGAACCGGTAGATGTCCGGGTGGTGCGCCTGCAGGTAGACCGCGCCGGCGCCCTGCCGCGCGCCCAGCTGGTTGGCGTAGGAGAAGGAGTCCTCCAGCAGCTTCATCACGGGGATGACGCCCGAGGACTGGTTCTCTATCTTCTTGATGGGCGCGCCGTGCTCGCGGATGTTGCTCAGCAGCAGCGCCACCCCGCCGCCGCGCTTGGACAGCTGCAGCGCCGAGTTGATCGAGCGCCCGATGGACTCCATGTTGTCCTCGATGCGCAGCAGGAAGCAGGACACGGGCTCGCCGCGCTGCATCTTGCCGGCGTTGAGGAACGTGGGGGTCGCCGGCTGGAAGCGGCCGTCGATGATCTCGTCCACCAGCTGCTCGGCCAGGACGGTGTCGCCGTCGGCCAGGCTCAGCGCCACCATGCACACCCGGTCTTCGAAGCGCTCCAGGTAGCGCTTGCCGTCGAAGGTTTTGAGCGTGTACGAGGTGTAGTACTTGAACGCGCCGAGGAACGTGGGGAACCGGAACTTCTTGGCGTATGCGCGGTCGAACAGGCCCTTGACGAAATCACGCCCGTAGCGGTCCAGGACCTCGGGGTCGTAGTAGTGCTTCTCCACCAGGTAGTCGAGCTTCTCGTCGATGTTGTGGAAGAAGACGGTGTTCTGGTTGACATGCTGCAGGAAGTACTGCCGCGCGGCCGCCCTGTCCTTGTCGAACTGGATGCGGCCGTCCGCGTCGTACAGGTTGAGCATCGCGTTGAGGGCGTGGTAGTCGAGCTCCGTCTCGTCGCCGGCGCCGGTCACGTCGATGCGCTCGCGGCCGCCTGCAGGTGCCTCGTCTGTGATGGTCGGTGCCACTGGTCGCTCTCCTGGAAGTGTTGCAGGCCCGCACGGACACGCTCGATGTCCTCCGCGGTGCCCATGAGTTCGAAGCGGTACAGGTACGGAACCTGACATTTGTATGCGATCACGTCCCCTGCCGAACAGAACGAGTCGCCGAAATTCGAGTTTCCGGCGGCGATGACCCCGCGGATCAGCTGCCGGTTGTGGATGTCGTTGAGGAACTTGATGACCTGCTTGGGCACGTACCGCGTGTCGCGGCCCGTGGCCGTGGTGCCGCCGCCGTAGGTGGGGCAGACGAGCACGTACGGCTCATCCACCCGGAAACCGCCGGACGGCAGGTGGAGTGGGATGCGCACGGCAGGAAGGCCGAGTCGCTCGATGAATCTGTGCGTGTTCTCCGAAACGCTGGAGAAATAGACCAATGACGGCATGGGGACCTCCACGACGCGAATCGATGACCGGCCCCCGGTGACCACCGGGAGTCTTCCCTGCCCGGCCGGCGGCCGGGCGCCCGATCAGGCAGCCACCGCGGTGAGCGCCTTGATGCGGTCCGGGCGGTAGCCGGACCAGTGGGAGTCGCCGACGACCACGACGGGGGCCTGCAGGTACCCGAGCGCCATGACGTAGTCACGCGCGTCGGCGTCCTCGGAGATGTCGACGACGTCGTACGCGAGGCCGGCCTTGTCGAGGGCCTTGTAAGTGGCGTTGCACTGGACGCAGGCGGGCTTGGTGTAGACGGTGATGCTCATCTCTGATGGACCCTCTCTCGACGGTGACTGCACCCTGATTACGACGTGTCAGGCGAGCCGCGCGGGAGCGCCTTCCCTTCCCCGAGAGAGCGCCTGTACCTCAGTGCCCGCACCCCCGCTCCACTAGCGTGGACCGGCCGGATTCGCAACCGGAAACCGGACGTTTCGGGGGCTCGGATCCACCGGAACCGCTGTTGCCCTGCTGACGTCCTAGACACTACACCTAGTGGTGCCTTTTGCAAGACTTCCCATAACTTGTGAGTGACACGCCTGATATTCGCTGGTCGGAGGGTCGCGCGGCACCGGGCGGACGGTCCCGTTCGGCGTGTCGCAGTGCGCCGCGGCCATTCGCCACCGCAGCGCCGCCGGAGCGACTAGATTGGCCGGGTGCGGGCCCCTCCGCGCACGCCGCCCGGGGGCCGCCGGAGGCCGGCAGCAGTCGAGTCCGGCAACCACAGCAGAATACGAAAAGAGGTCCGACGTGGCGACACCCGTCCGTGAAGACGAGGGCACCATCACCGGCGTGGGCGGGGTGGAGCTGTACTGGCGCAGCTGGACGCCCACCGAGGCTCCGCCGAAGGGGCTCGTCGTCCTCGTGCACGGCATGGGCGAGCATTGCGGGCGGTACGACCACGTGGCCGACGCCCTCCTCGCCCGCGGCTACGCGGTGGCCGCGCACGACCACCGCGGGCACGGCCGCTCCGGCGGACGCCGCAGCTACATCGACCGCATGGACAACCTCGTCGCGGACATCGGCACCGCGTTCGATCGTGCCCGCGCGACGGTGCCCGGCGTCCCGGCGGTGATGGTGGGACACAGCATGGGAGGACTGTCCTCGGCACTGTGGGCCGTCGACAACCAGGACCGGCTGGCAGGACTGGTGCTCAGCGGCCCGCTCGCCGCCATGGACCAGGCCAACGCCGTCACCAAGGCCGTCGCCCGCGCACTGTCCGCGACGGTGCCCACGCTGGGCATGGTCGCCGTCGACGCGAGCGCACTCAGCCACGACCCCACCGTGGGCGAGGACTACCGGGCGGATCCGCTCGTGTTCTCCGGCAAGCTGCCCGCACGGACCGCCGCCGAGCTGATGGGGGCCGTCGACGCCGTGCAGCGCCGCGCGCCCGAGCTGCGGTTGCCGCTGCTGATCATGCACGGCGAGCTCGACACCCTCGCCCCGCCGCGCGGCTCGCAGGACTTGTTCGACAAGGCCGTTTCCGCGGACAAGCACCGCACCGTCTACGACGGCATGTACCACGAGATCTTCAACGAGGTCGACCGCGCGCGGGTGCTCGGCGAGCTGACCGACTGGATCGACGCGCACATGGCGTGACGCCGGCCCTCCGTGTTCGGTGGACTCTTGGCTGGTTTTCCGCCGGATTCCGACCAAATGTCCACCAAACGCCGGAGCGACCGCGGCGCCGGACACCGCTATTTCGTGCGGACGAATCCGGGGCTACCTGCGTGGGTGACGATCGACGCCCCCTTCATCGGCAGCGCCCATACCGAGGACACAGGCAAGTCGCTCAGACGGAACACCGCAGTCGTCACAGTGCCCTCGACGTCGGCTGACTCCAACGCGAGCCGGCCGGCCAGCTGCGGGTCTGCGGCCAGTACGTCGGCGACCGCGTCTGCATTCCGCTGCGCATCCGCCGCGCTCGCCTGATGGTAAGCGACGATCAGGCGCGGCGCACCGCCGGAAAGCTTCAGGCCAATCCCCACCGCATCGAAAGCCGCGGGCATCGAACGCGCATCGCCGGACGTACGGACCGGCAGCATCGCCGAGTAAACATGCCGGGCGTCGAGCGATGACGCCACCGCAGCGCGACCCGTGTCGTCGACGGCGGTCGTAACGTCGCCTTTGACAAGCGCATTCAGGGCCTCGGCCGAGGTGGAGACCGCCAGGTCCTGCCCGAACATCGCCATGTGCAGCGGCGCGCCGTTCCATCGCGCTGCGGTGGAACGGCTCAGGTCCACCGCTTCGTCTTCTCCCGAACCGAACGTCCACATCCCGTTCTTCTGTCCCCCCGCCGCCGCGTCTACGGCTGCCGCTAGGTCGATCGGCTCGTCCATACTTGCGGAGAGCACGGCGAACCGTGATTGATTCGCAGCGTCTGCGGCGAAGCAGCCGACGTCGGCAATGCCCACGCCGATCTCGTCCGCCACTGCAGCTTGCTGCGCGGCGGCAACGGAGAACAGCGCCGGTGTCAGCACGGAGACGCCACGGTCGCCGTCTCCGGATCCCCCGCCGCCGATCGCCCCGATCGCATTCAGCCAGACGGACACCGCCGCCGGATCACTTCGTTCCGGGCGCTGCACGCCAGCAGCCACCGTGGCTGCGTCCAGGTCGCCAGTCGTGAAGTACCCGGTGTCACCGGCATCTGGCGCGGGCAATCGCGCCAGAGCCCCGGACACGGTGCACAGCGGGTCCGGGGCGGACGCTCCGTCCGCAGCTACGGACTCGCCGGCTGCGGCCGAACCCGCGGGCTCCACCGCGGAGGCACATCCAGCGAGCGCCACTGCCGCCGCCATAGTGACCGACGCTGCGAGCAGAACATTGCGCTGCGAACTCATGGGCGTGGACTCTATCGGAACGTCCGATCCCTCAGCCCGCGCCGAGCCTCCCAGCGACCCACGCGCCCAACTCCCGCGCGCAGTGATCGACCCTGTCGAGCCAGTCCATCGCCGACTCGTCCGCATCATCGCTGACGTACTTGACCAGCCGCACCGGCGTGCCCAGCAGGGTGCACGCGCGGGCGACGGCGAAGCCCTCCATGTCCACCAGGTCGGCGTCCTGCGCGAGGCGGGTACGCACGGCCGGGTCCGAGACGAACGTGTCGCCCGTCGCCAGCACACTGCCGTCACCGTCCGGCAGTTCGATGCGGTCGACCAGCGGGTATCCGAGCGCGCGCAGCGCCTCCGAGCTGATGTCGTGATTGGTCACCGCGGACGGGAGGTACAGCCCCGAGTGCCCGTCGTGCAGCGCCCCGGCCGTGCCGACGTTCACGACGGTGATGTCCCCCGGGCCCTGCGATCCGGTGCGCCCGACGGCGCGCAGGATCGCCGCCGTCGTCGCGGCCGCCGCGTCCACCTTGCCGATCCCGCAGATCAGCGTCTCCACGCCGCTCGGCAGGTGCGCCGCCTCGGACGCCGTCGCCGAGACCACCAGCAGCCGTCGCCGGTCCGGAAAGCCCGAGTCCTCGCCGCGCCCCGTCGCTGCACTCACCAAAGCCGCATCACCGTCCGCCATCGTCGTGCTCCATCGCCGCGCGCGTCCGGCCGGGGCCCGGTGCCGCCGACCGCACTACAGTCCACCACATGGACCGCGCGAACGAACTGCAGCAGACGATCGCCCGCGAGCTCGGTGTGCGACCCGAGATCGGCCCGGCCGCCGAGATCGAGGCGCGCATCGGCTTCCTCGCCGACTATCTGCGGTCGACGCCCGCGCGCGGCTTCCTCCTGGGCATCAGCGGCGGCCAAGACAGCACCCTCGCGGGACGCCTGTGCCAGCTGGCGGCGGAACGCCTGCGCGAGGAGGGTATGGACGACGCCCGCTTCGTCGCCGTGCGCCTCCCCTACGGCACGCAGGCGGACGAGGACGACGCGCAGGCGGCGCTGCGGTTCATCGCGCCGGACGAGGCCGTGACTGTGGACATCAAACCCGGCGCGGACGCGGTGTCGGAGGCGGCGGCCGCGGCGCTGCGCACTCCGGCGGACGGTTCCGCGGAACAGCCGGCCGGGCTGCGGGACTTCGTGCGCGGCAACGTCAAAGCCCGGGTGCGGATGGTCGCCCAATACGCGCTCGCCGGGCAGCGCGGCCTGCTGGTGGTGGGCACCGACCACGCCGCCGAGGCCGTCACCGGCTTCTATACGAAGTTCGGCGACGGCGCGGTGGACCTGACGCCGCTGACCGGCCTGACCAAGCGTCAGGGTGCGGCGCTGCTGCGCGAGCTCGGCGCACCGCCGCAGACATGGGAGAAGGTGCCGACCGCCGATCTCGAGGACGACCGCCCCGCGCTGCCCGATGAGGAGGCACTCGGCGTCGCCTACCGCGACATCGACGACTACTTGGAGGGCCGGGGCGTCGACGACGCCGTGGCCGCGCGCATCGAGCACCTGTACACGATCAGCCGGCACAAGCGCGCCATGCCGGCGAGCCCGCTCGACACCTGGTGGCGTTGATCACAGGTCTTGTCTCCGCCGGTGGGCCGCTGCGGATGTAGCGTCATCGCGTGACTCGCAGAGCGCTCGGCGCACGGCACCCGGCGCGGTTCGTCGTACTCGGATTCGCCGGGGCGGTCGCCGTCGGGTCCCTCCTGCTGATGCTTCCGGTCGCGACGACGGACGGATCCACGGCCTCCCCGCTCACCGCGCTGTTCACGGCCACGTCCGCGGTGTGCGTCACCGGCCTGGTGGTGGTCGACACGGGCGGCTACTGGTCGACGTTCGGCGAGGTCGTGATCATCGCCCTTATCCAGATCGGCGGCCTCGGCATCATGGCGCTCGCGTCGCTGCTCGGGTTGCTCGTCGCCCGCCGGATGGGCCTGAAGATGCGCCTCGCCGCGCAGACCGAGACCAAGGCGACCGGGCTCGGCGACAGCCGCGTCGTGGTCCTGGGCGTGATCCGGCTCAGCCTCGCCGTAGAGGCCGTCATCGCCGTGCTGCTCACTCTCCGCTTCGCACTGCACTACGGCGAGCCGATCGGCCGGGCCGCCTACCTCGGTGTGTTCCACGCGGTTTCCGCGTACAACAACGCCGGCTTCGCACTGTGGCCGGACAGCCTCACCCGCTTCGCGACGGACCCGTGGATCATCGCGCCGATCAGCGCGGCGATCATCATCGGCGGGCTCGGATTCCCGGTCGTCATCGAGGTGCTCCGCGCGGCCCGCCGCCGGCTGCGCCGCGAACGGCGCCGTCCGCACTGGTCGCTGCACACCAAGATCACGCTGATCGCCTACGGGGTGATCGCGCTGCTCGGCATCGTCGCGATCACCGCGATCGAGTGGAGCAACCCGCGCACGCTCGGGCCGTTGGGCACGCCCGGGTCCCTGTTGACCGGCGCCTTCAGCGCGATCTCGCCGCGCACCGCCGGCTTCAACGCCGTCGACATCGCAGGGATGCACCCGGCGACTCTGCTTATCACGGACGTAATGATGTTCATCGGCGGCGGCAGCGCCGGTACGGCCGGCGGCATCAAAGTGACCACCTTCGCCCTTCTCGCGTTCGTCATCATCACGGAGGCCCGCGGCGAGCCGACCGTGCACGTGATGGGCCGCCGCCTCGCGGGAAGCGTGCAGCGTCAGGCCGTGTCCGTGGCGCTGCTCGGGGTCGGCGCGGTGTTCGCCTCCGCGGTAGCGCTCATGCTGCTCACGCCGTACAACCTCAACGACGTACTGTTCGAGGCCACCTCCGCGTTCGCCACGGTCGGCCTGTCCACGGGTATCACCGCCGACCTCCCCGGCGCCGCACAATCAATCCTGATCGGTCTGATGTTCCTCGGCCGGCTCGGCCCGATCACCTTCGCTTCAGCGCTGGCCCTCCGCGACCGCGGGCGCCGCTACGAACTACCCGAGGAGCGACCGATCGTTGGCTGATTCACATCGCATGACACGCATGACCGCCCCGGTGACGGTGCTCGGCCTCGGCCGGTTCGGCAGATCGCTGGCGGAGGAACTGGAAAAGCGCGGCACCGAAGTGCTCGGCATCGATGCGGACGCCGTGCTGGTGCAGCAGGTGAGCGAGACGCTGACGCACGCCGCCGTCGCCGACACCACCGATCCGCAGGCGCTCGCACAGCTCGGCGTGCCCGAGTTCCGCAGGGCGGTGGTCGGCATCGGCACCGACCTCGAGGCGAGCATCCTCACCACCTCGGCGCTCGCCGATGCCGGAATCCCGCACATCTGGGCGAAGGCCACCAGCCGCCAGCACGGGAAGATCCTCGAGCGCGTCGGGGCGCACCACGTGGTGTTGCCCGAGCACGACATGGGCGAGCGCGTGGCGCACTTGGTCACCGGCCGGATGCTCGACTTTGTCGCCTTCGAGGAGGACTACGCGATGGTGAAGACCACCGCACCCGCGGTCCTCGCCGGCAAGACGCTGCTCGAAAGCGATTCGCGACGCAGGTTCGGGATCACGGTGGTGGCCGTCAAGCACCGCGGCGCGGAGTTCACGCACGCGTCGGTGGACACGGTGATCGAAGCCGAAGACCTCCTCATCGTCGCGGGCCGCACCCGGAGGGTCGAGGAGTTCGCGGAACTGAGCTGACGCTGCCCATCAGCCCGTGCCGTCGCCCTCCGCAGCACCGTTGCTCCGGCGCAGTGCCGCCATGAGGTCGTGGAACTCCACCGACCGCTGCAGCGCCGGGCTCAGCACCGCGCGTACCGGCACCCGCAGCCGACGCTCGGATTCATGCAGCAGGCTCAGCCCGGCCACAGGCGTGCCGCCCGCCGACTCCGCATAAAGCACCGTCCAGGCGCGCGGCTGGGTGATGACCTCCAGCGACGCGGTGTGATCGGCCGGGATCGGCGGCCCCAGCCGCACCTTGCGGCCGATCTCCTGGAAGGCGCGCTCCACCACCTGGTGGATGAGCACCTGGCTGTGACGCGCCGGCAGAAGCAGCGGATAGTCGCCCAGGGCACGCAGATCCACGGTGCCCGACGTGGCCAGCGGGTGCCGACGCGACATCGCCACCAGAAGGTCCTGCATGCCCAGGCTCACCGACTGCAGACCGGGGCGGTCCACCTCGCCCCGGATCAGCGCGACGTCCGCGTCGCCGCTGGTGACCGCGACCATCCTGTCCGCGAAGTCCCGAAGCACGAACTCGATGTCGAGGTTGGGGTGCACCTCGCGCACGGCGGCGATCGCCTCGAGGCTCTGCGCGGCGAAGCTCATGTTGGCGGTGATGCGGATCCGGTTGCGCGGCTCACGGACGACCTCCCGCGCTTTCGCCTCGACGGCCAGGGCTTCCGCCGCCACGGGCATGAGCCGCTCGCCCGCCGCCGTCAGCTCCACGTTGCGGGTGGAGCGGTCGAACAGCTTCACCCCCACGTCCTGCTCGAGCTTGGCGATCTGGTGGCTGATCGCCGATTGCGAGACGTAGCAGCGCTCCGCCGCCTGCGAGAAACTCCTGAGCTGCCCGACGGCGGTGAAGTAGCGCAGCTGCCGAAAGTCCATGCGCCCAGGATATGCAGCCGCGCCCGGCGGCCCGGGCGCCGGAGTGGCCGGCCCGCCCCCGCCGCCGGTCGGACCACTTATGACCGATCGAGATAGGAGTTTGCCGATATCTCCGGATCGGTGGTAAACGGTCGCGGCGCTCCATACGGTGAGGACATACGGGCGGAGAGCAGCTCCCCCGTCGACGCAGTTGAAGTCACCGGAACAAAAACCCCGGTACGGTGCCGCGCCGCCGGAACTCCGCCCCGTCGAGACCCGACAGCGCACAGAGGAGATGGAGGTCGCCGTGACGACACAGGTTGCGCAGAACGCACAGAACGCAGCGGACGCCGCCCGCAAGGATCGTGGGGACGTCGAGCGCACCGAGGTGGTCATCGTCGGTTCCGGCTTCGGCGCACTGGCCGCCGCGAAGAAGCTGGCCAAGGCCAAGGTCCCGTTCGTGCTCATCTCCGAGACCACCGAACACCTCTTCCAGCCGCTGCTCTACCAGGTGGCCACCGGCGTGCTCTCGCCCGGCGAGATCGCCCCGCCCATCCGCGCGGTACTGGCCAAGTACCCCACTGCCGACGTCCGCCTGGGCCGCGTCGTCGACGTCGATCCCGACCGCCGCGAGGTGGTCTACGAGGCCGGCGGCGAGCGGCTGCGACTCGGCTACACCACGCTCATCGCGGCCACCGGCGCCCGCCAGGCGTACTTCGGCAACGACCACTTCGCCGATGTCACCTTCGCGCTCAAGACCATCGACGACGCCGAGCGGCTGCGCCACCAGATCCTGCGGTGCTTCGAGGAGGCGCACACCACCACCGACCCGCAGCGGCGGCGCGACCTGCTCACGTTCGTCGTGATCGGCGCCGGCGCCACGGGCGTGGAGCTCGGCGGCCAGATCAAGGAACTCGCCCAGCGCTATTTCGCCACCTCGCTGCACGACCTCAAACCCGAGGACGTCACGGTGAAGATCATCGAGGGCGCCGACAAGGCCCTGCCCCCGTTCGGCGGCAAGCTCAGCGAGTACGTGGCCGACTCGCTGGAGAAGGACGGCGTCGACGTGGTGCTCGGCACTTTCGTCACCGACATCGACGCGCACGGCGCGACGCTCAAGGACGCGAAGACCGGCGAAGAGAGGCGCGTCACCGCCGAGACCATCATCTGGTCGGCGGGCGTGCAGGCCAACGACTTCGCCCGCGTGCTGGCCGAGCGCACCGGCTGCGAGGCCGACCGCGCCGGCCGCCTGCTGGTCAACGACGACCTCACCGTAGGCGGGCGCGCGGACATCTTCGCCGTGGGCGACATGATGTCGCTGCACAGCCTGCCAGGCCAGTCGCCGGTGGCGATGCAGGGCGGGCGGCACGCGGCGGCCATCGCGTCCGGCAAGCGCGACGCCGGCACCCCGTTCCAGTACCGCGACAAGGGGTCGATGGCCATCATCAACCGGTTCCGGGCGATCACCCGCATCGGGAAGATCGAGCTCACCGGCTTCGTCGCCTGGGTCCTGTGGCTGGCGGTGCACCTGATGTACATGGTGGGCTTCCGCAACCGATACGTCGCCGTGATGTCCTGGGTAGGGTCGTTCCTGGGCCGCCACCGCCCGCACTTCCACTACGCGCAGCAGCGCATGCCGGCTACCACCGCAGACGGTGGTGCCGACGCCGCTGCCGAAAGTGTGGCCGATGGCGCGGAGACCGCGCAGTCGCCCGCGCCGGTGGCGGCGCCCGCGACGATCACAGCGGGGCATGCCGAAGAATCCGAGACCTGGCGCCGCGAGCAGGCCGAGCGTCGAATCCCGGTGCACTCGTCCTCGTAGCCGCGGAGAGAACGGCACACCGAAGCCCGCGGGTCGGCACGCATCGTGCCGGCCCGCGGGCGTTCGCGCATCCGTCGACGGAGGCGGTGCATCACCGTCGCCTCTGCGCGCGCTGACCGCCAGCCCGTTCAAGTCCGTGTACGTCTCCGCCAAGCACGGCGTGCTCGGCCTTGTCCGCACGATCGCGCTCGAGGGCGCCGAATCCGGCGTCACCTCGGCCGCCCTCTGCCCGGCGTACGTGCGCACGCCTCTGGTGGAAAAGCAGATCAGCGACCAGGCGCGCGCCCATGGCATGGCCGAAGACGAGGTGGTGGCGCGGGTCATGCTCGAGCGGCAGGCGGTGAAGAGGCTCATCGGGCCCGACGAGGTCGCTCGCCTTCCTCCTGACCCCGGCCAGGGCCGCCGACGGTGAGCGTCCCCGTGACCAGTTCGTTCCGGACGAAGAGGTGCTCGACGATCCACAGGTAGAACGGGCCGGCGATGTCCTGGGTCCATTCGAACCAGTCGGTGAAGTCGTTGAAACGCTCCACATGTGCGGGGTCGTCGATGTGCGCCCACAGGTCCATCACGCGCTCGGCCTCGCCGGCGGGCTCGAGCATCTTGAACGCCAGCAGCTGGTTGCGCCCGCGGTACCGTCCTCGGCCCAGCCATCGCCCGGTAGGGCCGCATCGGATCGCCGGCGCCCGTGGCCTTCATCCACTCGCGGATCGCCGAGCGCCCCGCGTGGAAGTCGATGGGAGCGCCGCCGACCGACAGCGAATGCACTGCCCCGGGACGCAGCGCCGCGTAGATGGAGGCGAGCCAGCCGCCCTGGCAGTCGCCTATGAGGTTGACCCGCCCGCCCAGCCTGCCGACCTCGTCGTCGAGGAACCCGATGTAGTCCTCGATGGTGGACCCGGCGGTCTCGGCGGTGACGGGAAGCCAGTCCAGGCAGTCGAAACTACCCAGCCCGGCCTCCAGAGCGGTGCGGATCTGCGACTGTTCCGGCGAGTAGTCGACGATCGAGGAGGCGCGCCCGGCCTGCGGGGGCAGCACCAGCGTGGGCACCGCCGAAGTGCCGGTGGAGAAGTCGAGCACCCGTGCCTGCGGCCAGTTCTGCACCACCGTGTGCTCCGTGTTCCACCCGGGGGTGCGGCGCCGGGTGACGGCGCGGAATCACACCGCCGTGTCGTTGAGCACGGTCGCAGGGCCGGTGCCGCGCCGTGCTGCCGAGCGCAGATACCCCGTCCAGCCGGACGTCCACGCGGACGAGATCTCCCAGGGCGCACGAGCCCAGGCGGTGCGCTAGGACGGGACACGGGTCTGCGTTGCCATCATCCGACTCCTGACGAAGAGACACCCCGCGTCTACTCGCGAGTATCCCCGACGTTAGCCGGTCCACTGCTAACGCGCTCAGAATCGCGCCGACACGTTGTGCCCGGTTCCGCGTCGCGGTGTGGCGCGCGGCGCGGCGGCTAACCCCCGGCCTGCCGGTACGCGATGGAAGGGGAAAGACCCGATACAGGTCCACCGTGGATCGGAGAGGCCCCATGCACACCTTCACCCGCACCTTCGTCGGCGCCGCGGGCGCCGCCGCACTGAGCGCAGGCCTGTTCGCGGGAGTCGCCGGTGCCGCGCCCAGCGGTTCCATCGCGGACTCCCCTGTCGGCTTCGGCGCATTCGTGCTCACCAGCGGAACCGACGCAGCGGGGCTGATCTGTCCCCCGGACGTCGGCACCCATCCCGATCCGGCGCAGGCATGCGATTCCATCCGGAAGGCCGGCGGCAATTTCGAAGCGCTACCCCGAGACATGCACGTGCTGTGTCCGATGATCTACATGCCCACCCCGGCGCGTGCGGTCGGCGTGTGGGTCGACGCGGGCGGGCCCCGCATCGTCGATTACTCCCACACCTACGGAAACGGTTGCGTCGCTGCGGCCGCATCGGGCGGCGTGTTCGGCTTCTGACCCGCGGCCGTTCGGCAGGTGGCCGCCGACGGCACCAACCGTATGGCGGTGCACGTCGGGGGCGCATCGCCCTCGGCCCTGACGGCATGCTCCACGCGGGGGTGGGCGATGCCGGCGCCGGATCCCGCGCCCAGAACCTCGGGCCCCTCACCGCAACGTCCAGGGCTTCGAATGGGCGGAGGACGGCACGATGTTCGCCTCGGAGTTCGGGCGGAGCACGTGGGACTGACTGAACATCATCAAGCCGGGCGGCAACCACGGGTGGCCGGTCGTCGAGGGGATCGCGGGCGAACCGGAGTACGTCGACCCCGTGCAGCAGTGGAATCCGGCCGACGCGGGCTGACGCCACAGAACAAAAATCGACCGGAGGGCGATGAGCCCTCCGGTCGATTGGAATCCGGTGGAGCTAAGGGGACTCGAACCCCTGACCCCCACACTGCCAGTGTGGTGCGCTACCAGCTGCGCCATAGCCCCGTACTGAAACCAGTGTAGCCGTTCGCGGAACCGATTCCGCGATCGGCCTTGTGACCTCGTATTGCCGCACGGTTGCTCCCCGCGCTGCCTCAGCAAAGTTACACGATCACGCCTGTCAGCACCAAATCGCCTGGGCAGGCGTCGGTGGCCCGAGCATGCGCACCCGCCATCCGGCCGCGGTCACCGCCCACCGGTGGTCGGCGCGACGGTGGACGGGGCCGGCGTGGCGTGCGCGTTGAGCACGTCTGCCAGCCATTCCGAGCGGGAGATCTTCACCTCGCCGGCCCCCTGATACACGGACGGGGTGATGGTGGAGCCTCCCGACAGCGCGGCCAGCGAGGACCGAGCCGCGGACGCGGCGGCCTTCTCCGCGTCCACCTGGGCACCGTCCGCGATGCAGGACACCGCGGGCTCGTCGGCGCCGAGCCGCTGCGCCATGTGCGCCAGCTGCGCGTCGCTGATGTCCGACTTGCCGCCCTCGCGAGGCTGCACCCCCTTGGTGAACAGGACGTCACGGAACTTCGAATACGCGACCGCGTCCCCCGACAAAGCGACGCACCGCGCCGCGGCGGCCGCCCGCGTGGAGTAGTCGCCGGAGGGCGACTTGCCATCGAGGATGGTGATCGAGTGGTACCGCACGGCCAGCCGGCGCCCCGTGATCGCCGAATACACCGAATCCCCGTACAGGTCGGTGAACTGCCCGCACGCCTCGCAGTAGTAGTCCTCGTAGACGTCGAGGATCACCGGCGCGTTCGCGATCCCGAGCCGTATCGCACCGTCCGCGTCCACCGCCACGGGCACGCCCACGACGGATGCGATGCCCATGCGCTTCAGGTCCGGCGACGCGCCGCCGGCCGCGGGGGACGCCGACGCGGTGGTGTCAGGAACCGAGGAGTCGGGAGCGGGAGCGCCGGGATCGGAGTCGTCGGCGCCCGATCCACACCCGGCGAGCACGCCGGCCACGAGTGCCGCGCCGGCCACCACGGCGACGGCACGGCGGCGCCCGGAACGCGGAGACCGGTATCGCCGCCCCGCGTCGATCGTGCCGCCTGCATCCATCGTCTGTCCGCGCACTCCGTCTCCTCCCGGCAGGCCCACCGCTTTCCACCTTTCCATGTCCGTGCCCCGCCTGTGCGGGCAGCGCCCGGGAAAACGCTTCCGCCCTGCCGCGTCCTCATCGGACGGACAGGGCGGAACGGCCGTCGACCGCGCGCGGTGGTGACGGGTCGTCAGCGGCTCACTGTGCGGTGAGCTGCGTGATCCAATCGGCCGACTGGATGTTGACCTTCTTGCCGTCGTGCATGACTGTGGGGGTGCTCACCTGGCCGCCGGTCTGGTCGGACAGCTGCTGCATGGACGACTGCGCGCCCGCCTTCGCCGCGTCGACCTTCGCGCCGTCGGCGATGCACGAGACCACCGCGTCGTCCGCACCGACCTGCTTGGCCACCTCGGAGAGCTGGGAGTTGCTGAGGTCGGTCGAGCCGTTCTCCTCCGGCTTGACACCGTCCTGGAACAGGGCGCTGTGGAACTTGGAGAACAGCGCTCCGTCACCCGTGTCCGCCACGCACAGCGCCGCACCGGCCGCACGCGTGGAGTAGTCGCCGCTGGCCGAGTACTTGTTGAGGAAGTCCAGCATGTGGTAGTGGACCGCCATCTGGCCGTTGTCGATGGCCTGGTTGATCGCGCCGCCGAACTGGTGCTCGAACATGGCGCACGCCGGGCACAGAAAGTCCTCGTAAGCGTCGATCTTCACCGGCGCGTTCGGGTCGCCCAGCAGCACCCCGCCGTTGTCGATGACCTTGACCGGGGTGCCTTCCTGGACCGACCCGTACCCCTCGGCCTGCACCTCGGTGTCCTTGGTGTTCGGCAAGACCACGAAGATCACGATCAACACGATGATCGCGACGATCGCGACGCCGCCGAGCACGTAGGTGAGCAGGGCGTCGTTGCGCTTATTGTTCCCCAGCTTCGCGGCGTTGTACTTCTTCGGTGGTTTCTTGGAGCTCACCTTGCGTCATCCGTCCTTTTCTCCGAGCGGCCCCGCCGCGGGCGCGGCGGGAGCGGCTCGTCAATGGGTGTCGTCGACCGGGCCCGGTCAAGCCCGGCGGGCGGAGTAACCGCCGATGCGGTCGTCAACGCGATGCCGTTCCGGCCGTGCCGGACGCGCCTGCCGGCGCGTCCTCGTCCTGCGCGTCATCCGCGTCGACGCCGTGGTTTTCAGCGCCGTGGTTTTCAGCTGTGTGGTTTTCAGCGCCGTCGTCCTGCGGGCGCAGCCCGGCACGCGAACCGAACCCGAGGGCGAGCGGACTGCGCGGCCACAGCATCAACCACGCCGCGAGTATGAGGAAGCCGATGTCGCGTGCGATCTCCTCGGCATAGTCCACCCAGGTGACCGACGTGTCTTCCCCGCCGCCGCCGAAGCATCCGCAATCGATCTGCAGGCCGCGCGCCCACGCCGACGCGACACCGGCGATGAGGACCACCAGCAGCAACCCGGAGACGATCGCAGTCCATCGAACCGCGAGCCCCAGGATCAGCATGAATCCCAGGATCAGCTCCACTGCGGGCAGGCCGATCGCCACCGCACGCACCATCGGGTCCGGCAGCAGCCGGTACGCGTCCACGGCCTCCATCGACTGATGCACATCGGAGGCCTTCGCCCAGCCGGAGATCAGCCACACGGCGGCCAGCCCGAATCGGGCGAGCAGACTCACGATCGGTTTCCACACGCGGCCGAGGATACCGGCACCACACGCGTCCGCGCCCGTGCGCTGCACCCTATCGGACGACATCCGGCGCGGAAACGGCCGTCACGGAATACGGAATCCAGAGCTACGCGTACTCGTAGCACAGTGTTACGGTAGGTCTCATCACGAGTTTCGTGCTTACGAACTCAAAGCGTGGGGCAGACGGATACGGGAGGTACGCCCGGCCCCCACACGGCGCGCAGGCAGGACTTCCGCAGTTGGCGACGACGACAGACCCCGCCGAGGCGGCCCGGCACCCGGCGGGGCCGCGCCGACATGATGCGCACCGCGTAGCGATGCTGTTCGGCCCCGCCTTCGTCGCCGCGGTCGCGTACGTGGACCCGGGCAACGTGGCCGCCAACGTGACCGCGGGGTCCCGGTACGGATACCTGCTGCTGTGGGTGCTGATCCTGGCCAACGCGATGGCCGTGCTCATCCAGTACTTGTCCGCGAAGCTGGGCCTGGTCACCGGATCGTCACTATCGGAAACTCTGGGTGCACGGCTCCGGCCGGGGGCCCGGCGCGGATTCTGGCTGCAGGCCGAGGTCGCCGCGGCCGCAACGGACGTCGCCGAGGTGATCGGCGGTGCCATCGCGTTGCACCTGCTCTTCGGCCTGCCCCTCGCCGCCGGCGGCGCTATCACCGGCGTCGTGTCGATGGTGCTGCTGGCGGTGGGCGACCGGCGCGGGCAACGTCGCTTCGAGCTGCTGGTGGTGGGTCTGCTGCTCATCATCACGATCGGCTTCACCTGTGGGCTGCTGTTCGTCGACGTCTCCCCTACGGACCTCGTCGGCGGCATCGTCCCCCGGTTCGAGGGGGTGCAGACGCTGCTGCTGGCCGCGGGCATGCTCGGGGCGACGGTGATGCCGCACGCCATCTACGTCCATTCCGCACTCGCGCGCGACAGGCACCGCGCCGACCTCGTGCACCTGGACGCGCACGCGGTGGCCGACGGCCCCTGCGAGGACGGCGCCCCGGATTCCGGGGATACGAAGGATGCGGGACGAGCCGCCCCCGCGCGCGAGGACGGCGGCCGGGGCCACGCCGTCCTCGACAAGCTGCTGCGCGCCACACGCTGTGACGTGGCGGTGGCTCTGGTCATCGCCGGGGGCGTGAACATCGCGCTGCTCGTACTCGCCGCCGCCGCGCTGCACGGCGTCTCCGGCACCGACACCATCGAGGGCGCGCACCACGCGATCGAGGCGGCGCTGGGGCCGGCAGTGGGCACCGTGTTCGCGGTGGGGCTGCTGGCCTCCGGCCTGGCTTCCACATCGGTGGGCGCCGCCGCGGGCGCGGAGATCATGTCGGGGTTGCTGCATGTGCGGGTCCCGCTGCTCGCCCGTCGCATCGTCACGTTGGTACCGGCCGTGGCCCTGCTCGCCGCGGGAGCCGACCCCACCTACGCGCTGATCCTCAGTCAGGTGGTGCTGAGCTTCTGCATCCCGTTCGCGCTCATTCCTCTGGTGCGGTATACCGCGCAGAGTTCGCTGATGGGCGCGTACCGCAGCGGCCCCGTCGTCCGCGTCGCAGCCTGGACGACGGTCGCCGTGATCGTCGCACTCAACGCCGCACTGCTGGCCCTGACGGTGCTGGGCGTCGAATAGCCGACGGCGGGCGCTAGCCGACGGCGGGCGCTAGCCGACGGCGGGCGCTAGCCGCCAGCGAGCGCTAACCGGCGACAGACGGCAACGGGCCCCGGCGGGTGGTCTTCGCCCGCCGGGGCCAGTCGTCGGTGGAGCTGCCGGGAATCGAACCCGGGTCCTCCGCAGTGTCACCGAGGCTTCTCCGTGCGCAGTCCGCTATGCCTCTGCTCGGGCCTCCGGATCTCGCGAACACGTCCGGATGACGGCCCCAGTCGCTGTGGGATGTCCCGTCAATCTCCGCGACCGATCATGACGGTGAGCCCTCTAGCTGATGCCAGTACCCGGGCCGAGGGCGAACCCGGACTGACAGACTCACGCCTGCTGCTTAGGCAGCGAGGGCGAAGGAGTCAGCGCTCTGCTTGGAGTTGGCGCTTAATTGGTTGCAGCGACGCTTACGGTGGTCTCCTGCCTGCACCGGCACGCTTCCCTTGGATCTACTCACGCAGTCGAAACCGTTCAGCCCCTTTCCACGACTCTCACAGCCGTGCGATTCTTTCTGCACAGTGAACGCCTGTCGCTGGATCGCGCATCACGCGATCATGCACCAGACATCCGCAGCCCCACACGTTTCCGTGTGGACAACACAGTCTAACGCGCGCGGACGCCGAAATCATCCCGTCGACGACCCCCGCGGTGGGAACGCGCGTATTCCCAGGTCGACGGTGCCCACGCTCACGCATCAACAGCGTTGACGTCGCATTGTCAACAATGTTGACTGGATCGCATCGCAACAGGACTCCGCCGGGGGATGCAGCCATGAACGCAGAGCAGCACGACAGCCCGCGCGGCGACACCGCGCGCGAAGCCGACTACGCGGAGATCCTCGCCGACGACATCGAGGCGGTCGCCCCGACGCTCGGCGAGCACCGCCCCGCGCACGAGGCTCCACCGGGCACCGACGCCCCTGTGAGCCTCGCGACAATCGCGAGGGCCATGGTCTTCCCGCTGTTCTTCGTCGTCATGTTCGCGCTGTGCTACGTCAGCGCGTTCCACAATCCCGCCCCGCACGACATGCGGCTGACCATCTCCGCCCCGGCGGGCGGGACCCGCACCGCCTCCGCGGAGGCGCCGGAGCGGGCCCCGTGCCGGCGCGTTGACCGCCCTCCTCCGGCGTCCCCCGGCGGGCTCAGCCGCGCATGCCCTTGACGCGTCGACCGAGTTCGCGAGTGACCTCGCGCTCCATAGTGCGGCGCCGGATGTCCTGACGCTTGTCGTAGACCTGCTTGCCGCGCGCCAGTGCAAGTTCCAGCTTGACCTTGCCCCCGGAGAAGTACATCGACAGCGGCACCAGGGTCAGGCTGCCCTCCTGGGTCTTGCCGATGAGCATCTCGATCTGGCGCCGGTGCAGCAGCAGCTTGCGCACCCGCCGCGGCGCATGGTTGGTCCAAGTGCCGTGCGAGTACTCGGGGATGTGCAGACCGCGCAGCCACACCTCGCCGTCGTCGACCGTGGCGAAGGCGTCCACCAGCGACGCCTTACCCTCCCGCAGGCTCTTGACCTCGGTACCCACCAGCGCCACCCCGGCCTCGTACGTATCGAGGATCGCGTAGTTGTGGCGGGCCTTGCGGTTGGTGGCGATCACCCGCCTGCCGTCGGCGTCCGCGGCCTTGGGCTTCTTCGCGCCCTTGCCCTTCTTGGCCATGCTCAGCTTTCCCGTCTCGTCGCCGATGCTCGCACCGCATTCGGCGGCACCGTACCCGGCCCCGTCATTCCCGGCCCCGTCATTCCCGCACGTACAGGCGCAGCGTGATCCAGCCGGTCACCGCCGCGAGCACCGCGCTCACCGCGATGAGGATCGGCGCCACGAGCCCGATGTCCGCGTCCGTGATCCTGGCGATGATGTTGGAACTGTACAGATCCGACAGTACGTCCTTGATGAACAGGTTGTTCGCCGCGAACAGCCCGCCCACTGCCAGCACGGACCCCACGACCGAGGCCACCACCACCTCGAGCAGGAACGGCAACTGCGTGTACCAGCGGGACGCGCCCACAAGCCGCATGATGCCGACCTCGGTACGGCGCGAGAGCGCGGCGATCTGGATCATGTTCGCGATCAACAGCACCGCGCCCACCCCCTGCACCAGCGCCACCGCGAACGCCGCGTTGCGGATGCCGTCGAGCACCGAGAACAGCCGGTCCACCAGATCCGCCTGGGTGCGGACGCGCTGAACGCCGGTCCGATCACTGAACTCGCGGTCCAGCTCCCCGAACAGTTTCTGGTCGTCGACCTTCACCTTGAACGACGCCGGGAGTGCCTCCGGGCGGACCAGCGAAAGCATCTCCGGGTCCGAGGCGAACTGTTGCTGGTAGATCTTGTAGGCCTCGTCGCGGCTGACGAAGGTCACCGATGACTGTCCGGCCGCCTCGGCCAGGTCCTGCCGCAGCTGCGTGCACGTGGCTTGCGCGCAGTCCGGGTCGTTGGTGGAGATGTCATCGGTGAGGAACAGCTCGACCTCCACGCGGTCCAGATAGATCTGCTCGGTAGCGTGGCTCATCTGGACCACGAGAAGGCCGCTGCCGAGCAGCCCGATCGAGATCGCGGTGGTGATGATCATCGCCACCGTCATCGTGATGTTGCGGCGGAGCCCCTGGAGGACCTCGCTGAAGACGAATTTCGCGCGCATGGGTGTGTGTTCTCCGGTCGTGGGGACGTCGGCGGTTCGGCGTGGGAACGGCGACGCGACGCGGGCGGCCCTGCCGCCCCGTCCCGCCGCGCGCGGGCTACCTGCCCACGCCGTACACGCCTCGCTCCTCGTCGCGGACCAGCCTGCCCAGCTGCAGTTCCACGACGCGCCGGCGCATCGAGTCGACGATCTCGTGGTCGTGCGTGGCCATCAGCACGGTGGTGCCGGTGCGGTTGATCTTGTCGAGCAGCAGCATGATCCCGCCCGACGTCTCGGGGTCGAGGTTGCCGGTGGGCTCGTCGGCCAGCAGCAGCAGCGGCCGGTTGACGAACGCCCGCGCGATGGCGACGCGCTGCTGCTCGCCGCCGGAGAGCTCGTGCGGCAGCCGGTGCGACTTGCCCGCCAGGCCCACCATGTCGAGCACCTCGGGGACGACCTGTTTGATGTTCGCCTCACGCTTGCCGATCACCTCGAGCGCGAAGGCGACGTTCTCGTAGACGTTCTTCTGCTGCAGCAGCCGGAAGTCCTGGAATACGCAGCCGATGGTCTGGCGCAACTGCGGCACCCTGCGGCCCGGCAGCCGGTTCACGCGGGTGTCGCCCACGAACACGTCACCGGAGGAGGGCACTTCGTCCTTGAGCAGCAGTTTGAGGAACGTCGACTTCCCGGACCCGGACGGCCCGATGAGAAAGGCGAACTCCCCCTTGCCGACCTCGACGTTCACCTTGTCCAGCGCGGGCCGGGTCGACGTCTTGTACGACTTGGAGACATTCACGAGACGGATCACGGAGAGCCAGTGTAGCCATGCCCGCGGGCGGCGCCGGTCCCCCGACGTCGGCACGGCGCACTGTCCTGTTCGGAGTCAGTCCTCGTCGGTGCGCATGCGCCAGCGGATGCCAGCCTCGATGAATCCGTCCAGTTCGCCGTCGAGCACCGTCTGCGGGTTGTTGACCTCGTACTCGGTGCGCAAGTCCTTGACCATCTGGTACGGGTGCAGGACGTACGAGCGCATCTGGTTGCCCCACGACGCGTTGCCACCGGCGCCCAGCTCGTCCATGGCGGCCTTCTCCTCCTGGCGTTTGCGCTCGAGGAGCTTGGCCTGCAGCACCTTCATCGCCGCCACCTTGTTCTGCAGCTGCGACTTCTCGTTCTGGCAGGTGACCACGATGCCCGTGGGGATGTGGGTCAGCCGCACGGCCGAGTCCGTGGTGTTCACCGACTGCCCGCCGGGACCGGACGAGCGGTAGACGTCGACGCGCACGTCGTTCTCCGGGACGTCGATGCTGTCGGTGGTCTCCACCACGGGCAGCACCTCGACCTCGGCGAAGGACGTCTGGCGGCGGCCCTGGTTGTCGAAGGGGCTGATGCGCACCAGGCGGTGCGTACCCTGCTCCACCGACAGCGTCCCGTACATGTACGGGTCCTTGACGGCGAAGGTGGCGCTCTTGATGCCTGCCTCCTCCGCGTAGGAGGTGTCGTACACCTCCACCTTGTGGCCGTGCTTCTCCGCCCAGCGCACGTACATGCGCATGAGCATCTCGGCGAAGTCCGCAGCGTCCACGCCGCCGGCGCCGGAGCGGATGTTCACCAGCGCCTCGCGCGGGTCGTATTCGCCGGACAGGAGCGTGCGCACCTCCATTGCCTCGATGTCGGAGCGCAGCCGGGCACGGTCGGCGTCGGCGTCCTCGAGGGCAGCGGCCGCCGCGTCGCCCTCCTCCTCGTCGGCCAGCTCGTAGAGGACGGGCAGGTCGTCCAGGCGCGAGCGCAGATCACGCGCCCGCCGCAGCGTGCCCTGCGCGTAGGAGAGTTCGCTGGTGACCTTCTGCGCGTGGTCCTGGTCGTTCCACAGCTCCGGGTCGGCGGCCTGGTGCTCGAGCTCGTCGATGCGGCGGGCCAGCTCGTCGATGTCGAGCACGCGCTCGACCGTCGACAAAGTGGTCTCGAGTTCTGCGAGGTCTGCGGAAACGTCAGGTTGCACGGTAGACAAGGCTACCCGCCGTCCGCCTCGCCGACCCGGACGGAGTCGCCTGGCAGCACCCGCGTCACGGTACGGTCATAGCCATGTACGCCGCCGACCTGGACCTTGCGCTGCGCCTGGCGAATCGCTCCGATTCGATCACCGGCAAGCGGTTCCGTTCCGCCGACCTGCGCGTGCAGGACAAGCCGGACATGACGCCGGTCACCGACGCGGACATGGCCGTCGAACGCATCATCCGCGACATCCTCGAAATCGAACGCCCGGACGACGCCGTCCTAGGCGAGGAGTTCGGGGGCGAGCCCGCGGCCGCCGGCCGGCAGTGGGTGGTGGACCCCATCGACGGAACGAAGAACTTCGTCCGGGGCGTCCCCGTGTGGGCCACCCTGATCGCATTGTTCGAGGACGGCGCGCCGGTGCTCGGCATGGTCAGCGCCCCGGCGTTGTCGCGTCGCTGGTGGGCCACCGCGGGCGAGGGCGCGTTCAGCACCTTCGAGGGCGGGCTGCCGCGCGCGCTGCGCGTCTCCGGGGTCCGTGACGTCTCGGACGCGAGCCTGTCGCTGTCGAGCCTGTCCGGCTGGCGCGAACGCGGCGACCGTGACCGCGTCATCGGTCTCACCGACGAGGTGTGGCGGCTGCGCGGCTACGGCGACTTCCTCTCCTACTGCCTGGTCGCCGAGGGCGCCGTCGACATTGCGGCCGAACCGGAAGTGTCGCTGTGGGACCTCGCTGCCCTCGACGTCATCGTCCGCGAGGCCGGCGGCCGCTTCACCGCGCTCGACGGCACCGCGGGCCCCGCGGGCGGCAGCGCCGTCGCCACCAACGGGCTGCTGCACGACGCGGTACTGGCGCGGATCGGTCGGTAGGCCACGACGGCGAGGGCCCGGCCAGGCCGCATCCCGCCGCGCCCCCGCCGGACGGCTCTGCCGGGGGCCGGGGCGCCCGCACCCCTTCCCCCAGCATCAGGCCGGACCGACGTCCGCACCATGTCCTCGGCAAGACGGCTCTTCGATGGTCTGCGCCACGCCGACTGCGCGTGCCTCTGCGACGATCCTCGCGTTCTCCCACCCGATCCGGGCACAGGCCCACGCGCCGGATCGGGGTTTCAGTTCACAACAAACTTACTTTGGAGTAAGATCGGCTGCGAGAAGATCCGGGTCCGCCTTGCGACCCGGCAGGTGCGGGCGGCCCGGCCCGCCGCACACCCGGCCCTCACGGACAGATGGTGACTATGAGCAAGAACGGCAATTCCCCCGCGCGGCCGCGCCGCACCGACTCCACCGTCGGACTCAACCCCATCAAGCGCGACGTCATCGGCACGGCCATGCGCGTGCTCACCTCCATCACGGGGTCGAGCCTCGCGGACAAGTACCGCATCCGAGAAACGGTCGACCGCGTCGCCTACGAGGGGACCAAGACCGGCTTCCGCACCCTCGGCGCCGCCAACCGCGTTTTCGACAAGGTGCCCGGCGGCGGCAAGCCCGCCCGGCTGAAGTCGGCCAAGCCCGGCGGGTTCGATGTCACCCCCACCGATGAGCAGCAGATGATCGTCGCGACGGTCAAGGACTTCGCCGCGGAGATCCTGCGCCCCGCGGCGTCGGACGCCGACACAGCCGCGGCCGCCCCCGCCGACCTGCTCGGCCGGGCCGCGGAGCTGGGCGTGACCATGATCAACATCCCCGACTCGCTCGAGGGGGTCGCCGAGGAGCGTGGAGCGGTCACCAACGCGCTCGTCGCGGAGGCCCTCGCCCACGGCGACATGGGCCTGGCGCTGCCGGTGCTGGCGCCCAGCGGCGTCGCCGTCGCGCTCACACAGTGGGGCACCGACGAGCAGCAGCGGACCTACCTGCCGGCCTTCGCGGGCGAGAAGGTACCCGCCGCCGCCGTCGTCGTCGCGGAGCCGCGGCCGCTGTTCAACCCGTTCGCCCTGCAGACCAAAGCCGTCCGCGCTGCGGACGGCTACACCCTCAACGGCGTCAAGTCGATGGTGCCGGCGGCCGGCGCGGCGGAACTGTTCGTCATCGCCGCCGAGCTTGACGGCAAGCCCGCGTTCTTCCTGGTCGAGTCGGACTCCCGCGGACTCGTCGTGGAGGCGGACCCGAGCATGGGCCTGCGCGCCGCGGGCCTGGGACGGCTCATCCTCGAGGACGTCTCCCTGCCCCGGGCGGCGCTACTGGGCGGACCGGACACTGACCCCGCCGTGCGCGCCCAGGAGTACTCCGATGCCGTCGCGCTCTCCCGCCTCGGCTGGTCCTCGCTGGCCGTGGGCGCCGGACAGGCCGTGCTGGACTACGTGACGCCGTACGTCAACGAGCGCGAGGCGTTCGGCGAGCCCGTCAGCCACCGGCAGGCCGTCGCCTTCATGGTGGCGAACATAGCCATCGAGCTCGACGGACTGCGCCTGGTCACCTACCGGGGGGCCTCCCGTGCCGACCAGGGGCTGGCCTTCCACCGCGAGGCGGCCCTGGCACGCAAGCTCGCCACCGACAAGGGGATGCAGATCGGTCTCGACGGCGTGCAGCTCCTCGGCGGCCACGGCTACACCAAGGAGCACCCCGTGGAGCGGTGGTACCGCGACCTGCGCGCCGCCGGAATCGGCGAAGGCGTGGTACTCGTCTGACCGGTCCCGCACCGGCACAGACGATCCCGGAACCACGCCAACGCCCACTTCCCACCATGGAGACACCATGATCAATCTCGAACTTCCGAAGAAGATGAAGGCCGCCTCCAACCAGGCGCACCAGGCCGCCGCGCAGATCTTCCGACCCATCTCCCGCAAGTACGACCTCGCCGAACACGAACGCCCCGTGGAGCTCGACACGATGGCCAGCCTGGTCGAGGGCCTCGCGGACGCCGGCCAGGCCGCCTCCGGCGCCACCCTCGGCCGCGGCGCCGACACGAAGGCACCCGAGGGCAACGTCAACGGCGGCAACATGTCGTCGCTCATGAACGTCATCGAAACCTGCTGGGGCGACGTGGGACTCACCCTCGCCATCCCGTACCAGGGGCTGGGCAATTCGGCGATCGCCTCGGTGGCCACCGACGAGCAGCTCGAGCGCTTCGGCAAGGTGTGGGCGTCGATGGCCATCACCGAACCGGGCTTCGGCTCCGACTCGGCCGCCGTCACCACCACCGCAGAGCTCGACGGCGACGAGTGGGTGCTCAACGGCGAGAAGATCTTCGTCACCGCAGGCGAGCGCTCCACGCACATCGTCGTGTGGGCCAGCGTCGACCGTTCGAAGGGCCGCGCCGCCATCAAGTCGTTCGTCGTCCCCCGCGACGCGCCCGGCCTGTCGGTGGCGCGCCTGGAACACAAGCTCGGCATCAAGGCCTCCGACACGGCAGTTCTGCTGCTGGAAGACTGCCGCATCCCCCGCGACAACATCCTCGGCAGCGCCGAGGTGGACACCGCCAAGGGCTTCGGCGGCGTGATGGCCACCTTCGACAACACCCGCCCGCTGGTCGCGGGCATGGCGGTGGGCGTCGCGCGCGCCGCGCTCGAGGAGCTCCGGCAGATCCTCACCGAGGCGGACATCGAAATCTCCTACGACATCCCCGCCGTCAACCAGACCGCCGCGGCCGCCGCGTATCTCGAGTTGGAGGCCGACTGGGAGGCCGCCCAGTTGCTCACCATCCGTGCCGCGTGGATGGCCGACAACAAGAAGCCCAATTCGCTCGAGGCCTCGATGGCCAAAGCCAAGGCCGGCCGCATGGGCACCGCCGTCACCCTCAAAGCGGTCGAACTGGCCGGCAGCTTCGGGTATTCGGAGCGCTCGCTGCTGGAGAAGTGGGCGCGCGACGCCAAGATTCTCGACATCTTCGAGGGCACCCAGCAGATCCAGCAGCTCATCGTCGCCCGCCGGGTGCTGGGGCTGTCGTCGTCCGAACTGAAATAACAGGTCGGAAGCCACCCCGGAGCATGCCCCTTGCTCCAGGGCGCACAGCGGCCCCGGACCTTTCGGTCCGGGGCCGCTGCCGCTGTCCTCTCAGATGCCGAGGAGGCTTCCGAGGCCGCCGAGCAGGCCGCTGACAAGACCGGCGAGGGCGAGGCCGAGCGAACCGAGGATCATGATATCTCCATTCAGATGTCTGGACTTACGTTCAAGATATTGGCCATCGGCGCGTTGGAAAGTCAAACCGGCGGCCGCCGGGTCCGGGAAAACTGCGGAGGCGCTGCACGACAATGCGTCACAGCACGATCCGGCGCTCCACCCCGGCCGCGGCGAGGAACCGCGCGTCGTGGCTGACGACGATGAGCGCCCCGGGCCAGCCGCGCAGCGCATCGGCAAGCCGCTCGACGGACTCGATGTCGAGGTTGTTGGTCGGCTCATCGAGCATGAGCAGCTGCGGGGCGGGCCGCCGGAAAAGCACTACGCCCAGCGCGGCGCGCAGCCGCTCCCCGCCCGACAGCGCACCTATGGCCTTCTCCGATGAGTGCCCCCGGAACAGCAGACGCGCCAGGTGCGCGTGCACGGCTTCGACGTCCGCCTCGGGGCGCGCGTCCGCGACGGCCTCGGCCACCGTCACGCCGTCGTCGAGGAAGTCGAGCCGCTGCGGCAGGTAGGCCGCCGGCACCCGCAGTCCGCCCGAGGCGGCGATCGCGCGCAGCATCGTCGTCTTCCCCGAGCCGTTGCGGCCGACCACGCCGACCCGTTCCGGGCCCACTACCGAAATCCCGTCCTCGTCGGCGCTGCTCGGGCCGGTGGGCATGATCGGGGTCGGGGTATGAGGCAGGGGCAACGGCGAGGACATCGCCAGCACCTCGCGCCGTGCCGGTAGCGCGCACTCGGGAAGGTCGATCCGGATACGCTTGTCGTCGCGCATCCGGTTGCGCGCCTCTTCCAGCGCCTCCGCAGCCCGCTCCACCTCCCCCTCGTGGGCGCCGCGCAGCCTGCCCGCGGAGACCTGCGCCTGCTGCTTACGCAGACCCATGATCATCTTCGGTTCGCGCTTGCTCTCCTGCATCTTCTTCCCATAGCGCTGACGCCGGTCCAGCTTGATGCGCGCCTCCACCATCTCCGTACGCTGCGTGCGGAGGTCGTTGCGGGCATCGCTGACACGCTGGGCGGCCGCCGCCTGCTCGGACTCGATGACCTGGCGGTAGTGGCTGTACGGCCCGCCGAACAGCCGGATCCGGCCTGCGCGCAACTCGGCCGTCGCATCGACGGATTCGAGCAGGTCGAGGTCGTGGCTGACGACGATGACCGGGACCGTGAGCGCACCGATCACCTCGCGCAGCCGGCCGCGTGCCACGACGTCGAGGTTGTTGGTCGGCTCGTCGAGCAGCAACGCGCGCGGCCCGGCGAGCAGTAGACCCGCAAGCGCGATCATCGTCGCCTCGCCGCCGGACACCGTTCCCACCGTGCGGTCGAGATCTTCGAATTGCAGTCCGAGCCGCCCCAGCATCGCGCGGCACCGCGCATCGACGTCCCAGTCCTCGCCCACCGCGTCGAAGTCGGCCGGGTCGACGGAGCCGTCCTCGATGCGGCGCAGCGCGTCGCGCACGGGAGACACCCCGAGCGTCTCCCCCACCGTCCGGTCCGCGTCGAGGGTGACGTCCTGCGGCAGCACCGCCACCGGCTGCGGCGCGGCGACCGAGCCGCGTGCCGGAGTGAGTTCCCCGGCCAATAGGCGGAACAGCGTGGACTTGCCGGCGCCGTTGCGGCCGACGAGCGCGGTGCGCCCCTCCGGGAATGCGGCGCTGAGACCATCGAACACGACAGTGCCGTCCGGCCACAGGAACGTGAGATCAGACAGAACAACGCTGCTGCTGCTGCTGCCGCCGCCGCGGTTGCCACCGGAATGCGCTGGAACCGGGGTGGAGAAAGGGGGAATCGACGATGATGCGGACATGGGTACTCCCAGGAGGTGTGCGGCTGTTCAGCTGCGGACTACCTCTGGTGGAGCACCGGCATCACTCGTCTCGCGCTCGGCGACAGGAAGGGGTAGAGAATAACGCGGCTCCCGGCATTCGGCAACGGTTCTGTTACCCGGCCCACCCCCTCGCGCACCGATAGAGTTTCAGGCCATAGGGTGAAACCCGGCATGTGCACCGACCGTCACAGACAATTCCTGCGGCACCGGCGCCTCGCGCGACGGCGCGCCGCAGGACTTGCCGCCGTCCGCCGCCGCGGTTGCGCTGCCGCCGATCAGAAAGTACCCGCGGGGAAGGTATACGGATGATGCAGAAGACCGCGCCGACCGATCTGCTCGCGCACTACGGGGGCAAGGCCAGGGAGGTCGCCCGCAGCGTGCTGGTGATGCAACGCGCCGGCCTGGTCCCCTTCCCTCGCCTGGACCACGGTGTGCATTCGCTGATCGCGCTGAGCAGGTTCGGGCCGTTCGTCGGCGCCGCCAAGCACGCCGCGGCGCTCACTCCCGGTCGGGCCGCCATCATCGACGAGCTCGGCCCGCTGACGTTCCGCGAACTCGACGAGCAGTCCAACGCGCTGGCACGGGCGTGGCAGGCGGACGGACTGGGCCAGGGTTCAGTGATCGCCGCGCTGTGCCGCGATCACCGCGGGCTGGTCCTCACCATGCTCGCCAGCGGCAAGATCGGCGCACGCCTGGTCATGTTCAACACCGGATTCGCGGGCCCGCAACTGGCGGACGTCGCACAGCGGGAGGACGTGCGCGCGCTGGTGTACGACGACGAGTTCACCGAGCTGCTCAGCGCTCTTCCCTGCGACCTGGCACGGTACTCGGCCTGGACAGACGGCGCTGCAGCCTCCGAGGCCCAGGTCGGCGGGCCAGTGCCGTCGGTGTTCACACTGATCGCCGAGCACTCCAGCGAACCGCTGCCCGCCCCCGCCAAGCCGGGCGGCTTCGTACTCCTGACCAGCGGCACCACCGGCACGCCCAAGGGCGCACCCCGCGACAGGCTCACCGTTTTCGCCTCCGCACAGTTCCTGGACCGCATCCCGCTGCGCAAAGGCGGCGTCACGTTCATGGCGGCGCCGATCTTCCACGGCACCGGCGTCTCGCAATTCATCCTCTCGATCGCGCTGGGCTGCACGGTGATCTTCAGCCGCAAGTTCGACCCGGAGCGCACGCTCGCCGGCATCGCGGAACACAAGGCCGACGCGCTGATCGTCGTCCCCACCATGCTCCAGCGCATCATCGACCTGGGCCCCGAGGTGCTGGGTCGGTACGACACCTCGACGCTGCGCATCGTCTTCGCCGCCGGCTCGGCCATCTCCCCCGATCTGAGCCGACGCACCGAGGAGGTCTTCGGCCCGGTGCTCTACAACCTCTACGGTTCGACCGAGGTGGCCGTCGCAACCGTCGCCACTCCCGAGGACCTGCGGCGGGCGCCCGGCACCGCCGGCCGCCCGCCCGTCACCTGCGAGGTGCGGCTCTACGACGCTGACGATCAGGAGATCACCGCGCCGGAGGTGACGGGCCGGATCTTCGTGCGCAGCGGGCTCAGCTTCGGCGGCTACACCGACGGCCGCAACAAGGTGATGATCGACGGCCTGCTGTCGTCGGGAGATGTCGGGCATTTCGACCGCAACGGTCTGCTGTTCATCGAGGGGCGCGACGACGACATGATCGTCTCCGGCGGAGAGAACGTCTTCCCCCTCGAAGTGGAGAACCTCCTGGTGGAACGGGACGATGTCCACGAGGCTGCCGTGGTGGGCGTGCCTGACGCGGACTTCGGCCACCGGCTGCGCGCCGCCGTCGCCCTGGCCGGCGGGGTGCCCGAGGGCGACGCGGCCGAGGCCAAGGCCGACGAACTCAAGGAGTACGTCAAAGCCAACTTGGCGCGGTACAAGGTGCCACGCGAGATCGTCTTCGTCGACCGTCTTCCCCGCAACGCCACCGGCAAGCTACTCAAGCGCAAGGTCGCCGAGCTGTAGAGAGGCGGGGTGCGGGCGCGCGATCATGCGGGTCGGCGTTTCCTGTCGGACCCGCGCGGCATGCTCTGCACCATGGATGACCCCCGCATCTCCTGCGCCACAGCCGCCCTCGCCCCCATCCCGCCGCGCTACTGCGCCGTCACCCCGGAGGAGGTAGCCGCTCGGGAGAACGGCCACTCCTTCCACCGCGCCCTGCACATCGGCTGGGCCTGGGGCGAGGACGAGACCGGCCGCGAGTACCTCGAACTTCTGTGGGAGCACCGGATGACGAGCACCCGCGCACACCGGTTCTACGCCGACGGGACGACCGAGAGCATCGCGGTTCCGTTCCTCGGCTACCCGATGGCGGAAGATCCGGTGGAGAACGCGGAGCGGGAGCAGTGGTATCTCGCAGAGAACAGGCGGATCTACGCCGACCTCCGGGCGCGTGGGCTCCTCCCCGACCCCGGCGGGAATGTGCCCTCGCAGGACATCAACGAATTCCTGCAGTCCGGGGGCCGGGTCGACGACGAGTGACTCGGCCGGCAGCCTCACGCAGTGCGATCGGCCGGAATGGATAGCACTCAGGCCCGGGAGATCGCGATCTCCCGGGCCTGACTAGTAGCGGGGGCAGGATTTGAACCTACGACCTCTGGGTTATGAGCCCAGCGAGCTACCGAGCTGCTCCACCCCGCGTTGCGTTTCCTACAGTACACGGTTCGCTCCGCCTTCACGAATCGGGCCACCGTCGGGGCCGCGGATCCGCCTGCCGCACATCCGCACGCGTCGACGGCCACGCATCCGTTGCCGCCGAGGATGATTCGCAGACCGGTTCACAGTCCGCGGGCCGAATCGCAGCCAGCCAGTGAGCCTGTTCCCCACCCGGGAGCGGGTTGGTGCGATTCCTCCTGGGACCGGCGCGCACACTGCAGAACGACTCGCGGACGGCAGACGCGCCCGCGAACAGGCGACAGACTCGCGGACGGGAGATGCGCTCCCGCCCCGGGGCGCCGGCTCGCAGCACCCGCACAGCACCCCGGCCCCACCAGCACAACGCCTGTACGACACCTGCACAACAAAAAGTCCGGGCCGGTCATGACGACCGGCCCGGACTCTTCATTGGTAGCGGGGGCAGGATTTGAACCTACGACCTCTGGGTTATGAGCCCAGCGAGCTACCGAGCTGCTCCACCCCGCGTTGCGAGAACCACGTTACACGGCCATGCGAGCCACGGGCAAATCCGCCCCGAAATCCTGAAACCAACCTTCCCATCAGGGATTTCGGGGCGGAACCGCACGGTCCCACTCGATCAGCCGCCGGTGTTCCCGGTCACCTTCTCGTAGTTCTCGATGGCCTTCTGAAGGTTCTCGAGCGCCTTGCCGTAGTCGCCGAAGTTGCCGGTCGACTGCGCCGACTGCAGGTTCTTCAGCGCCGAGTCGATTCCCTGTACCGCGGCCTGTTCGTCACCGCGCGCAGGCGGCGGTGTCGTCGGAGCAGGAGTCGGCGAAGGCGACGGGCTCGGTGCACCGCCCCCGGCCTGGTCGCCGCCGGGTGCCGGGGTCGTCGCCGGCTCCACGGGGGCGCCGCCCTCGTCGACCTCGCGGGTGGCCAAGTTTGCCACGCCGGGGCCGAAGATCTGCTTCAGCGCCTCGGATGCGGTGGGCGCGT
The DNA here is from genome assembly GCF_016599145.1 of Tomitella cavernea. Classification (GTDB taxonomy): domain Bacteria; phylum Actinomycetota; class Actinomycetes; order Mycobacteriales; family Mycobacteriaceae; genus Tomitella; species Tomitella cavernae. The sequence continues at coordinate 39,128 of NZ_JAENKO010000016.1, forward strand.
ACCCCACCTTCACCACACCGTTGGGGTCCGTGTAACTCATCAGCACGCGGGACAAGCGCGGGAATGTATTGCCCGAGGTCGACTTCTGCTCGGTGTAGAGCGGTTCGACGTACAGGATCCCGCCGTCGGCGATCGGCAGAGTCAGCATATTGCCGAACGTGAGCGTGTTCGTCTGGCCCAGCAGCGCGACGTCCTGCGAGACCTTGGAGTCCGACCTCATCGAGTTCTGCATCTGGCCCGGACCCTGCGTCTGCGTATCCGTCGGCAACGTCAGAACGGTGAACTGCCCGTACTCCTTCGGGTCCGACGACACCGAGATGTACGCGGACAGGAACTCACGCTGGTAGCCGCGCATCGGGCTGGTCAAGTCGAACTGCGGCTCGGCCGTCTCCGGGTCGCCGCGCAGCACGTAATACGGGGGCTGGTTGGCGTCGGTGTCGACCGTGGGGTCGCTGGGCACCGACCAGAACGCGTTGTTGGTGAAGAATTCGTTGGGGTCGTCCACGTGGTACTTCGCCAGCATCTCGCGCTGCACCTTGAACAGGTCCTCAGGGTAACGGAAGTGGGCGCGCAGTTCGGGGGTGATCGCGCTCTCCGGCTTCACGACCCCGGGGAATACGTCCATCCAAGTGTTGAGTACCGGATCGTTCTTGTCCACCTGGTACAGCGTGACCGTGCCGTCGAACGCGTCCACGGTGGCCTTCACCGAGTTGCGGATGTAGGACACCTCCTTTTGCGGCAGCGGCCGGCCCGTGGCGGCGTCGATGCTGTCGGACATCAGCCCGGCGAGCGAGCTGCGCTGCGCGTAGGGATAGTTCTCCAGCGTCGTGTAGGCGTCGACGATCCACTTGATCTTGCCGTCGATCACCGCCGGGTAGGCGGAGGTGTCCGTGGTCAGCCACGGCGCGACCTTCTTGACGCGGTCGCGCGGGTCACGGTTGAACAGGATCTTCGAATCGTCGCCGATCGCGTCGGAGAACAGGAAGTTGCGTTCGGTGTACTTGACGGCGAACGCCAGACGGTTGAACCAGTTGCCGACCGACACGCCCGCAGAGCCCTGATAGGTGTAACGCTCGCCCGTCTCCGAATCGTACTCGCGGGGTTCGTCGCCGGCCGCGCCGACGATGGCGTAATCGTCGGGGGTGTTCGAGATGAGCTCGCCGAAGTAGATCCGCGGATTATCCACCTCCAACGAGGGAATGGTCGGCTTCGTGCTCAGATCACTCACCTGGTAGACGGGGTAGCCGCCGGCGTCGCCGTCCTCGTCACCTCCGGTGCGGATCGTGTTGGCCTGCGCTGCCACGAACCCGTTGCCGTGCGTGTAGACGGTGTGCTGGTTGATCCAGTCCGTCTGGTTGCCGGTGAGGCTCTGCGGGTTCAGCCCGCGTGCCGCCACGATGAAGTCGCGCAACTCGCCGTCCACCATGTAGCGGTCGATGCTCAGCGTCTTCGGGAAACCGTAGAAGTTCTTCAGCTGCATCTGCTGGGTGAACGTGGGCGAGAGGATATTGGGGTCCAGCAGACGAAGGTTCTCCACCGTCGTCTCGTCTGCGGGAACGTCCTGCGGGCTCTTGGTGCCGACGCCCGCGTACTTGACGTAGTCCACGTTGGCATCGGTGATGCCGTACGCCGCGCGCGTGGCGGTGATGTTCCGCTTGATGTACTCGGCTTCCTTCTGCGCCGCGTTGGGCTTGACCGAGAACTGCTCGACGATCAGCGGGTACACCGCGCCGATGATCACCGACGAGAACACCATCAGCGCCACGGCCAGGGCCGGGATCCGGAGATCGCGCAGGACGATCGCGGCGAAGAACACGGCCGCGCAGATCACGGCGATGGCAAGCAGGATCATCTTGCTGGGCAGCACCGCGTTGATGTCGGTGTAGCCGGCCCCCGTGAACATCGGGTATTTGTCCGTGCTCGAGAGCAGCGAGTACCGGTCGAACCAGTAGGCCACCGCCTTGAGCAGGAGGAAAACTCCGGCGATGATGGCCAGCTGCGCGCGTGCGGCGCGCGTGAGGCTGCCCGAACGGCCGGCGAGCCGGATGCCGCCGAACAGGTAGTGGGTGACCAGGGAAGCGAAGAACGACACGATCAGCGCCACGAAGAGCCAAGTCAGCACGAACTTGATGAACGGCAGCTCGAAAGCGTAGAAGCCGATGTTCTTGTCGAACTGCGGGTCGTTCATCGAGTCGTCGAACGGCTTCGCATGCAGGAACAGCTGGATCATCTGCCAGTCGCTCTGCGCGACCAGCCCGCTGATCAGGCCGACGAGGACGGGCACCGCCAGTCCGAAGGTCTTGCGTCGCGACATCACCAGCGCCCGGTACCGGGCGAGCACGTCGTGCTCGCCCGCCATCGGCACGAACACCGGACGCATCCGGTAGGCCAGCACGATCGCAGCGAAGATGATCCCGCCGACGACGAGGCCGACGACGAGGAAGGTGATGATGCGGGTCCACAGCACCGTGCTGTAGACGGAGCCGAACCCGAGGCTCTTGAACCATTCCCAGCTGATGTAGGTATCGATCAGCCGGGGGCCCACCAGGAGCAGCACGATCAGCGCCACTCCGATCCCGATGAGGATCTTGGACCTACGGGACAGCCTGGGAACACTGCCTGGCGGCCGCACGCTCACGACTTTCTCTCCATCCTCGTAGGACGGCCGCAGCCCCGACCGGCGCCGCGCACAGCGCCGCACCGGAGGACTCCGTGCCGCTTCCCGCAGGCGCTTTCCGAGCGCCGACGGGAACCTCGATCCTCTTGCCGTGTGCCCCGCCGGCCGCCGCGCGGACCGGCCCGTGCCTGGCAGCACACACCCCGCCACACGTCCTGTGGTCGGCTACGACTCTACTGAACCGCCCCGACACGGGCGGAATCACGGTTCACCCGATCAACGACCGGGCAGGCGGAGAGGTTCCCCGGCCGGGGTGCGAGGATGTGCGCATGAGTGCCGATCGTGCCGATGCCCGCGTGGACGACCTCGGACGGAGCATCCGCGAGGTGGCCGAGTTCATCACCGCCGAGGGTGATCCGTGGGGCGAACCGCCCCGTCTGTACGCCCTGGTGCCCACGGCCGTCCTCGCCGAAACCGACCCCGCACTGCTCGACCATCTTGATGATGCGGGGCTGACGCCGGTCGAGCAGGATCCGCTCTACGACGACGCCGACCTGCACCCCGCGGCGCTAGGCGAGATCCTGTCCGGGGTGTCGTGGCCGGACGCGGTGGCGGGCTGCCTGCTGGTGCGCGAGATCGTCGTGCTGCCGCCGGGCGCCGATGCCGACCCGGACGCCGCCGCGCGCGACCCGCGCCGTCGCTCCGCCCGCCAGTACACGGCCGCGCTGCGGGACGGCGGCGGGCTGAGCCTGCTGCAGATGCGGGCGTCCTCGGAGGGCGAGGGCGACGGCCCCGAAGGCGACGGCGATCCCGATGCTCTGAATCTGCTGCGCTACGAGGGCCTGGGCGACGACCTGATCTCCGCACTGCAGTCGACCTTCGACGCGGACGTCCCCGACGACGACCGGTGAACAGGGAGGTCCGGCCCCGCCGCGACAGGGAAAGGGACCGCCGACGCGGGCGGCCCGGTCAGCAGTGCGGCGCCGGCCGTCCCGCCTCCAACGCCTGCAGCCCGGAGATCGCGTCGTCGAGTGTGTCGACCTTGACCAGGGTGAGACCCTCCGGCGCGTGCCGCTCCGCCTCGGAACAGTTGCCCGCCGGGACGAGGAACACCGTGGATCCGGCGTCGCGCGCCGCGCGCATCTTGTAGGGGATGCCGCCGATGGGGCCCACCTGGCCGGACGGGTCGATGGTCCCGGTGCCCGCGACGAACTCCCCGCCGCTCAGCTCGCCCGGGCTGAGCTTGTCCACCAGCGCCAGCGAGAACATCAGGCCGGCGGACGGGCCGCCGATGTCGGTGAGGTTGAAGGTGACGTCGATGTCGGCGGGGACGGTGTCCGCCACGGTGATGCCCAGGACGCCGCCGGACGCCGCCGGGCCCGACGACGCGGAGAGGGTCACCGTGGCAGTCTTCTCGGCGTCCCCGCGCCGGAAGGTCACGTCGACCGTCTCGCCGGGCGCATGCGCCGAGATCAGCTCGGTGAGCTGCGACGCCGTGGTCACGTCGGTCCCGTCGACGGCGGTGATCACGTCGCCCGGTTGCAGCACCCCCTCGGCCCCGCTGTGCTGCACGACCTGTTTCACCGCCACCTGAGACAGGCCCAGGTGGCGCATCGCCGCGACCGCGGCGCTGTGCTCCGACTCGCTGAACGCCGCCTGATTGTGCTCGCGGATCTGCTGCTCCGACTTGCCCGGCGAGTACACCTCGTCACGCGGCACCACGCCGTTGGCGCCGCCCGCCCACAGGCCCAGCGCGTCGAACAGCGTGATCTGGTCCCGGACCGCGACGGTGGTCATGTTGAGATGACCGCTGACGGGGTCGACGGGCACACCCTCGACCTCCACCACCGGGACTTCTTCCGTGGTGCCGTCCTGCTGCTGCAGCGTGACGTCGCCGAGCGTGTTGAAGGTGGGCCCGGGCCCCATCGCCACGAAGGGCACCGTGACGGTGAAGCCGAGCACGACCAGCAAGACCAGCGGAACGAACAGCGCGATCAGCGTCAGGATGCGTCGACTCACCCGGCCCACGATATAGAGGGGGCGCGGCCGCCGCCTATTCCAGGGGTCCGGCCCTGCCGCCGGCGGCGTGTTCGCCGTGAGCGTGACCGGCCGCAGAGTCGGCACTCCGGCCGGGCGAGCTTGTACCGTTGAGGCATGAGTGACGTGCCGTTCGGCTTCTCGAGTTCCGACGACTCCGGCGACGACCCCGAGCGACGCGGTCGCGACGAGTCCTCAGGCGGTGACGGGTCCGGCCAGGGCGGCTCCGGCGACAGCGGCTCCGGGGCCGGCCGGAGTGGCGCCGGACAGGGCGGCTCGCCGTTCGGCTCCGGCATGTTCGGTCTGCCCGGCGGCCAGCCCGGCCAGGGCGGTCCCGGCGGCCAGGAGTTCGATCCGGCGATGCTCGGCCAGATGCTCTCGCAGTTCGGCCAGATGCTCAGCGGGATGGGCGGGGCGATGAGCTCCGGCCAGGCCGGGGCGCAGGGCCCCGTCAACTACGAGCTCGCGACCCGCACCGCGCACCAGCAGATCCCCCACAAGGGCCCCGTCTCGCCCGAGCAGCGCAAGGCCGCGGAGGATGCGGTGCGGCTGGGCGAGCTGTGGCTGGACGCCGCCACCACGCTCCCGTCCGGCGTCTCCAAGACCGACGTGTGGACGCCCGCCGAATGGGTGGACAACACCTTCGAGAGCTGGAAGAAGCTGTGCGACCCGGTCGCCCGGCAGATGTCGACCATGTGGTCGGGCGCGCTGCCGGAGGAGGCCGCGCAGATGGCCGGCCCCATGATGGGCATGATCACGCAGATGAGCGGCATGGCGTTCGGCGCGCAGCTCGGCCAGGGGCTCGCGCAGCTGTCCGTCGAGGTCCTCACCTCGACGGAGATCGGGCTGCCGCTGGGCCCGGTGGGCACCGCGGCCCTGATGCCGGAGGCGATCACCGCCTTCGGCGAGGGGCTCGACAGGCCGCGCTCGGAGGTGCTGATCTTCCTGGCCGCCCGCGAGGCCGCGCATCAGCGGCTGTTCAGCCACGTCCCCTGGCTGGCGCAACGCCTGTTCGACGCGGTCGACGCCTATGCCCGCGGCATCACCGTGGACTTCTCCGCCATCGAAGAGGCCGCACGCGGGCTCGACCCGTCGGCGCTCATGGATCCGAGCGCACTCGAGGGCCTGATGCAGGAGGGCACGTTCACGCCCAAGGACACCCCGGAGCAGAAGGCCGCCCTGGAGCGGCTGGAGGTGCTGCTGGCGCTTGTCGAGGGCTGGGTCGCCACCGTGGTGCACGACGCGCTCGACGACCGCATCCCCGGCGCGGACGCGCTGGGCGAGACGCTGCGTCGTAGGAGGGCGTCGGGCGGTCCCGCGGAGCAGACTTTCGCCAACCTGGTGGGCCTGGAGCTGCGTCCCCGCAAACTCCGCGAGGCGTCCGCGCTGTGGTCGAGGCTGACCCGGGACGCCGGAATCGAACAGCGCGACGCGGTGTGGGAGCACCCCGACCTGCTTCCCGACGCCGGCGACCTCGACGACCCCGCCGGATTCATCGACCGCGTGATCGGCGGGGACACCTCCGCGATGGACGATCCGATCGCCGAGCTGCTCCGCATCGAGGAGGAACGCTCCCGCGGCGACAGCGGTAACACCGGCCGCGAAGACGGCCGTGATGAAGGCGACGACAGGAACCCGGGCGACGGCGGCGATTCAGACGACGGGCGGTGACGCGGACGACGGGCGGTGACGCTACGGAGACCGTGATGACCGGGACCGGTCCGGCGTCTCAGTCCGATCCGTCGCACGCCGCGGCGCCGTCGCAATCGTCCGCGCCCCACGCGTGCGCGAGCGCCGGATCGCGCAGGGCCGCCGAACTGGCCTCGAGGTACCCGATGGCACGTTCGGTGCGCGGGTAGCGCCGCACCAACTCCCAGAACCGCGGGGTGTGCCCGCCCGGCGCCACCAGGTGCGCCAGCTCGTGCACCAGCAGGTAGTCGAGCACGTACGCGGGAAACCCCCGTGCCGCCTCGCTCACCCGGATGGTCCGGTCCGTCTGCGTGCACGACGCCCACCGCGACCGCATCACCGGCACCCACCGGACGGAGGCCGGCTGCGCGGCCCCGCCGAGCCATCGGTCCGACATCTCCTTCGCCCGCGCCATAAGCGCCTCGTCGCCCGCGCCCGCCCGGCCGCGCCGTCGCCGCTCCGAACGTTCCAGCCTGCTGAGCAAGTCGTCGACCAGCTCCGCCTCGCGCGCCGCGGACAGCCCCGCCGGCATGAGGATCACCGTGACGTCCCCTTCACGGCGCGCGCTGACAGTGCGCTTGCGGCGCGCGCTCCTGCGGATCTCGACCTTCCCCTGCACACTCACGCCCCTGACGCTAGCGCGCTGCCCACGCCGCCGGTCGCACCAGATCCCCCTGCCACCGGTTTCCGCACGTGAATGGCAGTGGCGGCCTGTGGATAACGGGTCGCCGCGCAGGCTGGCCGCGGCGGACGGATGGCACAGTCGGGTCATGGCCGCATCGATTGTCACGGCGACCGGCTCCGACGCCGCGCCGCCACGACGCAGACCCACCTCCGCAGAGCGCCGACTGTTCCGCTCCACCCCACGCCTCGACGCACGCTTCCCGGTGTTGTTGCGCGGCGACGGCACAGTACAGATCGGCATGTCACCCGCGCTGGCCGTGGTGGTGCGGCCGCCGGCCGGCTTCGGGCCACGGTGCCTCGCGGCGCTGCTGCGCCAGCTGGACGGGTCTACCCGCCTCGATCGCGCGTTGCGCCGCACCGGCCTGCCCCTCGCCCATGCCGGACCGATCCTCGACGAGCTCACCCGCGCCGGGTTGCTCACCCTGGGCCCCGAGGAGCGTGTCCCTCGCAGCATGGTCACCGTCCACGGCGCCGGCCCGCTGGCCGACAGGCTCCGCGAGCATCTGCCCGCCATCGGGGTGCAGGTCCGCGCCTCCGGCACTCACCCGGACGACGAGTTCGCCGTGGAGGCGGCCGCATCGTCAGTGACGATCCTGGCAGGCCAGGCCGTCGTCGAGCCGGGGATCCGGCGGATGCTTCATGAGGCCGCGATGCCGCACCTGCACGTGCGTCTGCGGGACGGTTCCGGCGTCGTGGGGCCGGTGGTGCTGCCCGGTCGCACGGCGTGCCTGGGCTGCGGCGACCTGCACCGACGCGACCGCGACCCGGCATGGCCACGGCTGATGGTCCAGCAGATGGGCCGGCGCGGGCACGGTGACGCGCCCACGGTCATGGTCACCGTGGGCGTGACAGCGGACCTGCTCCGGACCTACCTGCTCGCCGCGTGCCGCGCCCGGACACCGGCCCATGGTGTGCCCACGGGATGCAGCCACCAGGTGGAAGTGGGCCCCGGCGGCACGTCGGTGACCGCGTTCCCCTGGCTCCCTCACCCCGAGTGCCCGTGCCGCGCCGCACGGCACGCGACGGCCGGCGGAGCGCCGGGGAACGCCCTCAACGGGGGTAACACGCTTCCCCCGCCCGGATCGTGAACAATGGGCCCGTGTCTGACATTCCTCGCCACGGTGCCGCGCGCACCGCAAAACTCGCGTCGTTGCCCCTGGGGATCGCGGGACGAGCCGCGGCGGGACTCGGGCGGCGGCTGAGCGGCCAGACGGCCGAGGAGATCAACGCCGATCTCACAGAGAAGGCCGCCGAGCAACTCTTCGCCGTGCTCGGCGAGCTGAAGGGCGGCGCGATGAAGCTCGGGCAGGCGATGAGCGTGTTCGAGGCAGCCATGCCGGACGAGCTCGCCGAACCGTACCGTGAGGCGCTCACCAAGCTCCAGCGCGACGCCCCGCCCATGCAGCCGTCGGCCGTGTACCGCGTTCTCGACCACCAGTTGGGCACGGCGTGGCGCTCGCGGTTCGCCGAGTTCGACGAGGTCCCGGCCGCTGCCGCCAGCATCGGACAGGTGCATCGGGCCGTCTGGGCGGACGGGCGGGACGTCGCCGTGAAGGTGCAGTACCCGGGCGCAGACGAGGCGCTGCGCGCAGACCTGCGCCAGCTGCGGCGGCTCACCCCGGTCTTCCGGCCGTTCGCGCCCGGTACGGACGTCCGGGCATTGGTCGACGAGTTGACCACGCGCGCCGAGGAGGAACTCGACTACCGCATCGAGGCCGGCTACCAGCGGCGGTTCGCCGCGGAGTTCGACGGGGACCCGCTGATCTCGATTCCACGCGTCGTCGCCAGCGCGCCCAAGGTGCTCGTGAGCGAGTGGCTCGACGGGACCTCATTGTCCCGCACCATCGCGGAGGGCACCCCCACGGAGCGCAACGACGCGGCGCTGCGACTGTGCGAGTTCCATTTCTCCTCGCCGGCCCGGGTGGGCCTGATGCACACCGATCCGCACCCCGGGAACTTCATGATCACCGGGGGCGGGCGGCTGGGCGTGATCGACTTCGGCGCGGCCGTGGAACTGCCGGACGGCCTGCCGAAGGTGCTCACCGACATGGTGCGCCTGGCGGTGCAGGACCGCCCCGATGATCTGGTCTCGCTGATGACGATGGCCGGGTACGTCGCGCGGGGCGACAGGCTCTCGGCGGAGGACGCGATGCAGTTCCTGCGGCCGTTCGTCGAGCCGCTGCGCCAGGAGACCTTCCGCTTCGACCGCGCCTGGATGCAGGGCATCGCGGAGACGTACACCAACCTGCGCGGCAAGGAGTTCCAGACCAGCCGCGCGTTCACGCTGCCCGCCGACTACCTGATGATCCATCGCGTGCTGAGCGGCTCGGTGGCCATCCTGTGCCAGCTCGACGTCAAGGCGCCGTTCCTCTCGGTGATCCGCCGCTGGGCGCCGGAGATGGTGGACGACCCGGTGCGCTGAACGCCCCGGGGTCAGGCGGGGTCGAGCGGCACGCCGTCCGTATCCGGCGGCCGGTCGCCCGCCACGATCGCCAGCACATCGCGGCCGAAGCGCTCGAGCTTGGCCGCGCCGATGCCGGGTATGGCGGTGAGCGCGCGGTCGCCCGTCGGCAGCTGTTCCGCGATGGCCGTGAGCGTGGCGTCCGTGAAGATCACGAATGCGGGCACGTCGAGCTCGCGGGACTTGTCCCGCCGCCAGTCCTTGAGTGCGGCGAACACGTCGTCGTCGATGTCCGACGGGCAGCCCGCGCAGCGCCCCAGCTTGGTATCGGTGGCGCCGACCAGCGCCTTGCCGCAGATCCGGCAACGGGCCCGCTTGCGCTCGCGGCGCGGGGGCGCGATCTTCGACGCCGGTGACGAGTCGGGGATGAGCCCGTGCAGGAATCGCGAACGCCGACGGGTCTTGCGTCCGCCCTCGTTGCGCGCCAGCGCCCACGACAGCGACAGGTGCACCCGCGCCCGCGTCACCCCGACATACAGCAGGCGCCGCTCCTCCTCCACCGCCGCCTCGTCGTCGGGCGCGCCGCCCGAGCCGAGTGCGTGGGTGATCGGCAGCATCCCGTCGGTGACCCCCGCCAGGAACACCGCGTCCCACTCGAGCCCCTTCGCCGCGTGCAGTGAGGCCAGCGTGACCCCTTCGACCACCGGGGGGTGACGTGAGTCCGCACGCCGGCCGAGTTCACGCAGGAGCCCGTCGAGCGTGAGGTCGGGCTCGTGGACACGCAGCTCCTCTGCGAGCGCCACGAGCGAGCGCAGCGACGTCCACCGCTCGCGCGCCTGCGTGCCGGGCGGCTCGGCGTCGGTCAGGCCGAGCGGCGCGAGGGCGGCACGCACCAGCGCGATGAGGTTCTCACCGCTGTCGGCGCCCTCGGGAAGGTCGTCGCGCGCCGCCGTCCGGCGCAGCGCGTCCGCCGCCTGCCGGATCTCCTGGCGCTGGAAGAATCCCTCGCCGCCGCGCACCTGGTAGGGGATGCCGGCCTCGGTGAGCGCGTTCTCGAACTGTTCCGATTGCGCGTTGATGCGGTAGAGCACTGCGACCTCGGAGGCGGGCGTGCCGTCCTTGATCAGCGCGGCGATGCGCTGGGCGACGGCCGCCGCCTCGGCCGGCTCGTCGTCGTACTCGTTGAACCGCGGCTCGGGGCCGGGCGGGCGCTGCCCGACCAGCTTGAGGCGGGTGCCCGCGATGCGGCCGCGCGCCGCGCCGATGGTCTTGTTGGCCAGGTCGACCACCTGCGGTGTGGAACGGTAGTCGCGTTCAAGGCGGACCACGGTGGCATCGGGGAACCTGCGCGAGAAGTCGAGCAGGTGCTGCGGCGAGGCCCCGGCGAACGAGTAGATGGTCTGGTTGGCGTCGCCGACCACGGTCAGGTCGTCGCGCGGGCCCAGCCACGCGTCCAGCACGCGCTGTTGCAACGGCGTGACGTCCTGGTATTCGTCCACCACGAAGCACCGGTAGCGGTCGCGGAACTCCTCGGCCACCGACGAGTTCTCCTCCAGGGCTGCGGCGGTGTGCAGGAGGAGGTCGTCGAAGTCGAGCAGCGTCGAGGACGCCTTGAGCTCCTCGTACCCCGCATACACCGCGGCCACCTGCTCCGGTGGCGCGGGCGTGTCGCGGTGCAGGCGCGCCGCCGCGGCCGCGTACTGCTCGGGGACGATCAGCGACGACTTCGCCCACTCGATCTCGCCGGCGAGGTCGCGCACCGATTCCTTCGTGGTGGGAGCCCCCGCCCGCGATGCCGCCTGCCCCACCGCGGCGAACTTGCGGTCCAGCAGCTGCCAGTCCACCTCGCCGACCACCCGCGGCCAGAAGTACTTGAGCTGACGCAGTGCGGCGGCGTGGAAGGTGCGTGCCTGCACGGCACCGCCGCCGCCGTCCACCCCGAGCGCGCGCAGCCGCATCCGCATCTCCCCCGCGGCCCGCGCAGTGAACGTCACCGCCAGCACCTGGCCCGCCGCGACGTGGCCGTGGGCGACGAGGTGCGCGATGCGGCGGGTGATCGTCCGGGTCTTGCCGGTACCGGCACCCGCCAGCACGCACACGGGACCACGCGGGGCGAGAACGGCGGCGGTCTGCTCGGGGTCCAGCCCCTGCAGCGCCGCGTCCGTGCGGCCATCCCCTGCTCCGATGGTCCCTGCTCCGCCGGCTCCCATGCCCCCAGTTCCCATGCCCCCAGTTCCCATGACCCCAGTTCCTGCGACCCCCGTGCCGCCTGTCCGTCCCATTCCGCCATCATCGCAGCCACCCCCGACAGCGACCGTCCGGGTGGCCCGCCCCGGGCGCGCAGGCGGCGGCCGGGCGCCGTACCGGACGCATCCCGTCGCCCGGCCGGAACACGCCGCACTCCGTCGGCGTTATGCAGGACGTGAGCACCGAGACGGCCGCGCCCGCGGCACCCGAAACCCTGACCGTCTACACCACCGATTGGTGTCCGTTCTGCCTCAAGCTGAAGGCCGACCTGCGGTCCGACGGCATCGAGTTCGTCGAGATCGACATCGAGCAGCAGCCCGCGGCGGCCGAGTTCGTCGCCTCCGTCAACGGCGGCGACCACGTGGTGCCCACTGTGCACTTTCCCAACGGCGAGGTGGTGACCAATCCGCCGTTCAAGGGCGTGCGGCGCCGGTTGGGGCTCGCGCGAGACTGACCGCCCGTCGAGCACCCGGCGGGTCCTGTCAGCGCGGGTCCACCCAGGATTCGATCATCCCCCGTGCGATGGAGATGCTGCCGGGCAGGAGCAGCGGGGCGTCGGTGTCGGCGGCCCAGTCGCCGAGCGCCAGGGCGTCACGCACTTCGTCCCGCGTGAACCAGTGCGCCTCGGCGATCTCGCCGTCGCGGAACCGGACGGGCGCGTCCGGGTCGGCCGTCGCACCGAATCCCAGCATGATCGAGCGGGGGAACGGCCACGGCTGGCTGCCCAGGTAGCGGACATCGCGCACCGGCACGCCCACCTCCTCGCCGATCTCGCGCGCCACGCACGCCTCGAGGGACTCGCCCGCTTCGACGAATCCGGCCAGCACGGAGAAGCGGCGCTCCGGCCAGCTGGGCTGGCGGGCGAGCAGAACACGGTCGGCGTCGTCGTGCACCAAGCAGATGATGGCCGGGTCGGTACGCGGGTATTCCTCGCGCCCGCACTCGTCGCACACCCGCACCCAACCCGCGTTGGCCGGCACGGTGGCGGCTCCGTCGCGCGCGCAGAATCCGGCGCCGCGATGCCAGTTGAGCAGCGCCAGGGCGGTGACCAGCCACCTGTTCTCCACCGCCCCGAACACGGTGCCGTGGGTGCGCAGGTCTCCGAGCGAGACGTCGACGTCGAATTCTCCGGGCACGGGCGCCGAGTCGAGGCCGGGCTCGGCCACGGCCCACACGAGCCGGCCCGCGTCGCCGCCGACGAGCACCGCAGCAGCCGGCCGCGCGGCGGCGACGTCCATCGCCGCGTCGAGGCGGACGTGCGCGCCGTCGGTGCGCACTTTGCCGCGGCCGCTGACCCTGAGCACCCGTGCGGCAGGCCAGGCGGCGTCGAGGGCCGCCGCGTCCGTGCGGTCGATCCGGTCGAGCGGGTCGGCGGCGTCGCGGGAGAGCAGGGGCGGTCGGTGCAGTGCGAAGGGGGTCACGTGCCCACTGTGCCACCCCGCCCCGCCCTCGAGGGTCAGGCCTTCCGGATGTAAAGCAGCCGGTCGTTCTCCTCGATGGAGTCGACGTCGGCGGTGCCGGCACGCAGCATCTCGCCGTTGCGGACCACCGCGAGGACGATGTCACGCAGGTGCCGCGGCGAACCGCCCACCTCGTCGGGTTCCACCTCGCGTTCGGCGATGGCGAAACCTTCGTCCGGGGTGAGCAGGTCCTCGATCATGTCGACGACGTTGGGCGTGGCGGTGGCCACGCCCAGCAGCCGGCCCGCCGTCGCCGAGGAGACGACGACGGAGTCCGCGCCGGACTGCTCGAGCAGGTGTGTGTACTCGGATTCGCGCACCGCCGCGACGATCTTCGCCTTGGGCGCCACCTCGCGCGCGGTGAGGGTGACGAGCACGGCGGTGTCGTCGCGGTTGGCGGCGACGATGACCGCGGCGGCCCGCTGCGCGCCGGCGAGCCGCAGCACGTCCGCTTTGCTACCGGACCCTTGCACGGTGACGAGCCCCGCATGCGAGGCCTTCTCGAGGACCGCGGCGTCGGTGTCGACGACGACGATCTCGCCGGGCGGCACGCCGTCGCCGGTGAGCGCGTCCACCGCTGCGCGCCCCTTCGTTCCGTAGCCGATGACGACCGTGTGATCGCGCAACCTCTGCCTCCAACGTTGGATCTTGAACGCCTGGCGGGACCGTTCCGTGAGCACCTCGATGGTCGTGCCGACCAGGATCACCAGGAAAGCCATCCGCAGCGGCGTGATGACGAGGATGTTGACCAGCCGTGCCGACTCGCTGACCGGCGAGATGTCGCCGAAGCCGGTGGTGGTCACCGACACCGTCGCGTGATACATCGAATCGAGCAGCGTCATCGGTTTGCCCGCGACGTCCTGATAGCCGTCACGCTGCAGGTAGATGATGAATCCCGACAGCACGATCAACCCGATGCCGAGCGCCAGCCGGACGATGATGCTGCGGGACGGGCTGACCGGCCGCATCGGGACGCGAACGATGTTGACCAGGTCATAATCCGGGCGGTCCGTCAGCTCGTCGTCGAGGAACAGCCGTCTGCGGATGCCGCCGGGGCCGAGCCTACCGGCCATCGCAGCCGATCCCGCCGTGCACGCTATTGCTCATAACGAGGCAGCGTAGCCCGCCCGGGGCGCGGTGTCCCGGCTGCGGGGGATCCACGGGCATCGTCGCAATGTTTCAGCCTCGTTCCGTGACGGCGACGGGCCCCGCCCCGTCCGCGGGTTCGGGGGCCACCGCCAGCAGCGCGGCCAACTCGTCGACTCCGGGCAGGTCCGGGGGCGCCACAGTGCGGCCGCTGCGCACGTAGTGGAACGCGGCCCGGACGCGGTCGAGCGCCGGCGCGCCGGTCGTGCCGTCGGCGCCGGGCGCAGGCGCCATGAGCTCGGCCCAGGCCACCCGGTACACGGCGAGCTGGATCGCGACGGCGGGTTCCTCCGCAGGAGTGGGCGGTGCGCCGGTCTTCCAGTCGATCACCGTCCAGCCGCCGTCGTCGTCACGGAAGACCGCGTCGATGCGGCCACGCAGGAGCACCCCGCCGATGACCGTCTCGAACGGCACCTCCACCTCCACCGGACTGCGCACCGCCCACGGGGACGCGAGGAATGCCTCCTGCAGGGCTTGCAGGTCCGCCCCCGGGTCGGCGCCCGTGTCCGCCGCGCCGGGCAGTTCGTCGAGGTCGAGCAACCGTGTGGCACCGAATCGCCGCTCCACCCACGCGTGAAAGGCGGTGCCGCGGCGCGCGAGCGGGTTCGGCTTGTACGGGACGGGCCGGCGGAGCCGCTCCGCCAGCACGGCGGGATCCGCGCGCAACTGCACCATCTGGCTGACGGACAAGCGCGCGGGCAGCGGCACGTCGAGCGCGCGGCCGGCCGCGGCCGCACGCTCGGCCAGAAGCAGGTCGACATCGGCCGCCCACCCGTCCGGGTCGTCGCGTGCCGCGCTCTCCGGCACGCCCCCGCCGGCGGCATCCTCCGGGGCGTACTCGGCGGCGTCCAGCTCGTCGAGGATCATCCGCGCGCCCTCTTCGACGTCGCCCCGCCTGCCCGCGAGCGGGTCCACCGGCCACTGCGCCGCCCGGGGGTTGGCAGCCAGGGGGTTCTCGGTCTCCTCTGGTTCCGGCGCCCACCGTTCGACGGTGCCGGCGCCCGATGCGAGGATGTCCCGCGCCTCGGAGAGGAAGTCCGAGGGGCCCTTGGCCTTGCCTGTCGCCGGCCAGTGGTGCCCGGAGAGCAGCAGCGTGTGCTCCGTGCGCGTGACCGCGACGTAGAAGAGCCGGCGCTCCTCGTCCAGCCGGCGGCGCGCCAGCGCCTTCTTGTGCGACTCGAGCGCGTTCTCGAGGTCCTTGCGGGTGGCGCACCCCTCGAGGTCCAGCACCGGCACGCCTTCGCCGCCGTCCTGCGCGGCCCGGTCGCCGCGCAGCTGCGGCGGCAGCTCCGTGACGTCGCCCAGCCACGTGGACGTGGCCCTGTCGGCCGGGAAGACACCGCTTGCCAGGTGCGGGACCGCCACGACCTGCCATTCGAGCCCCTTCGACGCGTGCACCGTGAGGATCTGCACGCGGTGCGGGTCCAGTTCGACCTCGCCCGGGGTGAGCCCCTTCTCCACCGATTCCGCGGCGGACAGGTATCCGAGCAGCCCGGCGAGCGTGGCGTGCGGGTCGGCCGCGTACTCGGCGACGACCATCGCGAACGCGTCGAGCTGCTCGCGGCCGCCACCCGTGGTGTCGCTGCGCGCGGCCACCTCGATCCCGATGTCCAAGGACCGTTCGACCTCTGCCGTCAGCTCGGTGAGCGGTTGACCGATACGCTTGCGCAGCGACGCGAGTCGTCGTGCCAGTGCCGTGATCCTGCGGTGCCCCTCCGGCGAGTACCGCTCGGCCGGGCCGGGGTCCGCGATGGCGTCGCCGAGCCCGGCCGCATCGCCCTCGTCGCCGGGGAGCGCCGCAGCCAGGGCGTCGTGCAGTTCGTCCTCATCACTGAGCAGCCCCTGCGCACCGGGCCGCCCATGCCGGCCCAGCTCGCGCACGCGACGCGCCAGTGCCGCCAGGTCGGCCGCGCCGAGCCGGATGCGCGGCCCGGTGAGCACGCGCATCGCGGCCGTACCGGCGAGCGGGTCGGCCACGATGCGGAGCGTATCGACGACGTCGCGGACCTCGGGCTGCTGCAGGAGTCCCCCGACCCCCACCACCTCTACGGGCACTCCGCGACCTCGCAGGGCCTCGGCGATGGGGACGGAGTCCGCGTTACGGCGCACGAGGACCGCCGTGGTGGGCGGAGGCGCACCGGCCGCGCGCGCCGCCTCGAAACGGGCGGCGATGTGCTCGGCCAGCCACTCGCGCTCCGCTTCGACGTCCGGCAGCAGTGCCGCGCGCAGGTCGCCCGGCGGGACGTCCGGGCGCGCACGCAGCTCGCTCACCGGCACACCCCGCTCGCGCAGCGGGGCGGCGACCGCGTTGGCCAGCGTGAGGGCCTCGGCCGGGTTACGCCAGCTGGTGAGCAGCTCGAGGATACGGGCCGGACGCGCACCGGCGGGGAAGTCGGTGGTGAAGTACGGCAGGTTCGCCGCCGACGCGCCCCGCCACCCGTAGATCGACTGCATCGGGTCGCCGACCGAGGTGAGGGCGACCGCGGCGTCGCCGTGCCCGCCACGGCCCCGCCCGCCGGGACCGCCGGGGCCGCCGCTGTCGTGATCACCGTCCGGGTCCCTGTGCCCGCCGCCGAACAGCGAGGACAGCAGGACCCGCTGCGAGTGCCCGGTGTCCTGGTACTCGTCGAGCATCGCGGCACGGAAACGTGCGCGTTCGGCCGCGCCCACCTCTGGGTGGGCGGACGCGAGCCCGGCCGCCAGCGACATCTGCGACCCGGGATCGAGGGCGCCCTGCGCGCGGAGTTCTTCGGCGAGCCTGCGCACCAACGGCAGGAGCGCGACCCTGCGTTCCTGCACGGCGAGCGGGGCGGTGAGCTTCTGCGACGGCTCCTCACGCTGCCGCGGGCCGGGCGGCAGCGTGAACACGAGGTGTTCGAGCTCCACGTGCGACCGGTCGACATCGTCCGGATCCACCAGGTGCTCGCCCAGCTGGTTGGCCAGCTTGAGAACCTGCTCGGTGATCGCCGCCGGGCTGGAATCGGTGTCGATGTCGCCGTCCCAGGTGCTGACCACCCGGTGGGCGACCTGCCAGAGCTCGGTTTCGCCGAGCATCCGCACCGACGGCTCCATCGGCAGCAACAGGCCGTACTCCCCCAGCAGCCGGCCGGCGTACGAGTGGTAGGTGCTCACCTCCGGTTCCGCGGAGCGGAGCCTGTCGCGGATGCCTCCGCCCGGGTCGACGCTGCGCAGCAGCGACGACCCGGCGAGCCGCGCCAGCCTGCGGCGGATGCGGTCGGTCAGCTGGCCGGCCGCCTTGCGTGTGAAGGTGAGTCCCAGCACCTGCGACGGCTCGACGAGCCCGTTGGCCACCAGCCACACCACGCGTGCCGCCATCGTCTCGGTCTTGCCGGCACCCGCGCCGGCGACGACGAGCACCGGCTCGAGCGGCGACTCGATCACCGCCGCCTGCTCGTCGGTGGGCGGGAACTGGCCGAGCGCCTCGGCGATCTCGGCCGCGCCGACCCGCGCATCCTGCGACGCGGTCATTCGGTCACCTGCCTTCCGTCGGGCTGCGCCGGGCAGCTGGTCTTCACCGCGCAGTGCCGGCACGTGTCGTTCACCTGAGCGGTGAATCCGGGGCCGCGCGTGGTCTCCGCCGCCTCGTGGATGACGTTGCGCCATTGCTCGACCCCCGCGCCGTCGAGCGGCGCCTGGGCCCGTTCGACGGCGACGCCGTCCTTGTCCGACTTCGCGACGAACACGAGCCGCCCGCCGCCCGGTTCACCGCGCTCGCCGTCGACGGCGCCGGCTGCGAGTGCCACCTGGTAGGCGGCGAGCTGCGCGTGGTCGGCGGCCTCGTTCTTGGTGACAGGATTGCGCGCGGTCTTGACGTCGACGACGACGAAGCGACCGTCCGGGTCGCGTTCGAGCCGGTCGATCCGGCCCCGCAGACGCACCCCCGGCAGACCCGACCCCGCCGGCGCCTCCAGCACCACGTCCACGGCGACTTCCACGCCCGTCTCGGTCAGCTCGGTGCGGGTGGCCCGCAGCCATCCCCGGAATCCCGCGAGCATGCTGCGGTGCCGCTCGAGTTCGTGGCGCGAATACCACTGCGAGCCCAGGTCCACCTGCTGCCAGGCGGCGTCCATCTGGCGGGCGACTTCGTCCTCCGGCAGATCGGCGGCCACCGCCTGCACCAGGGCGTGCACCAACGTGCCGGCGACCGCGGAGATCTGGGCGCCGTCATCGCCGCCGTTGCGCTCGAGGAACCAGCGCAGGCCGCAATTGCGCAAGGTCTCGACGTTGGACGGCGACAGCGCCACCGGCCCGTCGTCCGTTCCCCACAGCGGCGCACCCGTACTGACGGCGGCCAGCCCGTACCACTGGCGCGGGTGCGCGCCCGGCACGCCCGCCCGCGCGAGGCGGGCGAGTTGGCGGGCGGCGCGGCGCCGACGCTCCTGCGCGGCGGGGTCGGAGCCGACAGGCGCGGAGACCGCGGCACGCAGCTCACCCACCAGCGGCCCGGGAGCCAACACCCTGCGTGCGCCGGGCTCGGCCGCGGGGATCGCGTCCCCGTCCGGCCCGGCTGCACCGGCTTCGGCCGCCGCGCCTGCCGCTCCTGCCGCCGGCGATGCGGCGAGCCCCTCGAGGAAGCGCGAGGGGACGAGCTCCTCGCCGCCCGCCGAATCCACCGCCGTCACCAACAGACGACGCCGGGCGCGTGTACACGCGACCAGGAACAGTCGCCGCTCGTCGGCGAGGAGCTCGGCGGTGCGCGAGATGCGCAGGCGCGGCTCGTCGGAATCCGGGTGCGCGGTCCGGCCGTCCATGACGTCGACGAGGTCTTCCGCTCCGAGCAGGGTCCCGCGTGCTCGCAGGTTGGGCCACAGCCCCTCCTGCACGGCCGCCACGGCGACGACATCCCATTCACGCCCCACAGCGGAATGCGCGCTGAGCAGCGACACCGCATCGGCAGGCGCCGCTGCCGCGGTGCGCACCTGCCCGGGCAGCTCCTGGTCCTCGATGTACCGGACGAAACCCGACGGATGCGCCGCGGGCAGTCCGTCGACGAAGTCCGAGGCGGCGTCGAAGAGCGCGACCACCGCGTCCAGGTCACGGTCGGCCTGCGCGCCCACGGGCCCGCCGCGGGCGGAGTCCGCCACCCATCGGCCCTCCAGCCCGCTGGTCTGCCACAGCGCCCACAGCACCTCCTCGACGCCGCCACCGGCGCACAGCGCAGCACGCCCGGCGTCGAGAACATCGCGGACCCGCCGCAGGGGCGCGGACTCGACCTCGCTGAGCCCGCGAGACAGTTCCGCAGAACCATCATCGGCGCCGGCACCGCCACCATCGGCGGCGCCGGCGGCCAGCGTCGCGCGGATGACCTCGACCGACTCGCGGTCGCGGCCCGAATCCAGCTCGGCCCTGCGGATGCCCCTCCGCAGCCGCCGCAACGCCACCGGGTCGGCGCCGCCGATGGGCCCGGAGACCAGTGCCAGCGCATCGTCCGCGGTGAACCCGCCGACCCCGCTGCCCCGCCCGCCGGACGCGGTGACGGCGCGCAGCGCGATCAGCAGGGCGGACGCACCACGCTGGCGTGCGAGCGGCAGCTCGTTCGAGGCGGTGGCCACGGGAACGCCTGCCGCGGAGAGCGCGCGTCGCAGCACCGCCGACGACGCCGGTACCGACCGTACGATCACCGCCATCTCCGACCACGGCACACCGTCCCCCAGATGCGCCCGCCGCAGCGCGTCGGCGATCAGCGCCGCCTCATGGGACGGGGTGGTGAGGACCCGGACCTCCGCCGCGCCCGCCGCTGCTCCGGGGGCCGCGGAGGGGCCTCGTTGGGGGGCGGCGCCCGGGAGACGCGCCGCCACCCGCGCGCCGACATCCACCAGTGCGCTTCCGGAACGGTGGCAGGCGGTGAGGACGATCCGCTGCGGGCTGCCCGGATCCGCGACCGAGTCGAGGTATTCCGCATCCGCGCCGCGGAAGCGGAAGGCCTGCTGGTCGCCGTCGCCCGCCACCACCGACATCCCCGCGCCCGCAGAGACCAGCCGCACCAACCCGGCGGCCTGCGGGTCCAGGTGGTGCGCATCGTCGACCAGCAGACACCGCACGCGGTCGCGCTCGGCGGCGAGCAGGTCCGGGTCGAGGGTGAACGCTTCGAGGGCCGCGCTGACGAGCTCGGCGGCGTCGAGCGCGGGCGCACTCGCCTGCGGGGCCTCCATGCCCACCGACGAACGCAGCAGCATGGATTGTTCATAGCGGGCCGCGAACCTGCCGACCGCCTGCCAGTCCGCGCGGCGGTGCCCCTTGCCGAGCCGCACCAGGTCCTCGGGGCCGTACCCGCGTTCCGCTGCACGCAGCATGACGTCGCGGAGTTCGCGGGCGAATCCGACGAGGCCGAGTGCCGGCTGCAGCCGACGCGGCCATGCCCGGCGGGCGGCGTCCCCGCCCGCCGCGAGGTCCTCGTTGTCCCCGCGCAGCAGCTCCCGGATCACCGCGTCCTTCTCGGCGCCGGTGATGAGTTGCGGAGGCGGATTGCCGTGGGCCGACGCGTGCAATCGCAACACGCCGAATGCGTAGGAGTGGACGGTGCGCACCATCGGCTCCCGCGTGGCGCGGGACGCGGTGTCCGGCCGCCCGGCGAACAGCCGCCGGGTGATCTCCGCGCGCATCGTCGCCGCGGCACGCGTGGACTGCGTCAGCACCAGCACGCTCTCCGGATCCGCCCCCGCCGCGAGCCGGGCCACCGCGGCGTCCACCAGCAGCGCGGTCTTTCCCGTCCCGGGGCCGCCGAGGACCTGCATCGCCGGCCGGGTTGCCGACCCGGCGCCGCCTCGTGCCGTCGCCCCGGCGTCCTCCAGCAACGATGCGGCGCCCCCCTCCCACTCCCGGGGGAGGGGCGCATCCCGCGCCGCACCCACCAACCGCGCCCGCGGGCGCGGCGCGGCGACGTCCGTTCCACTCACCGCCATGTCGCCGGCCACCTCCGCTCACTCGTCATCGCTCCTCCGTCCCCGGCTCTGCGGTCCACCCCGCCACACTGCCGACCCCGCCACACTGCCGACCCCGCCACACTGCCCATCCGTCGACCCTCGACCACTGCGCACCATCTCAGCACAGACCACCGACAGCCACGCCGCACCGCGATGCCCTCCCCTCCGCCCGCCGGTGACAGAATCGGCGCCGTGAGCTCCCTGCACCTGCACCGGTTCGGCCCGCCGAACGACCCCCCGCGACGCTCCCCCGACGTGCTCGCGCTCCACGGGCTCACCGGGCACGGCAAGCGCTGGGAGAACCTGGCGCGCACGTGGCTTCCCGACCTCACCGTCCTGGCGCCGGATCTGCGCGGGCACGGCCGCTCACCGTGGGCTCCCCCCTGGACCGTCGACGCGCAGGTCCGGGATCTGGCCGCGGTGTTGCGCGCGGAGGACGCGGAGCCGCTCATCGTCGTCGGGCACTCCTACGGGGCGAACATCGCCGTGCGGCTGGCGTGCGCGCATCCGGCGGCGGTGCGCGCCCTGGTGCTGCTCGACCCGGCGATGGGGCTCGCACCGGACAGGGCGCGCGACATCGCCGACGCGTACCTGCACTCGCCCGACTATCCGGACGCCGCCGAGGCGCGCGCCGACAAGCTTCATGGCGGCTGGGCCGACGTCGACCCCGCAGTGCTCGACACGGACATCGCAGAGCACCTGGTCGCTTCGCCATTCGGCGGCGTGACGTGGCGCGTCGGCGCTCCGGCGATGGTCGCCGCCTGGGCGGAGATGGCGTTGCCGGCAGTGACCCCTCCGGCCGTGCCCACGGACCTCGTCCGCGCCGCCCGCGTGCAACCGCCCTTCCTGGCCGACGACGTGGTGGACCGGTGGCGTGCGGAGCTGGGCGAACTGCTGACGGTGCACTCCGTCGACTGCGAGCACATGGTGTCCCAGTCACATCCCGGGCTCGTCGCGAAGCTGGTGCGCCGCGCCCGGGAAAAGGAGTCCTGAGCCGTGGCCGCCACCACCGAGGAACAGGTGGAACGCGTACGCGAGCTCATCGCCGCGATCCCGCGCGGGAAGATCTGCACCTACGGTGCGATCGCCGCGGCCGCGGGGCTGTCGACGGCGCGCACCGTCGCCTGGATTCTGCGCGTGGACGGCGGCGGACTGCCGTGGCAGCGGGTGATCCGCGCGGACGGGCGGCCCGCCCCCGCCATGCGCTCGCGCCAGCTGCCTCTTTTGGCGCAGGAGGGTGTCCCCCTCATCGACGGTCGCGTGGACATGCGGAGCGCGTTCCACGAACCCTGACCCGTCCCGCGACGCGCGGATCCGTTCCCGCGCCACGAAGGGCCGTGTCCATGACGTGAACAGCCGTCTACCACAGGTCCTCGAGGTAGCGCGGCCTGCACGCGAAGAACGCGCCGACGACCATCACGCACATCGACACGAGCATGAACGCGAACGGCCACGCCCATCCGCCCGTCATGTCCCGCAGCACACCGAACAGCAACGGGCCCAGGCACGCCGCCGTGTAGCCGATCCCCTGGCTGAACCCCGACATCCGCGAGGCGCCGGACTGCGTGCGCGTGCGCAGGTTGATCAGTGTCAACGACATAGGGAACGTGCTCGGCCCGAGCCCCAACAGCACCACCCACAGTATCGGCGCCCCCATGGGCGCGAAGTACAGCCCGCTGAAGCCGACGATGTACACGACGGCGCAGCCGAGGACGATCGGGAACGGGTTGTACATGCGCGCGCAGACGGTGGGCCCGGCGAGCGCGGCGATCAGGCCCATCGCCGAGAACAGCGCCACCATCGCACCGCCGAACGCCTCGTCGGCGCCCGCGTCGGAGAAGATCCGCGGCAGCCAGGTGAACAGCGAGTAGGTGATCAGCGAGGTCATCCCGAACATTCCCGCCAGGCCCCACGCCAGGGTGGTGCGCACCAGTGACCCGCGCCGCCCGGCGGATTCGTCGACCGCGCTCTCGACGATCACGGGCGCGTCCGCACCGGAGCCCGATCCGGATTCGTCCGGCGCCACGCTCGACACCGCCCGTTCCGCGGCGTCGGCGGTCTTGCGCGAGCGCAGCAGGGCGAGCGTCGGCAGCAGCGCGGCCGCGGCGACCAGCGCCCACATGCCCAGCGACCACCGCCACCCGTACGCGTCCGCCACCGGGACGGCCACCAGCGGCGGCACGGCCGTTCCCAACTGCACGCAGGTGATGTACACGGCGCTCATGATCGCGACGCGGTCCGAGAAGTAGCGCTTCACCAGCGGTGGAATCACCACGTTGCCGATGCCCATGCCTGCCAGGGCGACCCCGGAGAACACCAGCAGCAGGGCGGTGTCGTCGACGAGCGCCCGGATCAGGAGTCCGGCACCGGACAGGAACATCGCGACGACCGCCACTCGCTCCAGCCCCATCCTGCCGATGAGCAGTGGTGTGAGCAGACCGAACAGCGCGAACATCGCCGTGGGGACCATGCCGAACACGCCGGCCACCGCCGAGCCGAAGCCGATCTCGTCGCCGATCCTGTCCAGCAACGGGGTGATGGAGGTGACGGCGGTGCGCAACACCAGCGCCGACAGGGCCAGCGCGAGGAATGCGATGAGCCTGCCCGCGAAGAAGCCGCGCAGACCGCCCGCCGGACCCCGCGGACTTTTGCGCACGCCACCGCCGATTCCTGTCACACCCACCGTCGCCTTCTCCCGCCGTCATCGTGGCCGTCCGCCGATTGCTCCGACAAATCATAGGATGATGGGATGTATCGGATGAAACGGGTGCGGTGACACAGCGTCGCGGTGACGGAGTGGGCGCACCGACCAAGGGGACGGAGGGAACGGGTCGTGCAGTCGATCACGCGGGGCCGGGGACTGGTCGATCAGGTGACGGAGATGCTGCGCGGGGAGATCCGCCAGGGCCGGTGGCCGGTGGGCTCGCGGATCCCCACCGAGGCGGAGCTGTCCCGGATCACCGGTGCGGGACGCAACACGGTCCGCGAGGCCGTGCGCTCGCTGGTGCACGCGGGACTGCTCGACCGTCGCCAGGGCTCCGGCACGTTCGTGCTGGCGGACTCGTCGGTCACCGCCGTGCTGCGCAGAGAGATCGACCCCGCCCGTCGGAGAGAACTGCTGGAACTGCGGCAGGCGCTGGAGGTCACCGCCGCGACTCTCGCCGCGCAGCGCCGCAGCGCGGAGGACATCGCGGACATGCGCCGGCTGCTCGCCCGGATGGATCGCCACCACAGGGACGGCGACCTCGACGCCGCCGCGCGAGCGGACGCGGCGCTGCACCGCGCGGTGGTCGTCTCCGCCCACAACTCGACCTATCTGCAGGTGTATGAGGGCGTGGTCCCCACGATGACCGAGGAGATGCTCGCCGAGCTCTCCCACTCGGGGACCGTCTATCTGAGCGAACACCGGGCGCTGGTCGACGCCATCGACGACGGGGACGCCGCGCGCGCCGCCGCGACGCTGCACGGCTTCCTGTCCGCCTTGCTCGCCCGCGACGCCGGAAACGGATGACCGCCCGGCCCCCGCGGCGGCCGTTCCCTTCCGGTGGTGCCGGGTGCTAGCGTGGTCGCTGGTTTCAGGGGGAGGCCGCCGCCGCGGCGGCCGGGGGAACGCTTACGGGGGGATTCACCGTGCAGGACTTCGGGTATTCGGACGCGCAGAACGTCGGCACCGCACCCGCGGGCCCGCCCTGGCTGGCAAGCGGCGCGCAGGCGGAACGGGCGGCGGCCGCACCCGGCCCCTTCCGGCCCGTCCCTCCCACAGCCGCCCACGCACCACCCGCATCGGAGAACCCCTCGCCCGCACCGCGAATCCTGGGGCCGGCCCCGGCTCCGATGCCCGCGGATCCGTCGGAGAACGGGGCCGCACCGACCGGCCCGACGCCGGCACGATCCCGCGCGTCGGCGCATCGGGAGTTGTCCGACCTCGACCTGCTCCAGCGTTCCAGGCGTCCCCCGTCCGGCGGCTGGCGCCGCGCCGTGCACGTGGCCTCCGGCAGGCTGATCAACCCGGGCGAATCGCGCGCCGAGGCCGCCCACCGCGAACTCGTGGCACGCATCGACCAGCCGATCCGCGGCGACTACCGCATCGCGGTACTCTCCCTCAAGGGCGGGGTCGGCAAGACGACGACCACCATCGGCCTGGGCTCCACGTTCGCCTCCGTTCGCGGCGACAGGGTCATCGCCGTCGATGCGAACCCCGACCTGGGCACCCTGGGCCAGCGCGTCCGCTCGCAGACGTCGTCCACCGCGCGGGGCCTGCTCGAGGACCCCCGGATCCGCCGCTACTCCGACGTGCGCGCGCACACGTCGCAGGCGCGCAGCCGACTCGAGGTGATCGCGTCCGAGAAGGACCCCGCGGTCTCCGAGGCCTTCAGCGAGCAGAACTACCGGTCGGTGCTGCGGATCCTCCAGTCGTACTACAACATCGTGCTCACCGATTGCGGCACGGGCCTCATGCACTCCGCGATGGCGGGCGTCCTCGACACCGCGGACGCGCTGGTGCTCGTCACCTCACCCGCCATCGACGGCGCCCGCAGCGCGCTGGCGACGCTCGACTGGCTCGAGCACCACGACCGGGGCGACCTGGTGGAGGGGTGCGTCGTCGTCATCAACTCCGCCGGGCGCGGAACGAGTGCGGTGAAGCTGCCGCAGCTGCAGGAGCTGTTCGCCGGCCGGTGCCGCGTCGTCCACACGATCCCGTTCGACCCGCACCTGGCCGAAGGCTCGGAGGTGGACCTGGACCTGCTCGGCAGGGGCACCCGCAGGGCATTCCTCGAACTCGCCGCCGTGGTGGCGGAGGGATTCTCGCTGCCGCGCCGGTAACGGTTCTCCCACCCGCGGGCCCACCTGTACGCCCCGACCTACACGAGGAGCCGGACGAGCTCTGTGGTGCGCTCCAGCCCCGGCAGCACCCCGGCGGTGGCCCTGTCGTGCAAGGCGTGCACGGCGAGCCGGAAGATCATGGCCCGCAACAGCATCTGCGGCCACTCCGGCAACACCCCCCAGCGTTCGACGAGCCCGTCGTCAGCGCCGCCCCAGGAGATCGCGTCCACGACGATCACCGCGGCGGCCCACGGCGCGGGACGCCAGTACGGCACGATGTCGCGGATGCCCGGGGCGGCCGCACCGGCGAACAGCACGGTGCTGAACAGGTCGCCGTGCACCACCTGGTCCGGGATGTCCACGGGCTTGCGCAAGGACGCCAACTGGTGCACGAGCGCGCTGCTGCGATCCCCGTCCGGCCCCGCCGCGACGATCGCGTCCAGGCCGCGGACGCCGGCGAACGGCACGCTCTCCCACGCGGCCCTGTCCGCCAGGGCGAAGATGTCCGCATCGCTGTACGGCGGGGCGGGCGGCTGCGCCAGGAACCGCGGACGCGACAGGGACGATGTGGCGGCGTGCAGCCGCACCGACAGCGACACCACCTCGTCGTATCGGGGCTCGGGTTCGCCGGTGATGAACGTGTCCGCGCGCCAGCCGGACACCACGTACCGTCCGTCGCTCGAGCGCACCGGACGGGCCAGCCGCACGCCGTCCACGTCGAGGGTCTCGCGCACGCTCGCCGACCACGCCGCCCGTGCATGGTCGGCCACCGGCGAAAGCACCGCCTCGCCCACGCGCCACGCGCCCGTCCCGTCACCCAACGGCATCAGCTCCCGGCCGCGCAGGCCGAACGTGGACCGGACGTGTTCCGGAGGAAGGTCTGTAGAGCTCACAACCCGTAACCTACCGTCGAGCAGGCGCGGCCGTGCCGGTAGTCGCCCGGCCGTGTCGGCGGACGCCGGCGACGCTGTGCCCCGGCGGCGCGGGCGGAAAGCGCCCGTCAGTACCGGGGCATACCCGTATCGACGGTGCGCGCCCAGTCGTCGATCCCGCCGGCGAGGCTGCACACATCGCGGTGGCCGCGCTCACGCAACCACGCCGCCGCCTGCGCCGAACGGCCGCCGGACTTGCAATACACGACCACCCGCCGGTCCGCCGGGACGTCCACCAGCGGATCCTCGGCTCCCGCGGCGAATCCGCCCATCGGCACCAGCCGGGCACCCGGGATCCGCGCGATCGCCCATTCATCCGGCTCACGCACGTCGATCAGCTCCACACGCCCGTCCCCGCCTTCGGCGACGGCATCGAGTTCCGCAGCGAGCGCAAGCGCGGAGGTCTCCGGCACGTCGGGCTCCGCGGGCGCGCCGCAGAGCCGCTCGTAGTCGACGAGCCCCGTGATCGGGGGCGCGGCCGGATCCTTACGGATGCCGATGGTGCGATGACTCATCTCGAGCGCATCGTAGATCAGCAGCCGGCCCAGCAGAGGCCGGCCGATGCCGGCGATGAGCTTGACCGCTTCGGTGGCCATGACCGAGCCGACCGCCGCGCACAGCACGCCGAGCACCCCGCCTTCCGCGCACGAGGGCACCGTGCCCGGCGCGGGCGGCTCGGGGTAGAGGTCCCGGTAGTTCACCCCGCGACCGCCCGGCGCACCGTCCCAGAACACCGACACCTGGCCGGAGAAGCGGAAGATCGACCCCCACACGTACGGGCGGCCCGCGAGCACCGCGGCGTCGTTGACCAGGTAGCGGGTGGCGAAGTTGTCGGTGCCGTCCAGGATCAGGTCATACTGCCCGAACAGTTCCACCGCATTGCCGTTGTCCAGCGGCTCGGGGTGCAGGCGCACGCGCACCCGGGAGTCGATGGCGCGCATCGAGTCCAGCGCGCTGTCCACCTTCCGGCGGCCCACATCGGCCTCACCGTGGATGACCTGGCGGTGCAGATTCGACTCCTCGACCACGTCGAAGTCGACGATCCCGATGGTGCCGACGCCCGCCGCTGTCAGGTACATCAGCGTCGGCGCGCCGAGTCCGCCCGCGCCTATGACGAGGACGCGAGCGTTGCGCAGGCGACGCTGGCCGTCCACGCCCAGCTGCGGAAGGATCGTGTGCCGGTGGAAGCGCGCCCGGTCGCGGCCGCTGAGCTCCGGCCCGACGCCGACGAGCGGCGGCAGCTGGCCCACGCCGGCTGACGAGGTGCTCATGACCGGGGGAACGGCCACGGGTTGGCGTGGCACGTCATACCGTTCTTGGGGACCACGCCGTCGGGGTCGAGCTTGGCGATGTCATCGTTCGCGACGCCGAACGTCTGCTGCATCATGATCGGCGCGAGCCCGCCGTCGCTCTGGCACGGCTGGTGCTGCGCGTAGCCGATGGCGTGGCCGATCTCGTGGTTCACCATGTACTGCCGGTAGGAGCCGATATCCCCCTGGAATGCCACCGCGCCCCGCACCCAGCGCGGCTCGTTGAGCACCACACGCTTGAGGTCGGCGTTGAAACACGACGTCTCCACCGGGATGTCGTAGCCGCAGCTCTGCCGCACCGTCATCTGCGAGGTCAAGGCGACGTGGAAGTCGGCGTCCGGGGAGTCGACACGCCGGAACGCGACGGTGGGGTCGTTGATCCAGCTCTTGGGGTTCGCCAGAGTGTGGTCGACCATGCTGGCGAATGCTTGATCCCCGCCGTAGCCGGTGGTGTCGACGCCGTCCTCGACGTCGACGGTGTAGGTGTACACGTGCTGAGTGCCCTGGCCCACCTGGCCCGTGGTTCCGGGGACGATATGGAAAGTACCGGCGCCCCGCTCGGTGAACGGGCCGCCGTCGGGCAGCGCCGCCGAGGGCACCGACGGGTCGAAGCGGCCGTCGGCGACGGGCGCGCCGATGATGCCGTTGATATCTGAGGAGCGTGCGCCCAGGCTGGGCGACTCGGCGCCCGAGGTGCCGCCGCCGCGGAATGCCTCGATGATGACGAACACCGTCACCACCACGAGCACCGGGATCGCGTAGGCACGCCACCCGTACTGGGAGACGAACCGCCCCAGCCGGGTCTGGCGCCTGATCCCCTCGCGCTCGCTGCGCCGGGCGCGCGGGCGCTGCGGGCCGAAGGTGGGGTCCCACCGCGCGCGCAGCGGCTGGTTCCACGACGGAAACGAGAATCCGCCCTGCGCGTCTGCGGAGTCGCGCACTCGCTGGCCGTCGGTGTAGTGCGGTTCGGGACCGCGGTCGCGCACGGCCCCGGCTATGCGTCCGTCGCCGTCCGCCGCCGGACGGCGGGAACGGTGCGCGTCGTCGTCCCGATATGTCACAGCACCAGAATCTCATACTCCCCTACCTGGGCACGAGGTACACCGCCGATGCGCACCGCCGGGCGCCCGCGCCGACCGAGTAGTCTGAGTCTCCGATTCACGCGTACCGGCCTGCGGACCCTGCACGACCCTCGTTCCTAGAAGAACCCGATGACCTGGAGAACAATGACTGATACCGCCCGCGGGGCGCCGGAGGGTTCCACGGACTCCGCGCGTCAGACCACGAAGAAGGCCGCCCGCATGCCGCGCAACGAGCGCCGGCTGCAGCTGATGGAATCGGCCAGCACGGTCTTCGTGGTCCGCGGCTACCACTCGGCGGGGATGGACGAGATCGCCGAGACCGCGGGCGTGAGCAAGCCGGTTCTCTACCAGCATTTCCCCAGCAAACTCGACCTCTACATGGCCGTACTGGCCAGGCACATCGACCAGATGGTGCACGGCGTGCGCCAGGCGCTGCGCTCCACCACGGACAACCGCAAGCGCGTGCACGCCGCGGTGGAGGCGTTCTTCGACTTCGTCGACAACGACACCCAGGGGTACCGGCTGGTGTTCGAATCCGACTTGATGGGCGATCCGCAGGTGCAGAGCCGGGTGGAGAACGGCGTCGACGCGTGCGTGGACGCGGTGTTCGACACGGTCAGCCAGGATTCCGGGCTGGACCCGTACCGCGCGCGGATGCTCGCAGTGGGCCTGGTGGGCGCCAGCCAGGTGAGCGCGCGGTACTGGCTCGAGGCCGACCGTCCCATCACCAAGGAGGACGCCGTGTCCACCACGGCCGCGCTGGCCTGGGGCGGGCTGGCGCACGTGCCCATGCAGGGGCGCCGCGAGGGCTGAGCGCCGGCCCGCGCACGCCGTCGGCGCCGGGCGGGGCCTTCGACGGCGGCCGCCCGGCCGCCGTCTACTTGAGGAAGCCGACGGGACGCGAGTCCTTGATGCCGATCTCGACGTACGCGATCCGGGCTGCGGGCACGACGTACCGTCGGCCCTTCTCGTCCTCCAGACTCAGCACTCCCTCGCCGCCGGACAGCGCCGCGGAGACCAGCTTCTCCACCTCGTCCGGGGCCTGTGCGCTGGCGATCACCAGTTCACGCGGGTTGTCGGACACACCGATCTTGACCTCCACGGTCTTCCTCCAAGTCTCGATCCCAGTCGTCGTGAACCGCGGATCACTCCGTCGTGCAGCGGATCACTCTGCCGTGTCGTGGGGCGCGGCCCCACGACACCCGGAACACTATCCGAGGCCCAGGGATTCCATCCGCTGCGCGTGCTTGTCCTGGATCCGGTCGAACAGCTCGGCGAGATGGTTGATGTCGCCGGCGGCCGCGATCACCAGTTCACTCAGTGCCTCGCTCTGCAGGGCCACGTACTGCGCCTGCGTGACGGCCTCGCCGAGGAGCCTGCGCGCCCACAGCGCCAGCCGCGAACGCACCTGCGGGGTCTTGTCGATGGCGGCGCGCACCTCGGCCACCACGAACTCGGAGCGCGCCGTCTCCTCGAGCGCCTCCGATACCACGCTGCGGATCTCCTCCGGCAGCGCGGCAACGATCTCGCGGTGGAAGTCCGAGGCCAGGCCGTCGCCGATGTAGGCCTTGACGAGCGATTCGAGCCACGAGCTGGGCGTGGTCGACGCGTGGAACTGTTCGATCGTCTGCTCGTACGGCGCCATCGCATCGAAGATGTCGCGTCCACGGTCGGCGAGCGCTCCGCGCAGCAGCTCGAAGTGCTCGTGGTCGGTGGCGGCCAGGCCCGCCATCGCCACCTTGCCGCGCACGGTGGGCGCCATCGCGGCGGCGTCGGCCGTGAGTCGGTAGAAAGCCGAAAGCTGCCCGTATGCGAGGAGGCCGTACAGCTCGTCGACGCCTGGATGGTCTGCGCTCACCCGCCGCGTCGCACCGGCGGGATAGGCGGAGCCTGCGGAGTCCGGACCAAAGGCGTCCGGGGAGACGGTTTCGGGGTTCGTCATGCACTGCACAATAGCGCCGGTGCGGTCCGGCGCCCCCGCACACCGGCTGCGACCGGTAGGATGGGGGCCGCGCCGGCATGAAGGCCGACGCGGCCCGGATCTCCGGCGGCCGACAGGCGGCGGGCGTTCCGTCGGTGCACTGCGGGTATCCCTGCGGGCTCAGCCGGCGTGAACCCTGCACACCGCGGCCGTGCAGGCAGTGTCCACAGCAGGCAGAGCGCCTGGAATGGGAGCGTCCACCACGGACCGCCGGGTCGGCAATGTGCGCGCACCGATCGGCAGGTCTGTCACCAGTTCGACGGCGACTGCCCCGCATTGGGATCCGGTGCCCCGCGGACGCCGCCCGCACGGGCTGCGTCAGGGGCACGGCGGCCGCAGGCCCCCACCGCAGGTGGGCGGGGCCGCGGCCCAGCAGCCCACCGTCTGCGTGCGCGCGACGACCGCACGGAAGGCAATACCCTGAGCAAGCAGACCATCGACACCGGCGTGACTCCGAGCCCGGACGTCAGCCCGGTGTCCCTCAACCACACTCCCGACTCCCCCGCCCCCACCTTCGCCGAGCTCGGCGTCCGCGACGAGATCGTCCGCAGCCTTGCCGACGCCGGCATCGAGCGCACCTTCGCGATCCAGGAGCTGACGCTGCCGCTGGCGCTGGCCGGCGACGACCTGATCGGCCAGGCGCGCACGGGCATGGGAAAGACCTACGGCTTCGGCGTTCCGCTGCTGCACCGCATCTCCGTCGACGCCGAGCGTCCTTTGGACGGCGCCCCCCGCGCCTTGGTGATCGTGCCGACGCGCGAGCTGTGCGTGCAGGTCACCAAGGACCTTCAGGAGGCCGCGGTGCACCTGGGTGCACGCGTGACGTCGATCTACGGCGGCCGCCCGTACGAGGACCAGATCGCGGCGCTGCAGTCCGGTGTCGACGTGGTCGTGGGCACCCCCGGCCGGCTCCTCGACCTGGCCAACCAGGGCCGCCTCATCCTGGGCAAGGTCTCCGTCCTCGTGCTCGACGAGGCCGACGAGATGCTGGACCTGGGGTTCCTGCCCGATATCGAGCGGATTCTCGGCATGGTGCCGGACCAGCGCCAGACCATGCTGTTCTCTGCGACGATGCCGGGGCCCATCATCACCTTGGCGCGTACGTTCCTGACCAAGCCGACGCACATCCGCGCGGAGGAGCCGGACTCGTCGGCGGTGCACGAGCGCACCGTCCAGCACGTGTTCCGCGCGCACGCCCTGGACAAGGTGGAGATGCTCACGCGCATCCTGCAGGCCCGGGGCCGCGGTGCGACGATGATCTTCACCCGGACCAAGCGCACAGCGCAGAAGGTCGCCGACGAGCTGGCCGAGCGCGGGTTCAAGGTGGGCGCGGTGCATGGCGACCTGGGCCAGGTGGCCCGCGAGAAGTCACTCACGGGCTTCCGCTCCGGCGAGGTGGACGTGCTGGTCGCCACCGACGTCGCAGCGCGCGGCATCGATATCGACGACGTCACGCACGTCATCAACTACCAGTGCCCGGACGACGAGAAGACCTACGTGCACCGCATCGGCCGCACGGGCCGCGCGGGCCGCACGGGCATCGCAGTGACCCTCGTCGATTGGGACGATGTGCCCCGCTGGCAGCTCATCGACAAGGCGCTCGGCCTGGACATCCCGGAGCCGGTGGAGACCTACTCGAGCTCGGAGCACCTGTTCGTCGACCTCGACATCCCCACCGACGTCACCGGTAAGGTGGGCCCCGCCACCCGCACCTCCGGCAGTCCGCGCGGTTCCCGCAACGGCGACGCACGCTCCGAGTCGGGCTCCGGCGCGACGCGGCGCCGCGCCGACGGCAAGGCCGCGGCGCAACGCAACCGTTCATCACGGCGCCGCACGCGCGGTGCGCAGCCGGCCGGCGACAGCGCGGCGGCATCGCA
>NZ_JAENKO010000017.1 GCF_016599145.1 Tomitella cavernea
TGTGCCGGGCGGCGGCCGTGCGGGCGGCGTTCCCGGTGGCTCCGCGGCGCACGGCGGGCCCGTGGGCGGTGGACAAGTGGCAGGAAGGGGCGTGGGGCCGTCCCCGGCCGCCGGCGCATCCGCGGCGCAGGATGCCCCGGGGGGTGCCGGCCGCAGGACGATGGGCCCGGCGATGCTGGGCGGTGGGGGCCGCGGACGCGGGGGCGACGAGGGACATGATGCGGCCGGATTCCTCACCACCGTCGGTCATGGTGACCAGCTGATCGGCGATCTGGGCACGGTGGTGCACCCGGTGCTGGGCTCGGCGGACGGCGCGTGAAGCGCACACTCACCGGCGAGCAGTTCCGGTACCTGTGGCGGGAGGCCGGCGGCGACGTGGTCAAGCGGCCGCTGCAGGTATCAGGCGCGGCGCGCACGCGCAGTGAGTCCGCAGCCCGGGCAGCGGAACTCGCCGCCTGGTGGCGGTTCCGGCCGGATCCTGCACTGCTCTCCGCCGTGCGCACCCTCCGGAGACCGGAGCTGTGGCTTGAGGCGACGGCCGTGGACGCGCGCGGACGGCCGCTGCGCGGGCTCGTCGGCGTCGGCGCGGCGTGCTCGACGCTCGTGCTGCAGGATCCGGTGCAGGAGCCTTCCGGTACGGCCGCGGAGCGGAGCCCGCGCGGCGCGGGGCCGACCTGGTCCCTGGCGCGGGGAGGCGACTGCCACGTCGAGAGCGGCCGTACCGAGCTGCTCGTCGCACGGCTGTGCGCCGGGTTGCCGCGCTATCCGGCCGGCGGAGGAACCGTACTGTCGGCCGCGCTGGCCGCCGTCGCCCCCGTTCCGACAGGCCGCGGTGCCCGCGAGCCCTTGTCCGTGCGTGCGACCAGATCCGACGCCGAGCAGATCCGTGCGCTCGGGGAGCGGCCCCGGAGGTGCGAGGCATACTTCCAGGTCACCACGCCGGCGGGGGTCGCGGGTGAAGCAGTGCGGGCGGGACTGGCCTGGCTGGTCGGCGACGACGGCGGCCACCTTCTCGACGGGGACGGGATCGGACCCGTCGAGGGCCCCGCGGTGGTCGGCACGCCTGACAGGAACGTGCGGGCCCGGCCGTGCGGTACCGCCGCGGTCGAGGCCGCGGTGCGTGCGCTCCTCGCGCGGGCGCAGGAGCATCCGCGGGTGTAGCCGCGCTGCGCAACCCGGCGTCAGGGGTCGCCGAGTCCGGCCGCCGCGCGCGCGTCGTCGACGAGGTGTGCGGTGGCCAGCGCGTCGTCGAGCGACCAGCCGAACGGCATCGGCGCACCGTCGCGGACCCGCGCCGCGAACCGCGCCAGCTGGCCGGTGTAGGTCGAGGGGCCGGCGAACAATCCGATCCCGCCGCCGGTATCCGCCGGTGCCCCGTTCCTGTGGACGACCAGGGCGCCGCCGAGGTGCGGAAGCAGGATGCCGTCAGCCTCGAGCGTGCCGTCGCGGCCGTCGACGCGGAGCCGGTGCCGCGTCGACGCTGCCGCGATGCACGCGTGCACCTGCGCGTGCGCGCCGCCGGGGTAGCGCAGAGCCACGGTGACGGACTCGTCGACCGGGGCGCGGTGTCCGACGGCGGAGCGCCCCACTCCGGCGTGCCGGGCAGACGCCGATTCCACCGTCGGCGCACCGCCGCCCGCCGCGCCCAGCAGGTGCGCGATCTGCAGTCCGTAGCAGCCGAGGTCAAGCAGCGCGCCGCCGCCGAGCCGCCGGGACCAGCGCGGATCGTCCGGGCCGGGCGGCGGCATCGTCAGTTCCACCCGCACCGCGTCGAGATCCCCGAGCGCGAGTGCGCCGCCGGCGAGCGGTGCGGTGAGCTCCCCGATGCGCTCCCACAGCGGGTGGCACAGGTGGTGATACGCCTCGTGCATCACGAGGCCGGCGCGGTGTGCGGCGGACCGGATGCGGGCCGCCTGCTCGGCCGTGGCCGCCAGTGGCTTCTCACACAGCACGTGTTTCCCGGCGGCGAGCGCGGCGAGGGCCCAGTGCACGTGCAGTGCCGGTGGAAGTGGGAGGTAGACGACGTCGACGTCGGGGTCCGCGAGAACGTCCTCATACGAGTCGTGTACGCGCTCGACCCTGCACAGCTCGGCGAAGAACTCCGCGCGCGCCCGGTCGCGTGATGCGACGGCCACCAGGCGATGCCCGAGTACCCGGGCCGGTAGCACCACGGCCTCGCCGGTGATCCGGGCGACCCCCAGGATCCCGATGCGCAGCGGCGGCGCGCCATGGTCGGCGGGCGCCGGCGTCACGCGGCGGGGTCGGGTTCTTCGGGGATGATGTACGGGCGTTCCGGTTGCGGCGGGACGATCCGCCCCAGGATGAGTGTGCGGAACAGGTGCACGCACATGCTGAGGAACACTGCCGTCCACGCGGCGAGCGCCACCCAGGCCTCGACCTCCGCGATCGTCTGCACCAGCGGCAGGTCGTCGACGGGCTCCGAGCCGAGGAAGTAACTGGCAACCGAGTACATCCCGAGCGGGAAGATGATGCTCCACAGTGTGGCGTCGTACCGCAGCGGCAGCCGGTGCACCACGTGCCGCCAGTATCCGGCCGCGAGCAGTACGGGGATCAACCAGGTGCCGAAGACCCAGAAGATCACCGACGTCCCGGCCGCCAGCTCCCGGGCGGCCCGCACCATGGGCGCGGCGTGGTCGCCGATGAGCACCACCTTGGACCCGGCCAGCACCGTGATGGCGGTGGCGCCCATCGAGATCCAGTACGCGGGCACGGCGTCCTCGGGGCCCAACGGGTAGAGCATGAGCCGCGCCGCCACCAGCAGGGCGACCCCCGCGTAGAGCACGCACCCGACAGCCCACGAGAACACGGCGAGGATGCCGAGCTCGTCCCGGAAGGCTGTGACGGTGGGCTCGAGCGTGGCCGCGAGCACCGCGAGGGATTGGCCGCCGACCACCCAGATGAACCACGTCCCGTTGGCGCCGGGCAGCGTGGGCCGGTGCGACGGGTGCAGCACTGCGGTCCACGGCACGATGTACCCCAGCAGGAACCAGCTGACGGCGGTGATCACGAGCATCGCGATCCCGAGCGCGCGTTGGTCCTCGACCAGCAGCACGGTTCCCAGCACGCCGGACGCGGCGGTGAAGGTGAAGTAGCCGAAGCCGCGGCGCGGATCCTGGAAGTCGTTGCGGATCGCGCGGCGGTGCCGGGCGATCCGGATCACGGTGAGGGCCGTGAGCAGCGCCCAGGAGACACCGCAGATCACGGCCATCGTCTGCGCCAGCAGGTCCAGCCCGTGGATGCGGATGGCCACCGACACGATGCCTGTCGCCATGGTCAGCGCGAAGTAGCCCGGATTCAGCGTGGACACCGCGGAGTCGACTCGCCGGAGGAACGTGCGCGGCGACAGATGATCAGGGTGGGTGTCGGTCACGGCGCCGGCTCCCGGGCCGTCAACTCTTCGCGACAGTCAACAGGAAGGAGGAGTCCTCCACCGCCGTCACACTGTGGCGCGCCGGCGGAATCACCAGCAGGTCTCCTGTGCGGCCCTCCCATGAGTTCTCGGACGTGTCGAGCGTGATCCGCCCGGAGAGCACCTGCACCGTCGCCTCGCCCGGACTTTCGTGCTCGGCGAGCTCGCCGCCGGCCGCGACGACCACGAGGGTCTGCCGCAGCGTCTTCTCGTGCCCGCCGAAGACGGTGGAGGACGCGACCTTCCGCTCGCTCCCCGCCGCCCTTGCCCGCAGCTCACGTGTGAGCGCCACCAGCGACATCTTGTTCATGGGCTCATTGTGTCACCCGGCGCCGCGGGAAGGGGGTGTTGCGGTGTGATTCCCCGGAACGACGGCCGTCGAACTCCGCTGCGCCGCTCAGGCGCCCAGCAGTTGCCGCAGCACGTACTGGAGGATGCCGCCGTGGCGGTAGTATGCCGCCTCCGCGGGCGTGTCGATGCGCACCTTCGCGGTGAACTCCGTGTCGCCCGCCCGGACGGTGACGGTGCGCGGAAACTCGCCGGAATCGGCCCCCGCGATGCCGCTGATCGCGAACTCCTCCTCGCCGGTGAGTCCGAGGCTCTCGATCGACTCGGCCTCCGGGAACTCCAAGGGCAGCACGCCCATGCCGATGAGGTTCGAGCGGTGGATGCGCTCGAACGACTGCGCGATCACCGCCCGCACCCCCAGCAGGAGCGTTCCCTTGGCCGCCCAGTCGCGCGAGGATCCGGAGCCGTACTCGGCGCCCGCGAGCACCACCAGAGGTGTGCCGTCGGCCTCGTACTTCTCCGCCGCGTCGAAGATGCTCATCTGCTCGCCCGTGGGCAGGTAGCGGGTGACGCCGCCCTCCACCCCCGGCACAAGCTCGTTGCGCAGGCGGATGTTCGCGAAGGTGCCGCGGATCATCACCTCATGGTTGCCGCGCCGGGATCCGTACGAGTTGAACGACCGCGGCTCCACGCCGTGCCCCTGCAGGTACGCGCCGGCAGGGCCGTCGCGTCGGATCGCCCCGGCGGGCGAGATGTGGTCGGTGGTGACCGAGTCGCCCAGCTTCGCGAGGACCCGGGCGCCGGTGATGTCGCGGACGGGCTCGGCCTCCCGGGCCATCCCGTCGAAGTACGGAGGCCTGCGCACGTAGGTCGAGTCGTCCTTCCACTCGAACACCTCGCTCGTCGCCTCAGGCAGGCTCTTCCAGTTGTCGTCGCCGGCGTAGACGTCCGAATAGCCCTCGGTGAACATCCCGGCCTCGATGGACTCGGAGATCACCTTGTCCACCTCCGCCTCGTCCGGCCAGATGTCCCCGAGGTACACGGGCTCGCCGTCGCTGCCGATACCGAGCGGATCGCTGGTCAGGTCGACGAGCATGCTCCCCGCGAGCGCGTACGCCACGACGAGCGGAGGGGAGGCGAGGAAGTTCATTCGCGACTGCGGGTGGATCCGGCCCTCGAAGTTGCGGTTGCCGGAGAGCACCGCCGCCACGTTGAGGTCGGCCTGGTCGATGGCGTCGGCGATGGGGCCCAGTAGCGGGCCCGAGTTGCCGATGCAGGTGGTGCAGCCGTAGCCGACCAGGTTGAACCCCAGTTTGTCGAGATACGGGGTGAGGCCGGAGCGTTCGAGGTAGTCGGTGACCACGCGCGATCCCGGCGCCAGCGTGGTCTTCACCCACGGCTTGCTGGACAACCCCCGTTCCACGGCCTTCTTCGCCAGCAGGGCGGCGCCGATCATCACCGACGGGTTGGACGTGTTGGTGCACGAGGTGATCGCGGCGATGATCACGTGCCCGTTGTCGATGGTGAACTCGTCGCCGCCCGGCATCGTCACCGGCGTCGGATTGGACGGGTAGTCCGGGGCCGGCCCGTCGATGTCGACCTCGACGGGGGGCGCCACGTTGTGGTCTTCGACGATGGCGACCGGGTCGGAGGCGGGGAAGGACTCGAACGAGGCCTCGTCGAGGCCCACCTCTTGCACTTCGTCGATGACCTTCGACGTCTCCTCGCCGTGCAGCAGCTGCTTGACGGCGCGCTTGGAGTGGGTCAGCGGGATGCGGTCCTGAGGACGCTTGGGCCCGGCGATCGACGGGCGGATGGTGGACAGGTCCAGCTCGACCTTCTGGCTGAACTGCGGTTCGTGGTCGGGGTCGTGCCACATGCCCTGCATCCTGGCGTAGGCCTCGACGAGCTTGATCCGCCACTCGGGCCGGCCGGTGAGGCGCATGTAGTCCAGGGTGACCTGGTCGATGGGGAAGATCGAGACGGTCGAGCCGTACTCGGGGCTCATGTTGCCGAGGGTGGCGCGGTTGGCCAGGGGCACGTTGGCGACGCCGGGGCCGTAGAACTCGACGAACTTGCCCACCACCCCGGTCTTGCGCAGCAGCTCGGCGACGGTCAGGACGACGTCGGTGGCGGTGGTGCCCGGCTGCGGCTCGCCGGTGAGCTTGAGACCCACGACCTGCGGGATGAGCATCGACATGGGCTGGCCCAGCATGGCCGCCTCGGCCTCGATGCCGCCGACGCCCCAGCCGACGACGCCGAGACCGTTGATCATCGGGGTGTGCGAGTCGGTGCCGACGAGGCTGTCGGGGTAGGCGATGGTGGTGCCGTCGGCGTTCTCCCGGGTGAACACCCCGCGGCCCAGGTACTCCAAGTTGACCTGGTGGCAGATGCCGGTGTCCGGGGGGACCACGAGGAAGTCGTCGAACGCGCCCTGACCCCAGCGCAGCAACTGGTAGCGCTCCTTGTTGCGCTCGAACTCCAGGTCCGAGTTGATCCGCGCCGCGTCGACGCTGGCGAACTCGTCGGCGATCACGGAGTGGTCGATGACGAGTTCGGTGGGGATGAGCGGGTTGATCTTCTTCGGATCACCGCCGAGGGCCGTCATAGCGTCGCGCATCGCCACCAGGTCGACCACGCACGGGACGCCCGTGAAGTCCTGCATGAGTACGCGGGCGGGGAAGAACTGGATCTCCGGGTTGGCGGCGGAGGCGGGGTCCCACTGCGCGAGCGCGTCGATCTGTGCCCGGGTGACCAGGTGGCCGTCCTCGTTGCGCAGCAGGTTCTCCAGCAGAACCTTGAGGCTGTAGGGCAGGCGCTCCGAGCCCGGCACCCTGTCCACCCGGAAGACCTCGTACCGCGCCCCGTCGACTTCCAGCTCGTCACGCGCCCCGAAGCTGTTCTCGCTCATGGCAATCCACCTCTCCAGACGTACTCGTGCGCGGCCGCACATGCCGGGAGGCACCGGTGCGCCGCCTCTGGCCTCACATTAGCCATTCGACCACGGAACGGGAAGGCGGCCGCACAGTGCGGCGTGGAAAACACCGGGGCCCCCGCACCGGGGACGGTGCGGGGGCCTGCGGAGAGTGTGGCCGGCGGCGCGGCCCGTCGTCAGCGTGCGAACAGCAGCGCGCGCTTGACCTCGGCGATCGCCTTCGTGACCTCGATGCCGCGCGGGCATGCTTCGGTGCAGTTGAAGGTGGTGCGGCAACGCCACACCCCGTCGACGTCGTTGAGGATGTCGAGCCGCTCGGCGGCGCCTTCGTCGCGGCTGTCGAAGATGAACCGGTGCGCGTTGACGATGGCGGCGGGCCCGAAGTAGCTGCCCTCGTTCCAGTACACCGGGCACGAGCTGGTGCAGCACGCGCACAGGATGCACTTGGTGGTGTCGTCGAAGCGCGCGCGGTCGGCCTGCGACTGGACGCGTTCGAGGGTGGGCTCGTTACCGGTGGTGATCAGGTACGGCTTGACCGCGCGGTAGGCGTCGAAGAACGGCTCCATGTCCACGATCAGGTCCTTGAGGCACGGCAGCCCCTTGAGCGGCTCGATCGTGATCGTCACCGGCTTGCCGTCCTTGGGCAGCATGTCCTTCATCAGCAGCTTGCAGGCGAGCCTGTTGACGCCGTTGACGCGCATGGCGTCCGAGCCGCACACGCCGTGTGCACACGAGCGGCGGAACGTCAGCGACCCGTCGAGGTAGCCCTTCACGTAGAGCAGGAGGTTGAGCAGCCGGTCGGAGGGCAGCGCGGGCACCTGGAAGCTGTCCCAGTGTGCGCCCTTGCCATCCTCGGGGTTGAAGCGCGCGATCTTGAGGGTGACCATCACCGAACCCTCGGCGGGTTTCGGCAGCTCCGGGTCGCCCTGCGGCGGCGCGGTGATTACAGCGGTGTCGGCCATCAGTACTTACGCTCCATCGGCTCGTAGCGGGTCTGGACAACCGGCTTGTGGCCGAGCCGGATCCCGGAGAGCAGACCCTCGCCCTCCTTGTAGGCCATGGTGTGCCACATGTAGTTGGCGTCGTCGCGCTTGGGGTAGTCTTCGCGGGCGTGGCCGCCGCGGGTCTCCTTGCGGTTGAGCGCGCCCACCACGGTGACCTCCGCCAGCTCGAGCAGGAAGCCCAGCTCGATGGCCTCGAGGAGGTCGCTGTTGAACCGCCGGCCCTTGTCGTGCACCACGATGTGGTTGTACCGCTCCTTGAGCGCGCGCACGTCCTTGAGGGCCTGCTCGAGGGTCTCCTCGGTGCGGAACACCTGCGCGTTGGCGTCCATCGTCGCCTGCAGTTCCTTGCGGATGTCCGCGACGCGCTCGTTGCCGTGGTCGGACAGGATCTGCGCGAGCCAGGCGGTGACCATCCCGGCCGGGTCCTCCGGCAGGTCGACGAAGTCGTGCGACTGCGCGTACTCGGAGGCGGCGATGCCCGCGCGGCGCCCGAACACGTTGATGTCGAGCAGCGAGTTGGTGCCCAGGCGGTTGGCGCCGTGCACCGAGACGCACGCGCACTCGCCCGCCGCGTACAGACCCGGGACGATGTCCTCCTGGTCGTTGCGCAGCACGTTGCCGGTGATGGTGGTGGGGATGCCGCCCATCACGTAGTGGCACGTGGGGTAGACGGGCACCGGGTCGGTGACCGGGTCCACGCCCAGGTAGGTGCGCGAGAACTCTGTGATGTCCGGCAGTTTCTCGTTGAGCACGTCCGCGCCGAGGTGCGTCACGTCGAGGAAGACGTAGTCCTTGTGCGGCCCGGCGCCGCGGCCCTCCATCACCTCGAGGACCATCGAGCGGGCGACGATGTCACGCGGGGCGAGGTCCTTGATGGTGGGGGCGTAGCGCTCCATGAAGCGCTCGCCGTCGACGTTGCGGAGGATGCCGCCCTCGCCGCGCACGGCCTCGGAGATGAGGATGCCCAGCCCGGCCAGACCCGTCGGGTGGAACTGGTGGAACTCCATGTCCTCCAGCGGCAGGCCCTTGCGGAAGATGATCCCCATGCCGTCGCCGGTCAGGGTGTGCGCGTTGGACGTGGTCTTGTACATGCGGCCCGACCCGCCGGTGGCGAATACGATGGACTTGGCCTGGAACACGTGCAGCTCGCCGGTCGCCAGCTCGTAGGCGACGACGCCGGTGGCGACGGGGCCCTCGGCGGTGTCTGTGAGGCACACGTCGAGCGCGTAGAACTCGTTGAAGAACTCGACGTCGTGCTTGACGCAGTTCTGGTAGAGCGTCTGCAGGATCATGTGGCCGGTGCGGTCCGCGGCGTAGCAGGCACGGCGCACGGGCGCCTTGCCGTGGTCACGGGTGTGCCCGCCGAAGCGTCGCTGGTCGATCCGCCCCTCCGGGGTGCGGTTGAACGGCAGGCCCATCTTCTCCAGGTCCATCACCGCGTCGATGGCCTCCTTGGCCATGATCTCCGCGGCGTCCTGGTCGACGAGGTAGTCGCCGCCCTTGACCGTGTCGAAGGTGTGCCACTCCCAGTTGTCCTCCTCGACGTTGGACAGTGCGGCGCACATACCGCCCTGCGCAGCGCCGGTGTGGGAGCGGGTGGGGTACAGCTTGGTCAGCACCGCGGTGCGTGCCCGCGGTCCGGCCTCGATGGCCGCGCGCATGCCGGCGCCGCCTGCGCCGACGATGACCACGTCGTAACGGTGTTGGTGCAGCTCTTGCGATTCTGGCATGAAGTTTCTGCTCCCCGGAGGTCAGCTGATCTTGATGTTGGGGTCGAACGAGAAGATGACGTAGGTGCCGATCGCCATGATCAGGACCATCGCGACGACGAGGACCGTCGTCAACCAGAACCGCGTCGAGTCCTTGCGCGAGTAGTCCGCGATCACGGTGCGCAGGCCGTTGCCGCCGTGCAGCATGGCGAGCCAGAGCATGATCAAGTCCCAGATCTGCCAGAACGGATTGGTCCAGCGGTCCGCGACGAAAGCGAAGTTGATGCGGTGCACGCCGTCGTCGATCATGAGCATGATCGACAGGTGCGTGAGGACCAGGATCAGCAGCGCGATGCCGGAGACGCGCATGAACACCCACGCGGCCATCTCGAAGCCGCCGCGGCGGGGCCGGCGGGGCGAACGTGGGTTGTCGAGGCTGGCGGGACGGTCGTAGGAACGACCCATGATCGGGGCTTCGGCGGTCATTATGAGATCCCCTTCATGATCTGCTGGATGATGCGGAAGGTGGCCGGGATCATCACGACCAGCCAGACGACTCCGACTCCCCAGAGCAGCTGGCGCTGGTAGCGGCAGCCCTTGGCCCAGAAGTCGACGAGGATGATGCGGACGCCGTTGAGCCCGTGGTACAGGACCACCGCGACAAGCGTGAGCTCCATCAGGGCGACGATCGGGTTCTGGTAGGTGCCGATCACCTCGTTGTATGCGTCCTGGCTGACGCGCACGAGAGCGGTGTCCAGCACGTGGACGAACAAGAAGAAGAAGGTGGCGACGCCGGTGATCCGGTGCAGGGCCCAGGACCACATTCCGGGATCGCCCCGGTAGAGGGTTCGTGTGCGCTCTCTGGTGAGGGCGACTTCTTGCGTGCTGGTCATCGAGTGCTCTGCCTCCAACGTCTGTGGTGATTCGGCGGCCGCGAGACGTAGCAGATGCCGTGGGGACGCGGAAGTCCTACCGGCGGGGCCTCGGGGCTCGACGAGAACCTGAACCGACAGATGAACTGTAGACCCAGCGTAGTGAGGCAACTAATCCGATATACCGGCACTGCGGAGATTCGGCCATTGTCTTAGCCCAGGCTAAGCAAACTTCACACGAGTGTCCGACGGTCCCGTGCTGTGCTCCGGTGCGGCGGTGGCACCATGGGTGACGTGGCCGATACGGACTGGAATGACCTGCGCACGCGCGCTTTCGAGGTGATGCGGAACGCCTACGCGCCGTACTCCGGGTTCGCGGTGGGTGCGGCGGGGCTGATGGAGGACGGCCGGGTGGTTGTCGGCTGCAATGTGGAGAATGTCTCACTGGGGCTCACTGTGTGCGCCGAAAACATACTGGTCGGTAACTTGTTCGCCTCCGGTGGTGG
Organism: Tomitella cavernea; assembly: GCF_016599145.1. Lineage (GTDB taxonomy): Bacteria > Actinomycetota > Actinomycetes > Mycobacteriales > Mycobacteriaceae > Tomitella > Tomitella cavernae. The sequence goes on from NZ_JAENKO010000017.1 coordinate 10,745, forward strand.
CCGTCTGCGCGCGGTGTCGTGCGTGGGCCCCGAGGGTGCCGCCGTCATGCCGTGCGGGCGATGCCGGCAGGTGCTGTTGGAGCACGGCGGTGCGGAGCTCGCGGTCGACGCCGGCGCTGGGCCGCCGGTCACGCTCGGCGAGCTGCTCCCGCGTGCGTTCGGGCCGGGCGAGTCGGAATCGGGGGCGGTGCGGCGATGGACCCGGTAGGGGTCATCGCGCGCAAGCGCGACGGCCACGAGCTCACCGACGCGGAGATCCGCTGGGCGGTGGGGGCGTACACGGCGGGCGCCTTCGCCGACGTCCAGATGGCGGCGTTGCTGATGGCCATCGTGCTGCGGGGGATGACCGCCCGTGAAACCGCGTCGCTCGAGTCGGCGATGCGGGCGAGCGGATCCACCGCAGATCTCACCGGGCTGCGGCGCGCCGGCGCGCGCCTCCCCACGGTGGACAAGCACTCCACCGGCGGGGTGGGCGACAAGATCACGCTGGCGTTGGCGCCTCTCGTAGCGGCCTGCGGCGCGGCGGTGCCCCAGCTCTCCGGGCGCGCGCTGGGGCACACCGGCGGGACCCTCGACAAGCTCGAGGCCATTCCGGGGTGGCGGGCCGAGGTGCCGATGCCGGCGATGCGCCGACAGCTCGAGGACGTCGGGGCGGTGGTGTGCGCCGCCGGCGCCGAGCTGGTTCCCGCGGACCGCGCGATGTACGCGCTGCGGGACATCACCGGCACCGTCGAATCGATCCCGCTCATCGCGGCGTCGATCATGAGCAAGAAGCTGGCGGAGGGCGCGGACGCGCTGGTGCTCGACGTCAAGGTGGGCTCCGGCGCTTTCCTCGCCGACGCCGCATCGGCCCGGGAGCTGGCGGAGACGATGGTCCACCTGGGCGCCGATGCGGGCGTGCGCACCACGGCGCTGCTCACCGCGATGGACGCCCCGCTGGGCAGGGCCGTCGGCAACGCGCTCGAGGTGGCCGAGGCGGTGGAGGTGCTCGCAGGCGGGGGCCCGCCGGACGTCGTGGAGCTGACCACTGCCCTGGCGCGGGAGATGCTCGCCGCCGCGGGCCTGGACGCGGTGGACCCGGCGGTGCGGCTGGTGGACGGTAGCGCGATGGACCGGTGGCGGCGGATGATCGCCGCGCAGGGCGGCGACCCGGACGCGCCGTTGCCCGTCGCGCGGCACGTCGACACCGTGTGCGCGGAGCCCGGCGTCGCGGGGGTTGTGACCGGACTGGACGCGCGGGCTGTGGGGGATGCGGCCCGCATCCTCGGTGCCGGCAGGCTTGCCCCGGGCGACGCGGTGACGGCCGGGGCCGGGATCGAGATCCATGCACGCCCGGGCGAACCGGTGGCGGCGGGCGGGCGCCTGCTGTCGCTGCACACCGATGCCCCGGAGCGGATCGCCGCGGCCCGCGAGGCGCTCGCCGGGGCGGTCGGCATCCGGCCCGGGGCATCGGCCGGCGCCGGCGGCCGGGATGAACTCGGCAGTGGCGGGCCGCTGGTGCGGGGTCGGGTGAGTTGACCGGAACGCGACCGTTCGGGTGTCCGATTCCGACGCCGGATAGGTGTGAATGCGGGTATCGTCGACTGTGACCGGGATCTCACGCGCTCCGGACGTACGGGCGATCCGTGGATCCGCAACGGAGCCGCTTGCCGGGAGGTACATCCATGACGACGCAAATGACTTCGCAATCGACGGCCACGCAAGCCGCCCCGCCGGCGGGCGCGGACGGCGTTCCGGACCTGCGCGCGGACTTCGCCACGCTCCGCGCCGGCGGGCTCAATTGGCAGTCGATGCCGCTGCGCCTGTTCACCAAGGGCAACGCGCACTTCTGGGACCCGCGGGCCATCGACTTCTCCCAGGACCGCGCGGACTGGGAGGCGATGACCGACGAGCAGCGCCGCAGTGCCACCTACCTGTGCTCGCAGTTCATCGCCGGCGAGGAGGCGGTGACACAGGATCTGCAGCCGTTCATGCGCGCCATGGCCGCGGAGGGGCGCTTCGGCGACGAGATGTACTTGACCCAGTTCTGCTTCGAGGAGGCCAAGCACGCGCAGGTGTTCCGCCTGTGGATGGACGCGGTGGGGCTCGACGGCGACCTGCAGCCGTTCGTCAGGGACAACCCCGGCTACCGGCGGCTGTTCTACTACGAACTGCCGAAGTCGCTGCGGGCGTTGGAGCAGGACCCGAGCCCGGCCAACCAGATCACAGCCAGCGTCACCTACAACCACGTGGTGGAGGGCAGTCTGGCGCTCACCGGCTATTACGCCTGGCAGAAGGTGTGCAAGGAGAACGGGATCCTGCCGGGGATGCGCGAGCTCATCAGCCGCATCAGCCTGGACGAGCGCCGGCACATGGCCTGGGGCACGTTCACCTGTCGGCGGCACGTGGCCGCGGACGACAGCCTGTGGGAGCTCGTCCAGCAGCGCATGGCCGAGCTCATGCCGCACGCGATCACCATGATCAACTGGGTCAACGAGCAGTTCGACGAGCAGCCCTTCGGGCTCGACCCGGACGAGTTCGTCACTTACGCCGCCGACCGCGCGCAGCGCCGGCTCACCGCAATCGAATCCGCCCGCGGGCGCCGCGTCGAGGAGATCGACCTGGACCACGCCCCCGAGGCGCTCGAGGACCGCTTCGCGGAGGAGGACGCGGCGGTGCTGGGATAGCCGGGTGCGTCAGGTCGGCGGCGCGCCGCAGTACGGTCGGGGGGTGGACACCGCAGTGAACGGCCCGGCCGCGGACCTCGACCCGTCGTGCAGTGCACCGTCGGACAGTGGTCCGGCACGCGCCGCCGCCTTCCGCGCGGCGCCCAAGGTGCTTCTGCACGACCACCTCGACGGCGGACTGCGCCCGCAGACGGTGCTCGAACTGGCGGACGCGCACGGCTACCGCGGGCTGCCGGCCGCGGACGGTCCGGGGCTGGCCCGGTGGTTCCGCTCCGCCGCGGACAGTGGCTCGCTCGAGCGGTACCTGGAGACGTTCGCGCACACTGTGGGGGTCATGCAGCACCGTGCCGCGCTGGTGCGTGTCGCCCGCGAGTGCGCGGTGGACCTGGCGGGCGACGGCGTGGTCTACGCGGAGATCCGCTTCGCGCCGGAGCAGCACCTCGAAGGCGGCCTGAGTCTGGACCAAGTGGTGCAGGCGGTGCTCGACGGGTTCGCCGAGGGCGCCGACATGGCCGCCCGGGGTGGACGCGGGATCAGGATCGGCACGCTCGTCACCGCGATGCGGCACGCGGCGCGGTCACGGGAGATCGCGGAACTCGCGGTGCGGTTCCGGGACCGCGGCGTGGTGGGCTTCGACATCGCGGGCGCCGAGGCCGGAAACCCGCCGACCCGCCACCTGGACGCGTTCGAATACATGCGGCAGTCCAACGCGCACTTCACCATCCACGCCGGCGAGGCGTTCGGCCTGCCGTCGATCCACGAGGCGATCGCGTTCTGCGGTGCGGACCGCCTGGGCCATGGCGTGCGTATCACGGATGACATCACCGTGCCCGACGGCGGCATCGTCGACTGGTCCCCGGACGCGCCGCGCGGCAGCAGGCCGACGCTCGGCCGGGTGGCGAACTATGTGCGCGACAAGCGGATTCCGTTGGAGCTGTGCCCCAGCTCCAATGTGCAGACCGGTGCCGTCGCGAGCCTGGCCGAGCACCCCTTCGACCTGCTGGCGCGCCTACGGTTCCGCGTCACGGTGAACACCGACAACCGACTGATGAGCGACACGACGATGAGCGGCGAGATGATGAAACTCGTCGACACCTTCGGGTACGACTGGGTGGATCTGCAGCGGTTCACCATCAATGCGGCCAAGTCCGCGTTCCTCCCGTTCGATCAGCGGCTGGCGATGATCGACGACGTCATCAAGCCGGGTTACGCGGTGCTCTTCGGCTGACCGCGGACGCCCGCACATAGGTTCGGATAGGCTACCATTCGTGCTGGTAGTCCAGCCTTTCCTTGCTGGTGGTGGGTGCGTTGCGCGCCTACGATCGGGCTCATGGAGACCATGACGGGGGAGCCGTCCAGGACGGCGGTGGCGGGGACCCATCCGGAACCCCACGGCGGCGCGATCGCCGCGAAACTCAACTGGCTGCGGGCCGGCGTCCTCGGCGCCAACGACGGGATCGTGTCGACGGCCGGGCTCGTCGTGGGCGTGGCGGCGGCGTCGGCCTCGCGCGACACGCTTCTGACGGCGGGCGTGGCGGGACTCATCGCGGGCGCGGCGTCGATGGCGATGGGCGAGTACGTCTCGGTGAGCACCCAGCGCGACGCGGAGCGCGCGCTGCTGGCCAAGGAGCGCCAGGAGCTCGCCGACGAGCCGGAGGACGAGCTGCGCGAGCTCGCCGCCCTCTACCGGGCGAAGGGGCTCAGCGGTGCGACGGCGCACGCGGTGGCGGTGGAGCTCACCGCGCACGACGCGCTGTCCGCGCACGCCGAGGCCGAGCTGGGAATCGACCCCGACCAGCTCGTCTCGCCCTGGCATGCGGCCGCGTCCTCGGCAGTGTCGTTCATCATGGGCGCGCTGCTGCCGCTCATCGCGATCGTCCTTCCCCCACCGGAACTCCGGGTTCCGGTCACCGTTGTCGCGGTGCTGGCGGCCCTCGCCCTCACCGGCGCGGTGAGCGCCGCACTCGGCGGCGCCGACAGGATGCGTGCGACGGCGCGGGTGATGTGCGGCGGGGCCGCGGCGATGGCAGTCGCCTATGCGGTGGGGGAAGTGGTGGGCGCCGTCGCGTAGGTCGGTGCGGTCAGCGGTGCTCGAACCACGCCAGGACGGCCTTCACGCGCCTGTTGTCCTCTCCGGGTGGCAGGCCGAGCTTCACGAAGACGTTCGCGACGTGCTTGCTCACAGCAGCACCGGACAGGAACAGCGCGGCCGCGATCTCTTTGTTGGAGCGGCCCTCGGCCATAAGCGCCAGCACCTCCTGCTCGCGCGGTGTCAGTCGCGCCAGCGGGCCGCCGGGTCCACCGTCGCGCACGGCGTGCCGCACCACCTCCGGGTCGATCACCACGCCGCCTCCGGCGACGGTCTCGAGTGCCCGCAGAAAGTCGGGGACCCGGCCGACCTTCTCCTTGAGCAGGTATCCCACCGCACCGTCGGAGCCGGGCCCGTTGAGCAGCTCGCGCACGTAAGGGCCGGTGACGTAGGCCGACAGGACGACGATCGGCAGGTCCCGGTGTCGTGAGCGCAGGTCGATGGCGGCGCGTAGTCCGTCGTCCGAATCGCCCGGGGGCATGCGTACGTCGGTGATCACCATGTCCGGGCCCGAACCCGAGGCGATATCGGCATCGACGGTGGCGGTGAGTTCGGCGGCATCGTTGCACTCCCGGCTCACCTTGTGGCCTCCCGTCGTGAGGATCTCGCGGATCCCGGCGCGCATGAGCACGCTGTCGTCCGCCAGCACGATCCTCATGCCCACTCCTCGCCGTCGGAGCCGGGCGCGGTGGCGACGACGAGTGTGCCGCCACCTGCGGGGCTCTGCACCTCGAGGTCGCCGCCGACGCTGCGCATCCGCTCGCGCAGACCGGCAAGCCCCGAACCTTCGTCGATTCTCGCACCCCCGGCGCCTTCGTCGAGCACCGCCGCGCGGACGGCCCCGCCGGAGAACCGCAGATCGATGCGGGCCAGGTCGGAGCCCGAGTGCTTGGCGATGTTGGTGACGGCCTCGGAAACGGTGAAGTACACCGCCGCCGCGGTGGGGGCGGCGAGCAACGTGTCGTCACCCTTACCATCGAGCTCGATCCGCAGCGGCGAGCGTGTCGCCAACTCTCGGACCGCCGCGATCAGCCCCAGGTCGCTGAGCTCGCGAGGGTGGATGTCGCGCACTGTCTCACGTAGGCGCACCAGAGCGCGCTCGGCCTGTTCACGCGCAGAGCGGGCCAGCGTCGTCATGCGCTCATCCCCGGTCCCCTCGGCAGCCGCCTCGAGCAATCCCAACCGCATCACGACTGCGACGAGTTCCTGTTGGGCGCCGTCGTGCAGGTCGCGCTCGATGCGCCGACGCTCCACCTCGAATGCCGCGCCCAACGCGGCGCGGCTGGCGCGCAGCTCCTCGAGCCGCGCCCGCTGCGCCGGGTCGTCTCTGTGGGTGACGGCGCGCAGCAGCAGGTTTCGCGCCACGGAGACCGCGACGAGCAGCCCGGCGGTGACAGCGCCGAGCGCCGCACCCACGGGCACCGCGGCCACCGACTGCCACCATGCTCCGGGAGTGAACGGGCCCACCTGGGCGGGGATCCCGGCGAACCAGAACGCGGGGGAGAACACCAATGCCACCGCGCCGATGAATCCGAAAAACGCCATCAGCAGCGACAGCACCGAGAGGATCAGCGCGCCGATGAACACGGGCAGATCGATACGCCACACCGAGCGCGTGCGGGCGCGGCGCCATAGCCACCGTGGTCGCGTCTGCGCCTCGGGCTGCAGGGCGGTGGCGTCCATGCCGCACAGTCGAGCCCGTGTCCGGTCGACCTCGGCCACCGCGGCGGCCGAGAACGGCACTGCGAGGATTCCGAGTACCAGCAGCGGAAGCGCGATAGCCGCGAGCAGTTCGGTGGACATTCGGCGGGCGACGTTGATCTGCGGCATGGTCACCATCTTCACCTGTGCGGCAGTGCGTCGGTGGTAGAGCCAGGACTACCCTGATGCAGTGCCAGCACCAATGCGCACGGACGCTGTGGCGGGTGTTCTGAGTGCATGCCCGTAATCACCGCACCTCCTGCTCCTTGCATCCGCCTGCGCGGCCTGTGCATGGACTTCCCTGTACCCGGTCGCCACCGCCCTTCCGTGCGCGTCCTGCACGACATCGACCTCGACGTCCCCGAGGGGAGGATGACTGCGGTCGTCGGCCCGTCCGGCTCGGGCAAGTCGACCTTGCTGCTGTGCGCCTCGGGCCTCGAGCGCGCCACCGGGGGGTCGGTCGAGATCCTCGGGACCGACGTCGTGGGTCTCGGCGCGAGGAAGTCGGCGCAACTGCGTAGTGAGCAGATCGGCTTCATATTCCAGGAGTACAACCTGGTCGGCTCGCTCACGGTGGCCGACAACATCGCCCTGCCCTACCGTCTGTCCGGTCGGCGCGTGCCGCGGTCACGGATCGACGACGCGATGACCCGACTCGGTATCGCTCAGCATGCGCGCCGCCGCCCCGACCGCCTTTCGGGAGGGGAACGTCAGCGCGTTGCGGTGGCCCGGGTGGTGGCCAACCGGCCGCGGATCGTTTTTGCGGACGAACCGACCGGCGCCCTCGACCTTGCTTCCGGTCAGGTCGTGCTCGACTGGCTGCAGGCGCTGCCCGCGAAGGGCAGCACCGTCCTCATGGTCACGCACGATCCGCACGCTGCCGCACGGGCCGACACAGTGGTGGTCATGGGTGCCGGGCGGGTGCGTGGCGTCATACCCGGCGGCGACCCGCGTGCCGTGAGCGACGCGGTGCTCGCGGCACAGAGCGACGACGCGCAATCCCTGAATGAGGCAGATGGGGCGTCGTCGTGATCCGCTTGGTTTTCGCCGACGTCCGCGCGCAGGCCCCGTTGTGGCTGTGGACCGTCCTGTGCGTCACCGTCGGCGCGGCCTGCGCGGCCGGTTCGGTGATCGCCACTCTCGCAGGCGTAGCCGCGGCGCGGGTGTCCGGAGATACCGACCTGATGCAAGCCTCGATCTCGCTAGGAGGCAACATCATCTTCTTCACCGCCTTCACGGCGGCTGGGGTCGTCTCGTCGACGGTGGGTCTGACGCTGACCACCCGGCGCCGCGAACACGCGCTCTGGATGATCCTCGGGATCCCACGTCGACGCGTGCGCACGATCCTGCGCGCGGAGCTGGCTGTGCTCGGCCTCGTCGCCGGTGTGATTGCGACCTTGCCGGCGCTGATCGCCGCCGAGTTCTCCCTGCGACAATGGGCCGGTGCCGGACTTCCGTTGTCTGGGGTGACCGTCCGGTTTCAGCCCTGGCATCTCGGCGCTGCCGTGCTGTGCGCGATGGTGCCGTGCCTGCTCGGCGGCTGGGGTATCACCCGCCGTGTGGCCAAGACACCCGAGATGCAAGCGTTCCGAGACGTCGCCGATCCGCCTCGGCGCCCCGGCTTCCTGCGTGGGACGCTGGCCCTGTGCCTGTTCATCGGCGTCGTGGGGACGTGGATCGCCGGGCTGGTGACCGATCCGGCAGGCGGCGTCGAGGAGCGTGTCGGCTTCGTTTTCGCAGGCGACCTGTTCTTGATCTGCCTGCTGCTGCTCATGGGGCCGTGGGTGCTCACCCCTCTGATGACGGCGTGGACTGCGCTCGTGCCGGCCCGTGGCGCGGCATGGCACATCGCCGTGCAGTCCTGCCGTGCCCGGGCAGCCCGAAGCGTCACCTCTGTTCTGCCGTTCGCGCTGTGCCTCTCGTTGGTCGGGTTGTTCACCGCCATGGGTTCGGTCATGCCAGACGGCACTGCGGGCCTCGGGGACATCCTGGTGGTGCTGGGCTGGGTTTTCGTGGTGGCCTGGGTGGGCGGACTCGCCGTGATCGCGCTGGTCGGGCGTGAACGCGTGCGCGATGGCGCCATCGTCGCAGTCGCGGGCGCACGCCCGGGCGTGGTCACCCGCGCGACGCTGTACGAGGGGGTCGTCTATGCGGGGACGGCGATCCTGTTCGGTGCACTGTGCGTCGGCGCCACAGGGGTCACGCTCGCGGTCGCGGCGCGCGTCGACACCGTGACCTTCCTGGTCGGCTTGCCGTGGGGGTTGTACGGCGGTCTGGCGGCAATGACGCTCGTCATCACCTGTCTCGCGCTGGGGGTCGAGGCCGCCCGCATCGCGCGTACCGTGCCCGCCCGCGCATTGCGCCAGTGACGGGCACCCCGGGCGAGCACGGCTCTACGCTACGACGATGGCCGGACATCATCCGCCTACTACCGTCAGCCTGTCCTCGAAGGCGTGTTCCAGCGCGCGCCACTGGCCTGCCTCGACGGTGAACGGCGGGTGCGGCATCACGCGGAGCGGATCCGGCTCGCGGATGAACGACACCAGGGCGCCGAGCTCGGTGGAAACGTCGAGAGCCTGCTCCACCGCGTCGTCGTCGCAGTAGTCGGCGGCGTCCTCGAGCAGCTCGATCGCCAAGTCGAGCTGCTCGGAGTCGACGGCCACCGGGCCGTCGGTGATGTCCTCGACGAGCCCTGTGAGTACGTACACGTTGTCGTCGGTGATGACGATCTCGAGGTCGCCGCCGGTCGCCGACCGGGCCACAGTGGAATACGTGCTCACCCCGGCCAGGTCGTGGTCGTGGTTGTCCGCCAGGTGCTGGGTCAGCGCCCGCGGCGTGGTGAACACGCGGATGCGCCCGTCGCGGCCGAGGAACACCGGGTCGTCCTGCAGGTAGCAGCGCAAGGTGTAGAAGGTGCCGCCGGGGACCACCACTTGGATGGGGTCGATGCCCACGGAATCCCAGAACGCGTACTCGTCGTCCCCGTCCGCATCATCGTCGTCATCGTCGTCATCGTCCGCATCGTCGTCATCGTCACCATCATCGTCACCGTCGCGATCCTCATCGTCCCCGGACGAGTCGGAGTCCAGCAGGTCCAGGTCGTCGTCGGTGTCGAGTTCGTCGTCGTTCTCCACGTCGTTCTCGTCGGACGCCGTCAGCTCCGCCTCCGCGATCTCCAAGGCCGCCGCGTCGACGTCGGGGCCGCTGATGACGTCGTCGATCGCGGTGAGGATCCCGTCCCACGCGCCGTCCAGCAACCGTCCGATGCGCGCCCACCGCTTGCCCCCGGACCGGCCGTGGAACGGAGCGGTGCCGCTGCCGAGCAGATCCAGCTCGCCATGTTCTTCGAGGAAGTCGGTGATGCTGCCGATGTCGCAGACGTCCCCGAGGGCGAACACCACGCCGAGGGCGTCGTCGAGGAACCGGGTGGACGACAACGTGGGCTCGCGCCGCGCCACCGCCGGCACCCGGGTGAGGTCGTAGCGATCCTCTGGCTCGGGGGTCAGCTCGTCGGCCGACAGCGCCTCGACGATGTGCCAGGACGGGTGGTCGTACAGGTCGTGGTCGTGGTCGGTGCGGATGAACGCGGTGAGCTCGGCGACGGAGTCGAAGCCGAAGACCTCGTCCTCCAGCCCCAGGAACGCCTGCCACTCGTCCTCGCCGTCGCGCCACCGCGGTGCCCACAGCGTGTAGATGCTGCCGGTGTGAAGGCGCAGTTCGATGGGGACGATGTCACCTGCCATGGCCGCGAGCCTATCGACAGAATGCGCGTTGCGGAAACGTTCGTGCTGTGACGGACCGCATAGGCTGCCGGTATGGACCTGCGCGTGATCGATCATCCCCTCGTCGCGGCCCGGCTGGCAATGCTGCGTGACCGGCGCGCCGACAACGCCCGCTTCCGAAGTGTCCTGCGGGACCTCACGACGATGCTCGTATACGAGGCGTGCCGCGACATCGCGGTGACGGAGATCGACGTGCGGACGCCGGTGGCGCCGACGCGCGGTGTGCGCGTGGCCGACCCGCCGCTGCTCGTGCCGGTGCTGCGCGCCGGTCTGGGCATGGTGGACCAGGCGCAGGCCATCCTTCCGGAGGCCGATCTGGGCTTGGTCGGCCTGGCGCGCGACGAGTCCACGCACCGACCCACGGCCTATCTGGAATCGCTGCCGGACGACCTGAGCGGGCGCCCGGTGTTGGTGCTCGACCCGATGCTGGCAACGGGCGGTTCGATGGTGCACACGGTGGAGCTGCTGCGGGGCCGGGGCGCGGACGCGGTGACCGTCATCTGCGTCGTGGCCGCGCCGCAGGGCGTCGAAGAGGTGCGGGCGTGCGGCGCGGTGGACCGCCTGGTGACCGCCGCGCTGGACGAGGGCCTCGACGCCGACGCCTTCATCGTCCCGGGCCTGGGCGATGCGGGGGACCGGCAGTACGGGCCGCGCTGAGCGGGTCCTGTGCGGTGCCCGGTCAGGGCGTGAGCAGCCGGCGGGCGTCGTCCGCGACGCCGCGCAGCAGCGCGTCGGCGTCGGCGCGCCGCGCGGCCAGCGCCTCCACGTCCAGCGCCCCCGGCTCTGCGGCGGGCGGGAACGCCACTTCGGCGTAGGCCTTGACCATGGGCTCGGTGCCCGAGGGGCGGATCACCAGGCGCACTGCGGGCCCGTCTGCGGCGTCGTCGGGCGAGGCGAGGACCAGCGCGTCGGTCCGCAGGGCGTCGTCGCGCCGGGCGAGGTCCTCGCAGTCCACGGCGACGCCGCCGAGACGGGATGGCGCGTTCCGGCGCAGTCGACGCATCAGCCGCACGGCATCGTCGGCGGTGTCGGGCCGCACCGAGAACTGGCACCCGGCCTGCACCCCGAACTCGCGCGCGAGCCGGTCGAGCTCGCCCGGGATGCTGCGCCCGTCCGCGCGCAGCCGGGCCGCCATGCGGCACAACGCCACCGCCGCGGAGGTCCCGTCCTTGTCGGCCACGGCCTCCGGGTCCACGCACATCCCGATCGCCTCCTCATACGCGTAGACGAGCCGGGCTCCGGGCACGTCGTCGGCGGCGCGCACCAGCCATTTGAAACCCGTGAGCGTCGTGCGGTATCGCGCGCCGTGCGCCGCGGCGATGCGGCCGAGCAGGGTCGACGAGACGACGGTCGTCGCGACGAGCGGTTCCGGGGCGGTGGTCGATGGAGCGGTCGACTCCGTGCCCGGTCCGGGGGTGCGCAGAATGTGCTCGCCTAGCAATGGGCCGGTCTCGTCGCCGCGCAGCATCCGCCAGCCGTCGCGGTCCGGTACTCCCAGCGCGCACCGGTCGGCGTCGGGGTCGAGCGCGATCGCCACCTCGGCGTCCACCCGCCGTGCCAGGGCCAGCAGACGGTCGGTCACCCCGGGCTCCTCGGGGTTGGGCCGCGGCGCGGTGGGGAAATCCGGGTCGGGCGCGAACTGCTCGTCCACCACGTGCACGTCGGCGAAGCCCGCGCGGCGCAGCGCCTCCACCGCCGGCGCGCCGCCCACCCCGTGCACCGGGGTGAGCGCGATGCGCAGCGGACCGGCCGCGCCTGCGCCGCCGAGCACCCGGGACGCGCGCTGGAGGTACCGCTCGACGAGTGCGGCGCAGCGCGGATCCGGTTCCGCGGAACCGCGGTCCGTGTTCCCTGGCAGGGGTGTGCGCGCGATTCCGGCAGCGGGGCCGGCCGCGGCGATGGCCTCCTCGATGGCGCGGTCCGCCGGCGGCACGAGCTGCGCGCCGCCCCGCAGGTACACCTTGTAGCCGTTGTCGCCAGCCGGGTTGTGGGAGGCGGTGATCTGCACCCCGGCGGCCGCGTCGAGCGCGCGGACGGCGAAGGCGGTGACGGGCGTGGGCAGCGGCTCCGGGAAGGCCACCACGTCGAACCCGGCGGCGGCCAGCACCTCGGTGGCGGCGCGCGCGAAGACTGCGGAGCCGTGCCGGGCATCGCACCCCACGACGACCGTCGCCCGCGACTCGCCGCGGCGGCGCAGGTAGGACGCGAGCCCCGCGGTGGCGCGGAGGACCACCGCGGTGTTCATCCCCGCCGGCCCGGCGCGCAGCGGGCCGCGCAGCCCGGCGGTGCCGAACGCGAGGGGCGCGGCGAACCGTGCGGCGAGCTCGGGCCCGTCCGGCGGGAGCGATCGCAGCGCGGCGCGGTCACGCGGATCCGGGTCGCCCGCGATCCATTCCGCGACCTCGTGGGCCGACGGGGCGCTCGGGTTCGACCGGTGTTCGCGGGGCGTCACAGCGCCGACACCACGTCGCGCAGCAGGCCGCCCATCCGGCCCGCGGCCGCCGCACCCGCCGCGAGCACCTCCTCGTGGTCGAGGGGGTCTCCGGTGATGCCGGCGGCGGCGTTGGTCACCATCGACAGGCCCAGGACCCGGGCGTCCGCGGCGCGCGCGGCGATCGTCTCGTGCACCGTGGACATGCCGACCAGGTCGGCGCCGAGGGTGCGCAGCATGCGGATCTCGGCGGGCGTCTCGTAGTGGGGCCCCGGCATGCAGGCGTACACGCCTTCGGCGAGCGTCGGGTCGACATCCCGGCACAGCGCGCGCAGCGCGGGGTCGTAGGCGTCGGTGAGGTCGACGAACCGCGGGCCGACCAGCGGCGACCGCCCTGTGAGGTTGAGGTGGTCGCTGATGAGCACCGGCTGCCCCACCGTCATGTCCGCGCGCAGCCCGCCGGCGGCGTTGGTGAGCACCACGGTGCCCGCGCCCGCGGCGCACGCGGTGCGGACGGGGTGGACGACGTGGGACGCGTCGTGGCCCTCGTAGGCGTGGGTGCGGCCGAGCATGACCAGGACACGATGCCGCCCTACCGTCGCGGAGACCACGGTGCCGGCGTGCCCCTCGGCGGTGGGCGGGACGAAGCCCGGCAGGTCCGCCATGGGTATCGGCGTGCCGGCGTCCGCGCCGCCCAGCAGGCTGTCCACGGCGGGCCGCCAGCCGGAGCCGAGCACCACCGCCACGTCGTGGTGCCGCACGCCGCTCCGCTCGGCGATGACGGCCGCGGCCTCCGCGGCGATCCGGTCCGGGCCGCCGGCACCGGCCTGCGATGCGGGAGCGGGCGTGGGGGCGTCGGCAGGATCGTTCGGCGAAGACATGCCCCCATTGTCGCGGTCTCGCGCCCCGCCGTGGGACGCAGGCCGCTGGCCGGCGGTCGCTACGATCGACGCATGCCGAACACTGACCAGGACCCGGGCACGACCGACGACACGTCGGGCACGAGGACGCGGCCGATGCCGCTGCTGCAGCGCCGGGGCGACGTCTTCGTCCTCTGGCTGGCCGGGGCCGAAGCCCAGGACGACGACGCCCGCTTCCACCCGGACCGGCTCGCGGCGCTGCACGTCGCGCTCGACGAGGTGGAGGCCGCCGAGGGGCCCGCGGCGCTGGTCACGGCGAACACCGGAAAGTACTACAGCAACGGTCTGGACCTGGAGTACATCCTGCCGCAGATGGACCGGCTCGACGCCTACCTGGACGAGGTGCACGCGCTCTACCACCGACTGGTCGCGTTCTCCACGCCCACCGTGGCCGCGGTGCAGGGGCACGCGTTCGGCGCCGGCGCCATGCTGGCCACGGCGCACGACTTCCGTGTGATGCGCGCCGACCGCGGCTTTTACTGCCTGCCGGAGGTCACGCTGCAGATGCCGTTCACCCCGTCGATGTCGGCGCTGATGACGCGCAGGCTGCCCGCGCAGGTGGCGCTCGAGGCGATGACCACGGGCCGTCGCTACGGCGGCGGGGACGCGCTGGCCGCGGGCATCGTCGACGCCGTGGCGGACGGTTCCGCCTCGGCCGACGCGGTGCTCGACGCGGCGGTGGCGCGTGCGCAGGAGCTCGCCCCGCTGCGCGGGCCCAACCTGGCGGGGATCAAGCGGGGGATCCACGCGGAGCTGCTCGAGGCGCTGGCCCGCAAGACCGTCGGCACGCGGATCGGCGGCTGAGCGATGGCGGCCGGCACGGACTGGTTCGAGGAGTGGCTGGGCGCCCACCGTGATGACCTGACGGCCTGGCGCCGCCGTATCCACCGCAACCCCGAGTTGTCCCGCAAGGAGTTCCAGACCACCGACTTCGTCGTGGAGCACCTGCGCGCCGCGCGGCTGGACCCGCAGGTGCTGCCGGGCGGCACCGGTCTCGTCTGCGACATCGGCCCGGCGGACGCCGACGGCAAGCGGATCGCGCTGCGCGCGGACATGGATGCGCTGCCGATGACCGAGACCACCGGACTGCCGTTCGCGTCGCACAATCCCGGCGCTGCGCACGCGTGCGGGCACGACGCGCACGCCGCCATCCTTTTGGGCACCGGCCTGGCGCTTGCCTCGGCGCCTGCGCTGCAGCAGGGGGTGCGGCTGCTGTTCCAGCCCGCCGAAGAGGTGATGCCGGGCGGGGCGCTCGACGCCATCGCCGCGGGCGCGCTGGGCGGAGTTTCGCGCATTTTCGGACTGCACTGCGATCCGCACCTGCGGGTGGGCACCGTGGGTCTGCGGGTGGGGGCGATCACCTCGGCCGCGGACATCGTCGAGGTGCGCCTGAGCTCGCCCGGCGGGCACACGTCGCGCCCGCACCTGACCGCGGACCTGGTGCACGCGATCGGCCTGCTCATCACCGGCATCCCCAACCTGGTCGGCCGGCGGGTGGATGCGCGGTCGCGCACCGTCGTCACCTGGGGTGCGGTCAACGCCGGCGCGGCGCCCAACGCCATTCCGCGCAGCGGCGTGCTGCGCGGCACCGTTCGCACGGGCGACCGGGCCACGTGGCGGCAGCTGCGTCCGCTGGTGTGCGAGCTGATCCAGGCGCTCGCGGTGCCGACGGGGGTCGAGGTGGAGATCGACTACCGCCAGGGGGTGCCGCCGGTCGTCAACGACGAGCACTCGGTGGCGGTGCTGCGGCGCGCGGTCGACGCGATCGGCCCGGACGTGGCGGTGCCCACCCCGCAGTCCAGCGGCGGCGAGGACTTCGCGTGGTATCTGGAGAAGGTGCCCGGGGCGATGGCGCGCTTGGGCGTGTGGGACGGCGGGCGCAAGGTGGACATCCACCAGCCCGACTTCGACCTGGACGAACGCGCGCTGGAGGTGGGGGTGCGCACGATGGTCAACCTGGTCGCCCCGCGCACCAAGGTGCCCTACCAGGAGACGCTGGGTTAGGGACGGCTACTCGCGGCAGCCCGGCCCGACGTTGCGGCTCTCACGGGTCCGCAGCCCGCGCACATAGTGCGACGGGGCGCCGGCGGCCTCGGCGGCGTCCGCGATCACGCCGAGGTAGCGCGCCGACGGCAGGCCGCCTTCGAACGCGTCCATCACGTACAGCCAGGCCAGCAGCGGGTCGGTGACCACTGCGGCGGGGTCGGCGTCGAGGGGGGACGGCCCGGTGGGCGCCGGGACGGCGGGGGCGGAGCTGTCGTCGGGGACGGCACGGGCGCCCTTGTCGGGCGCTGCGCCCTCGGGGTGGATGCGCACGCGGATCTTGCGGTGCAGGCCCAGCTCGGCGCCCTCCCAGCGGTCGAGTCCCGGGGCGTCGTCTTCGGCGACGTCGTAGAGGACCACGAACACCCGGGAGTCCGGATCCTCGACCACGGTGGCCAGCGCGCCCTCCCAGCCCAGGTCGCCGCCGCAGAAGGTCAGCCGCCACCCGTAGAGCCAGCCCGTGCCCGCCATCGGCGAATGCGGTGCGCGGCTGAGCATCTGCTCCGGGTGCATGTTGGACCCGTATGCGGCGTATATCGACACGTGTCCACGATAGGCGACGCGGCCGTCCGTGCGCGATCTGCACGCCCTCCGATCCCGCCGGCGTCATGGGCGCGGCGGGCGCCATCACCATCACCCGTCCGGGGGAGTCGTGGCCGCCGGGTGTGCGGCGCGCCTCCACGCGCGGCCGGGAACCGATAGCGTGGATGCGACGGCGCCGCGACCCGCCGCCCCGGCGGCGGACGCGCACCACCCCAGCCCATGGGACGACGCGGCCCACGCGACGACGCGGACCACAGCGACGAACGGAGATCGGCGAGCATGTACCGGATCGTGATCATCGGCGGCGGACCGGCCGGCTACGAGGCGGCGCTGGTGGCGGCGCAGAACGGCGCGGCGGTGACCCTCGTGGACTCCGAGGGGGTCGGCGGCGCCGCGGTGCTCGCGGATTGCGTCCCGTCGAAGACGTTCATCGCGTCGACGGGCATGCGGACGACGCTGCGCCGCGCCGACGAGCTGGGCGTGGACATCGACCTGGATTACGCGCACATGAACATGAAACGCATCAACCGGCGCGTCATCGACCTGGCCCGCGCGCAGTCGGAGGACATCGCCGCCCGGCTCGAGGAGGAAGGCGTCACCGTCATCGACGGCCGGGGGCGCCTCGCCGACACCGCCGCAGGCTACGCGTCGCACCGCGTCGCCGTGGAACTCGCCGGCGGCGGCGAGCAGACGCTCACCGCGGACGTCGTCCTCATCGCCACCGGCGCCAACCCCCGGGTACTGCCGGGAGCGGAGCCGGACGGCGAGCGCGTCCTCACCTGGCGGCAGGTGTACGACCTGGAGGAGCTGCCCTCGCACCTGATCGTCATCGGCTCGGGCGTCACCGGCGCGGAGTTCGTCTCCGCGTACACCGAGCTGGGCGTCAAGGTGACGCTGGTGTCCAGTCGCGACCGCGTACTGCCGCACGAGGACGAAGACGCCGCGCTGGTGCTGGAGGAGGCGCTGGCAGAACGCGGCGTCAGCATCGTCGCCCACGGGCGGGCGGACCGCATCGACCGCACCGCGGAAGGCATCAGCGTGGTGCTCTCGGACGGCCGCACCGTCGAGGGCAGCCACGCGCTCATGACAGTGGGCTCCGTGCCCAACACCGATTACCTGGGACTCGACTCGGTGGGCATCGAACTCGAGCGCAGCGGACACATCACCGTCGACCGCGTCTCCCGTACCTCCGCGCCCGGCGTCTACGCGGCGGGCGACTGCACCTCGCTGATGCCTCTCGCCTCGGTGGCCGCAATGCAGGGCCGCATCGCGATGTACCACGCGCTGGGCGAGGGGGTGACGCCCATCAAACTCAAGACGGTGTCCGCGGCCGTGTTCACCCGGCCCGAGCTCGCCACCGTCGGCGTCAGCCAGAAGGCGATCGACGCCGGCGAAGTGCCGGCCCGCACGATAATGCTGCCGCTGAGCACCAACCCGCGGGCGAAGATGATGGGCCTGCGCCGCGGCTTCGTGAAGATCTTCTGCCGGCCCGCGCAGGGCACCGTCATCGGCGGCGTCGTCGTGGCGCCCACGGCGTCCGAGCTGATCCTGCCGATCGCCATCGCGGTGCAGAACCGGCTGTCGGTGGCGTCGCTGGCGGCCACGTTCTCCGTGTACCCGTCGCTGTCCGGGTCGATCACCGAGGCCGCCCGGCAGCTCATGCGGCACGACGACCTGGACTGAGCGCATGCCGACGGCCGGCCGCGCGCCGAGGGGCGACGCCGCGTGAACCACAACCTCACCTGGCAGCAGGCGGTGTGGCTGGCCGCAGCGGCGGCCGCAGTCGCGGCGGCGCTGTGGGCGTGGTCGGGCGCGCGGCGACGGCGTGGAGCCGAAGCGCCCGCGCGGGGGCTCGGCGTTGCGCGCCTGCTGCGCGAGGCGGCGGTGGTCGTCGGCCTGTACGCGGTATGGCAGTGGGTGGGCGGCGTCGCCGGCCGCAGCACCGACGGTGCCGTCGCACGCGGGCAGGCGATCCTGGACCTCGAGCACACCCTGCATCTGCCCGGCGAGCACACGGTGCAGCAGTGGATCCTTCCGTCCGCGCCGGCGTCCCAGGCCGCCAACCTGTACTACGCCACCGCGCACTTCGGCGCCATGATCGCCCTGCTGGTATGGCTGTACGCGCGGCACCGCGGGGCATATGGCCGGGTACGCACCGTCGTGGCCGTATCGACGGCCGTGTGCCTGGCCATCTCGCTGATCGCCGTCGCCCCGCCGCGACTGCTGCCGGACGCGGGCTTCGTCGACGTGGCCGCCCGTTACGGACAGTCCGTCTACGCCGCGGCCGGGGCGCTGGTGCCGGACGAGGTCGCCGCGATGCCGTCGGTGCACGTCGCGTGGGCGTGCATCGTGGCCTGCGCGGTGTGGCGGTACGGCGGCCGGCGGTGGCGGTGGGTCGGCCCCGCGCACCTGGTCCTCACCGTGTTCGTCGTGGTCGCCACGGCCAATCACTACTGGCTCGACGGGGTGGCCGCCATCGCCGTGGTCGCGGCGTCCGCAGCGGCGACGACCGCCGGCTACCGGGCGGCGGCGCGCGTGCGCGGGGCCGCCGTCAGTCCTTCACCCAGCCGTAGGTGCGTTCCACCGCCTGGTTCCACCGGGCGTACAGCTCCTCCCGCCGCTGCGCGGGCATCGACGGCTCCCACGTGCGCTCCGCCGACCAGTTCCGCCGGATCTCCCCGGTTCCGGACCAGTACCCCACGGCCAGCCCCGCCGCATACGCGGCCCCCAGCGCCGTCGTCTCGATGACGGTGGGGCGGGTGACCGGAACGCCCAGGATGTCGGCCTGGAACTGCATGAGCAGCTCGTTGACCACCATGCCGCCGTCCACGCGCAGCTCGCCCACCGGCAGCCCCGATTCCATCGCCGCCTCGATCACCTCGCGGGTCTGGAACGCGGTGGCCTCCAGCGCGGCGCGCGCGATGTGCGCCTTGGTGACGTAGCGGGTGAGCCCCACCAGCACCCCGCGGGCGTCGGGGCGCCACCGCGGTGCGAACAGGCCCGAAAACGCGGGCACCAGGTAGGCGCCGCCGTTGTCGTCGACGCTCGCCGCCAGCGACTCCACCTCCGAGGACGACGAGATGAGGCCCAGGTTGTCGCGCAGCCACTGGATCAGCGAGCCGCTCACCGCCACCGAGCCCTCCAGCGCGTACACCGCCGGCTGCTCGCCCAGGCGGTAGCAGACGGTGGTGAGCAGCCCCTTGTCGCTGTGCACCGGCTCGGTGCCCGTGTTGAGCAGCAGGAAATTGCCGGTGCCGTAGGTGTTCTTGGCGTCGCCCGGCTCCAGGCAGGCCTGGCCGAACATCGCCGCCTGCTGGTCGCCGAGGATCCCCGCTACGGGCACGCCGCCCAGCACGCTGCGGCGGCGCACCCGGCAGTACTCCTCCGACGAGCTGCGGATCTCCGGCAGCATCTCCATGGGGATGCCCATGTCCTCGCAGATCCGCGGATCCCACTGCAGCGTTGCCAGGTCCATCAACAGGGTGCGTGACGCGTTGGTGACGTCGGTGACGTGGATGCCCGGCTCCTGGCCCGGCCCGCCCGGCCCGCCGGACAGGTTCCACATCAGCCACGTGTCCATGGTGCCGAAGCACAGCTCGCCGGCCTCGGCGCGCTCGCGCACACCGTCGACGTTCTCGAGGATCCAGGCCAGCTTGGTGCCCGCGAAGTACGGCGACAGCGGCAGGCCCGTGACGGCGCGGTAGCGGTCGATGCCGCTGCCGTCCGGTGCCGCCGATGCGAGCCGCTCGCAGATCTCCGCGGTGCGCGTGTCCTGCCAGACGATGGCGTTGTGCACCGGCTCGCCTGTGGCGCGATCCCACACCACGGTGGTCTCGCGCTGGTTGGTGATGCCGATGGCGGCGATGTCCGATGGGGCGATGTCCGACGACGCGAGCACCTCGCCCGCCACGGAGCGGGTGTTCACCCAGATCTCCGCGGCGTCGTGCTCCACCCACCCGGGGTGCGCGAAGATCTGCCGGTGCTCGCGCTGCGCCACGTCGACGATGCGGCCGTCGTGGTCGAAGATGATGCACCGGCTGGAGGTGGTGCCCTGGTCGATGGCGGCGATGTACCCGCCGCGGTGCGGGGAGTCTGCGTCGGTCACCGCCTCATTATGCGGACAACGTGGCCCGGCGCGGCGTAATCCCGTGGGCCGCGCGCCGCAGGAACTAGCCTGGGGGACGCGCCGGTGCGGCGGCGGGAGACGGTACGGCGACGAGACGGCAAGAGGGAGTCAGGGTGGCGAAGGAACCGGGACACGAGCGGCTCGGGCCCCAGCAGCGCGACGAGGCGTGGCGGCGGCTGGGTGCCGACCAGTTCGATCTGATCGTCATCGGCGGCGGGGTCGTCGGGGCGGGCACTGCTCTCGACGCCGCCACCCGCGGGCTCCGCGTGGCGCTCGTGGAGGCGCGGGACTTCGCCTCGGGCACCTCGTCGCGCTCGTCGAAGATGTTCCACGGCGGGCTGCGCTACCTCGAGCAGCTCGAGTTCGGGCTGGTGGCAGAGGCGCTGCATGAGCGGGAGCTAGCCATGTCGCGGTTGGCCCCGCACCTGGTCAAGCCGCTGCAGTTCCTGTTCCCGCTGCAGCACCGGCTGTGGGAGCGGCCCTACATCGCCGCCGGGATCATGCTGTACGACAGGATGGGCGGGGCCAAGTCGGTGCCCGCGCAGAAACACCTGACCAGGGCGGGCGCGCTGCGCATGGCGCCGGGTCTCAAGCGCAGCGCACTGGTGGGCGGCATCCGCTACTACGACACCGTCGTCGACGATGCGCGCCACACCATGACCGTCGCCCGCACCGCGGCCCACTACGGAACGGTGGTGCGCACCTCCACACAGGTGGTGGGGTTCCTGCACGAGGCAGACAGGGTGAGCGGCGTGCGTGTGCGTGACAGCGAGACCGGCGAGGTCGCCGAGGTGCGTGGGCACGCCGTGGTCAATGCGACGGGCGTGTGGACCGACGAGATCCAGTCGCTCTCCGGCGAGCGCGGCCGCTTCCGTGTGCGCGCTTCCAAGGGCGTGCACATCGTGGTCCCGCGGGACAGGATCGTCAGCGAGTCCGCGATCATCCTGCGTACCGAGAAGTCCGTGTTGTTCATCATCCCGTGGGGCCGCCACTGGATCATCGGCACTACCGACACCGACTGGAACCTGGACCTCGCGCACCCGGCCGCGACGCACGCGGATATCGACTACCTGTTGCGCCACGTGAACAAGGCGCTGGTCACCCCGCTCACGCCCGACGACATCGAGGGTGTCTACGCGGGACTGCGACCGCTGCTGGCGGGGGAGAGCGACGAGACCTCCAAGCTCTCGCGCGAGCACGCGGTGGCGCGGGTGGCGCCCGGCCTGGTCGCCATCGCCGGCGGCAAGTACACCACCTACCGGGTGATGGGCGCCGACGCCGTGGACGAGGCGGCGGAGGACATCCCGGGGCGGGTGGCCGAATCCGTGACGGACAAGGTGCCGCTGCTCGGTGCCGATGGCTACTTCGCCTTGGTCAATCAGGCGCAGCACGTGGCCGAACGGTACGGGGTGCACCCGTACCGGGTCCGCCACCTGCTGGATCGTTACGGATCGCTCATCCACGACGTGCTCGCGCACGCGGCCGGCCGGCCGGAGCTGCTGGGCCCCATCGACGCCGCACCCAACTACCTGCAGGTGGAGGTCGTCTACGCCGCCGACTCCGAGGGGGCCCTGCACGTGGAGGACGTGCTGGCCCGGCGCACGCGGATCTCCATCGAGTACGCCCACCGCGGCGTGGACTGCGCGCGGCAGACGGCCGAGCTCATGGCGGGCGTGCTCGGTTGGGGCCGGGCCACCGTCGAATGGGAGGTGGAGAACTACTGTGCGCGCGTCGAAGCGGAGGTGCGCTCGCAGGAGCAACCTGACGACCTGTCTGCGGACGAACTGCGCGCCGCGGCGCCGGAGGCGCGTGCCGAGATCCTCGAGCCCGTCGAATAGTCGCGTCGGCGCCGCGGGCGTGCCGGCGTTCCTCAGGCAGGTTCGGGAAGGCCCATCTCGGAGCGGGTGGCGGTGGGGATGTGCGCCAGGTGCTCGGCGTTCTTTGTGACGAACTTGCGCACGTAGCTGCACGTGGGAATCACGGACAGGCCGGCGGCTTCGGTGTCCGCCAGCGCGGCGGCGACGACCTTGCCGGCCAGGCCACGGCCGCCGAACTCGGAACCGACCTCCGTGTGGTCGAAGTCGCGGGCACCGTCGGCCGGCGTGTAGGCGGCGAAGCCGGCGAGCGCGTCGTCGACGAAGACCTCGAACCGGTTCTGCTGCGCGTTGTGGACGATCTTCTCGGTCATCTGCTGCCGCCTTCCGTCGACCTCGGCCCGCGAATTGCGGACGTACCCACTCACCGTTGTAGCAGTCGCCTGACTAAACCCGGCGCCCAGGCCGTGCGGGGAGCGCCCGCCGGGTTGTAATGCTGAGGCCCTGTGGCGTACCGGCCGGCGGGGAGATTCCGGGCGGGACTCTCCAGCAACGGCGCGTCTGCGGCGACCCGCCCGGCGGCGCGGTCGAGGCCGTCGCGGGCCCGCGGATGCTTGCGGTAGCGCGGCGGTACGAGGCTGAACAGCGCGTTGACGGTGCGCCCGACGAGCCGGTGCAGTCGCTCGTCGCGCGCCGTCCAGCGGTAGCCCAGCAGGTCCCGCACCTCTCGGTCGTACATCCCCACCGTCAGCCAGACGAACCCGCGTGCCAACAGCGGACGCTGCAGCCGCCAGAGACGATCCGGCAGCCACGGTAGAAATGGCGGGCGGGGGAGCGCGGTGAGGTCGAGCACGTCGCGCGTGGCCTTGTTGTCCTCGAGCACCTCGGCGCACATGTGCTTCCAATACCGCTGGAAGTCTTCCCAGGTGTCCGGCACCGGCCGCATGCTCACGCCGTACTGCGCGTACCACTGCTTGTGCTCGTCGAACAACCGGCGCTTCTCCGCCTCCGAGATGCCGCCGCAGAAGTGTTCGGCGGTGACGATGGTGCCGTAGAAGAACGTGGCGTGCGCCCAGTAGAAGACGTCCTGGTCCAGCGCGTGGTAGCGGCGCCCCTGGGCGTCGACGCCTTTGATGCCGCGGTGGTAGTCCCGCACCTCGAGTCCCGTCCGGTGTGCGCGGTCGCCGTCGAACACGACGCCGCCGATGGGGTACAGCGACCGCAGCAGCCGCTCCCAGCGTTCGTCGAAGAAATCCGAGTGCTGCTCCACCGCGGCGCCGAGCTTGGGGTGCATGTTCTGCATCGAGCCGGCCCAGGGGCCCTGGAGCAGCCCGCGCCAGTCGCCGAAGTACTTCCACGTCGCCGAACCGGGCCCGAGCGGCGCGGGTGCGGGTGTGGCGGGAGCAGGTGTGGCCGAGGTGGCCTCCTGCCGGTGCGTTCCGGCGCGGGACGGTGGGACTGCGATCATCCGGGCTCCTCGATTCCAGCCAGGTCGATTCCATCAGGCGACTGGCCGCACGCCCTTTTGACAACGTATGTTGTCAGGATAGGAATGCGGTGCGGATCGGTCAAGGGAGGTGGTGCGCGATGGTGCGTCCGCGTGAGGCGCGGCCTTCGCTGGAGGAGCGCAGGCGGATGCGGCGTGAGGCGCTGATCGATGCGGGCATCACCCTGCTCGGCGCCACCGGGACGACGCCGCTGACGGTGCGCGCGGCATGCCGTGCCGCGGGCCTGACGGAACGGTACTTCTACGAGAGTTTCGATGATCGGGACGGCTTCGTGCGCAGCGTCTACGACGCGCTGGGCCGCAGGGCCAAGGCTGCTCTCGACGGCGTGGTGCATGCGGGGCCAATGGACGGCGCGATGCGCGCACGTGCCGCGGTGGAGGCCTTCGTCGGGCTGACGGTGGACCGGCCGGTGCTGGGCCGCGCCCTGCTCATCGCGCCGCTCACCGAACCCGCGCTCAGCAGGGTCGGTGTGGCCCTCGCGCCGGAGTTCGTCACGATGGTGTTCGACGGCCTTTCGGCGGTGGAGGACGTGGAGGAGCGGCGCATGCGGTCCACGGGACTCGTCGGCGCATTCACGGCCCTGTTCATCGGGTATCTCGATGGCACCCTCGCCGTGGGCCGTGAGCGGCTCGTCGAACACTGCGTGGGGCTGCTGGTCGACTCGGGGATCCGCAACCCGCGCGGATCGGTCAGCGCGTAGACGGGCCGAGGCCGGGTGCCGCGCCCCGGACCCGCGAGGACGACTGTGGGCCGGGCACGCGGATCCTTCGATCGACGTGCCCGACCCACAGCGCGGGCTTCCGGACCCGAGTCCCTACTTGATCTCGGCCAGCACGGTGCCCTGGTTGATGGCGGCGCCCGGCTCGACGGCGAGGCCGGTGACGACGCCGTCCTTGTGCGCGGTCACCGGGTTCTCCATCTTCATCGCCTCGAGCACCACGATCAGGTCGCCGGCGGCGACCTCCTGGCCCTCCTCGACGGCGATCTTGACGACGGTGCCTTGCATGGGGGCGGTGATCGCGTCGCCGGACACCGCGGTGTTGCCGGCGGCGCCGCGCTTGCGCGGCTTGACCTTGCGGCGCACGGCAGTGGCGGTGCCGCCGCCATTGCCGTTGCCGCCGAGGTTCAGCTCTCCGGGCAGTGACACCTCGAGCCGGCGGCCGCCGACCTCGACCACGACATTCTGCCGCTCGGCGTCGTCCTCAGGGGCCTCACCGGGGGCGTTGAACGGCTCGATGTCGTTGACCCACTCGGTCTCGATCCACTTGGTGTAGATGTCGAAGCCGTTCTCGTCGCCGATGAAGGCCGGGTCGTCGAGCACGGCGCGGTCGAACGGGATCACCGTGGCCAGACCCTCGACCGTGAACTCGGCCAGCGCGCGGCGGGCGCGTGCCAGGGCCTGCGGGCGGTCCTCACCGGTGACGATGAGCTTGGCGAGCATCGAATCGAACTGGCCGCCGATGACGCTGCCGGTCTCCACACCCGAGTCCATGCGCACGCCGGGGCCGGTGGGCGGCTGGAACAGGGTGACGGGCCCCGGGGCGGGCAGGAAGCCGCGGCCGACGTCCTCGCCGTTGATGCGGAACTCGATGGAGTGCCCGCGCGGGGTGGGATCCTCCTTGATGGAGATCTCCTCGCCGTTGGCGATGCGGAACTGCTCGAGCACCAGGTCGATGCCCGAGGTCTCCTCGGTGACGGGATGCTCCACCTGCAGGCGGGTGTTGACCTCGAGGAAGCTGATCGTGTCGCCTTGCACCATGTACTCGACGGTGCCGGCGCCGTAGTAGCCGGCTTCGCGGCAGATGGCCTTGGCCGAGGAGTGGATGCGGCCGCGCTGCTCGTCGGTGAGGAACGGCGCGGGAGCCTCCTCGACCAGCTTCTGGAAGCGACGCTGCAGCGAGCAGTCGCGGGTGCCGACGACGACGACGTTGCCGTGGGTGTCGGCGATCACCTGGGCCTCGACATGGCGGGCCTTGTCCAGGTACTGCTCGACGAAGCACTCGCCGCGGCCGAAGGCGGCGACGGCTTCGCGCGTGGCCGACTCGAACAGCTCGGGGATCTCCTCGACGGTGCGCGCCACCTTCATTCCGCGCCCGCCGCCGCCGAACGCGGCCTTGATGGCCACGGGGACGCCGTGCTGTTCGGCGAAGGCGACGACCTCGTCCGCCCCGGCGACAGGGTCCTTGGTGCCCGCGGCCATGGGGGCGTTCGCGCGCTCGGCGATGTGGCGGGCGGTGACCTTGTCGCCCAGGTCGCGGATCGACTGCGGCGACGGGCCGATCCAGATCAGGCCCGCGTCCAGGACGGCCTGGGCGAAGTCGGCGTTCTCCGACAGGAAGCCGTAGCCGGGGTGGATCGCGTCGGCGCCGGAATCGGCGGCGGCTTTGAGGATCTTGGCGAAGTCGAGGTACGAATCGGCAGAGGTCTGACCGCCCAGAGCGAAGGCCTCGTCGGCGAGGCGGACGTGGGGTGCGTTGGCGTCGGGCTCGGCGTAGACGGCCACGCTGGCGAGACCCGCGTCGGCTGCCGCTCGTATCACTCGCACCGCGATCTCGCCACGGTTGGCGACGAGGACCTTGGTGATCTTTTCACTGGAGTGATTCGGCACAGGGCCTCCCGGGTGTGTCTTCGTGGAAATTCGTGCCCCTCATGGGGGCGATTCTGGTAAAGGAGTCTAAGCAGCGGGGCGGTGCGACGTCAGCCACCGGTCCCGCTGCGACTGCATCGCGACACTGCGCGACCGCATCACATTCTATGCGCCTGTGTGATCGCGGCGTCAGGCGGACTCCCGGATATTGCGTTTGACGCGGGAGAGCATGGCGGACAAACCGCGCAGCCGCAGCGGGCTGACCACCTTCTCCAGGCCCAGGGTGGAGTAGAAGTCGTCGGGCACCGCCAGAATGTCCTCGGCGCTGCTGCCGTTGAGCCCCTCGTGCAGGATCCCTGCGAAACCGCGGGTGGTGGGGGCCTCGGGGGGAGCGCTGAAGTACAGGCGCACCGATTGCCGGTCCGCGGCGTCGACGCGCAGGAACAGCGGCGACTGGCACTCGGGCACCGGCTCCATCGCCGCCTCCTCGAGTTCGGCCGGGAGCGGGGGGAGCTCCTGGCTGAACTCGAGGAGAAGGGTGACCTTGTCCTGCCCTTGGAGGTCCTCGAAATCGTCGATGATCTCCGCGAGTGCGGCGGGAATGCTCATGACCGTGACGGTACCGCCCCGGGCT
Organism: Tomitella cavernea; assembly: GCF_016599145.1. Classification (GTDB taxonomy): domain Bacteria; phylum Actinomycetota; class Actinomycetes; order Mycobacteriales; family Mycobacteriaceae; genus Tomitella; species Tomitella cavernae. Next base: position 37,589 of record NZ_JAENKO010000017.1, read on the forward strand.
CCTCGCCCGCCGCGATGGGGACGCGCACCGTGTTGCCCCACTCGGTCCACGAGCCGTCGTAATTGCGGATGTTCGGCAGGCCCAGCAGATGGGTGAGCACGAACCAGGTGTGGCTGGAGCGTTCACCGATCCGGCAGTAGGCGATGATCTCGCCGTCGTCTCCCTGCCGGGCGTCCTTGACGCCGGCGTAGATCTGCTCGAGCTCCTCGCGGGAGCGGAAACGGCCGTCCGGCGCGGCCGCCTTGGCCCACGGGATCGAGACGGCGCTGGGGATGTGGCCGCCCCGCAGGACGCCCTCCTGCGGGTAGTCGGGCATGTGGGTGCGCCGGCCGGTGTACTCCTCGGGCGAGCGGACGTCGACGAGCGGCCCGGATCCGAGGAACTCACGGACGTAGCCCTGGTAAGCGCGGATCTGCGAATCGTCGCGCTCGACCACCGGGTACTCCGTGCGGGGCAGTTGCGGGACGTCGAAGGTCATCTCGCGGTTCTCGGCCAGCCAGGCGTCGCGGCCGCCGTCGAGCAGGCGGACGTCGTCGTGCCCGAACAGCGTGAACACCCACAGCGCGTAGGCCGCCCACCAGTTGGACTTGTCGCCGTAGACGACGATGGTGTCGTCGCGCTTGATGCCCTTGCTGCTCATCAACTCGGCGAAGGCGGCCCCATCGAGGTAGTCGCGGGTCACCTGGTCGTTGAGGTCCAGGTGCCAGTCCACCTTGACCGCGCCGGGGATGTGGCCGACGTCGTAGAGCAGCACGTCCTCGTCCGACTCGACCACGACGAGGCCCGGCGTGCCGATGTTCGCGGAGAGCCACTCGGTGGACACGAGGCGTTCCGGGTGTGCATAGGCGGCGAAGTTCGGATTCTGCTCGACGGGGACTGGCACGGTGCGCTCCTGTTGTCTCGGCAGTGGCGGGCTGGGACGTCGCGGCGTGCGGCTTCGTCGGTGCCTGGCGCGCATGGCCAGCCTGGCAGGGCCAGCCTGGCAGGGCCAGCCTGGCAGGGCCGGTCTGGCAGGGCCGGTCTGGCAGGGCCGATTAGGCAACGTCGCCGTGACGTAAATCAGCCTAGTCCCCCGGGCGGCCGGTGAGACACGACGCGGGGCCGCATGGCGGTGTGGACCCTGTCACTCGCGCCTGCCGCGCTCGGCGTGCGGCCCGTCGCGGGACGGACCGCGAGGCGCGGGTAGAAGACTCCGGTGATGTGGTACGCGATGAATCCGTCGTCGGGCAGGGACGCCATCCCGCCGTGCTCGCGGGCCCAGCGCTCCTCTATGACGTGAGGCTGGCTGGCGCTGTGTTCATCCATGCGCGGTTCTGCCGGACATGCCCGCGGCGCGCACACGCTTCGCCGCTTTCGCGGGCTACTCCTCGTCGCCGGTGGCGTCGGGATCGAGCATGGTCAGCAGCAGCGTCGCATCGGTGACGGCGCGCACCTCGTGCAGCAGCCGGGCCGACAAGTGCGCGATGTCGCCGGGATGCAGGTCCGCCGTGTGCCCGTCGGCGGTGAACGCGATGTGCCCGTCGATCGACTGCACGAGGATGGGGAAGGCCGCCTTGTGTTCGGCGAGGATCTGGCCGGCGGCGAACCGGAACACGATCACCCGGGCGCCGTCGGCGACCATGATCCTCTTGACGCCCGGACGCGTGGCGCGCGGCTCCACCGCGTCGATCAGGCCGTGATGCTCGGCCATGGTGAGGATCCTGGGCGCGTTGTCGGATCCGGTCGTCTGCTCGTCGGACATGGTTTCCTCTCAGCGCGGCGGTCGGACCCGATCTTCGCACGTCGAGGCTGCCTGTGCCGCCGTGCCCGGCCGGCGATCGGGCGCGGCGGTCAGCCGACGTTGCCCGACCACACCTGGGCGACGTCGAGGCCCACCTCGCGCAAGAGCGCGCGGACCAGCGGCAATCCGATGCCGATGACGCTGGACGGGTCGCCTTCGAGCCCATCGACGAACCAGCCGCCGAGACCGTCGAGCGTGAAGGCACCGGCGACCTCGAGCGGCTCGCGGGAGGCCAGATACGCCTCGAGTTCCGGCGGTGAGGGGGTGCCGAATCGCACGGTGGTCGAGCAGACCCCTTCCGCTTCGGCGACGACGCGACCGTCTGCGATGCGCAGCACGGCGTGCCCGGTGAGCAGGTCGCCGCTGCGCCCAGCCATCGTGGTCCAGCGTGCGCGAGCGGCCTCCACAGTATGCGGCTTGCCCTGCAGGCGGCCGTCGATGTGCAGCATCGAATCGCATCCGACGACTACGGCGTCCTCTGGCATGCCGGGACCGTGCGGATGCGTGGAGAGACCGCCGGCCACGTCGACGGCCTTGGCGCGGGCGAGCGCCGCGACCACCTCGGTGGGCCCTGTGCCCGGGGGAAGCGCCGCGGCGACAGCGTCCTCGTCGACGGACGAGACGCGCACCGACGGCTCCACCCCCGCGGCGCGCAGCACCGACAACCGGGCGGGTGACGCCGAGGCGAGGATGAACCGGACGGGCACGACGGCGCCGCCCGGGCCGGGATCACCCGGGCGGGCGGCGACGGAAGAGGCCATGCTCAGCGGCCGCCGAATCTCCCGGACTGGTAAGCCCGCGGCGAGAACATGCGCGGAATGCCGTCGAGCGCGTCGTCGTGGTCGCCCCACATGTCGCGTGGGCCCGCATCCTCGGGCCCGGCGCCGCCGCTACCGGAGGCCCCTGCGATGACAGCGACCAGCGCCGCGAGCTCCTCGGGCGAAGGGTTGCCCTTGGCGACCCGGAGCAACACTGGTGCGGCGTCACCTGCGCCGCCGCCTGTCAGGGCCGCGGCCTCGTCGATCACGCTCTGCGCTTCGGTACTCACGGTCTTCGTATCCACCATAGATTCGGTATCCACCACCGCTCCGGCCTTCGCCACCGTTCCGATACTCACAGCGGAATGTTCCCATGCTTCTTGGGCGGCAGGCTGACCGACTTGCGTTCGAGCAGCCGCAGCGACTTGGCGATGTAGGCGCGGGTGTGCGAGGGCGGGATGACCGCGTCCAGGTAGCCGCGCTCGGCGGCGACGTACGGATTGACCAGCGTGTCCTCGTACTCCTGCTGGAGGTCCAGGCGCGCCGCGTCGACGTCCTTGCCCTCGGACTCGGCGGCCTTGAGCTCCTTGCGGTAGACGAAGCCCACCGCACCCGATGCGCCCATGACGGCGATCTGGGCCGTCGGCCAGGCGATGTTGACGTCGGCGCCCATGTGCTTGGACCCCATCACGTCGTAGGCGCCGCCGTAGGCCTTGCGGGTGATGACCGTGATCTTGCCGACGGTCGCCTCCCCGTAGGCAAACAACAGCTTGGCGCCGCGCCGGATGATGCCGCCGTACTCCTGCTCGGTTCCCGGCAGGAAGCCGGGGACGTCCACGAGCGTGACGATGGGGATGTTGAAGGCGTCGCACGTGCGCACGAAGCGGGCGGCCTTCTCGGATGCGTCGATGTCGAGCGTGCCGGCGAACTGGGTGGGCTGGTTGGCGACGATGCCGACGGAACGGCCGTCGATGCGTGCGAAGCCCACGACGATGTTGGTGGCGCGACCGGCCTGGACCTCGAGGAACTCCTCGTCGTCGACCAGTCGCTCGATGACTCCGTGCATGTCGTAGGGCTGGTTGGGCGAGTCGGGGATGATCGTGTCGAGCTCGAGGTCGGTGGCCGTGACCGACTCCTCGATGGAGGTCTCCACGGGGTTGGGGGCCGGGTAGCGCGGCGGCTCGGAGCGGTTGTTGTCGGGCAGGTAGCCCACCAGCTCCTTGACGTATTCCAGCGCGTCCTGCTCGTCGGGCGCCACATAGTGCGCCACGCCCGAGGTGGCCATGTGGGTGTTCGCGCCGCCGAGCTCGTCCATGGTGACGTCCTCGCCGGTGACGGTTTTGATGACGTCCGGACCGGTGACGAACATCTGGCTGGTCTTGTCGACCATGACGATGAAGTCGGTGAGTGCCGGCGAGTACACGTGCCCGCCCGCGTTGGGCCCCATGATCAGCGAGATCTGCGGGATGACGCCGGAAGCCTGCACGTTGCGGTAGAAGATCTCCCCGTACAGGCCCAGGGAGACCACGCCCTCCTGGATGCGGGCGCCGGCACCCTCGTTGATGCCGATCAGCGGACGGCCCGTCTTGAGCGCCAGGTCCATCACCTTGACGATCTTCTCGCCGTAGACCTCGCCGAGGCTGCCGCCGAAAACGGTGACGTCCTGGCTGAAGATGCACACCTCACGGCCGTCGATCGTGCCGTAGCCGGTGACGACGCCGTCGCCGGTGGGGCGGTTGGCGTCCAGGCCGAAGTTCGTCGAGCGGTGCCGGGCCAGCGCGTCGATCTCCACGAACGAACCGTCGTCCAGCAGTTCCTGGATGCGTTCGCGGGCGGTGAGCTTGCCCTTCGCATGCTGCTTTTCGATGGCGGCCGCGCCGACCGGCTGCTGAGCCTCCGCGAGCCGATTGCGCAGGTCCGCGAGTTTGCCCGCGGTCGTGTGGATGTCGATGGCGGCCGGGTCCTGTGGGGCCGCGGCGCCCGTCGTCGAGTCTGTCGCACTGGTCATGTTCTGCATGGTAGCGATGCGCGCCACACGTGATCGTCCCGAGGTCCGGCTACCGGCCGGTAGCGGGTGTGCGGCTGCGCACAGTGTCGCGTACGGCGCGGTGCGGGGGCGTCGCCGAGCGGAACAGTGCGGAATAGTGTGGACCCCATGTACGGGGATCTGGGACGGCCGCCGCTGGACGAGCGCGGTCTGCGCCGCAGCCTGACAGGCGCGGCGGACGCGCCGTGGTCGGGGCTCGAGGTGGTCGGGGAGACAGGGTCGACCAACGCGGACCTGCTCGAGCGTATCGCGCGGGACCGGCGCCCCGAATCGCTGGACCGGACGGTGCTGCTGGCCGAACAGCAGGTGGCCGGCCGCGGGCGGCGCAGTCGGTCGTTCGAGTGCGCGCCGCAGTCGCAGGTGCTCATGTCGTCGGTGCTGCGCCTGCCGGGCGTGCCGCCGGATCGGCTGGGCTGGCTGCCGCTGCTCACCGGCGTCGCCGTGGTGGACGCGCTCCGCGAGGTCGCGGAGGTCGACGCGCTGCTCAAATGGCCCAACGACGTCCTCGTCGACGGACGGAAAGTGGCCGGAATCCTCGCCGAGGTTTCGGGGCCCGCCGCGCGGCCGGGGGCGCCGTATGTCCCGATGATCGTCGTCGGGGTGGGTCTCAACGTCGCGCAGTCGGCTGGCGAGCTTCCGGTGCCCACCGCAACGTCGCTGGCGGTGGAGGGCGCCGCGTGTCTGGACCGCAATACGCTCGTGCGGGCGATGCTGCGGAACCTGGCTTCGAGAACCCATCGGTGGCAGGGGATGCGCGGCGAATCCCCGGAACTCGCCGCCGACTACCTGCGCTATTGCAGCACTGTGGGCCGCGAGGTGCGGGCGCTGCTGCCCGGCGGCGACGCGCACGTGGGCCGTGCGACCGGCATCGACGAGCGAGGATGCCTGCTCATCGACGCAGGGCCGGGCGGGTGCGTGGCGGTGGCGGCGGGGGACGTCGAGCATGTGCGTCCGGCCGCCGCACCGGGCGCGGGCTGACCGCGATGGCGATGGCCTACCCCGTGAGCGCCCTGGAACAAGGCGAGACTGTGCTGTGGCACCGCCACCCGCATTGGAAGTCCGTCCTGCCGGCGGCGTTTCTGCTGCCGGTGCTGACGGGCGTCGCGGGCATCTGCGGCGGACTGATCGAGCGGCACGCGGGCCCCGGCCTCACCACGGTGCTCTACGGGGTGCTTGCGGCGGCGTGGTGCGGTGCCGTGTGGTGGCGGTGCGTGCTGCCCTGGCTGCAATGGCGGTCGACGCACTTCGTCGTCACCGACCGACGCGTGATGGTCCGCCAGGGGGTGTTCTCCCGTTCCGGATTCGAGCTTGAACTGGACCGTGTCAGCGACGTCCGCTACCGGCGGTCGTTCTCGGAGCGGCTGATGGGGGCCGGAACGCTGGTGCTGCGGTCGTCGTCCGCGGAGCCGCTGGAGTTCGCGGGTATGCCCGGCGCGCGCAGGGTGCAACGGCTCATCCGTGAGGAGGCCGGCTGGAGCTGACAGGACGGGCGGCAGCCCCGCGCGGCGTGACGCGGCGCGGTGCGAGCGGCGGCTCCGCCGTCAGCGGCGCGGCGTCAGCCGCGGTTCGGGAAGGTCCGGCGGGCCGGATCCTGGGCTTTTGGACACGTCGACCTCGGTAGTCCCGTCCTCGTGCGGGAACACCCAACGCCGCATGGCCCAGAACCGGAAGGCCATCTGCAGCAGGTTGCCGATGACGTACGCGCTGACGAAGTCCGCTATGTTCTCGACCGTCAGCGAATAGCGCTCGGCGTTCAGGTGCAGCCCGTAGCGGGATGCCCACAGCGGGAGGAAGCTCAGCACCACGCCGATGCCGCTGACGACGAAGAACAACACCGCTTCGGAGCTGATGTGCCGGCCGCCGCGGGAGCGGAACGACCATTGCCGGTTGAGGTAGTACGACAGGACCATGGCCAGCACGCCGGAGACGACTTTGGCGGTGAGCGGCTTGGGCTCGAGGATCGTGAGCTTGAGGCAGTAGAAGATGGCCAGGTCGACGACGAAGGTGGTGCCGCCGACGATGGCGAACTTGATGAACTCGGCGTGGCGCAGCGCAAGATCCCGGAACGGCTGCGGGATCATCCCCATCACGGTGTCGACATAGGCCACGATGCCACAGTCTAGATTCCGCACGGCTCAGCGTGTGCGCTGCGGCGCAGGCCGGGCGTCGAGTGTGTGCGGGATCTCGCCCGCAGGACCCCTCTATTGCGGCGCGGAACCGTCGATGAGTGCGGCTGCGTCGGCGAGGCCGAGACCGCGGTGCTGTTCGCGGAGCGCCCTGATCGCCGCGATCCGATCCGGTTGCGCTGCGACGGCTGCGGCGACGTCGGCGGCCGGCACGTCTCCCGGGGCGACGGCCTGTTGTCGTGGCTTGCGGCCGCGGTGGCGGATCCGGCTCGCACACGTCCACACCAGGGTGGTGATGACGAAGACCCACACGAGGAAGACGAACCAGTGCCAGGGCGTCGGGTCGTCGATGAGGTCGCGGACGTAGTCGGGGCCACCACCGAGAGCGAGCAACGGCAGCAGGACGAACGGCCCCCACGTCTCCATCGCGGCTTCCGCCCGCCGCCAATTCACCCGCCGCATGGGGGCGAGTCAAGCACACGAGCACGCTGATGGGGCGGGGCGATGGTGGCCGTAGTGCGGTGATGCAGTGGTTGACTGGCCGCGGCGCACCGTACGCAGCTACGCGTGCGGTGCGCCGCCGGTGGAGCGCTACCGCAAGTAGTCGGCGTGGCGGGCCCCTGCAGACGGAGCGGTGATGCGGCTAGGAGGGGGCGAAGCCGCCGAGGTCGAAGCTGATGAACGCCGCGGCGAGCAGTCCGCCGAGAACCGTCGCGGTGATCGCGTAGCCGACGGCGGCATGCCTGGATTTGCGGAACACGGCCATCACCAGTGCCGGCGTGAGCAGCAAAGCGAAGCAGAGGGCCCACGTCCACCAGTACGACGCGGCGATCTCCGCAGTGCTTCCGGGGGTGGGGCTGATTGGTGGCACGTTCAGGGCCTTCTGGATCCTGAATGTTGCTGGGACAAAGATGAATACGGCGATGACGCTCGCCGCAACGACCCCCCACCCAGCGCTCCAACGCGGCGGGTGGCGGGTGGGGGGTGCAGTTGCGGAAGGCATGGCTCCAGGGTGGCACGCACAACTCGGCGAGCACGAGCCGTCGCTTGCCACGTCGGTGAAGCTGTCAGCGGCGCTCGGTGTCGATTTCACCCTCGAGATCAACCCGGCCGGGGTGCATCTGCGCGAGAGCGCATGAGGCGTTCTAGCAGGGCCGGCGGTGTTCGCGTACGAGTTCTGGATAGTTGGCGCGGAGGTACCAGTCCGACAGCGTCGCGCAGGTGTCGGCGGCGTAAGGCCAGATGGACCGGTCGCCAGGTATTCCGGCGGCGGCGTCTGCGACGGTGACGGTGCCGTGCGCGTGCCTGCGGAGCACTGCGGCGGGGTCGTTCCAGTCGATTTCCGTCACTGTCGGGTCGAGAGGACTGTGGCGGTCAATGATCTGCGCGTCGGCCGCCTCCGTGCGTTCACCGAGGACAGTTGCAATGCGGCTGTCCTCGTCGATTTCGACAGCGGTGTCGAGTATTGCTGCAAGCCAGGGGTGCGGGGCGGTTTCCGAAGCGACGAGGATCGCCAGGAGTGGTATCGCGTCGGCCTCGTCCCGCCCATCGGCGGTGCCGATAACCACGGCTACATCGTCGTCGACGACAGCGAGAGGGTTCACGCTCAGGCCATGGTGTGTGTGGCGGAGTCGTGGGAGCGGGTGCGGCCCGTCGGAGCTTTCCGCTAAGAGGAGTTGTTCGAGGAGAGCCCCGGTGGTCCGGCGTGCGATCGACCAGCGGTCGCCCTCCGCGATAGCGGTAAGGAGCTGCTCGACGAACGCGCATGCAAATCGGCGTCTCGGGTCCCAGTTTCGGGTCATCATCTGATCTTGGCGCATGTGAGCCGGCGGCGGCGAGGTGTGAGCCGGCGGCGGCGAGGCCGGCGGTGGAGTTCGCTTGCGGATCCGTGCCCACCACACGCAGGCGTACGCCGACGGCGCTTGCTGCCGAGGCGATGCCGAGGGGCATGGCGGTTTTGCCGACCTCACCCTGATGGTTCTGGTGCATGTGGACGTGCTGGCGTTCGTCGCCGCGGTGCGAACAGCCATCGGGGCTATGAGAATCGTGGTAGCTTGCGGTGCAAGGTAGCCTCGCGCCCGATGGCTTCGCCCATCGGATCGTCGAGTGCGCGGGGTTTTCACGATGACTGCCGAAACGGCTGATCGCACTATCACCGTGTTCGTTCCGGGGTGGGTTTTCGATGACGGCGGGCTCGCGCCGCCTGCTCGCAGTGACGTCATCGACGTCGAGTTGACCTTCCATCCCGACGGACGGGCGCCGTCGCCATGCGGGCAGACCGTGCGTGCCACCGCGCGGCCGATCTTCGGGCACGCCCCTTCCGTCGGGCCGGACGGCCCACTGCGCTGGCCGCTCGAGCTGCTCGGCGACGGGTGGTCCGCCGAGTGGTTGTCCGATCAGCCCCTGGCGGGACGGGTCGCGCTCGCCGGGATGCTCGTCGCGGGAACCGGCTGGACCCCTTCCGGCAATCCCGCACGGGTTCGCGGCCGGGTCCGTCGGGTCCGTCTCGTCGAGCAACGCTTCGAGCACGTTGAACGAGGGATACGTGCCGTGGACGGCACCGAGCGGCTGACCGAGGTCGAGTCCACCCCGCGCCGGCACTGGTCGGACCCGGGCATCGCAGAGGACGGCTTCCGGGCGACGGGCGTGCTGGTCGACCTGGACGTCCACGACGTGCCGGCGGCGAAGCCGGAGTTCGTCGCCGGCGCAGTCTCCGTCGACGGTCCCGACGTGTGGGTGATGGACCGGTCGGATCCGGTACTTCTGCACATCGACACGAGGTCGACGCCGCCGCGAGTGGTCGAGTACTTGTTGCCACTGACCATCGAGCCGCCGGTGGACCAGTGGACCCGCAGGGTCCACGCCGACCGTGGCGGGTGCTGGATCACCTCCCGCCACGAGGTGTTCCGGTGCGATCGCGACGACGACGGGACGCTGACCGTGGAGCGCGTCTGCGCGGAGGGCGGAGGCACCGTCCTCGTCGACGGGCGACTGTTCCTGGTCGGCTGTATGCATCCGAACCTGGGCCACGACTCTCGATACGGAGCCGTGCGCATCGAGGGCGACGCCCACAGGCTGCGGGTGCTCGACGAGCAACGCGCATTCGTCCCCGTCGACGATCCGGCCACCATCGCTCACGTCACGGCGAAGCTGCATCGCGCCGACAGCGCGCGGGGTGCCGACGGCACGGAGTGGGTCGCCGTCGGCGCGCTCACCGCGGTGGTTCCCGACGGCACGCGTCGGCGCATCGACCTCGAGCCGCACACCCGTGGCGCAGTGCGCTGGATCCGGCCGGACCCGCTGGCCGACCCGGCGAACGCGGACATCGTCGCGAGGGTCTCGTTTCCGCCGATGCGCACCGGAACGGAGACCCCTGCAACGCGGCGAGCTCCGGAGCGCTGAGCTGCGTGCACAGATGTCCGGGGCGCGTCCGCGCGCAGGCCGCTTGCGTGACACCATGGACAGCCGTGACCGACGAACCGCTTTCTGCCCCCGCCGACGACGACAGTGCCGCGCACGGTGACGCGCGCATCCGCGGCGGCGCGCGGGAATCCGCCCCTCCCGGCCGCGGCGCGGAGGCCGCGGCGGCGGGCGTGATGCCGCTGGTGGCGATGATCGGCGGCGGGCAGCTGGCGCGGATGACGCAGCAGGCGGCCATCGCGATGGGACAGAACCTGCGGGTGCTCGCGGGCGCGCCGGACGAGTCCGCGGCGCAGGTTTCCGCGGACGTCGCCCTCGGCAGCCACACGGACCTCGAGGCGCTGCGCCGCGCCGCGGACGGTGCGTCCGTGGTCACCTTCGACCACGAGCACGTGCCGCCGGAACATCTGCATGCGCTGGTCGCCGAGGGCGTGACGGTGCTGCCGCCGCCGGAGGCGCTCGTGCATGCCCAGGACAAGCTGCTGATGCGGAGCCGGCTGCGCGAGCTCGGCGCCCCGGTGCCGGACTTCGCGCCGGTGGAGGACACCGCCGACGTGGCCGGGTTCGCCCAGCGTCACTCGTGGCCGGTGGTGGTCAAAGCGACCCGCGGCGGCTACGACGGCAAGGGCGTGTGGGTGCTGCATTCGGAGGACGAGGCGGCCGAGGTGGTGGCCGCGCAGCGCGCCGCGGGGACGGTGCTCATGGTCGAGGAGGCCGTGCCGTGGCGCCGCGAGCTGTCCGCGATGGTGGCGCGGTCGCCGTTCGGCCAGGGCGCGGCCTGGCCCGTCGCCGAGACGGTGCAGCGCGACGGCGTGCTCGCCCTCGCGCTGGCTCCGGCGCCCGGTATCTCCACCGACCTTGCATCTCGTGCACAGCAGTTGGCGCTGCGGCTGGCCGACGAGTTGGGCGTGGTCGGCTCCATGGCCGTGGAGCTGTTCGAGCTCGACGGGCCGGACGGCACCCCGCAGATCCAGGTCAACGAGCTGGCCATGCGCCCGCACAACTCGGGCCACTGGACGCAGGACGGCGCCGTCACCTCCCAGTTCGAACAGCACCTGCGCGCGGTGCTCGACTACCCGCTCGGCGACCCGTCGCCCACGGCGCCGCTCACGGTGACGGCGAACGTGCTCGGCGCCGCGCAGGCGCCGGAGATGTCGATGGACGAACGGCTGCATCACCTGTTCGCGCGGATGCCCGAGGCGAAGGTGCACCTGTACGGCAAGGGGGAGCGCCCGGGCCGCAAGCTGGGGCACATCAACATCACCGGTGCCTTCCCCGGATCGCCCGACGACACGGCCTACACGGCGGACGTGCGTGAAAGGGCGGAGCGCGCGGCACACTGGATGTCGCACGCGGAATGGACCGACGGATGGGACGGGCACGCGGATGACTGACCGACAGCCGGAGCAGACGCCGGGATCGGCGGGCGCGGGCGCGGGCGCCGCGCGCGTCGGGTTGATCATGGGCAGCGATTCCGACTGGCCGACGATGGAGGCCGCCGCGCTGGCGCTGGCGGAGTTCGACGTGCCGTTCGAGGTAGGCGTCGTCTCGGCGCACCGCACACCGCAGAAGATGCTGGACTACGCCCGTTCGGCCCATGCCCGGGGGGTGCGTGTCGTCATCGCGGGCGCCGGCGGTGCCGCGCACCTGCCGGGCATGGTGGCCTCGGCCACGCCGCTGCCGGTGATCGGCGTGCCGGTACCGCTCAAGCACCTCGACGGAATGGATTCGCTGCTGTCGATCGTGCAGATGCCGGCGGGCGTGCCGGTGGCGACGGTGTCCATCGGCGGCGCGCGCAACGCGGGTCTGCTCGCCGTCCGCATGCTCGCCACGTCCGACGCCGCGCTGCGCGAGCGGATGGTGGAGTTCCAGGCGGGCCTCGAGCGCATGGTGGCGGATAAGGACGCCGCGTTGCGCGCGAAGTTGATGGGCTGACACCGGTGCCGCCCGGTGGGCCCGAGTCGCCGACTCCGGCGCGGCCGGATGCGCGGCTGCGGGTGATGGACGCCGCGATCCGGCTCTTCGCCGAATCCGGGTTCGAATCCACCACCGTCGACGAGATCGCGGCGGACGCAGGGATTTCGCGCCGCACGTTCTTCCGCCAGTTCCATTCCAAGGAGGACGTGGTCTTCGCCGACCACCGCGCGCTGCTCGCGCAGGCGGCGGAGTTCCTCGAGCGGTCGCGGCACAGCCCGGGCGCGGACCCGTGGGAGTCGGTGTGCGACGCGGCGGAATTGGTTTTCCGCAGGTTCGAGGAGAACCGGGCTCTGTCTGCGCGGCGCTACCGGGTCGTCAATGCGGTGGCGGCGCTGCGCGAGCGGGAGATCGTCACCGTGCACAGCTACGAGCGGCTGTTCACCGACCACCTCGGCGCGGTGGTCCCGTCGGCGTCCCCGCTGGTGATCGTGCCGTTCGCGGCGGCGGTGACCGCAGGCCACAACTATCTGCTGCGCGAGATGCTGCGCGGCAACCCGGACGCCACGCTGCCACGGCTGCGATCCGAGTTGGCGCTGATCCGCCGCCGGATGCACGGCGACGCGCCGTCCGGCCAAAGCGGCGGCCGTGCGTCTGCCGGCCGCCGGGTGGTGGTGGTCGTCGCCGACTCGGCCGCGGGCGATGACGAGATCGCCGACGCGGTCCGCTCCGAGCTGGCGCACGCCGACGCCGCCGATTCCGCCGACAGGCATCATTGACTATGGCACTGAGTGTCATCCTTCCGACCGGCCGCCTTCGTCGGCGGGGCGGGAAGGCTTGACGTGCGGGTGGATGGCGGGAGTACCATTACAGTGACGGATGTCTAGGCGCTGTTGGCGTCGATGACGAGGATGCGGGCATCCGTGGGGGCGCGATGAATGGCACTGAGTGTCAGAGGCTGAGTGTCAGAGGCTGAGTGTCAGAGGCTGAGTGTCAGAGGCTGAGTGTCAGAGGCTGAGTGTCAGAGGCTGAGTGTCAGAGGCTGAGTGTCAGAGGCTGAGTGTCAGAGGCTGAGTGTCAGAGGCTGAG
>NZ_JAENKO010000018.1 GCF_016599145.1 Tomitella cavernea
GCTGAGTGTCAGAGGCTGAGTGTCAGAGGCTGAGTGTCAGAGGCTGAGTGTCAGAGGCTGAGTGTCAGAGGCTGAGTGTCAGAGGCTGAGTGTCAGAGGCTGAGTGTCAGAGGCTGAGTGTCAGAGGCTGAGCGTCAGAAGGTGTGCGCGAGTCATGCCGGGCGGACGTCGCCGCTGCCCACGGGACCTACGAGGAGGACCACCGATGGCCGGAAACCCGGATTTCGACCTGTTCAAGCTGGGCGATGAGCACGAGGAGCTGCGCGCGGCGATCCGCTCGCTGTCCGAGAAGGAGATCGCCCCGCACGCCAAAGCCGTGGACGAGGAGTCCCGCTTTCCGCAGGAGGCGCTCGACGCCCTCACCGCGTCCGGCTTCAACGCCGTGCACGTACCGGAGGAGTACGGCGGCCAGGGCGCCGACTCGGTGGCCACCTGCATCGTCATCGAGGAGGTGGCGCGGGTGTGCGGCTCGTCGTCGCTGATCCCCGCGGTGAACAAGCTGGGCACGATGGGGCTCATCCTCAACGGCTCCGACGAGCTCAAAAAGCAGGTCCTGCCGCAGCTGGCCTTGGGCGAGGCGATGGCCTCCTACGCGCTGTCCGAGCGCGAGGCGGGCTCGGACGCCGCTTCGATGCGCACCCGCGCCAAGGCGGACGGCGACGAGTGGGTCCTCAACGGATCGAAGTGCTGGATCACCAACGGCGGCAAGTCCGCCTGGTACACCGTCATGGCGGTGACCGAGCCGGACAAGCGTGCCAACGGCATCTCCGCGTTCATGGTGCACAAGGACGACCCGGGCTTCTCCGTCACCGGCTACGAGCACAAGCTGGGCATCAAGGGCAGTCCCACCGCCGAGCTGGCCTTCGAGGACTGCCGCATCCCCGGCGACCGGGTCATCGGCGATCCCGGCAGCGGCTTCAAGACGGCGCTGGAGACGCTGGACCACACGCGGCCGACCATCGGTGCGCAGGCTGTGGGCCTGGCCCAGGGCGCGTTGGACGCCGCCATCGACTACACCAAGGACCGTAAGCAGTTCGGCAAGTCGATCAGCGAGTTCCAGGGTGTGCAGTTCATGCTGGCGGACATGGCCATGAAGCTCGAGGCCGCCCGGCTGATGGTCTACACCTCGGCAGCGCGGGCCGAGCGTGGCGAGAAGAACCTGGGCTTCATCTCGTCCGCCGCCAAGTGCTTCGCCTCCGATGTGGCCATGGAGGTGACCACGGACGCGGTGCAGCTGTTCGGCGGCGCCGGGTACACGACCGACTTCCCGGTGGAGCGTATGATGCGCGACGCGAAGATCACCCAGATCTACGAGGGCACCAACCAGGTCCAGCGCATGGTCATGTCGCGGGCGCTGCTGAAGTGAGCGGGCCGGCGATCGCGCCGGTCACGGAACCCGACACGAAAGCGAGAATATGAAGCAAGTAGGAGTGGTCGGCGGCGGCACCATGGGCGCCGGAATCGCCGAGGTCTGCGCCAAGGCGGGCACCGTGGTGACCGTGCTGGAGACCAAGCAGGAGTTCGCCGACGCGGCCCGCGCCCGCATCGAGAAGTCGATCGCGCGCGGGGTCAAGGCCGGCAAGCTCGAGCAAGCCGACGCCGACGCGGCGCTCGCCCGCGTCACCGTCACGCTCGAGATGGACGATCTTGCCGACGCCGACCTGGTGATCGAGGCGGCGCCGGAGATCGAGTCGCTCAAGGCCGAGATTTTCGGCAGGCTCGACCAGATCGTCAAGCCCGACGCGATCCTCGCCACCAACACCTCGTCGATCCCGGTGATCAAGGTCGCCAACGCCACCACCCGGCCGGACAAGGTCGTCGGAGTGCACTTCTTCAACCCCGTCCCGGTGATGCCGCTGGTGGAGGTCATCTCCACGCTGTCGACCGCTCCGGAGACCGCCTCCGCGGTCACGGAGTTCGCGTCCGGCACACTCGGCAAGACGGCGGTGCAGGCGGGGGACCGCTCGGGATTCATCGTCAACGCGCTGCTCATCCCGTACCTGCTCTCGGCGGTGCGGATGTACGAGTCCGGCTACGCCACCAAGGAGGACATCGACGCGGGCATGAAGGGCGGTTGCGGCCACCCGATGGGCCCGCTGACGCTGTGCGACACGGTGGGTCTCGACGTGGCGCTGGCCGCCGCCGAGTCGATGTACGCGGAGTTCGGCGAGCCGCACATGTGCCCGCCGCCGCTGCTGCGCCGCATGGTGGATGCGGGACACCTGGGCCGAAAGACGGGCAAGGGGTTCTACGACTACAACTGAGTTTCCGGGCAGTGCGGGCCCGTGTCGCGGACATGAGTGACAGTGGGCGGACGCCCCGGCGAGGATGGATCCTCTGCCGGGGCGTCCGTGCGTTTCCAGGCCTCGGCGGGGGCTGCGGACTAGGGTGCGGTGGCACGTGCACGACGCGACCGGGACGGAGGGCAGCGCGTGGGGCGTTCGTGGTGGGGCTGGGGCGACGAGGACGCTGCGGTGACGGGGGCGGAGGCCGCCGCGCTCGAGCAGCGGGTGGCCGCCCTGCTTCCGGGCGCCGACCTCACCGCGCATCGGCCGCCGAACGTCCGTGACGTGCCGCTGCCCGAGCCGCGGGTGTCCACGCCCGGGTCGTTGCGCGCACTCGTATCCGGCGGCCACGCCGACCGTGCGGCGCACGCCCGGGGCAAGGCGTTCCGCGACGTCGTGCGCAACCTGCACGGCAGGGTCGACCACGCGCCGGACCTGGTGGCGCGGCCGCGCACCGAGCAGGACGTCACCGATGTGCTCGACTGGTGCACCGGCGCAGGCATCGCCGTCATCCCCTACGGCGGCGGCTCGTCCGTGGTCGGTGGGGTGGAGCCGCGCTTCGACGGCCCGGCGGTGAGCCTCGATACGACGGCGATGTGCCGGGTGCTGGAGGTGGACGCCACCAGCAGGGCCGCGCGCGTCCAGGCGGGGATCCACGGCCCGGCGCTCGAGAACGCCCTGCGCCCCGCGGGCCTGACCCTGCGCCACTACCCCCAGTCTTTCGAGTTCTCCACGCTCGGGGGCTGGCTGGCCACCCGTGCGGGCGGCCACTATGCGACCGTGCTCACCCGCATCGACGACCTCGTGGAATCGCTGCGGGTGGTGACTCCTGTGGGAACTTCCGCATCGCTGCGCGTGTCGGCGTCCGGCGCCGGTCCGTCGCCGGACGCTCTGTTCCTCGGCTCCGAGGGGACGCTCGGCGTCATCACCGAGGCGTGGATGCGCCTGCAGGACCGTCCCCGGTTCACCGCCTCGGCCGCGGTGCACTTCGGTGACTACGGCAGCGGGGTCGCGGCGACCCGGGCGTTGGCGCAGTCCGGGCTGGCCCCGTCGAACTGCCGGCTGCTCGACCCGGTGGAGGCGATGCTCAACGCCGGGACGGTGTCGCAGGGCGGTGTGCTGGTGCTCGGCTTCGAGTCCGCCGATCACCCGGTGGACGCCGCCATGGACCGTGCGGCCGAACTGTGCGCAGACCACGGCGGGGAGGTCCGCGACCGGCGCAGCGACGACCGCGCCGAGCTGCGCGGCAGTCCACGGTCCGCGGGTTCCAGCGGCCCCGCGCGGCGATGGCGCTCGTCGTTCCTGCGCATGCCGTACCAGCGTGACGCACTCGCCGCACGGTCGATGATCGTCGAGACCTTCGAGACGGCGTGCACATGGGACCGCTTCGACGCGCTGCGCAATGCGGTCACCGCGGCGGCGCAGGACGCGATGGCGCAGGCGGGCGTACCGGGTGTGGTCTCGTGCAGGTTCACCCATGTGTATCCGGACGGACCGGCGCCGTACTTCGGCGTGTACGCGGCCGGGCGGTGGGGTGCGACCGTGGCGCAGTGGGACGGGATCAAGTCTGCGGTGAGCGGGGCCATCGCCGGCGAAGGCGGTACCGTCACCCACCACCACGCGGTGGGCAGGGACCACCGCCCCTGGTATGACGGGCAACGCCCGGACGTGTTCGCGGTTGCGTTCCACGCGGCGAAGTCGGCGTTGGACCCGGGCGGCGTGCTCAACCCGGGCGTGCTCGTGGACGCGCAACCGCGGCCGGTGCCCGCGGACGGACGGGCGGCGGCACGGCGGAACCTGGGACCCGGGTTGCCGCGGTAGTAGCCTCAACACATGGGATTCGTGCAGGAAGAACGACGGTCCATAGTCGAAACGATGCAGCAGGCAGGGCCGGACGCGCCCACGCTGTGCGAGGGGTGGACGGTGCGCGACCTGCTCGCGCACCTGGTGCTGCGGGAGAGCCGGCCCGACGCCGCGCCAGGCATCCTCATCCCGCCGCTCGCCGGATACACCGCGCGGGTACAAGAGTCGGTGGCGCGCAGGAACTTCGGCGAGTTGCTGGACGCGGTGCTCAGCGGCCCTCCGTGGTACTCGCCGATGCGCTACGTGGACGAGAAGGCGAACCTTGTCGAGTACATAGTGCACCACGAGGACGTGCGGCGCGCGCAAGAGGAGTGGGAGCCGCGCGAGCTGCCGGCCGCGGTCCGCGGCGCGCTGTGGAAGGCGGCGACGATGCTGGGACGGCGCGCGTACTCGTCGGCCCCGGCACCCGTCACGCTGGAGGCGCCGGGCCGGCCTCGTGTCCGCGTGCACGCAGGCAGAGGCGAGGGGGTCACATTGCGCGGGGAGCCGGAGGAAGTCCTGCTGCACGCCTTCGGTCGCGACGCCGTCCGCATCGACGTCGATGGCCCGGCTGAATCGGCGCGCGCGGTGCGGGAGATGAAGCGGACGATCCCCTGAGCGGCCGGACCCCCGACCTCCCTGTCGGCGGTGATGCAAAGACCCCGGCCGCGCTGGGCGCGGCCGGGGCCGGGTCGGATGTTCGGATAGGGAAAGGGCGGGTCAGTCCGCCAGTAGTCCGCGGATGGCCGGCGCATATTGTGCGACGACGTCGTCCAGTGACATCTGCGCCACCACCGGCGACTTCACGATGTAGCGGGCGTAGACCATGCCCATGTTCATCGCGACGATGACCGCGCTGCGCTGGTGCGCGAGGGCGGAGTCCATTCCGGCCTCGGTGAGTTGCTTCTCCACTACTTCGCCGGTGGAATCGCCGACGGCGAGGATCAGCTCGTCGGTCTGGGGATCTTCCCCGGCGGACAGGATCAGCCCGCTGAGCAGACTCTGCGTCTCTGGCCGGTCCCAGGCGCGCAGGACCTCGCGGATGAGCCGTTCGGCGAAGTCCATGCCGCGCATGCCCTGTGCGCTGTCATCGCTGACGTTCTCCGCCACCTCCGCCTGTCGGGCGGCAGGCTCGTGATGGCGATAGAGCACTTCGCGGAACAGCCCCTGCCGGGAGCCGAAGAAGTAGTTGATCATAGCGGGGTCGACGCTTGCGTCGTCCGCTATCGATTTCGCTGTTGCTGCGCGGAAACCTTGGGATGTGAAAGCCTGGTAGGCGGCGTCGAGGATCGTCTCACGGGTGTCCGGTCGCCCGGGCCGACGACCGGGCCGGCCGCCACCGGCTTGCCTCCGTTTCATGGGGGGCTGGTCTGTAGCCATGCCGCCATACTAGTTATCCGTCCCGGCCTTGGCTCCCCGAGATCTGGCCGAGATTGTCGATATCAGTTCGTTACCGCAGGTCCACGGTGATTTTCTCGATTTCAAATCGGCGCGACATCGCCGCGTCGTCGGGGTTGCTCACCTGCACAAGCGAAGCCCCGGCCGCAAACGGGGCGAGCAACCCGGTCAGAATCGACCGGGCGTCGTCCCACCCCGCTGTGGACAACACCCGATCCGCATCCGTGATCCGGCGCTCAGTGGCGGCCGCGCGTGCCTCGTCGGCGATCTCGGAGATGCTGCGCCCGTTGATCGCCGGGGCGGCGGCGTCGATCCGCTGCGGCATGAACCTGTCGCCATGGAGGCGTACGGTCGTGGCGTAGTCCGTGGCGCCGGGCGGCAGCGCGGCGGCCGGCCGGCCGAACGCGTCGAGCGACAGCACCACGAGTTCGTCCGCGTCCAGCGCCGCTGCGGCGGACTCCGCCTGCAACAGCGGTTCGGCGACGAAGGCGATCTCCGCCCGCTCGTCACCGGTGCCTACCAGCACCTCGCAGCCCGCCCACCAGCAGCCCAGCAGCACCGCAGCCGTTTGCCAGTGCGCAGGTAGCACGATGCGCACGCGGGTGCCGGGTTCCGCCGCACACTCGTCGCGCATCATGTTGGCCGTCTTGGCCGCCCAGTTCATCAACGTCACTGTGGACAGTTCCACCCGCTCGCCGGTGGCGTCGTCGTAGTACGTCACGCGCGGGGTGGCCGGGCTCGTCGCCAGGATGGGGTCGATGAGCTTCTCTGTGAGGGTGCGGTGGGTGGGGGTCACGGTTCACCTCGTATGCGGATGTGTGCGGCGGCGCCGCGGCGCGCTGCCGACAGCGGTGTCGCGGCGCGCGCTCAGTTCACGCACCGGACGCCGTCGTCCGCGCTCACGGCGGGACCCACGGGGTGGTCGGCGCCCGGCTGCGTCGTGGCCTGTCCGGGCTGCCCGCCGCCGGTCGCCGGGCCTCCGGATGCGGACGGACCGCCGGACCCGGAGACACCGTCGGTCCCGGACACCAGGGTGCCAGACCAGGACCCTGAGCCGGGGCCGGCGTACTGGTCGGCCAGGACCACGGTGACCGTTCCCGGCATCATCGCGTCGTCGGTCACCACGTCGAGACCGCCCAACGCGCGTGCCACGGCCGTCGCCGCATCGCGACTCGCCGGAGCCGTGCGCACCTGGGAGGCGGCGGGGGGAGTTCCGGTGTAGTTGGCGACCTGGCCGGCGCCGTACCCCACCGAGCCGAGCGCCTCCGACACCGACGACGCGAGCCCGCCGATCGCCGAGCTGTTGAGCACGTCGACGGTCACATTGCCCGGGACGACGTCGAGGGGGCGCTGGTCGTCCGCTTCGCCGCTGCCGCCGCTGTCGCCGCTGTCGCTGCTGTCGTCGCTACCGCCGCCACCGTCGTCGGCGGGCTGTTCCTCGGGCCCGTCGCCGCGGTCCACCAGCCCTTCGAAGAAGGAGTGGACCTGCGACGGGTCGATCTCCACGATCGATTCGCCGTCCGGGGACGTACCCGAGGGGTCCTGCACGGGGATGGTCTGGAACGTCACCGCGCCCGCGGACAGGTCCTGCAGGCGGCGGGCGAATCCGACGATGTCCCAGCCGGAGTCCACGACGACCGACCGCTGGACCGCGGAATTGAGTTGGTTGAGCTTGGCGGGGCTCGCGAGCATGTCCGCGCTCAGCACCTCCTGGGCGAGCGAGGCGAGGTAGGACTGCTGGCGGACGATCCGGTCGAGGTCCCCGCGGGGCAACCCGTGCCGCTGCCGCACGAAGCTCAGCGCGTCGGCCCCGTCGAGCGTCTGCGGGCCGGCCGGGAAGTCGGCGCCCGAGTAAGGGTCGTAGACGGGCGCGTTGAGGCAGACCGGCACCCCGCCGACAGCGTTCGTCAGCAGGACGAATCCGAGCAGCCCCACCTCCGCGTAGTGGTCGACGGTGATGCCCGTGAGATCGGCCACGGCCCGCAGCAGCGCGTGCCGGCCGGCCTTCGTGCTCTCGGCGTCCGCCTTCGCGGGGTCCACGCCTTCCTCGACGAGCCGCTCCTGGGCGAGCGCCTTGGTCTCGCCGTAGGCGGCGTTGATCTTGGACATGCCCAGCCCGGGGACCTGCACGTACGAGTCGCGCGGAATCGACACCGCGGTGGCCGACGAGCCGTCGTTGGGGATGCGGATGAGGATGATGGTATCCGTGTTGGTGGCATCGGCTTCGCCCGCGCGCAGCATGTCCAGCTCGCTCTGCGAGAGCGGATTCCCTTGGGCGTCCGTGCGGGAGTCGATGCCGACCATGAGGATGTCGACGGCGCCGTCCTTGCCGTCACCCAGATCGAGGCCTCCGGCGGTCGCCAGGCTCGAACGCAGCGAGTCGACCTGTTGCCAGGCGAACCCGGTGACGATGAGCACCAGCACCGACACCAGGGTGACGAGGACCTTTCCTGGATGCCGCAGTGCCGTCGCCCATGCGCCCGCAGCGGCGGGGCGGGGCCGGGCGGCGGGGGTAGGACGACGGGAGGCGGCGCGGCCACGGTCGCCGGGGCGGTCGCGCCCGTCCCGGCCGGGCCGGCGACCTCCCCGGGCGGATGATCCCGCGGAACGCCGGGCGCTGTCTCCGCGGCGCCGCGCTCGAGCCGCGTCGCGTTCGCGGCGCCGGTCACGTCCGTCGGGGTCGGACGGCACGGGCAGCCCTCCTGTCGGTCGCCTGCACTGCAATCTCGCCTGGGTACTGTCGCTTTGCGCAACCCGCACGACGGGCTGCGATGCCGGCGCGCCTGCCGCCCCGCGGATTCCTCGCCGTCGGTGTTCCAGAATAGCGGTCCGGCGGGCCGCGGTCCGGGAGGACGGACCGTGATCGTGCCAGACTCGGCCGCAGGCGAACGGTGGCCGCGGTCGGCCCCGAGGCCGACCGAAGACGGAAGGACGGGGCATGGCGACGCGGATACTGATCGCGGGAGCGGCAGGTCAACTGGGGTCCGCGTTGCTGTCCGAATGGCGTGGCCGGACGGGTCCGCACGCGGGTCGGTTCGACGCGGTGGGGGTCGGCTCGTCTGAGATGGACATCACCGACCCGGCGGCGGTACGGGCGGCGGTCATGCGGTTTCGGCCGCGCGTGGTCGTGAACTGCGCCGCCTACACGGCGGTCGACGCGGCGGAGGCCGACGAGCCGGCCGCGCATGCCGTCAACGCCGCGGGGGCGGGGAACCTCGCGCGCGCGTGCGCCGATGCCGGCTGCGGCCTGGTGCACTTGTCCACCGACTACGTGTTCTCGGGCGAGGGCTGCGCGGGCGCGGGCGGTTACGAACCGGACGACCCTGTGGGCCCGCGCACCGCCTACGGGCGGTCGAAGGCCGCGGGGGAGCTGGCGGTCCGATCGGCGCACCCGGCGGCGGTGGTCGTCCGGACCGCCTGGGTGTACACCGGCGCGGCGCGGCAGGGCGGCGGCGATTTCGTCGCGACGATGCGGCGGTTGGAGGCCGAGCGCGAGAGCGTGGACGTCGTCGACGACCAATGCGGGTCGCCGACCTACGCCCGGGACCTGGCCCGCGGGATCGCGGAGCTCGTGGCGGTGCTGGCCGTGAGGCAGACGGCGCCCGACGCGTGGCCGCGGCCGGCGGGGCGCACGCTGCACGCGACGGGCGGCGGGGCCGCCACCTGGTACGAGGTGGCGCGCGCGGTGTTCGAGGAGCTCGGCGCGGACCCGGACCGGGTGCGCGCGTGCAGGACCGAGGACATGCCCCGGCCCGCGCCGCGGCCCCGCTACTCGGTGCTGTCGGGAGGATCCTGGGCGGATGCCGGGCTCACCCCGTTGCGGCATTGGCGGCCGGCCCTGGCTGCGGCGCTGGCGGAACCGTGACCCGCGGCCGGCCGGGTGCACCGCACGGAAGTGACGCGCCGCGCACGCCCGGCACCTCGTTGGCCTGCGGCGTGCGGCGGTGGATACTCTGACCGGCGTGACTCCGACCCCTCCTGACGAATCGGCGACTCCCGCCGGCGTACCGGCATCGGGCCCCATGCCGACGCTCAGCGTGGTCACGGTGACCTATTCTCCCGGCGAGCACCTGGGCGGATTCCTCGAGTCGCTCGCGGCGGCCACCGTGCTGCCCACCGAGGTCATCATGGCGGACAATGGCTCCACGGACGGTGCCCCGGAGGCCGCGGCGGAGCAGTTCCCCCACGCGCGCCTGCTGCGCACCGGCGGCAACATCGGATACGGCGGTGCCATCAACCGCGCGGTCGCGGAAATCGACCCGGCGGCCGAGTTCGTCGTGGTGGCCAACCCGGACGTGCGCTGGGATGGCGGCGCCATCGACGCGCTGATCGCCGCGGCGCGCCGCTGGCCGCGGGCGGGGTCTCTGGGCCCCACGGTGCTCGAGCCGGACGGGTCACGGTACCCGTCCGCGCGGGCCGTGCCGGGCCTGTTGGACGGCGCAGGACACGCGGTGCTGGGCACGCTGTGGCCGTCCAACCGGTGGACGCGCGCCTACTTGCAGGAGTCGCAGGCGGTCGGCGAGCGGCCGGTGGGATGGCTCTCCGGCTCGTGCCTCCTGCTGCGCAGGAAGGCCTTCGACTCGGTCGGCGGGTTCGACTCCCGCTACTTCATGTACATGGAGGACGTCGACCTGGGCGACAGGCTCGGCCGGGCCGGCTGGCAGAACCTGTACGTTCCGGACGCCACCGTGGTGCACGCCAAGGGGCATGCGGCGGGCAAGGCCCCGGAGCTGATGCTGCCCGCGCACCATCGCAGCGCCTACCGGTTTCAGGCGGACCGCCACCCGCATTGGTGGCAGGCGCCGCTGCGCGGGGCGCTGTGGGCGGGGCTGCGGGTCCGGTCGCAGGTGGCGGTGGCGGCCGCCGTCCGCGAGCGGCGCCAGGCGGGGAGGAACGCGTGAGAGCGGAGACGAAGCGATGACCGTACAGTCCGGACAGTGGGGAACCGGCCAGACCCGGCAATCCGCGGCAGGTGAGGCGACGCCGCTGGGGCAGCATCGCGCGGAGGAGACCGACGCGGTGATCCTGGTGGGCGGCAAGGGCACCCGGCTGCGGCCGTTGACCCTCTCGGCGCCGAAGCCGATGCTGCCGACGGCGGGCGTGCCGTTCCTCACGCACCTGCTCACGCGCATCCGCCAGGCCGGCACCCGGCGGGTGATCCTCAGCACGTCATTCAAGGCGGAGGTTTTCGAGGAGCACTTCGGCACCGGGGCCGACCTCGGCCTGTCCATCGAGTACCTCACCGAGACCGACCCGCTCGGCACCGGAGGCGGCATCCGCAACGTGCTGCCCAGGATCGCCTCCGAGAACGTCCTCGTGTTCAACGGCGACGTGCTCGGCGGCACGGACCTGAACGCGCTGCTCGAGACGCACGCCAGGCAGGAGGCGGACGTCACGATGCACCTGGTGCGCGTGGGGGACCCGCGCTCGTTCGGCTGCGTGCCCACCGACGATGCGGGGCGGGTCACGGCATTCCTGGAGAAGACCGAGGATCCGCCGACGGATCAGATCAATGCCGGCTGCTACGTGTTCCGGCGCAAGGTGATCGAGCGTATCCCCGCGGGGCGCCCGGTATCGGTGGAACGCGAGATCTTCCCGGCGCTGCTCGCCGCGGGGGCGCGTGTGTTCGGGCACGTCGACGCGTCGTACTGGCGCGACATGGGCACGCCTGAGGACTTCGTCCGCGGGTCCGCCGACTTGGTCCGCGGCATCGCGCCGTCGCCCGCGCTCGACGGGACGCGCGGCGAGTCGCTCGTGCACGCGAGCGCGGGCGTGGCGCCGGGCGCGCTGCTCATCGGCGGCACCGTCGTCGGGCGCGGCGTCGAGGTGGGAGCCGGGGCGCGGCTCGACGGAGCGGTGCTCTTCGATGGGGCCAAGGTGGAGGCGGGCGCGGTCGTGGAGCGTTCGATCATCGGTTTCGGCGCCCGCATCGGCCCGCGCGCATTGATCCGCGACGCGGTGATCGGCGACGGCGCCGACGTGGGGGCGCGATGCGAGCTCGTCGGCGGCGCGCGCGTGTGGCCCGGGGTCAACCTGCCCGACGGCGGCGTCCGGTTCTCCACCGATGTCTGACAGCAAGGGGAACGTCGTGGACCGGCACACGCAGGACGCGGCCGCGGGGCCGGTGTACCGGCGCTACGTGGCGCTGGGCGATTCGTTCACCGAGGGCGTCGGCGACGACGACGCCGCGCGTCCCAACGGGCTGCGCGGCTGGGCGGACCGGGTCGCCGAGCAGCTCGCGGCGCACGTGGTCCGCGCGGGCGGCCCGGTGCCCGGCTATGCCAACCTGGCCGTGCGCGGCCGGCTCCTGCCGCAGATCCTCGACGAGCAGATCGAACCGGCCCTCGCCCTGCAGCCGGACCTGGTGACCGTCTACGCCGGGGGCAACGACATGATGCGGCCCTCGCTCGACCTCGACGCCCTTGTGGCGCGCTACGAGGAAGCATTGGGCCGGCTCGCCGGATCGGGCGCGCGGGTGCTGGTGTTCACCGCCTACGACGCGGGCTGGGCGCCGGTGTTCCGGCGGCTGCGCGGCCGCACCGCCATCTACAACGAACTGCTGCGGCCCGCGGCGGCGCGGGCGGGTGCCGACCTGGTGGACTACTGGAACATGCGCAGGTTCGACGACACGCGGATGTGGGGCACCGACCGGCTGCACATGTCGCCGCTGGGCCACACGCTGATGGCCGCCGAGGTGCTCGACGTGCTGGGCGTGCCGCACGCCGTCGAGCGCCCGCAGCTGCCCGCGGCCCCCGCGTTGACGCGCTCCGAGCAGCGCGACGTGGACCGCGAATGGCTGCGCACCTTCCTCGTGCCCTGGGTCGGGCGCAGGCTGCGCGGCGCGTCGTCGGGCGACGGCATCACGCCGAAGTACCCGGTGCTGACGCCGATCGCCGATCCGGTGCAGAACGCCGGCTGAACGACCTGTCGAGGTGTTGTCGTGCCGGTTCAGCGGCGGCGCGCAAGCGCGAGCATCCTGGCGATCGTCTCGTGCTCGGCCGTGTCCGGCAGTGCGTCGGCGGGCCACCAGCGCAGGTCGTCGGACTCCGCGGACCGCACCGGTTGCGCGTCCGCCGGTGCGAGGGCGAGGAAACGCACGTCCAGGTGGCGGGTGGGCACGCCGAGCGAGCAGGTGATCGGGTGCGTGTGCAGCTCCAGGGGCACCGGGTCCAGCGTCAGTCCGGTCATCCCGGACTCCTCGGTGGCCTCGCGCAGTGCGGCGGCCTGGACGCTCGCGTCGCCTGGTTCGCAGTGCCCGCCGAGCTGGATCCACCGCCCCACGCGCGGGTGCAGTGTCAGTAGCACCCTTTCCAGTCCCGCGTCGACCAGCAGCGTCGACGCGGTGAGGTGACCGGGCACGCTGCGGCGAAGGCAGGCGTCGGGCACGGCGTCGAGGAACGCGAGATAGGTGTGCCGCATCGAATCCTGCGCGGAGTCGGGGGCGGGCCACGCGCGCAGGGTCGACGTCGCGGAGGCGTGCAGAGGGGTGGGGTGCGGTCCGGAATGATCCTGACCGCAGGAGTGCGGTCCGGCTGCCGAGTCCATCCCCGTCATCGGGTGACCAGCCGTGTTCCGGTGTCGGCGGGCGGTCGTGGCGCCTGGTCGCCGGCGGGGTGGCCCACCGCGATCGCGCCGAGTGGACGCCACTCCGCGGGCAGCTCCAGCACGCGGCGCACGGTGTCCGGGGCGAAGATCGTCGAACCGATCCAGCAGCTGCCCACGCTGCGGACGGCGAGCGCGACGAGCAATCCCTGCACCGCGGCCCCGACCGCGACCGTGAACATGGTCTCCTCCGCGCGGGTGCGGCGGGGGTCGGGATAGTCGTGCGCGCCGTCCGGCACGCAGAACGGGATGAGCACCTCGGGGGCGTCGTAGAGGATGTCGCCGCGGCGCACCCGCCGCTCGATACGCTCGGCGCTCCAGCCGTCGGCGGCCAGGTCGGCACGCCAGTCGTCGCGCATCGCCTCCAGCAGCGCACGCCGGCGGGCGAGGTCGCGGAGCCAGACGAAGCGGACGGGCGCCGTGTGGTGCGGTGCCGGGGCGGTCAACGCCTCCGCGACGGCCGCCTCGATGAGCTCCGGGTCGACGGGGTCCGGGGTGAACGCGCGCACCGAGCGCCGCAGGAGCAGCGCCTCGCGGCGTCCGCGCTCGATCGACTCGGCCGTGCCCAGCCAGAACAGGTCTTCGGTGCCCTCGCGGACCAGGTCGCGGGCGCGGGACCCGTCGTCGCGCGGGGTCAGCCCGCGCACCACGGCCACCGGCGTCGAGCCCAGCTTGCCCTTGACGAGGTCTCCCGCGGCGGCGATCTCGTCCGCCACCGCGATCTCCGTGACGACCAACTCGTTGCCCTGTCCGTCGACGCTGCCGTCGAAGGGGTGGCTCACCGCCAGGCCCGCGGCGCCGATCGCCGCGTCGGTCTGCCCGATCCGCCAGGCCCGGCCCATCGTGTCGGTCACCACCACCGCGACCGTGGCACCGGTCAGCCGGTGAACGGCGTCGCGTAGGCCCCGTGCGCTCGCGTCCGGGTCCTCCGGCAGCAGCGCCAGCTCGTCGCCGCGCACGTTGGAGCCGTCGATCCCGGAGGCGGCCTGCACGATGCCCAGGCGGTTCTCGGTGATGAGGGTGCGGTTCTTGCGTGCCACCACGCGAACCGACTCCTGGTCGACCAGCCGCCGGCGCGTCGTGTCGCGCTCGTCGGGGTCGCTCGGCGCCGCCACGATGCGGCCTTCGACCTTGGAGACGATCTTGGAGGTGACGACGAGGATGTCGTCGTCCTCGAGCCACGAGGCGCACGCGACGATCGCCGCTGCGAGATCGTCGCCCGGGCGGAACTCGGGAAGCCCCTCGATCGGCAGGACCGTCAGGTGCGGTGCCGCGTGGTCGCCGCGAACCGGCCCGCCGGCGGTCACCGTGCGGACTCTTCCGCCGGCCCGGCGGCGGCGAGATCCAGCGCCTGACGCGCCATCTCCGCGGTGGCGTCGTCGTCGGTCATGAGCAGCGGCACCGCCCGCACGTCCACGCCGGGCACGTCGGCATGGTCGCCGGTGTGCACCAGCCAGCCGTCCAGCAGCCCGGACTCCGCGCGTGCACCGTACATGCGGCCGACGGCCTGCGCCGACGTCTCGACGTCGATGACGGACAGGCAGGTGTCCGCCATGCCGCGCACCGGGGCCCCGGCGATGATGGGGGAGACGCCGACGATCTTCGCGTCGGTGGTCCGCAGCGCGCCGCGGATTCCGGGAACCGAAAGCACCGGGCCGATGCTCACCACCGGGTTGGACGGTGCGATGAGGACGACGTCGGCCTCCTCGATGGCCTCGACGACGCCGGGCGCGGGTACAGCCTGTTCTGCGCCCACTTGGACGAAGCTGTGCGTCGGAACCTGCGCGCGGTGCCGTACCCACCATTCCTGGAAATGGATCGCGCGCTGCTCGCCGGAGCCCTCGTCGGTGACGACGACGTGCGTCTCGCAGCGGTCGTCGGTCACCGGCAGCAGCCGGACTCCGGGCCGCCATCGGTTGCACAGCGCCGCCACCACGTCGGAGAGCGGGTATCCGGCCCGCAGCATCCGGGACCGGATCAGGTGGGTGGCCGTGTCCCGATCGCCCAGGCCGAACCAGGTGGGGTCGGCGCCGTATGCCGCGAGCTCCTCCTTGACACGCCAGCCCTCGTCGGCACGGCCCCACCCGCGCTCGCGGTCGATGCCGTCGCCGAGCGTGTACATGCAGCTGTCGAGGTCCGGTGTGATGCGCAGGCCGTGCAGCCACACGTCGTCGCCGACGTTGACCACTGCGGTGATCGAGTGGCCGCCGGCGCCCGGGTCGTCCGTCCCGTCACCGGCGGCGGACGCACCCGCGCCGTCGGCGCTCTCGCCGCCGGTGATGCCCAGATGAGCCCGCAGCCCCCGGAGGAACTTCGCGCCGCCTACTCCGCCAGCCAAGACCGTCACCTTCACAGGCAGGAGCCTAATGCGTACGGCTGCGCGCACCCCGTCGAGGTCGGTGGGGGGCAGGGGCCGTCGTCTTCTCCTGTGACCACGTGAAGAGCTACGCTGTGAGGGAAAACACACGGCATAAGGGGAGGTCGCCGTGTAATGACTGTGTGAGTCCTCCGTGTCGCCCTTCAAAAATGACGGATGCGGATGATATAGCGATTTCGCCGTTCGGGTTGAAGGGTGCGTCCGGGGGGTGTTTAATCACAGGCATGTGATTCGGGTGGATGCGCGGTCTCCGGGCGGTCGGCATCATGGTGGGAGTGCAGGCTCCTGGATGCTCAAGCCGCAAGGCGTGTCGATCGATCGCTATGGTAAACATGGATGTTCACCATTGGATCGTTCGGCGGCGGCGGCCGCAGGCCGGCGGTTCACCCGGCGCGCACGCCGACGGGCGTCGCTTGCGGACGGTGCAGCTGCAGGGGATGCCTGATCGGGCAACCCAACTCAGGAATACGGCACCACGACAGATGAGGACCCTTCACGATGCTGAATGAGCCCGGTGGTCACGAATCTGGCCGCAGACTGTTTCACATGACGGAGCTTCACGCGGCCGATGGCGCCGCGCCCGGGGCCGCACCGGAATCGCAGTCGGGGGAGTGCGAGGAGTTCGGCCACGGCTTCGGCGAGGAGCCGGTCGCCGCCGGCCGCCCGGAACTCGACCTGGTGGGCGGGTTCGAGGGCTCGGACCTCGGCCCGGCCGAAGAGCAGTGGCAGGACCAGGCGCTGTGCGCGCAGACGGACCCGGAGGCCTTCTTCCCGGAGAAGGGCGGCTCCACCCGCGAGGCCAAGCGCATCTGCCAGAGCTGCGAGGTGCGCTCCGAGTGCCTCGAGTACGCGCTGGAGCATGATGAGCGGTTCGGCATCTGGGGCGGCCTCTCGGAGCGTGAGCGCCGTCGCTTGAAGAAGGGCATCGTCTGACGGACGCTCGAGCCCGGCGGTCACCCGAGCGTGACGGGCGGCCCGGGCTCCGGGGCCCTGCCGCTCAGTCCTCCCGGTGCGCTCAGTCCTCCCGGAGCGTCGGGTCGATGACCTCGGGTGTCACGCCCAGGTAGTTCGCGACCTGTTCCACCAGTACGTCGTGGATGAGCAGCATCAACTCCTCGGGTCTACCGGCCCGAAGTTCGAGCGGCCGCCGGAACAGCACCAGTCGCGCCCGCGTGGGGCGCCCGTCGCGGGTCAACCCTGCCGGGATGAGGCGGGCGAGCGGCACGGCCCCGTCGGCGACCACCTCGGGGGGCCAGACCACCGACCGCGGGTTGCGCGCGCTGATCCGCGGAACGTCGTCCACGGCGAGGTCCAGCTTGGTGATCCTGTCGTGCCAATCCGCGTCGATCGCGCTGAAAGCGCTGAGTGCGAGCTGGTCGAAAGCCGCAGAACGGCTCAGCCTGGCAGGGACGCCCGCCGGAAGGATGCTGCCACGGGGTCCACGCCCGCGCCGTTCCACGCTGCGGGAACTGGGTACGCGGCCGCGTCCGCCCCGACCGGGTGCGGACGCGCGGGACAGGCCGGCTGCGCCCGTGCGCCTGTGCCGCCCCAGGCCGCGGCCGGCGGCCGTACGGTCGCCGAAAGGCCCTCTCATCATGTCGACGAGGCTACCCGCGGGGCCCTTCCGGGGTGCACAGGCGCGGGCGGAACGTCCGGGACCGTGCGACATGCGGTGAGTGCGACAGGGCGGCGCCGGGAGTGCGATAGGGTCGACGATTGTGAGGATGCTGCGGAAATGCTGTCGGCCGGGGTGCAACAACCCGGCAGCCGCCACGTTGACGTTCGTGTATTCGGACTCGACGGCAGTGGTGGGGCCGCTGGCGACGAGCGAAGAGCCGCACTCCTGGGACCTGTGCGAGGCGCATGCGGTCCGTATCACCGCGCCGCGTAACTGGGAGCTGGTCCGGCACGAGGGACGGTTCGCGCCCGGCGAGCCGGACGAGGACGACCTGACCGCCCTCGCCGAGGCCGTCCGCGAGGCGGCCAGGGGGGAGCGCAGGCGTTCCGCGG
This sequence comes from Tomitella cavernea, assembly GCF_016599145.1. Taxonomy (GTDB): domain Bacteria; phylum Actinomycetota; class Actinomycetes; order Mycobacteriales; family Mycobacteriaceae; genus Tomitella; species Tomitella cavernae. The sequence continues at coordinate 17,515 of NZ_JAENKO010000018.1, forward strand.
TCGACGGCCCGGCACGCGGGTCGGACGCGTCGCCGTCCGCGCCGTCGCCCGTCACAAGGACGGGGCGCCGGGGGCATCTGCGCGTTCTGCCGGACCCGGAGCCCTGACGGGAGGTCCTGCGGCGCGCCCGGGCCACGGGGACGGCGGCCGTACGGCACGGCCGCGCTGTGGGGCAGGGTCCACAGCGCATTCACAGGTGAGTGCAGCGCTATCAAAGACGAGTTTCGAGAGGCTTGGGTCAGTGGTGCGATCGGCTACGTCAGTGCACGCCGTGATCAAGGCGTACGACGTGCGGGGGCTCGTGGGCGAGCAGCTCGACGAGGACTTCGTCCGCGAGGTCGGCGCCGCGTTCGCGGCGCTGATGCGCGCGGAGGGTGCCGCCGCCGTCGTCATCGGCCACGACATGCGCGAGTCTTCGCCGGCGCTCGCCGCCGCCTTCGGCGAGGGCGTCCGGGCGCAGGGCCTCGACGTCGTCGCGCTGGGACTGACCTCCACCGACGAGCTGTACTACGCGTCCGGCGCGGCGTCGTGTCCGGGTGCCATGTTCACCGCAAGCCACAACCCGGCCCGCTACAACGGGATCAAGATGTGCCGCGCGGGTGCGCGTCCGGTGGGGCAGGACTCGGGATTGACCGAGATCGCCGACGCGGTGATCGCCGGCGTCCCGCCCTGGGACGGACGGCCCGGCGGGTCGTCGCGGCGGGATGTGCTCGGCGACTACGCGGAGTTCCTGCGAGGTCTCGTGGACCTCAGCGCCGTCCGCCCGCTCACCGTTTCGGTGGACGCGGGCAGCGGAATGGGCGGGCACACGGTGCCGGCGGTGCTCGGCGGCGGGGGGCTGCCACTCACGATCGACCCGCTCTACTTCGAGCTCGACGGCGATTTCCCGTATCACGAGGCGAACCCGCTCGACCCGAAGAACATCGTCGACCTGCAGGCGCGTGTCGTCGAAGCGGGGGCGGACGTGGGCCTGGCGTTCGACGGGGACGCGGACCGCTGCTTCGTCGTCGACGAGCTGGGCCGGCCGGTGGCGCCGTCGGCGGTGACCGCCCTGGTGGCCGAACGCGAGCTGGCGAAAGTGCCGGGGGCCACCATCATCCACAACCTCATCACCTCGCGAGCGGTGCCGGAGCTGGTCCGAGAGCTGGGCGGCACCCCGGTGCGCACGCGCGTCGGCCACTCGTTCATCAAATCGACGATGGCCGAGACCGGCGCCGTGTTCGGCGGGGAGCACTCGGCCCACTACTACTTCCGCGACTTCTGGAACGCCGATTCCGGCATGCTCGCCGCGATGCACGTGCTCGCCGCCCTGGGCGAGCAGGATCGCCCGCTCTCGGAGCTGATGGCCTCCTACACCCGGTACGCGGCCTCCGGCGAGATCAACTCGGCGGTCGACGATGCGGCGGGACGCACCGATGCGGCGGTGGCGGCGTTCGCAGACCGGACTGTGTCCGTGGACGACCTGGACGGGGTCACCGTGGACCTGGAGGGCGGCGCGTGGTTCAACCTGCGGGCCTCCAACACCGAGCCGCTGCTGCGGCTCAACGCCGAGGCGGCCACTCAGGACGAGGTGGACGCGCTCGCCGCGGAGGTGCTCGCCGTGGTGCGGGGCGCCTGAGACTGCCGCGCGCGCGGTGGAACGGCAAGACTGACAAGTGTGCGATGGTGGTCGGCCGGGGATGCGTCCGGCGGTCCCCGATGCCCGGAACGGAATGCGGAAGGAACTCTCAAGATGGCGGTGGAGCTCGATCCCGTGCTCGCAGAGGTGCTGGCCTGCCCGGCGCCCGACCACGGAGCGTTGCGCGCGGGGACGCCGCAGGACCCCGACGCGGACGTGCTCACCTGCACCGTGTGCGGCCGGATGTATCCGGTGGTCGACGGCATCCCGGTGATGCTGCTGGACGAGGCCGTGTTCCCGGACGCAGGCGCGGCGGGACGGGCGGCGGAGGACGGAGAACTGCCGACGTGATCGCTCCGGCGTCCGGGATCGACCTTGACGACGCCGAGCAGTTGATCCGCGGCGACCACCGGGGGATCCTGCGGTCGGCGGCGTCCGGGGGCGCGCAGTTCCGTGCGGTCGCGACGGCGGTGGCGGAAGACGTGCTCGCCCCGGTGGCGGGGCTGCGCCCGCGCGCGGTGCTGCTCGTGGCGCGCAGCGGCGGC